>JAIPEE010000065.1 GCA_021737275.1 Desulfobacterales bacterium
CGTTTGCATTGTGGGGCCCAATGGTGCCGGGAAAAGTACCTTTCTAAAATCGGTTGCCGGAATGATAAATACCTTAGGCGGCAGTATCAATTTTTGCGGGAAACCCATTGAGCATATGCCGGGACATAAAATCTGCCGGCTGGGCATCAGCTACATCTCCGAAGAGATGAACCTGTTTGCCGGTATGAATATACAGGAAAATCTTGCTATGGGTGCGTTTACGGTGGAAGATAAAAACAAGATTCTGGAACATCAGGATTTCGTTTTTGACCTGTTTCCCATCTTGAAAAAACGCCGCAAACAGCTTGCCGGTACCATGAGTGGTGGAGAACGCAAAATGCTGGCGATCGGCCGGGGGCTGATGTCGGGACCGTCTCTGCTACTAGTTGACGAGCCGAGTCTGGGGTTGGCCCCTCAATTGACGGATACTGTTTTTCAAGCGCTGGATGTCTTGCATAAAAAAGGAGTTACCATTCTTCTGGTGGAACAAAATGTTACCAAGACCCTGAAGGCAACCGACAGGGGCTATGTCCTGGAAAAAGGAAAAATCGTAATTGAGGGACCCAGCAGTGAACTCAATGAAAATGAGCATGTTCGTAAAGCCTATCTGGGTATATAAAGGCTTCCGGCCTGATTTTGAAGAAAAGTGTAACAGGCTTGCGGAAAGAGATATAAAGGAATAAATCATTATGGCTATGACCTCAAGTCAGGGTTTGATTAAAATAGTGACCAGAAAATTGAAATCACCCCCCGTGATTACTATTACCTTGTCGATAATTGCGGCGGTTCTGGCATCCATCGACAGCGGTTTTTATGTTATCGTCAACACAATTGTGACCGGCGGTATGTGGGCCCTTGTTGCCATGGGACTGGCGCTGGTTTTCGGTGTAATGAACATTACAAGTTTTGTGCACGGTGAGTTTTTTATGATCGGTGGTTTGACGGCCTATTTTGTCTTTACACCGTTTTCCGATTATCTCATGGACAGCCCCAACCCCGTGGTCGCATTTTTTATACCGATACTGGTGATGCTGATAGCGGCTGTTGCAGGAGTGGTCGTGGGAATTTTATCCGAGCTGGTGATTTTCCGGCCATTACGTAAACGGACCAGTGATCAATGGGTGATGAATTCCTTCGTCATCACTCTGGGGTTGTCAGTGCTTATCGTGAATGGCACCCAATTTATTTTCGGTACGGATTTCAGAGGGATTGTCGGTTACTGGCCCTATCCGACACTGTCATTCTTTAATGTTAATATCTCTTTTGACCGTGTTATGGTATTTATCCTGGCAATGCTGATATTAGGGGTGTTCTGGTGGTTCATGAGTGCTTCCAAATTGGGCCGCGCCATCCGGGCTGTTTCCCAGGATGAGACCGGCGCCCGGATGGTCGGCATCAACATTAACGGGATCCAGACTCTGACAATGGCTCTCAGCGCAGCCCTCGCTGCCCTTGCCGGTGCCTGCCTTTTGTTTATGTATCCGGCTTATCCCACCGTAGGAATGGGGCCGCTCTTCAACTCATGGTTTATCGTAATTCTGGCAGGTATGGGCAATGTTGGCGGTGCAGCCATCTGTGCTTTTATTGTCGCCCTGTTGCAGGTGCTGACGACCGTATATTTTGGTGAAGGATGGGAATTTACTATTCCGGCAGCCGTTATTATTCTGGTTTTGATTATCAAACCCTCGGGAATTTTCGGAAGCAGTGTCCGGGGTATTTTGGACCAATAGGAGATATTGTGGAGCATGTTCTGGAAAAAACAACAATGAATACTTTTCAAAAAACACTGAATGCTTTATGCATTACCCCTTTGGGCTTTTTTGCACTGGTACTGCTGCTATTACTGCCGGTTATTCCTCCTTTCAACCAGGAATACCTGATTCGCTGGATGGTGGTAGGATTATTTATGGCGGCACAGGCGGTAGCTTTTGATTTCACCGGTGGATATATCAACATCGTAAACTTCGGATTTGCGGCCTTTGTGGGGCTGGGTGCCTATACATCAGGCATTCTTTGTGCCAAGCTTGGACTTTCCCCATGGATCGGTATGTTTATCGGTATTATACCGGCAGGCCTTGTCGGTTTCCTTACCGGTATTTTAACCTTACGGCTGCGCGGCATTTTTGCCGCGGTAATGGCCTGGTTTATCAGCCTGGCAATATGGGGACTGGCCATAAAACTGGTCTTTCTTACGGAAGGTCCCCTGGGTTTGAATTGCCCGACACTGCTGGAAACCTCATCCAATCTTCCCTATTTCTACATTATTTTTGCGATGTTCATAATCACCTATGTTATTTTGAAACGTGTTGTAAGATCCAACATGGGGCTTGCGTTCACAGCCATAGGGCAGAACATGGACGCTGCCAGGACATCCGGTATCAACCCGGTGCGCTATCGTATTATAAACTTTACCCTTTCGTGTGCATTTGCCGGATGGCTGGGCGGATTTTATGCTCACTATTACGGTATCCTGATGCCCGAAATCATGCATACCACAAAAACGGTTGAAGTGCTGGTAATCGTTTATCTTGGGGGGCGGGCAAGCCTGTGGGGCGGAGCAGCCATAGCGATTCCTTTTGTTGTTGCCATGGAACTGGTACGATCGGAATTCTCGAATTATCCGGGTCTGCACTTTATATTCTATGGATTATTTTTGATTTTAATCATGATTTATTATCCGGGTGGCTTTGCCCACCTGTATGAAACTCTGACAGATCGTTTCCGAAAACTGTAGACTTTTTCATGATTACCGCACTATCTCGATGTATTGGCCGAAAATCAATATACGAGAAACTTCGGCATATTATTTATTATCCGATGATCTAAACTTTAAAGTTAAGCAGTCTTGTTATTATTTATAAATTCATTTTCAAGAGGAGGATTTATGGCAGATTCAGAAAAAAATATCAATATTCTTTCTTTATTCGGAAGCCCCAGAAAAAAGGGAAACAGCACACTACTGGCTAAACATATTATTCTTGGTGCAAAATCACAGGGTGCATCCGTTGAATCAATTTATCTCAATGGTTTGAATCTTAAGCCATGCCAAGGGTGCTATACCTGTAAGAAAAAAGATAGTAAAGGGTGCGCTGTTGATGATGACATGCAAGATATTTATCCAAAGGTTATTGAGGCAGATGCTCTTATTATTGCGAGCCCAGTTTACTGGTTTAATATGTCTGCCCAGATAAAGATTTTCTTGGATCGCTGCTATGCTCTTTATAATAACAATCAGGATGAAAATCCTTTGTCTGGTAAAAAAATTGCCATAGCAATGTCATACGGAGATAAAGATGCTTTCAGCTCGGGGTGTATAAATGCACTCAGATCATTTCAGGATATCTACAATTACGTTGATGCTAATATTGTTGGGATGGTTTATGGTAGTGCTGAAGAACCCGGAGAAATTGTATCTAATACCGAACTTATAAAGGAAGCAGAGGCTCTGGGTGTAAAATTGGTTACCGGATAACAATCATTGGGATTCGAGTTTAAAGCCATCTCTAAAAATTGTTTTTAGGTAACAATTATGGCGTCATATCAAAATTTAAATTAGCAGCATGGCTAAAACTGTTGCGCATATTATTTGAATTCAAGATTTATTATGCTCAGCTTCTAGCTGTGGGAAAATATGCGAAAGGGGGATAAGAAATGTCATGTCTTCCCAATATAGAACTATTCTTTTTCGCTTTGATATCCCGCTCGCTTTCGGTGAGAAAACTTTATTGAGACAGGGTAAACGCATGTAGAAAAGCCCCGTAAGTAAATGATATATTAGGGAGAAAATATAGACATTTTATTTTTTTATAAATATTATTGGCAACGAAATCAAGAAGTTGCCAATGCTAAAAAAGAGAACAAGGACAGTTGATTATTATTTTGAAAAAATTCAGGATCCGCGCCACCACAACACCATTCACAAACTGATTGATATTATCATTTTATCCGTATCCGCAGTGCTTGCATGGGCTGACACATATGAACAAATCGAGCATTTTGGTAAAAAGCGAATAAAGTGGCTAAAAAAGTTTTTAGAGTTACCGGCTGGAATACTTTCACATGATACGATTGACCGTGTCTTTGAAAAGATCAATCCGGATGAGTTTCAAATAAAGGGAGTATTAAGACCAAACGGTTTAGTGCGGCCCTTGATGTTGATTATCTGAAGGAAATTATGTTCACCTGATTGAAAACATAACGCAAACATGATAGAGGCTCTATATAATTTACATGCGTTGTCCCCTTTTATTGAAGGGTTATATCTTGAAGTCTTGTTGATGGTGCTATATATGGCGTAATATAAATTGATGCCTTAAAAATTGCTAATTAGATATACAATTAGGACTAAAAAATAACATATGGGTAAAGATACTCTAAATACAAAAGTAAATATTCAAGCAGGTACTCAAAGTGTACGTCGAACGACCCAAATATTAAAAATGGTCGCCAAAAACAATGATAGGGGTATCAAATTATCTGAAATTGTTAGAAAAGTAACGCTTCCAACAGCAACAGTTCATAGGCTGCTTTCGGCTTTGTTTATTGAGGGATTTATCGATTTTGATTCTGTTTCAAAACGTTACTATATAGGAAATGAGCTTTATTCTATTGGAGTGGAAGCAGAAAAATTTGCCATTAAAAGGAAATACAGGTTTTGTCTTGAAAGAATTTCTGATCATCTCAGAGTTCCCGTTTATTTGATTGTAAGAACCGGTTATGATTCGCAGTGTATTGATTATGTTGAAGGGATTACTCCTTTTCGTGCTGTTAGCTCCGGTATTGGAATAAGAACGGCATTAGGATTTGGTGCCGCAAGTCTAGCATACCTTTCGTTTTTAGATAATAAAGAGATTGATTCTGTATTAAAAGCCAACAAACTCCGATACAAAAAGTATCATAACATTACAGTTACAAAAATTAAAAAACTTATTAAAGAAACCCGGGAAAGAGGATATGTTTATAGTAAAGGCTTTCATTATGAGGGTATTGATGGAGTTGCGGTTCCTGTTTACAATGAGCAGGGAGTTGTATCAGCAGCAATTAGTGTAAGCTATTTAAGTAACAGAATAGATTTAAATAAGTCCAAAAAAGTTGCTGAATTTATTAAGTCAGAAATCGATCTGATTAATTGACTTCCCTATACCAAGTGGACATATTTTCTCTGTTTCTTCTAATAGCCTGCTCCAAAAAAAAACCGATCCAATTTTTAATTTAGAGATATGGTAAATTGAACTTGCTCCTAAAATTTCTGACTAATTGATCATATTTTCACTTTCTTCAAAAGTATTTTCTTCCTTCATAAAAATCATACTTTATTTAAATTAAAAAAAACGGTTTATTGAATTTTGAGAATACGGTAATAAAATAATCAACGATATCCTTATCCCAATGCAGATGATCTTTATACGGTATTATGCCTGTGGGTGCCGAAAACGAACCGTAATAAAGGTGCTGCGTTTATGGGTTAGATCGTCGCAGGTAATAAAGATGATCCTGTGATCCTGAACCGCCACCAGACTGACACGTATTATTTGATCTTCACTTTTTGCACTAATAGTTTTGACTTGGATTCGATAATAATTTAGACCGCCTGAAATTAAGATGTCAGTTTGATGATCATGGTCAAGAATTGGTAAAAATACCTGCCAGCCATCTTGCATTAACCAACTCACAACTCAACTTTCGTAAGATGTATCTTTAATCGCTTGACGAGTTTCAGGTTTGTTTGAGTTTATCTTCTTGACAAAATAAATTCCTTTTTAAAGTTTGAGCTGTTAGATATTAACATTGTTATTATCGTGCATGCACGTTTGGGTTTCAGATTGTATTATAAAAGACGATTTGTAATAATATACAGATTTTCAAATTTTTCAAATATATCTCAAATTTTAGCAACTTATGTTCGGTCTGATCCTTGCTGTATCCTTCATTTAAAAAGATCGTTGAATATACGCGACCTGAGGGCCTGCCTTTAAATATAAATAAGCTTTAATATTAAATAGTTACGGTATTGTGGTGTTTTGTTGATTGGGTTTTTATTTGGTGGGTAAAATATTTTTCTGGTGCTTACATAGTGCTTACATATTAATTTTTGAAATAAAAAAGAGATTACACTAAATCAATGTAACCTCTTGATTTTACTGGTGCCCAGGACGAGAATCGAACTCGTACAAGCATAAAGCTCGAGGGATTTTAAGTCCCTTGCGTCTACCAATTCCGCCACCCGGGCTTTTTAAGTAACGATTGGGATTCATATCGCAGCTGAAGGTTTATTGCAAGGAAATTATGCGCTTAAACCCCTCATTTATTTATTGATAACCCCTTTGTAAAACTGTACATACTGATGGTACTCTGTTTTTTGAAAAATAATATTTAATGTTTTTCACCCTGTACATGGTATTATGACATGATCCTTCACATTGATATGGATGCTTTTTTTGCATCGGTTGAGCAACTTGATAACCCCGATTTAGTTGGAAAGCCTGTAGTTGTCGGATGGCAATCAAACAGGGGTGTCGTTGCTGCCGCGAGTTATGAAGCCAGAAAATACGGTATACACTCTGCTATGCCCATTTTTATGGCAAAAAAGAAGTGCCGTAACTTGATTATCGTATCTCCCCAAAAGGGACGATATTCTGAAGTCTCCCGAGAGGTAATGTCCATATTAAAAGAATTTACCCATCTGGTTGAACCGGTATCAATCGATGAAGCCTATATGGATGTCAAAGACTGTGAAAAACTTCATGGATCTCCAAAAGAAATTGCATTAAAGATCAAAAAGAAAATCAAGGAAGAGGTTAAACTCACCTGTTCAGTTGGAATCGCACCTCTTCGGTTTCTGGCTAAAATTGCATCTGACCTTAATAAACCGGATGGTCTTTCCATCATTTACCCTGATGAAGTGCATGCTTTTATCAATACGCTCCCGATTAAAAAGGTTCCGGGTGTGGGCGATGCTACTTATTTTCGCCTTGAAGCCCTTGGAATCAGAACACTAGGGGACATCCGAAAATTTAGTGAAGACAGCCTGACTAAAAAATTCGGTAAGTTCGGGCGCCGGCTTTTTGAGCTTTCACAGGGAATTGACCGATCAAAAGTTATCCCATATACAGCAAGCAAATCTGTCAGCAGTGAAGAGACACTTGAGTTCGATACGCTGGATAAGGTGATTTTGTCAAAATTCATTCTCGAACAGTCCGAAGATGTTGGTAAGGAACTGCGGAAAATAGGCATGCGCGCAAAAACCATTACCTTAAAAATAAAAATGTCCGATTTTACCCAGATTACAAGAAGCTGTACCATAAGCAAACAGACACAATCGTCTGAAATTATATTTCAGGAAGCATCAAGGCTTTTGGAAAAATGCCTGCCGCCAAAAAAAATCCGTCTTATAGGCGTCGGCGCTTCAGGTCTGATTTCAGAAACAATTCCGGTTCAGCAGGATCTTTTTGCGCCAAAAACCAAAGATGATCAAAACTGGGAAAAAATTAACCATGTTGTTGATGCCATTTCTCAAAAATTTGGAAACACTTCTATAAAAAAAGCTTCTCTCACCGAAAAAGAAGATAAGGAAAAAAATAATGTTTAAACCACTTGGCCGGTCAGATGTTGAAAAAATCCATAAAGACAGTCTGGATATTCTTGAAACGGCAGGTGTTGAAGTTAAAAATTCCAAAGCGATAGCTCATTTTAAAAATGCCGGTGCCAGAGTGGTTGAAGAAAATAACCGTGTGCTTGTGTACATCTCCCCGGAAATGGTTGAAAATGCTCTTAAAACCGTACCCGTTTCATTTACCCTTCATGGCCGTAATGAAAAAAAAACAGTTACGTTTGAACGCGGAAATCCGCCCCTTTACGGTGGAAGCGGTGTTCCGATTAATATTCATGATCTTGATACCGGAAAGCGGCGTGAAGCGAAATTAAAAGATCTTATCACTCTTGTAAAGCTTTTAGACGGCTTGTCCGGTACAGATTATATTACAACCCCCTGTACCTATAACGGTGTTCCTGAAGAAGCTGAAGATATCACCACTTTTTTTCATATGGTTAACCATACATCCAAACCGTTTGGCATTGATATGAACACAGATTATGGCTACCGTGATGTAATGTCGCTGGCTGAAATGCTGAAAGAAAAAGTTTTTGGCGGAAAAACATTTATGGCATTTGGCTCCTGCCCGGTTATCTGCCCGCTTAAACTGGATGATCTGCCGGTTGAGCATTTCATTGAAGCGGCCAGGGCGGGCTTTCCGCTTGCACCAATTTCAATGACGCAGTTTGGCGTTACCTCACCGGCATCAGTTTCAGCCACAATCACATTAATGAACGCTGAAATGCTTTGCATGATTGTATTGAGCCAGCTTGTAAAACCCGGAGTTGCATTTCTTTACGGCACCATTCCCGGGGCAACCAATTTCTCAACCGGCGAGATGCTGACCGCCGCACCGGAATTACCATTATTAAATATCGGCGGAACCCAGATGGCTGAATATTACAACCTTCCTAACTGGGCCACAGCAGGCAGAACAGAGTCAAAACAGCCGGATATTCAGGCAGGGTACGAACATGCATACTCAGTTCCATTTGTAGCCATGTCAGGCGCGACGTATATCAGTGCAATCGGCGGTTTCCTGGAATCTGTCTGTTCACTTTCCATGGAAAAATTTGTCATTGATAATGAGGCAATCGAGATGATGAAAAAAGTGATGACCGCTATTCCGATGGATGATACTGAAAGTATTGAGCTGATAAAAAGCATCGGCCCCGGAGGAAACTTTCTGGGAGAGGTTCATACTGTAAAACATATGCGTGATTTTTTCATCCCCAAAATTGGAGATACCTCCTATTTTACTGAATGGGTGGATAACCATCAACCCATTGCGTTGAAGAATGCCAATAAAAAGGCAAAAGAAGTTATCGCCTCCCATGAAACGCCTGCATTACCGGAGTATATTATTAAGGAAATCAGTCATTCATTTCCAAAAATTGTTATTGATGCTATTGAATAGGAACTATATATTTTCTGATCAAACCTTTTGCTTATGGAGCAGCGAGTGAAAGCATCTCAAGACGTTCTGGGGTACAAGAAATTAATTGACGCAAACAGTTCCGGGATGATGCTTGTTAATCATACGGGGCAGATTGTTCTCTTTAATAATGCGGCAAGGAAGCTAACCGGTAAAAGTTTAAAGTCTGTCTCCGGCAAACATCTAAAAACTTTATTCCCTGATCTTTGGGATAACATTAAAACCATATTGGAAAAAAATAAACCGTTTAACACCATCTCCTTAAAGCTCACAAGTAAAAAAACGACTATTATTCACAGCTCACCGCTTAACAGTAAAGCTTTCTCCGGCATTATCTGTCTATTCATGGAACCGTCGTCAATAGAGCACCTCCTCATGGAGCTACCATCGTATAAAACACTGACAGAACATCTGGATGTCTTGTTTGACACCTCATTTGACGGGCTCTGGTTATGTGACCACAAGGGAATAGTTATCCGCATAAATAAAGCTTCGGAAGAACTGATGGAGGTTACGGCAGATCAGGTAACCGGCCGGCATGTTGAGGATCTTGTAAAAGAAGGCCTTTTTGACATGTCCGTTACAACAGAAGTCTTAAAAAAAAAATCAACGGTCACGCTTATCCAACAGGTTAAAAATGGGAAACAAATGCTGGTAACCGGAAATCCGGTTTATGACAGCAGTGGTAAGATACAATTTGTTGTTACAAATACAAGAGACTTTACAAAATTAAATGAGCTACAATCCGAACTTGAAGAGAGCAAAAAACTGACCCGACAATATCAATCTGAACTTAAACAGCTCTATCAACACCAGACTTTAAGTAAAAAAATAATTACCAGAAGCACAGATATGCAGCGGGCTTTTGATAAGGCCATGAAAGCGGCTGCGGTTGATTCCATTGTCTTGATTACGGGGGAATCCGGAGTCGGTAAGGGCTTTCTGGCAAAGCTGATCCATGAAGCCTCCAGCAGAAAAAAAGGTCCTGTCATAAGGGTGGATTGCGGCGCAATTCCGGAAACACTGGTGGAAGCGGAACTGTTTGGATATGAAAAAGGCGCATTCACCGGCGCCAGGGTAAAGGGAAAACCAGGATACTTCGAACTTGCAGCAGGCGGCACGTTGTTTCTTGATGAAATCGGTGAACTTCCAGTTAATGTTCAATCCAAGCTCTTGCGTTTTCTTGATGACAATGAAGTGGTCAGAATCGGTTCAACAACACCCCAAAAAATTGATGTCCGCATTATTGCGGCAACAAACCGTAACCTTCAGGATATGGTTGAGTCCGGCACATTCAGAAAGGACCTTTTCTTCCGTTTGAATGTTATTCCGATCCATATTCCCATGCTGAAAGACCGGAAAGATGATATTCCACCACTGATTCACCATTTTCTTGATTTGTTTAACAAAAAATGCCGTACAAATAAAAATATCTCAGCACCGGCGTTAAATATTCTTTTAAATTATTCCTTTCCAGGAAATATTCGTGAAATTGCAAACCTTATTGAACAACTTGTTGTACTGACACCCGGAGACACTATTCTTTCTGAAGATCTCCCGGATGGTGTCAGGCAGGAAGACAACATTCAAATGTCTTATGATACCGATCAAACGTGGCCGCTTCACAAAATTGTTGAACATGTTGAAAGAACTTCAATTAAAAATGCCATGAACCTGCACAAATCACAAAGAAAAGCGGCTAAATCACTTGGTATCGACCACTCGACATTATCAAGAAAAAGAAAGAAATATAAAATCTGATTGTTGTAATTTCACAACGTATTGTTTTTTTTCAACACTACACAATAAGCTTCTGTATCAAAGAGTATTATTGAATTTTCACAAAGCCGATTGTATGTAAGTGTTGCATATTTACAACATTTAATTAAATTTTGTAAAAAAATTTGGATAAACAATTTTTATTTAAAATGTAGATTTTGTAATAATTACCTGTTTTCATTATTTTATTTTCATTATTTTATTTACATTTTAAAATTGAACATCGTTTCTTCAGATACTGGTATGGCTTTTGCTATAATTTTATAACGATTCTGATGATAACCGGCTCAATAAAAGAGAGGGTTTTATGAGTAAAAAAATTGTCTGCTTTTGTCACGATATTACAGAAACGGATCTGATTAACACTATTGAAGCCGGTTATGATCATATTGAAATGCTCAAACGATTTACCGGTGTTTTTATGGGGCCGTGCCAGGGAAAAATGTGCATGCAGAATGTTTTGAAAATATTTGCCCGGGAAACCGGCCAACCCATTGAAAGTCTTCGTGTGCCAACCCTTCGCCCGCCGGCTGAACCCATACCCCTTGGATCACTGGCAACAGAAACACTGCGAGGTGATGATGATAAAGAGTAATTATGATATCGTTATTATCGGCGGCGGTGTACAGGGCCTGGCCCTGGCCTATAACCTTGCAAAAAACAAATTTGGCAGCATTGCGGTTATCGAAAAAAGTTATATCGGCAGCGGTGCCAGTAGTCGAAACGGTGAAATGCTGCGATCGGCATTTGCTTCAAATGAATGGATTCAGTTTTTCGACAAAAGCATGCAGCTGTGGGAAACACTTTCGGCAGAGCTGGATTTTAATGTCATGTTTACTCATTGCGGCTATCTCGTTCTTGCCTCAACGAGTAAGGAGTTTGAATTGTGCCGCGAAAATGTCAATACACAACATTCATTCGGATTAAAAACAAAACTCCTGAATCAGAGAGACGTATTAAAACTGATTCCGGCACTTAATCCTGAGATGGTATCGGGAGGAACCCTGCAATCCAACGGCGGATTTGCCAGACATGATGCTGTAGTCTGGGCATATGCGGGTGCTGCAAAACGCCTTGGTGTTGATATCTTTCCCTATACGGAAGTAACCGGCATACAGGTTGAGGCCGGAACCGTAAGGTCAGTAAAAACATCAAAAAGTGAAATAAGCACAAGCTTGGTGGTGAATGCAGCCGGCGGACATGCCGGAGATGTTGCTGGTATGGTTGGTGTATCATTACCTTCACAAACATATCGCCTTGAGATGATTGTTACCGAGCCTTTAAAACCGTTTCTGCATCCCATGCTGGCATCTCTGAATACCTTAAGTTATATGCACCAGAGTACCCGTGGAGAATTTGTAGGCGGCGCTGAAACTGAAACTCTTCCCCCGGCCAAAAGCCTGAAAAGCACGCTGGTTGCCACACAGGATATGGCCCGAAAATTCACAAAACTATTTCCAGGGCTTGCGAGCGCGCGTTTAATGCGCCAATGGGGCGGTATTGTTGATATGACGCCTGATATCGCCCCTGTTATCGGTCCTGTTAAAAAAATTGAAGGCTTTATTCTCGATTGTGGCTGGGTTTACGGCTTTGTTGGCGCACCTGCCGCAGGCGAGCTCTTGGCACAATATATTATGACCGGTAAAATGCCGCCGGAGATCCAACCCTTTAATGTTGAAAGGTTTGAAAAAGGCGAACCGATTATTGATCGCTCCCTTGTGGTTCCCAGTGAAACAGAAACGGAAGGGGGTGCTGCATGACAGATAACTTACGGATACATCATCACCCTGTAGTAAATTTCAATCATGGTAAACAAATCTCAATCCGTTTTAATGGACGTCCTGTCCCTGCATATGAAGGTGAAACCATAGCAGCTGCATTATATGCCTCGGGAATCCGGATATTCAGCAGAAGCATGAAATACCACCGACCAAGGGGATTATATTGTTTGTCCGGTCATTGTTCCCAATGCCTTATGCGAGTGAACGGCGAACCCAATGTTCGTGTATGTCAAACAATTGTTAAAGAAAATATGGTTATCGAATCCCAAAATGCCTGGCCGTCATTACAATTCGACATTGCCGCCATTGCAGGAAAGCTGGATTTTCTGATCCGCCCTGGTTTTTATTACCGCTATCTTATAAAGCCGCGTTGGTTATATCATATCTGGGAACGTTTTTTGAGAAATGCAGCCGGAATCGGAAAGATTGCAGATAACTCCAAACCGCCCTCACCGGTTAAGAGAATACAGGCATCCCCCCAGGTTCTTGTTATAGGCGGTGGAATTGCAGGTATGAGTGCTGCACTGAATGCAGTAAGGAGTGGAGCAGAAGTATGGCTTGTTGAAAAAGAAGGAAAGTTGGGTGGTCGTTTACAATATGATACAAGAGAATTTGAACTACCGGAAAAGGGTTCAAAAAAGTATGCGTTTGAATATGTTGTTGAAATGGCGAACAAGCTGGCTAATTATACCTGTTTTCATCTTCTGACCAACACAACTGCTTTTGGCTGGTATGAGGAAGACGTAATCGCGGCAACAGGCCCCGGCAAATTCTGGGAATTCGAACCCCAATGTACCATCATTGCAACAGGATCATATGAAACGCCGCCTGTATTTGAAAATAATGATTTGCCGGGCATTTTCCTCAGCACGGGTATACAGCGGTTGATGCACAGGGATGGTGTTTTGCCGGGTAAACAGACTGTTGTCATTTCCAGCTCAAACGAAGGATATGTTATAGCAAAACAGCTTTACGAAGCAGGTATTTCTGTTCTCGGTATCGCAGAAAGCAGAAGTGGTCAATCGTCCAATGCCTGCCCGGAAAAAGACTTCATATTAAGTAAAAATATACCCGTTTTTCATTCCCACAAAATTAAGTCCGCCATTGGCAAAAAACAGGTTAAAGGTGTTGTTCTTGAATCTCTACCGGATCCCGCCAACAGCAATCCAGGCACAGAAACTAAGATTGCATGCGATACGATCTGCATTTCCGGTTCACGTGCACCGGCAAACGACCTCCTGTTTCAGCACGGATGCGGTGGCACCTATATCATAAACTGTCCGGATCATTTTATCCGGAAACCTGAAGTAAATAATTATATGTCGGTATCAGACGGTCTTTATGCCGCCGGTGAGGCAGGTGGAAGCAATAATATAAAACAGTCTTTTATTGAAGGCAAAATAGCAGGATTGTCTGCCACAAAATATCTCGGGATAGGAGACCGTTTAACTGACGAAAAACTTAATATCGCAGTGGAGCAACTGCAACGATAACCATACTAAGAATAAATTCAGGAGGAAAAATGAAAATCACCGTATTAGGCGCAGCAGGTAGAATGGCAACCGGGGCAATTCGTGATCTTGCAAATGCACCGGAAGTAAAAGAGATTGTCCTGGCAGATCTGGAGCAATGCAAACCAGTACTGGAAAAGCGGGCAGCCGACTGGTGCAACAATAAGGCAACCGCTGTTTCAGTTAATATAAATGATCCGGAAAACCTGAGAGCTGTCATCCGCGGCAGCGGTGCCGTGGCCAACTGTACAACCCATCATCTGAACCTTAAGGTAATGGATGCCTGCCTTTCAGAGGGTGTTAATTATGTCGACATGGGTGGACTCTTTCATGTCGCAAAAAAACAACTTCTGCTCAAAGAACAGTGGAAGGATAAAGGCATTACAGCGGTTCTGGGCATGGGAAGCGCACCCGGAATTGTTAATGTCATGAGCCGTTATGCTGTAGACATGCTGGATTCTGTGGAATCCATCTATATCAGTGATGGAATTGTAAACCTGGCTAAGCTGGATACCCCTCTTGCGATCCCTTATGCACTGGGCACCCTGATTGATGAATTTGTAATGAATGCATTTGTTCTGGAAAACGGTGAGATGAAAGAAGTTCCGCCATTATCCGGTGGTGAAGTTATTGATTTTCCAGAACCGGTAGGCACCCAGACGGCTTATTGTACCATTCACTCGGAAGAGATAACCATTCCAAATACATTCAAACCAAAAGGCCTTAAGAATATGAGCTTCAAGCTTGCCCTGCCGGGGGACTTCGAAAATAAACTGAAATTTCTTGTCGATATGGGATTAGGTGGTACGGAAGCACTTAACGTAAACGGCAAAGATGTTGTACCGCGTGATCTGCTCATTGAACTTTCCAAAAAGCTGCCCATGCCGACTACAAAACCGGATGATCATAAAGTACTGAGGGTAGATGTTATCGGAGAAAAAAATGAGGAGAAACTGGAAATACGCCTGGAAGCCATATGCCATCCATATGAACCATGGAATATGGGTACCGGCCCGCACTCCGTAGGCGTACCGGTTGGTATTGCCGCTCGTCTTCTGGCAGGTGGTGAGGCAACTGAAAAGGGTGCATTGCCCGCAGAAGCCTGTATGCCGCCAAAACGTTTTTTTGAGCTGTTGGGTGAAAGAAATATTCCGGTATCCGTAACAGTTAAACGAGATTTAAGCTAACCTTTAAACAATACATATAACCAGGAGAATATGGAATGAAGGTTCTAATTATTGGCGCAGGAGCGCAGGGCGGACCATGCGTTTCAATCTTATCTCGCGATCCTGATGTCCGTGAAATCATTCTCGGTGATATCGACCTGGAACTTGTCAACAAGGTTAAAGAAAAAGTCGGCAGCCCGAAAATTACAACTCTAAAAATCGATGCCGGTAATATTCAGGATATTGAGCGGGCAGCACAGGGTGTGGATGTCATCATTACACTGACACTGACAGTCTTCAATGAAAATATTATGAAAGCAGCACTGGCAGTCGGGGCACACTATGTGGACACATCATTTGGTGAACCTGAAAAGATGGATATCTGTGCAAGTGACAATATCCTGAGCCAGATAATCGAAGGGCGACCCATTGCTTTAGACGACGAGTTTAAGAAAGCCGGTTTGTCGGCCATCCATGGCTGTGGCGGCGCACCGGGAGTAATGAACGTCCTGACAAGGTACTATGCCGACAAGTTGGATACTATTGACTCCATACGCATGCGCGTCGGTCGCAAGTCAATGATTCCATCCGATGATGTTGTCAGTGCCTGGACGCCCACATGGTCACCGTTCAGGTCCTTATGGGGTTATGCAATTAAACCTATGGTTTTTAAAGATGGTAAGTACAAAACATATCCCATTTTCAGCGGCTATGAAGAGTACCGCTACCCGAAACCAATTGACATCATCCCTATGGTCTTGCATCAGCACCAGGAACAGATCACCCTGCCCTATTTTATCGGCAAAGGAATCAGGTATTGCGACTTTAAATACACCATCGACAAAAATGCGGGAACGCTTATCAAACAAGGTTTTGCCAGTAACGAGCCCGTAGACGTAAAAGGTTGTAAAGTCGCACCACTCGACGTGTTGATGAAAATAGTCCGTAAACCTGTTGACACATTTCTTTCGGAAACCGCCCAAACCGCCGCACAACCCATATCAATACTGGCCTGGGCTGCTGTGGAGTTGATCGGAAAGTGCGGCGAAGATTTGGTTGAGTATAAAATTGACTGGCCTTTTTTCATGTTTGATACGCCTGAGAAACGATTGGCGATATTTAATACATTCGGGGCCTCCAATATTTATGTTGCGCTTCCTGCCGTTGTCGGCGCCAAAATGTGCATGCGAAAGGATACACCACGGGGAGTCATCGCATCAGAGTGCCTTGACCCAGTACTTTTTCTTAAAATAATGGGTGAGATGAACGCCCCTCTGGAGTATAGTGAGGTATGCACCAGAAAAGTTGCCATTTAATAATAAATTAACGGACCTATAAACAAGTTTAAGGCATTGTGACCGTATATGTCACAGCCATGTTGTATGATCTTCTCAAAAAAGGAGAAGAGCATATGAATATTAACGAACTTAGGAAAAAGTTTCCAAATGAAAAAGCATGCAGACAAT
>JAIPEE010000066.1 GCA_021737275.1 Desulfobacterales bacterium
GGAACGTCTTGGGCCGGTTTCAATTCTGGTGTGCAATCACGGTATTGGATCGGCCCATAATCGGGTGATCTGGGAGCAGGAGCCGGAGGTCTGGCACGAAACAATGCGTATTAATCTGGATGGCCCTTATTTTCTTTCACAATTAGTTGTCAAAGATATGATTAAACAGGGTTATGGCCGATTTGTCTTTACGAGTTCAACGGCCGGACAGGTGGCGGAACACGCCGGTAGTGCTTATAATAGCTCAAAACATGGCCTTCTGGGCCTAATGCGCTCGGTTGCTCAGGATGCCGGGCCCCATAACGTGACTTCCAACGCGGTTTTGCCCGGTTGGGTACGTACCTCAATGGCTGAGGCTTCGGCCAATGCCGAAGCCGAACAACGTGGTATTTCTCCTGACGAGGTGTGGGCAGAAAGAGCTGAGCTTTATCCGGCGGGCCGGGTGGTAACACCCAAAGAAGTGGCCGAGGTAATAGCTTTCCTTGCATCCGAAGAATCCAGTGGTGTAAACGGGGAGGCCATAACCGTAGCCCTTGGCGGACTTTGGTGAAAACAAAAGATGATGACACAAATCGTCAGCCGTTAGTCTGTGAAGAAGATACATATTATAAGGATCCGGTTCGCTATATTCCCTCGAATCATCTACGTTAAAAAAGGTTTTGCCGCTGATAAAAAAAAGAGTGCTAAAAAAGATCCATAAGTGTAGCAGCGCTACAAAGTGGAAGCCGGTTACATGAAGTATCAAAACTGAGATCAGATCTTTCCGTTATGATGGTGAATAAAAATGGGTTGTCTTTAGCCGAAGCCGCCCGTCAGCTTGGTGTATCAATAACGGCGCCCGTATATTAAGGCGAAGAATAAATTAATACAATTAGTAGACAACGTCCCTTTAAACGTTTTAAATAATATAGGAGCTGAAAAAAATGATGCTTAAAAGCAAAGTAGCCTTGATTACAGGCGGATCATCGGGCATTGGAATGGCGATAGCAGAACGTTTTTTAAAGGAAGGTGCAAAGATAATGATAGCCGGGCGCTCAAAAGAGCGATGTGATGCTGTCCAGAAACAATTTGAAATTTTTGGTGCGGATGCAGTTGATTCTGTGGCCGGTGATGTTTCTAGATGGGATGATGTGCAAAAGATGGTAAAAAAGACTGTTGATCGGTTTGGCAGAATTGATATTCTGGTTAATAATGCCGGTATCTATCTTGAAAAACGGGTAGAAGAAACGACTGAAGATGAATGGGATCAGATCATTAACATCAATCTAAAAGGTGTTTTTTTATGCTCCAAAGCGGTATATCCCCATTTTAAAAAACAGGGGGGTGGGACCATTGTAAACATGTCATCTGATTCGGGTGTTTCCGGAAATCCGGATGAAGCGGCCTATTGTGCATCAAAAGGGGGCGTGACTAATTTAACCCGTGCCATGGCACTGGATTATGCCAAAGAAAATATCCGGGTCAATGCCATCTGTCCGGCAGTTATTAATACACCCATGCTGCAAAGAGAAATCGATATGCAGGAAGATAAGGAAGCCTACTTAAAAGAAATGGATGAGCTGCACCCTATTGGAAGAGTGGGGTTGCCCAAAGAAGTTGCTTTTGCTGTGTTAATGGTAGCTTCAGATGAGGCATCGTTTATTACTGGCGCCAATATATCGGTGGATGGAGGGCTTACGGCCGTGTAAAGCCTATCACAAAAATGGAAAACCAATTAAACGTATCTGAATTATTAACTATTGGCAAATTATTAAAAGTTTAAATATTGGAATCTATTTCTGTTTTTGCAAAATACAAACCATTTCCCATTCGAAAATTGTGAATTTAGTTATGTTATAAGAACTATAATAGTTACTATTTAAGATACGGTTCTTGATGATTTTAGCATAATACTGAACAGGTAAACCTCTAACGGAAGGAAATTGTATTATGAATCATGGCGATGCAGCATTTCGTAGAAAAAACCTTAAGGGTAGTGTCATCGAGAATACCTTTTCCGGTGCTCTTTCGTTCATGCGGCGCAAATATACGCGTGAACTGGAAGGTGTGGATGTTGCGGTAACAGGTATCCCATTTGACCAGGCCGTAACAAATCGGCCGGGCACCCGGTTTGGCCCTGAAGCCATTCGACGCGTGAGTGCACATCACGCCTGGGGGCCAATTTGGCCCTGGTACTTCGATCCTTTCGATACACTCGCCGTTACTGATTACGGTGATTTGCAATATGATTATGGTCTCATTAAAAACGTTTCAGAAGATATCACCCTGCATATCTCTGCTATTCTTGACAAAGATGTATCGACCCTGACGCTTGGCGGAGATCATTTCATCACCTATCCGATTCTTAAAGCATATCACGGGAAATATGGTCCGCTCGGTCTGGTCCATTTTGATGCTCATCGGGATTTCGAAGATGATATCAACGATCGCATAGACCATGGCACCATGTTTACCCGCGCGATGAAGGATGGATTAATTGATCCTGCGCGCACAATCCAGATCGGTATTCGGACCTGTTTTACCGGTGAGCATGGTGAAGGTGTTCAGGTCATGGGTGCCGACGAGGTACATAAGTGTTCAGCAGAGGAGATTGCAAAACATATTCTGACCCGGGTTGGAAATGGTCCAGCTTATCTTACTTTCGATATCGATTGTCTGGACCCGGGCTTTGCTCCGGGTACCGGCACACCCGTACCGGGCGGACTCTCTACTTATCAGGCACTCGCCATTATTCGCGAACTCAAGGGCATTGATTTTGCCGGCATGGACGTTGTCGAGGTATCTCCACCCTACGATCATAGCGAAGTAACTTCTAACGCCGCAGCGATGATCGCAATCGAAATGCTCTGCCTGAAGGCCTGGGCAAGAGGTGCCCGTCCATAGGAAATTTTACACGCATGGACAAAATAGGAGCAGCTCTTGAATCCCGACAGAATCTGATTCGATGAGAGAAATTCTGATTTCATAGCTCAATCATACGGATTTGAGCTTAACGCCATTTAGTGATATTAAAAATTATAATCAGATGAAAAAAAACAGACATTGGGTCATATACGGTGCCGGGATTTCCATGGAATCAACTTACATTAAGAACCTGTTAAAAGGCGAAGTACCGGAGCCTTTTCAAGACCTTGAAGGCAAAGTTGGCGCACTTTTTTCAAATTTTACACTGAATTTATTTATTAAAGAAGAGGCTATTCACGATGATTATACGCTTTCACAAAATGAACATCGGAGTATCCGTACTTTTTCCAGTGGAGAACAGAAAAAAGCGTTGCTGAATTATCTCCTTTCCAGGGATCCGGATTTCCTTATCCTTGATAATGCCTTTGACATGCTGGATAAAGAATCGCAGGATCATTTATTATCAAGGTTAAAAGATCTTTCTGAAAAGATGACGATCATTCAGCTTTTCAGAAGGAAGGATAATATTTTGCCTTTTATCAATAATGCTTTGCGGTTGCAGAATAATAAAGTGTTATTTTCAGGAACGATTGACGAATATCGGAATCAATTCCAGGAGAATAAAACCTTTTCAGTGGAAGGTAATATCCCACCGGCACTGGTAGAATTTGAACCCATGAGCAATCCGCTAATTCAATTTAAAAACGTTTCGGTGAAATATGGCGAAAAAAATATCTTGAATAATATTTGCTGGGAAATAAAAAGAGGTGATTTCTGGAAACTGACGGGTCCAAACGGTTCAGGAAAAACAACACTTCTTACGATGGTTACCGGAGATAATCCCAAGGCTTATGGTCAGAATTTGACGATCTTTGGTCGAAAAAAAGGGAGTGGTGAAAGTATTTGGGAAATCAAAAAGAAAATTGGGTATGTTACGCCCGCAATGACCGTTTTATTTAATGGCCGGCATAACGTTGAAAGAATGGTGATTTCCGGGTTATACGATTCTATTGGGCTTTATAAAAAGCCTAAAAATTCGGAAAAAGATTTGGCCGGCCAATGGATTGATTTAATTGGGCTGACCTGTTTAAAATATACGCGGTTTGCAGATCTTTCCGAAGGGCAGCAGTGCATGGCTCTCATTGCACGCTCGATGATAAAACATCCGCCATTACTTATATTGGATGAACCAACACATGGTCTCGACGACAATAATGTATCTGTGGTAACCGCTTTAATTAACAAAATCGCTGAAGAAAGCCAAACCACAATTATTTATGTTTCGCACAGAGAAGAAAAAGGGTTAAACCCTGAAATTAAATATGAATTGATTCCAGGGGAAAGAGGTTCGGAAGGAAGTGTTCGGCGGCATGTTTAAGGGTACCACTAAAAATCTAATTTTTAGTGGTACCCTTAATTAGAATGTCTGCATATTAACTGTTGAGAGAAACGACAGCTAATGAAAATTTGGAGATGAGGATGATATAATGAAAACATATGATGTTGTCATTATCGGTGCCGGAACGGCCGGCCTTACTGCCCGTGCAGAAGTTGCAAAACAGACCGATAATTATGTGGTGATTGATGGGGGCCTATTAGGCACGACGTGTGCGAGGGTCGGCTGTATGCCATCTAAAGCTTTAATTGAAATCGCCAATACTTATCATAAAAAACATCAATTTGATAAGTATGGATTAAGTAATTCCAGTTCAACAGTCCCGGATTATAGAAAGGTTATGGCCCATGTCCGGAGCCTCAGAGATCGATTTGCAGGCGGTGTGGTTAAAGGGATGAAGAGCTGGGAAACTAACTTCATCGCTAAAAATGCCCGGTTTATTGATCCAAACACACTTGATCTGGGCGATGAAAAAATTAAATCAAGGAAATTTATAATAGCAACCGGATCAAAACCATTTATGCCGGATAAATGGAAAAAATACAGTAACTATTTTCTGGATACGGATTCTTTTTTTGAACAGGAAACCATTCCGAAGAAAATGGCAGTATTGGGGTTGGGCCCGATAGGTATTGAATTGGGCCAGGCTTTAAGCCGACTCGGGATTGATGTCGTTGCTATGATAAGACGCAAGGTTATCGGCGGTTTGACAGATCCTGATATTCAAGCCTACGCATATCATTGCTTTGAAAGAGAAATGAATATTCAGGTCGGTACCATTGAAATTCTTGGAGAAACAGATAATGGGTTGGCTGTGGGCTGCAATGGCCAATCCTGGACTGTTGACAAAGTGTTACCGGCACTTGGCAGGCATCCGGCAGTTAATGATTTGGGAATTGAGAATTTAGGTGTTCATCTTGATCAGAATGGGTTGCCCTTTTTAAATGGCAGGACTCTCCAAATTGAAGATTTGCCAATATTTATTGCAGGTGACGTTAATGGTATCCGCCCCGTCCTGCATGAAGCTGCGGATGAAGGCAGGATCGCAGGATACAATTCCATGGCCAACGATATTGGCTGCTTTGAAAAACGGACACCGCTGCATATTACTTTCTCCAGCCCCAATATTTGTATCATCGGTCAGTCATATACAGACCTGATGGAAAATAAAGTGCCTTTTGTAATCGGAGAAACTGATTATGAACATCAGGGCAGAGCCATGATAATGGGGGAAAATGCAGGCAAGGTTCATATCTATGGTGATAAAAAAGATGGCAGACTATTAGGTGTTGAAATGATTGCACCATCTGGTGAACACATGGCACATCTGCTTACCCTGGCGATTACAAAACAAATGCGTGCAGAAGATCTTTTATCCATCCCCATTTATCATCCGGTTTTGGAAGAAGCACTGAGAAAAGCCTTGCGTGGAATTGTTAAGCAGATAGAAACGCCAAAGCCGGAGTTTGAATTTTCAAGATGTGCCCATGATTCTCCTGTCGCTTGACAAACATAAAGAGAAAAAAACAGGTGCAGGTCAAAATTTTTGAAAAACAGCTATATTTTGTAAAAAAGTATGGACCTTAAAGTATCTGTTCTTACCGAAACTGTTAGCAAAAATTGATTTCCACCAGGATACATTATACTAATTAAAGGAGGTTAAAAATGGAAGAACGAAAAAAAGGCATAACTAAATTACAAATAGATAATGATCGCGTCATGGTTCATAACTGGCGGCTTGCACCTGGGGCTGAGACCGGTTGGCATCGGCACGAATACGATTATGTTGTCATTCCGCTGATGACCGGTAAGCTGCTTTTGGAAACCAGGAGCGGAGACAATTCAGCCGATCTTGAAAAGGGGAGACCCTATTTCAGGAATGCCGGAGTTGAGCACAATACGGTCAATTCCAATGACTTTGAATTTACTTTTGTAGAAGTTGAATTGAAGTAGAAATATTTGAGGAGGGTTTGTCATGAAAAAAGTGTTTTCACGAACCGGCGACGGCTGGCCCATCGAACTCACTGAAGCCGGGTTAATGAAAGAGATTGAAGCGGGCACCAATGATGCGGCTGAACGGGGTAAAATACCTCACCTTTCAGAAGATGAAAGAAGGCACCTCTTTGATCTGCTAAAATCCACCTGCAAAATAAACGGCGTTGAAAAAGGTTCCGAGGTTATCATGACGTATGACGGTGGTACCAACAAGATCGGGCGAATGGGGATATCAACCGGTCCGATTCAGGTGCTCCAGCTTTATGAACGCTGTTTCGGAGCGGATACCACAGAACTTTCTCACCTGGATTACAGTTTCAAGCCGGTTAAACCCATTGTCCATGAATTTACTCATGTGATGGAGCAAGCCCAGTTTTTAATGGTTGTTCCTGTTTTTTATGGTGCGATGCCCAACCTTGGACTTTACACAAAACCGGACGGGCCCATGGGTAATCCAGCCGAACTGATACCGAACGGACAAATCAAAGAGGGAAAAGAAGCCTATGAGGGAGCTATCGAATTAGCTGTAGAAGATATGGTTTATGTCGGTTCAGCTCTGTATGAGGCCGGTGCAGACGGTATCAACTTTGATTCTGTCGGTGCCTCTGGAGATGCAGACTTTAAAGCTGCTCTGGTTGCCACTGAAAAACTCAGGAAAAAGTATCCGAATATCTGTATCGAAATGGGGATGGCCGGAGAATTTATCCTGGGTATGCACAGCGAGCTCACTCATAACGGTGTCAGACTTGCAGGGCTTTATCCTCACGAACAGGTCAAAGTCGCGCAGCAAGCGGGGGTAAACATCTTTGGATCTGTTATAAATACGACAACCACAAAATCATTTCCATGGAATATTTCCCGGGTTATCACCTTTACAAAAGCCTGTGTTGATGCTTCAGACATTCCGGTTCACGGTAACATGGGACAGGGTGTGGGTGGGTTGCCGGTTTGTGATGTGCCGTCCATCGATCATGTTTCTCTTGCATCAAAAGCAATGGTGGAAATTACCCGTCTGGACGGATTGTAGGTAGGCGATGGGGACCCTGCAGGTGTGGCTATACCTCATGCAATGTGTTCCGGTATGGGCGGCATGCGGACTTCCGGAGATCTGGTGGCCCGAATGCAAATGACCAGGGGCATGAAAACGGTTGAGGCAAAAGCGTTTGTAGCTGGGAAACTGGGTATATCAACGGCTGAACTTACTGACGCGGTTATCATGAGAGAACTTCGTGAAGATCTCAGTTTAGGTACGATTCGCTCCTTTGGCGGTTTTCCCAAGGGCATCGAGGTTAAACATCATATTGCAGACCTGTTAGGCGTTGATATCAATAGTCTGAATATTTTCAGGAATCGTGCCGGTGTGATGTAACCATCATCATTTTTAATAAAATTACTCAGGTTAATCTTGCGGAGGCCTGATTTAAAATGAATTTAAAAATTGGAGACAAGGTTACATTGAGTAAAGTGTTTACTGAAGAGGATGTTATGCAGTTTGCCGGTTTATCCACTGATACAAATCCTATACACCTGGACGACAGTTATGCTGCAGGTTCTGTATTTAAAGCGCGAATTGTACATGGACTTCTGGTTGCCAGTTTATTTTCGGGACTTATAGGCACTGAACTTCCTGGAAAAGGTTCTATCTATTTGGGACAAAATCTGAAATTTACAGCACCTGTCAGAATCGGAGAGGAAGTTACCGCATCAGTCCAAATCGTAAAAATTCGTGAAGATAAAC
Organism: Desulfobacterales bacterium; assembly: GCA_021737275.1. Lineage (GTDB taxonomy): Bacteria > Desulfobacterota > Desulfobacteria > Desulfobacterales > JAIPEE01 > JAIPEE01. The sequence continues at coordinate 8,034 of JAIPEE010000066.1, forward strand.
CAATTGTAACATTGCAAACGATTTGTGCTAATAGTGAGGGCCAGGTAGTTATTGAGGGTGAAGCTGTTGTTAAAGTCTCATGAATTATAATTTTTTGCGAAAGACAAACAAATGGGACTATACCTTGAAATACTTGAATATGCCTGTGGTTTGAAAATTGAATCCGCCTTGATTTTGTACCAAAACCTTTTGTTGAGTTAGTTTGCAATAAGGTTAATAAAAATACTTAACTGATTCCCAAACTGACAAATAGAGAGGTCTTCTATGAATAGTTTTACAGAACATATTAAAAATAAAACAATAGAATTCGGCGCTGATTTTGTGGGTGTATCAGCTCGCGAGAGATTTGCAGATGCACCACCGAATGCAAACCCTGATAACATTATGCCGGAGTTTCTATCTGTTGTTTCTTTCGGGATTGCATTGAGTATTGGCTGCCTGGAAGCATGGTTTTCCAAACGAAGCCGTAGACCCCAGGATGACTTCAGTATGCGAGCAACTGAATATCTGGATGATATCAGCTTTAACCTCACCCGATTGCTTGAAAAAGAAGGATACCCGACATGTTATATTAACCAGAATGAATTTTATAATTATTATAACCGCTTTAAGCCGGATTTCAGCCATAAGCATGCCGCAGTGGCTGCCGGTTTAGGTGTAATCGGATTGTCTTCACTGATGGTACACCCTAAGTATGGCGCTGCAGTTCACTTAAGCAGTATAATAACAAAAGCACCCCTTAAAGCTGATCCAATGTTGGATGCTGATGATGAAAATCCATGTGACAATTGCGGATATTGTGTTCAAATTTGCCCGGTGAAAGCCATAGATCCTGAGAAGACAACCGGTTTTATGATTGATGGAAAAGAGCGTACTCACACGAAGCATAGCAAGCTCAAATGTGCTTATGGATGTGACGGTTATACCGGACACGAATATCAGATCGGAAACAAAAAAGTAGGTACATGGTCCTATAACAATCGTCCTGTTTGTAGCGCTGATGAGATAATAAAAATAATGCACAAGCCGGATAATGAAGTCCGGCATCCAATGGAACTGGCGGAAAAGGTCTTTGATCCGGAATTACAGTATTGCGGTAACTGTCATAAGATATGCGTAGGGGATCGCAAACAAAAGGATGCTTTATTTAGTATGCATGTTAATTCAGGTGTGACAAAAATTCCGGATGATCCGACGATGCTGCTGAACTTAAGAGATACTAATTACCAAGTAACGCCTTTTGATTTTAAAAGAACCGGATACAAATTAAAGAATCTTCAACCTAAGTGGAGTGATGAAATATAGACGACTCAAAAAATTATTTTTGGATTATGCGAGTTTTTTAAACCCCTAATCTGTGGCGAGGAGGAGATGAAATGCTGAAAGAAGGATTTAAAATGCCTGAAGAGGAAATTTCACGCAGATTGAGTAATGCCAGAAGGGAAATGGCTGAAAAAGAGATTGAAGTACTTGTCGTATTTTCTGCTCCCGGCAGCATGAGATACGGGCAGCGGGGCCATGTATTGTATCTCTCCGGATATGAACCTTACTTTGGTGACAGCATGATGATTCTTCCCCTTGACGATAAACTGGAGCCGGTTCTTGAAACAGGTTCAGCAAGTTATTTCCCGGAACAGTGTACATGGCTTAAAAACCGGGCTGAAGCCGGCAATCATATTGATGTTATCAAAACGTATCTTTCTGATAACAGTCTTAACTCTTCAAAAATTGGTGTCGCAGGAGAATATTCTCTTAGTCCGCTGTTTTACCACCGGATGACTGAAGAACTTAAGCCTGCGCAAGTAGAAATATTTTCCCAAATACTGGAAAGACAAAGATCTGTAAAATCAGAATTTGAAATTGACTGCATGAAGCAAACAGCTATGATAGGTAAAAAAGGATTTGAGGCTGCTGCAGCCTTTATCAAACCGGGTGTTACAGAAGCCGATGTCGTCAGTGAAGTTGAAAAGGTTTGCCGTGAGCATGGCTCCCAGGGTTTTCCGCATTATACCATGGTTATATCCGGGAAAGATGAAAAACATCTTGGTTACTGGTGGAACTGCGGAGGAAGAAAACTGGAACAGGGAGACCCTATATCCATTGATTATGGTGCCATGTATAATGGATATTGTTCTGATCTTTCAAGACCGTTTGTTGTTGGAAAAGCATCAGATAAACAGAAAGATGTTGTAAAAGTACTTGTAGAAGCCCAGGAAGCTGCCGCAGAAATAGCAAAGCCGGGTGTGTATTGTTCCGAACTGGCTGATGCTGTGAGCAGGGTAATGGAAAAAGCCTGGGGTATTAAAGATCTGGGCGCGGGCCTGGGACATGGTGTGGGCCTTGAGGTGCATGAATGGCCGTTTGTCGGATATCATCATATCAAGGATGATGATGCATACAGAGACACCGTGCTTGAAGAAAATATCGTCATCTCAATGGAACCGATGATGTATTTCCCCGATGCGGGTGATTTTCAGATAGAGGACCAGTTTTTTATCACAAAAAATGGTGCCGTCAGAATGAATGATATACCGCAACAAATTTTTGAAATTTAAGTGAGGGTCTTAAAACTGGTTTTCTGTTCTTGTTTTTAACAATTAAGTCTAAGTATGGGTGGCAATTTCCACAAGGAGCGTATTCATGAAGAATGAATCAGATAGATCAAGGCCCAGTGGAATCCATACCATAAAACACGATAAAAAAATTGAAGCACCAACTGAAACAACATATGAAGCCATTCCTTCAGGAACAACTGACCGGCGCGAGTCGGAACAAATAATTCATGATGTGGTGATGCCCATGAGAGACGGGATAGAACTTGCTGCCGATATTTACTTACCAGAGAAAGAGGGATCCTTTCCGGTAATTTTAACGCGGATGCCCTATGGGAAGAAAGAGCCCTACTGTGACATGCCGCTTATTGGTGAATTCTGGACAAAGAAAGGATATGCCTTTTAGGTTCAGGATGCCCGTGGCAAATGGGGCTCAGAAGGCGTTTTTGAACCTAACAATAAAAAGAATGAGATAGAAGATGGGTATGACCCCATTGAGTGGGTTACGCAGCAACCCTGGTCAAGTCAAGTTCGTCTTCTCACATTTTAACAGATCGAATTGTCTGTTTTATATTTAATCTGCCCATCAATTACTGTCATAACAACCTGGATATCCTGAATTTCATCACCCTCCACCTGAAGCGGGTTACGATCAACGACGATCAGGTCTGCCATTTTACCCGGTTCGATGGCACCCTTAACACTTTCTTCAAATCCTGCAAAGGCTGAAAAGCGGGTATAAAGACGGATGGCATCCATGACACTTATGCCTTCTTCAGGGCTGATAAGCCTTCCGGAACGCGTCTTACGTTCAACTACACACCAGATGCTCCACCAGGGATTAAATGCTTCAGTCTCCGTACCCATAACATCAGAGTTTCCTGGCGGCATGAATCCCTGATCCAATAACGTTTGATATATTACCGCACGATCCCCGGGTTTAGCGTTATCAAGCCAGGTATCCCCATACCAGGCTAGAGAACTGTATGGTGTTGGTACGGGAATTATCCCCAATTGTTTCATTTGTACCAACCCTTCAGGCCAGTATTCACCACAAATGTGTTCTATACGGTGACGGTGATCCAACCGCGGATATTTCTTAACCGCTTTTGCAACCGCATCAATGGCCATGTGCTGCCCTTCTTGAGATGTCGCATGCATCATCACCCTTATGCCGGCGCGATGTGCCTTCATTACGAGGTTGTCCAATTGTTTCTGTGAGATACGTGGCCATTCACGGTAGATACCATCTTCACCAATGCCCTCCACATCAACAAAGATTTTGATACTGCCGAATTTAAGCCATTGATTGCCGAATCCGGTTTTGATGCCTAATCGGAGGATATCATCCAGATCAGCAGAGCGATGGAGACCCCATACAGCCGGTGAAAACTGAATACGCAGGGGGAGCTCTCCGGTTTCATATAGTTCCTGATAAATGCGTGTGCTATCAGGCCAGCAGGTAAACTCTTGCAGGCTGGTTATCCCGAGGCTGACAGCTTCCATAGCTGTCTGGTGGATGGCACCTTTTAACTCATTATAGGAAGCAGGGTATTGTCCATCAGGAAAGATCCAGTCAAAGGCTTCTATAACCCGGCCGGTCGGTTCTCCGGTTTCCGGATTCCGGATAATTTTTGCACCCGGTGCAACCCGATTCAGTTCATCAGGATCAGGGTTACCTGGGCCGATACCTGCTACATCTAAACCTTTACTGTTAAGTAGCTGGGTGTGGGCACTGTATCGCAATATAACAGGATGATCAGGCGCTGCCCGGTCAAGCTGCTCACGTGTAGGGCTTTTGCCATTTGTTTCAAGGTTAAACCGGCCCTGGGCAATAATCCAGCTTCCTGAAGGAATTTCTTGTGCATGGTTTTGAATGGCAGAGAGGATCTCTTCACAGTTATTTGCCCCACCCAAAACTTTGACATGTTTAGCCGGCGGAATGTGACAGCTCAAAGAGAGTTTGGTATGCAAAGCAAAACAGTCAAGATGTGCATGTGCGTCAATAAACCCCGGAAGGACACTTCTACCTGACAGATCCAGCACTTTCGTATCCTTCCCTATAAAGCTTTCTATATCGCGAGAAGACCCGGCATTAATAATCTTATTGCCGGCAACAGCTATTGCCCCGGCAATAGTATCTTTATCATCAACAGTTATGATATGGCCATTGGTCAAGACAAGATCAGCTGCTTGAGATCGGTTGTTTTTCACTGGACATTCCTCCTAATTGTATTGATAAGGACTTGATTTTTTTAATAAAATATATAATAAAAATAAACGTCCAAGTCAAGTCATTACAAGTGCACATTATGCCGTGTAGGGACAAGGCAAAATTATATTAAAAATAATTATTATTAGCACACAAGTACAGCATCTTTTTAAAGGATAATAATGGATAAAGTAACGTGTATTGTCGTTGGTGCAGGCCCTGCCGGATCTGCATGCGCGTATACGCTGGCAAAAAAAGGAATTGAGGTCGTACTTCTGGAGCGGGGAAGGAGGCCAGGTGAGAAGAATGTTGCCGGTTTCGTATTATTCACATCCGTTTTAGAACATCTCATCCCGGACTTTCGAAAAAGAGCACCACTTGAAAGGAATGTTACAAGGTTTGATACGGTAGATATCAATTGTGGAAGTGTTAAGACCTTTCATGACTATAATTATAATTTTATAGATGATCCGATTAGTTTTACCGCATTCAGAAGCAAATTCGATAACTGGTTTGCCAGGGAGGCCGTAAAAGCCGGTGCTGAACTGATTACCGGAATGACGGTGACCGATCTGATTATTGAAAATGACAGGGTTGTGGGTGTAAAAATTGATGACGATGAATTATACGCTGATGTTGTTGTGGGGGCGGACGGTATTCATTCCACTGTCGCGGAAAAATCAGGTTTGATCAAGAAAAGAGATCCGAAAAAGGGTTATCTGGTTGTAAAAGAGATTCTTGATTTGCCGCCGGATGTCATTAACAAGAGATTTCAGTTGAGAGAAGGAGAGGGCTGTTGTGTAGAGGGAGAATTTATAGATGATGTGAATTGTGTCTACACGCTCTATACCAATAAAGACAGTGTTTCAATGGCGATAGATTGCATTGTGGATGATCTCAAGGAAAAACATGTCAAAGCGCATGAATTGCTGGAAAAAATCAAGAGCCATCCTTATATGCATTCTCTGCTTGAAGGCGCAACATTGAGAGAATACCAGGCGCATATGGAAACAATAGGCGAACCGATCAGGCCGGAATGTCTGTATGGTAATGGTGTTCTTCTCTGCGGTGAAGCCGGTACGATGATTGATATCTGGGGGACCGGTGTACCTCCGGCAATGCTATCCGGTATGATGGCTGCTGAAGCAATTGAGATGGCTATCCGAAAGAATGATTATAGTGCAAAAACACTTAAAAATTATATAAACTATCTGGATTCTACTTCGTTATGGCGAACGATGTATGATGCAGAAAAGCAGATGGCGTGCAAGATGATTGCGGCAGACATCATGGAAAAGAGTATGAGACATTACTATAGCTACATCGAAAGAGAGCCGTACCCATTCTGGAAAAATATGTATTTACAGTTTGGGAAAGATTTTACGCCTATTTTTATTCGCTGGATAGTAACAGGATGGTTACACGTTTCATCTTTGTATTCAACGCTTTACAATCGAATAACAAAAAGATTTGTGGGCCGGTATCATGACTGGAAAAATGATTAAGCTTTTTTGAAATAACACAAAGCCGGAGAAGGAATACAAAATGGCGTATTTAAAAACAGTATTATTGAGTAAAGCAGAGGAAGATTTAATTCATAACCGGAGTCTTGAATGTTTAAAAGATGTCGGTGTCAGAATCGATAGTGAATCTGTGCTGGAATTGCTGGAGAAAAAAGGTGCCTCCGTTGATTATGAAAAGAGTAACGCCAAAATCTCTGAGAAGATGATTAATGAGGCGCTCGAAACTACGCCCAAAGAGATTACCCTCCATGGCAGGAACCCCAAAAACAATCTTAAAATTCCCGTATCTTCCTATCCTTATTCAGTGACAAATGGCACGGCTGTTTTCGTATTAGATAACGATACCGGTGAATACCGTGACAGCACCCGCCAGGACATGGGCGATATTGCGAAACTTGTGGATGGTCTGGATGGTGTTGATTATTTATGGCCGGCACTCTCCGCAACAGACATGCCTGCATGTACTCAGACACTGCATGAGCTTTGGATAATGATGCAGAATTCATCCAAACATTTCCAGGGTGATGCTGTTCATGGCGCCCATAATGCTGAAGCACAGATTGAGCTGGCATCATTAATCGTTGGCGGGAAAGAAGCGCTTAAGAAACGGCCGATTATTTCCATGATCGTTTGTCCGCTTGCCCCGTTGTCTTTTGAAAAAGGGGCCATAGAGGCCCAGGTTGAATTTGCGCGTGCAGGCATCCCGATTGTTTCGCTTTCAATGACTATTGGTGCCCTTTCTGCCCCGATTACCGTTGCCGGAATGATGTTGACCACAAACGCAGAAAACCTGGCAAGCATTGTAATTACACAGGCAGCCGAAGAAGGCGCTCCCCATATTTATGCTGCAGAATCAAGCCCTATGAACCTTGCAACCGGGAATATCAATTATGATGCTCCTGAATTTGGATTAATTCAATGCGGGATGGCACAAATGGCTAAAAGATATAATTTGCCGGCTTTTTGCGGTGATTTTTCAGGGTTCAGGATTGGCAGTGATCAAAGAGAAACGCTGTTTGAACATCTGGCTCCCGCTTTTGCAGCTGCAAGTCATACTGATATCGTTGGAGGACTGGGAACCATAGATGACGCAAAAGGAATCTGTTTCAAACAGATGCTTGTTGATTCATACACATGGGAATTTTGTCGTGAATATTTGAAACCCATAGATATTACCGATGAAAAGCTCGCACTTGACGCAATAAAGCAGGTCGGCCCCAGAGGGAACTTTCTTATTCATCCGCATACACTCAAATATCTAAGAAATGAACTTATTACCTGGGATAAAGAGAAGTATGACTTCCTTACAATGGAAAAAGAAGAACAAAAAGAGGAAGCCGGGAAAATCGTAAAAAGAATTCTCAAAGATCATCATGTAAAGCCTTTAGGCGAAGCCATAATTCAAAAGGGCGATGATCTTATCAAAGCATATGAAAAGAAATATGCATAGCAGCGGATTCAAAACATCATTTTATTTTTAATTGCTTTGGCCTTGATCATGAACATAATCTAAAGTTTTGAAACGGCTTTTCTTTTATTAACTAAAGTTTAGAGTTTCATAAAGCATTTGCTCTTTGAAAAAAATCATAAGAAACGTGAAAAAATATTGAAAAAGTACTTGACATCATAGTGGATTCGCGCGCCGCGCCTTTATAAACCGTTATTAAGGCGCGGCCT
>JAIPEE010000002.1 GCA_021737275.1 Desulfobacterales bacterium
GATGAATTTTAGAAAACTGATTAAGTGGCTGGAGGAGTTTTTTTATTTTTTAAATGTTTCGATAGTGTTTGGGTTAAAAATACCCCGGCTGCCTTCAGAAGTGATGGCAACCGAGGAATAGGTTTTTCAGAATCGACTAGGTAAGGTGTTTCCGGAATTTATTATAATCTTGACATTTTGAGCGTATGTAATTACAATGTGATTACATATATAAAAGGTAAGGAGTATGATATGAGAGCTCAAATCGTAAAAATTGGTAATTCTCAGGGGATTCGGATTCCAAAACCATTATTAGACCAAACTGGCATTCATGGAGATGTGGAGCTGGTTATTGATGATAATAAGATAATAATTCGAGCTGTTGCAAATCGCAGGGATGGTTGGGATCAGGCTTTTAAATCCATGTCAGAAAATGGAGATGATGTCTTGATAGACAATACTGATTCAATATCAAACGAATGGGATAAGGATGAGTGGAAATGGTAATTAACAGGTTTGATGTTTATCTGGTAAATCTTGATCCTACTCTTGGTTCAGAAATAAAGAAAACAAGGCCGTGTTTAATCATATCCCCAGATGAAATGAATAGGCATATACGTACAACAATTGTTGCGCCAATGACTTCATCTCATAAAGATTATCCAACACGAATAAATTGTACGTTTAAAAGAAAAAAAGGGCAAATTGTTTTAGATCAAATTCGCACAATTGATAAAATAAGACTTATTAAAAAACTTGGATCAATAAGCCCGGAAACACAATCAGATGTTATCTCTACATTGCAAAGAATATTTGCTTTTTAAATATTAATATTGAATACGGTTTCGGATATTTTAAATGCAATAAATATCCGGGGACATCATTACCTATTCATTTTTTCCGTCTTGTATTTGGGAGAAATGGGGTTATGGAATGACAGGAATGGGATTCAGGAATGGGTGACCCTATATTCTTCTTATTCGGATTAATTGTCGGTCCAATCTTCACATGCCTCAATCATGTGTTTAAGTTCTGAAAATCCGGCAAAGGGAACAGATGCTATAAATTGAATCCGGTTATTTGGTTTGTGGTGAACTTATTATAACCTTTATCCATAAGGCTTCTCAAGTTCTTTTACTACCAAGTCACTTCTTTTTTATGCAACCCTGAGGTGTATACTTTATCAAAATTTTGAATAAATTGCAGCGGAAGTTAACAATATGATTGGGCTTGGGAAAAGAATTTTATTTAAACATTTGCTTGGGCTAAGAAAAAGGAGCAAATTACCCGACAATTAAACTTTGCCCCCGGTTTGGTGTGGTCTCGTACATTTGGGATTTCATACTGGACTTGACAAAGGGCAAGCTCTTATCCTATGACTTCTTGCGGATGCTATGGATAATTGCGCTCAGTGATAATAATCGGTTGTGAATCCAATGGCATTCTATGAATTACTCGAGTGTTACAAAATGGGAACAAAGTAAGTATGAACCGACCGTATCGTATTAAAGCAGTGCTGTTCGATTTTGACGGGACCCTGACTGAACCGGGAGCTATCGATTTTGAACTCATTCGGCACCAAATTGGTTGTCCGCCGAATATGTTGATCCTGGAGTATATCCAAAGTCTTGCAACGAGCGACAAACGTCGTGAGGCAATTTCTACGGTCGATGGTTATGAAATGAAAGCAGCCGGCAAGACACACCCCAATGCCGGCGCAGACGGTATTATCGAAGACCTGAAAATGATGGGTGTCATGGTTGGGGTTATAAGCCGCAATAGCCGATTGGCGATCGATCGAGCGCTGAAAAATTTTGAACTCACAACGATCGAAACCTTTGATTTAATTATCTCCAGAGATGACCCCGTTGCACCAAAACCAAAACCCGACGGAATACACCATGCCGCTGAATTTTTTGGGGTGGCTGTGGAAGAAATTCTGGTTGTGGGTGATTTTATTTTAGATATCGAGGCTGCACACAACGCCGGGGCTTTAAGCGCTTTTATTACCAATGGAGAAAAGGGTGCAGTTCCGGAGCAGCCGGATTTCATTATTCAATCCCTGGCAGAGCTGGCATTGATTGTAAAGATGGGTTTGCCGCTACCAGGCGGCAAGCTTCCTCAGGATTTGCTGGATAATTTTCTCAACGAGTTTGTGTTTAGTGACCCTTCGGTTCTGAACCGGCCGGGCATAGGAGAGGATACCGCTGCAGTAGACGCCAGTGAAGAAGAGGTCGTTGTCATTACATCCGATCCGATCACGTTTGCAACGAACGCCATCGGAGAATATTCGGTGTTAGTCAATGCCAACGACATTGTCACCTCCGGCGGTACGCCCCGTTGGTTCTTGTCGACACTTTTATTTCCGGTTAACACCACGCCTTCGGAGATACGCTCTGTAATGGCGGCGTTGGCCTCCGTCTGTAATCGCTGCAATATAACCTTATGCGGCGGCCATACAGAAATTACGGACGGGGTGTCACGCACGATCATAAACGGCATGATGATCGGTAGTGTGCGCAGGGATCATTTCCTGGATAAAAAGAATATGAGGCCGGGAGATCATATTCTCCTGACCAAAGGTGTTGCAATCGAAGGTACGGCACTTATCGCCCGTGAGTTTGAACAGCAATTGATGGGCATGGGAATAAACGAAGGGTTAATCGAACGGGCCCAGGCTTTTATTTCCGGAATCAGTGTGCTTGAAGAAGCAAAAATTGCCGTAGATATCGACGGTGTCAAAGCGCTGCATGATATCACCGAAGGCGGAATAGCGACAGCACTTGAAGAATTCTCGATCGCAGGCGGATTCGGTATGAAAATACAGTTGGGACAGATTCCGATTCTGCCGGAAACCAAGGCGGTTTGCGCACCTTTTAATATTGATCCCCTTGGCCTGATCGGTTCCGGAAGCCTTTTGATCTGCTGTCGTCCGGAAAGCTCGAAACGATTGCAGGATGAGCTGGCGGCTGCCGACATTGAAGCAGCTGTTATAGGATCGGTGATAGACGCTGAACCGGGCATTATGGCGATTGATGACCAGGAAAATGTGGACTGGCCTCGCTTTGACGTGGACGAAATTACCCGCCTTTACAGATCATGAGCAATTTGGAAACCTGTACTACTTTTTTCAGCAATTATGAAGAACGGGAGGATGCCTTTCGGAAGTCGGTGGAGTTCAAGTTGGCAAGGCGGTATGGAGGCCCGGTTCTGTTCTGGAAAGATTTCAGGCAGATCTCAGGAATAGTCACGACCCCTCGCAATGGGGATCTTGTTTCATCGATCACAAGCAATCCAAAGGATTGTCTGGCCTTTGCCACAGCCGGCCAGGTCCTTATGGCGGCCTTGATGTCAGCAGGAAAGTGGGGGAACGAAGATCAGATAGGAGACATCGCTTCTCGTTTCGGTATTGCCGATCAGTTAACCCAGCCCATCAGAACCCTCTCCGGTGGTGAATCGGTAAAACTGGCTCTGGCAAAAACATATGTGTCCATACCGTCATGCGGTAAGGTTGTAATCTCAAGCCCGTTTGCCTGGCTTTCTCCGGCAAATCGGTACTTGTTGGAAGACGTGATCGAGCAGTGTCTCCATGGCCGTAAACAGGTGTCGATTCTGGCACTGGATGGAGAAAATGATTTGTCTCCCGCAACGCCGGATGATCTTGGTTTCAGGTCCGGACAAAACGTCCTGTCTTTCTCGATGCGGATGTCTGATGTCAGGATTCCCCTGACGTTGTCCCTTAATCCATTAGCCGACCATGTTCCTTGTGCAGCCATCGATGATACTTCCCTGAAATTGGAATCACCGTGTTTGATAACGGGAGAAAACGGGCAGGGGAAAAGTCTGCTGGCGCGCGCCCTTGCTGGTTCAATTGCTTTGCAGGGCAGGGCCTTCGTAGGAGAAGTGGATACAGAAGGAAAAGTAAGTCTTCTTTTTCAGGACGTACAGACCCAGACCCTGATGCGGTCTTTTTCCGTACTTGCCGCAGCCGGAAGGCGCACAAATAAAGTTGTCTTTTCCATATACAACGCCATAAGGGAGGTGTATAATCTTTCTTTGGCATACAACGACTCAGGTGCAGGGCCATTTATTAACGCGCCTGGTGAGAAACATCATACCTTACTCGATGTGAAAGCCATACTTGTGGCTGTTCGTATTGCCGCTTCCCCGGCAGCCCTTATTCTGGACGAGCCGGATTGGGGATTGAGTCGCCGAAGCAGTATCGCGTTTGTGGATGCAGTGGTCACAGTCGCGCATGATCAAAAAATACCCGTGTTGCTGATTTCCCATAAACCCTGGTGGCAGCCCCTGATTCGCGGTTGTCTGTCGGTTTCACGAACACCTGGCGGGAACGCTGCATCATCCGATGAGCCGGAATTTACAGTATATCTTCATGCCAGTGAGGCTGGACAATGAACTGGAAACTGAAAGCATTAATCATCTGGGTCCTTGCGGTTCCAGCCTTTACCGGGTTTCCGATCCATTATTTACACGGGCGTCTCCTGGCTGCTGTTGATTATGGGTGGATCATCTACGGTGCAATCGTCTATGCGGCAATTGTTTTGCTGCTTGGGAAGAAAATATATAAGATTACGATCATAATTGCGTTGGCTATCACCATCCCGTTGGTATTGTTGGGTACTTTGATATCAATTATCGGTTTATTAATATCCGGATGGAATGTGGGTGATTTAATGGATATAATCGGCCATTATGCCCACTTGATGGCTACGATGATAGTGGTAATTCCTCTGGCTTTGTCGATGATAACGGTGCTTCCTTTCTATCGCTTGGAATCCCACATCCTGCAAAGCAGACATGGGGTGGGGATGTGGCCGAAAATTGTTTTGATGTTTCTCCGGGTATTCAACCATATCTTTTATTTTGTTATTCCCAACATTATAGAAGTTATCAGAGAAGAGGGCGTACTGCCGGGGCGAGGTGTTTTGACCTCGGGACAGACCAGTAAGAAACTGCCATTATTAAAACGATTGAGGAAAATTACTCAAGTGCTGGTTAATATCGGGGTTGAATCGATTTGCTCAGCAATTCGATTTATTCCACTCTGGGTAGATGAAATTTCCATGCTGCCTGATAAACATACAGTGAATATAATTACGCAAAACAAAGAATCTTCTGAAGATTGAATGAGAGGCAATCATAAGATGGATCACAATAAAGAAACCCGAATACTATTTCAGGCCGGCATTATTGCCGCTTTCAGCACGCTTGCCTTCATCGGTACGATAATGATTCGCATACCGATTCCCGTTACGGGGGGGGTATTTTAACCTTGGAGATACATTTGTCATGGCTGCGGCCCTTCTTTACGGTCCTCTGGTTGGTCTTTTCGTTGGGACAATCGGACCTGCAGCAGCAGATGCAGTTGGTTTTCCCCAGTTCATTGTAGCTACTGCAGTTGTCAAAGGTCTGGAAGGGTTAATAGTTGGGTTGATCGGGTGGAAAAGCAAGGACAGCAGATGGCGACGGATTGCAGCCCTTGTTGTCGGTGTCGCCATACTTGTGTCAGGTTATTATATTTTCGAAGCGGTTGTCTATCCGTTAATAGCCCAGACAGTCCCGTTCTTTGCCGTCACCGACGCTAAAGCCGCATTGGCGGAAATCCCTCCAAACCTGCTTCAGGGTATTCTGTCAGCCGTTGTGGCTTACGGCATCTACAAGGTGCTGAACCGAAAAGATTGAGAAATCTCCCTCATCTTGATAAGAGGCTTCTTAGCGTGCATTTTCGTATGAATATGAGCGAATCCTGATATACAATATGGTTCAATGATGGTATATGCTGCATCAACAATGTTCTTCCGGTAAAAGAACGGTAAACACACTGCCTTTTCCAGGCGCACTTGATGTCAAAAAAGATCAAAGAGATTGATGTCCTGACAGGTAATGAATAAGGTTTCGTTGTAATAAAACAAAAATGGGTTACAGAAAAAATCTGTAGCCCATTAAATTATTGGTACGCCCGGCAGGATTCGAACCTGCGGCCTACGGATTCGAAGTCCGGCGCTCTATCCAGCTGAGCTACGGGCGCAAATTAAAAATGCGCTTATAATGAAGCGCATTTTTATTAAATGGGGTGAGTGATGGGACTTGAACCCACGGCCACTTGGGCCACAACCAAGAGCTCTACCAACTGAGCTACACCCACCATATTTTCGAATCGTTTTCATCTAACAGATTGCTGGAACCATTTCAAGCAGTTTTCACAAAAGACTGCAAATTATTTTTAAAATATAATATAATTGTAAAATTACGTAAAACAGTCCTGTAACCTTGAGTTTGATTAGCCGTATTCAAGCGGCCTGCTATACAGCTGGCCGTTGACTCATACCGGCTTGTGCTGTATGTATCCACTATTATCAATAACTTGAGGGGTATTTTTCGGTGAACAAATTTTATATATTAATCATGCGTGTTATTTTGGGTGCCGTTTTTGGTGTTGTTCTGACGCGAATGTTTTATCCGGACGTAGCGATATATTATTCTGCAGGGCTTGGCATATTTCTGGTGCTCATGGCCTATCTCATGGAAGCATGGCGAAACAGTAAAAAGGGTAAAGGGAATAAAAGCCGGTGAAACAGATTATTCTTGGGACAGCGGGCCATATTGATCATGGTAAGACGACCCTGATTAAAGCGGTTACAGGTGTTAATACGGATCGTCTTGAGGAAGAGCAGCGTCGCGGTATTACAATCGTCCTGGGTTTTGCGGACATGACCCTGCCCAGTGGTTTGCATGTCGGTATTGTGGACGTGCCCGGTCATGAAAAGTTTGTTAAAACCATGGTGGCCGGCGCAACCGGAATCGACCTGGTGGCTATGGTCATTGCCGCTGATGAAGGGATCATGCCCCAGACCCGGGAGCATATGGAAATATGTTCACTCCTTGGAATTAAACATGGGGTGGTTGTATTAACCAAAGTTGATATGGTGGATGAAGAGTGGCTGGAGATGGTTACCGAGGATATCCGGTCGTTTATGGAAGAGACTTTTCTGGAAGATGCGCCGATTATCCCGGTATCCGGTGTTACCGGCCAGGGCGTACCGGAACTGATCAACACACTGGATGAAGTGTGCCAAACCATTACGCCCCGATCGTCGTCAGGCCTTTTCAGAATTCCGGTGGATAGGGTTTTTACAATGAAGGGCTTCGGGACGGTTATTACAGGGTCTCTTGCTTCCGGAAAAATAAGTGTCGGTGACATTATAAGAATATATCCATCTGAAATTACATCAAAAGTTCGGGGAATCCAGTCCCATGGAAAGATGGTTGAAACAGCCGAGGCCGGTATGCGTACGGCTATCAATTTTCAGGGTATTGAAAAGGAACTGGTGAACCGGGGTGATGTGTTGGCTTATCCGGATACATTGACAACCAGCTATATGCTGGATGTTTCATTCCGATATCTCAAGGGCAATAAAAAACCCCTGAAAAACCGTACACGAGTCAGATTCCATGCCGGCTCCAGCAGTATTATGTGTAATCTTATTCTGCTGGATCGGGATGAACTGTTGCCCGGAGAAACAGTTGCCGTTCAGCTCAGACTGGATAGACCGGTGACGCTGGTCAAAGACGATCCTTTTGTTATCCGCAGTTATTCTCCTGTAATGACCATCGGCGGCGGGCGGATTTTAAATCCGGTTCCACAAAAGCATAAGCGATATCAGGGTGATATTGTCAATGAACTTAATGCCATGGCCGATGGATCTCCTGAAGAGATTGTTGATTATCAGGTCAGGGCTGTCGGTTTTAAAGGTGTTTCCTTTGCATCATTAAAAATTATGACCAATTTGCAGGACAAAAAGCTTGATATTATTTTACAGGGAATGCTTTCCAAAAAAGATGCCACCTTGGTGGACAAAGAAAACCGTATTTTTATCCATCATCAGAGCCTCGAATTATTACAAAATAAAATTTCTGAATTTCTGGTTCAGTTTCATAAGAAAAATCCGCTAAAAGAGGGTGTTTCAAAAGAGGAGATTAAGTCTCATCTGCCGCCTGTCATTAATATAAAACTTTTTACACTTCTGATCTCTCAGATGGAAAAGGAAAAACTTATCCGGCAGGATGCCGATCTGGTTGCGCTGACTGGCCATAAAGTCTCGTTGGGAGTTGATCAGGAGGAAGTAAAAAAACTTATTCTTGAAACATTAATAAAAAATGACCTGACACCACCTTACTTCAGAGATATCTGTAAAACCATAAATATTGATAGTAAAAGGGGTAAAGATGTACTTAATCTTTTGATAAAAGAGGGTAAGGTTATAAAGATTAAGGATGAACTTTATTTTTTTAAAGAGGCGATTAATGCATTACAGGAAAAGCTTATTGGCTTTTTGAAAAACAATGGTGAACTGACAACCCCTCAGTTCAAAGATATGACGGGAGTTTCCCGAAAGTATCTTATACCGCTGATCGAATACTTTGACGATCAGCGTGTTACAATAAGAGTGGGTGAGGTCAGGCAACTCCGTGGTGCATAATAAATTTAAGTAATAAGAATCAGTCTTCCCAGCGGATCACCGGCTCTGCCAGCATGATTTTATAGCTGTGTCCGCTTAAAATACTCATCCCGAGTATGCCGTCATTTTTCATCGTGGGCACCTCTTCTTTAGGAATATACACCTGCGGGTTTTCAATTTTGTGAGGCCCAATAATTAAGTAATCAACAATAACCCTGCCAACACGATACGATTTACCATCACTAAATTGAAGCCTGTAATCTTTCTGATAAACCATATCAAGTGTTGAGGCAATATCCCGGCTAACTGCAATATCTGCAGAGGCTTCATTGATTCGTAGTTTTGCAAGGGCCTCCTTGCCCTTATAACCGACAGTTACCTCAATAAATGCAATATCTCCCTCATATTCAATCGGGGTCTCTTCAAAGGAAAGAGCAGTTGACGTAATAAAGAACACACAAAAAAAAGAAAATACCAGACAAGGAAATAGAGATTTTTTTTTCATCATCAGGGGCTCCTGTAAAAGTAACTATAGATTTATAGCGTTTATTATAATTATCAGTTTCAGCATTATGGTGCAAGTATTTTGCCTAACATTCATCTACAAATAATTCTGTTACACTGTTTTGAAGAATTTTCCCTTTTGAGGTAAGCGAGCAAAAATTGTCATTAACGTCCAGAAGGCCTTTTATAAAAAGGTGTTCAATAACGCCTGCAAATTTTTGCTGAAAATTTAAATTAAAGGTTTCATTGAAGTGCTTAATGTTTATTCCTCCAGACAGCCGCAACCCAAGATAAATGGATTCAATCATCTGCTGTTCACGGGTTAACGCTTCGATATCGTCAACCGGCAAAAACCTTTTGCCAAGATCGGCAATGTAATCATTAATATCGGCCTTGTTCCATGATCGGTTAGAACCATCAAAAGAGTGCGCGGCCGGCCCAACCCCGATATAGGGTGCGCCCGTCCAGTATTTTAAATTGTGGCGGGACCGGGTTTTACTTGAGCTGGAAAAATTGGAAATTTCATATGACCGGTATCCATTAGATTCCAGAGTGGTGGTGGTTGATTCAAAAAGCACTTTGATTTCCAAATCATCAAGGGGCTTAAATTTTCCCTCTTGCTTATCACGTTCCATTGGTGTGCCGTATTCATAAGTTAGAAGATAACAGGAGATATGTCCAGGGTGAAATGATATTACTTTATTAAGGTCAATTTGCCATTGGGCTGGTGTTTGCCCCGGCAAACCATAAATAAGATCAATTCCAAGGTTGTTAAATCCAGCCTTTCTTGCAGATAAAATAGCATGTTCCGCCTCATTGGCATCATGACTCCGGCCCAAAAACTCAAGATTCCGGTCATTAAAAGACTGAACACCAATTGTAATGCGGTTTATTCCGGCGTTATTGTAACCTTGATATGTTCCCAGAGTGGTCGTGCCGGGATTGGTCTCCATGGTTATTTCAGCATCCGCCTTAATATTAAATGCATTTGCAGCGGCTTTCAAAATCAGTTCGATCTGTTCCGGTTCCAGTAATGATGGGGTTCCGCCGCCAAAATGGATTGTGTCAAAAATATTTTTGCAGCTTTGTCCGATGAGCTTTATTTCAAGAATTAATGCATCAATAAACAGAGGGATACAGTTGTTGTCTGCGATGGAATAAAAATCGCAGTAAGGGCATTTTTTTATACAAAAAGGGATATGAATATATAATCCTGCAGGTTCCATTGGATATATTTCCGATTCATTTTATTATGCTATAGTTCACTATTGATTACCATTATCATTTTTTTTAAAATTATTTGTAAACAAAATTTCTGATTTTTACGACATATAATATACATTTGGATAAAAAGGTACCTGAATGCTGAAAGATGATAACCGGGGTGGCGGTCATAAATAAAACGAACTCTTCCAGAAATATCAATGCGGAACTTGTCGATCAAGCCAGGTCCGGAGATCGTATTGCTATTGGGCATCTCGTAGATCGCTATCAAAAAGATATCTACCGGATGGTCTATTACCGTACCAACTCAATAATGGATGCTGAAGACCTGACGCAGGATATCTTTATCCAGATGGTAAAAGGGCTTTCTTCACTGAAAGAAGCAACACGATTCAAAGCCTGGTTGTTCAGGATCGCTGTAAACAGGGTTCATGATTTTCATAGAAAAAAGAAAATCCTTTCTTTTTTCGGATCAAATACAAAAGCAGAAGAGATCGGCCCGGAGATTCAAAGTTCCGGTAATCCGGCAGAAAAAATAATGGCAAAGGAGTTTATTTCAAAACTTTCAGATTTTTCAGAAAATCTTTCAAGGTGGGAACGGGAAATTTTTATGCTCAGGTTTATTGACCAACTTGGGATAAGTGAGATTACAAGCGCTCTTAATAAAAATGAAAGCACAGTTAAAACACATCTTTATCGAGCCATTGCAAAATTCAGGAATAATGCCGATTTCAGAAGTATGCTTGCAGGAGAATAATCATGACAGACACGACCCATTTAAGTGAAGAGACTATTATCAGATCGCTTGTCGATAAGAGCGATTTGAGCCCGGAAGAAGAGGTGCATCTCAATAACTGCCCGGCTTGTCTGGGAAGGGCGGAACTTATAGAAAATGAGCTGAGCACGTTTGGTATGCTGTCTCAAAGATATGTGCCGGACCAGGGAAATGTTTTTCTTTCAGAAACAAAAGGTACGGAAAAAAATAATTTCCGCCCTGTTTTTGCAATGGCTGCTGCGGTTATGCTTCTGGCCATCTTTACCTGGTGGTTTACCCCGCGAACGGAATCACCTGAAATAATGTCAACAGCCCAAATACTCCAGGAGATGAAAGAAGACCAGCAACTCATGGCAGAAATTGATGCCTTGAATACAGCAATTTTATCAGGGATATATCCGGAAGATTCTGATGATACCATGAGTTATATTGATGATGATTTTCTGGATTTTATAGCACCGATGGATATTGAAACTGCAATATAATTTCAAAAATAGAGGGATATAGGTATGAAACAGATATTTGTAATTGCAGCAGTGCTTATTTTGTTAATGCCAGGTTCTATTTTTGCTGAAATGGGGCCTGAAGGTGATACTTTGACAATTCCACCGGGAAGATGGTGGCGGCTTCCAACAATTTCGGAAAGCCATAAAATTACTGAACAGGAGCAGATAGAACTGGATCAGCTGTATATTCATACGCGCCGTAATATGATTGATCTTAAAGGGGATCTGGAAAAAGAATTTTTTGAGCTTGAACTGCTGCTTGATTCATCTGAAATTGATGACACGGCCTGCATGAATCAGTTCAGAAAAGTTCAAAAGGCCCGAAGTGAAATAGTGCTGGAACGCTTTAAATTTGTTGTCGAAGTACGAAAACTTTTAGGTATGACGCGTTTTCAGGAGCTTAAAGAGGGGTTCCGGACAATGAGACATGCGATGCCGGGAAACATGCCGCCCCCACCATTTGGAAACTAAGTAATATGGTTTATAGTGTCAGGTGCGGCTTTAGCAATAATCCGGAAATGGGATTCTTTATAAAAGGGTTACTGGAATAATCAGTAGAGGAAACTTAATTAAAAGTTTTTACAAGGATGTAAAAACTAAACAGACAAGGAGGTATAATATGAACATTGGTGGAATCGGCAGCCAGATGGTTGTCAATTACAATCAACAGCCACCGTCGCCACAGGGTGGTCAAAGCATGAATGGTGAAAAGCCTTCAATAGATGAGGCGATTTCATCATTTATGCAGGATTCGGATGCTGATGGCAGTAGTACAATAAGTAGTGCTGAATTTAAAGGACCTGAAGATGCATTTTCGACTATTGACGCTGACGGCAGTGGCGAAATAGATTCGGTTGAGCTTCAGACCATGTTTGAAAATGCTCCACCACCCCCTCCCGGTGGAATGATGGGAATGCAGGGTGGAATGGGTGGTATGAGTGGTATGGGAGGCGGAATGGATGGTGGACCGCCATCAACGGATAGTCTCATCGCTTCCTTATTGGAGAGTTTCGACACTGATGATAGCGGCACGATATCCAGTGATGAACTTGAAACCGCTGAAGACGTTTTCAGTTCTCTCGATATCAATGAAGACGGCGTTATTGACCAGTCGGAACTGGAAACTGCAATTGGGAGCAAAACACCACCGCCCCAGGGCATGATGGGGGGTAGTCAGTTCGGGCTATCTTCTTATGAGGATGCGGCTTCTCTTTTGATGGAAAGTATTACCAATGGGCCGGTTGAAGGCGCGGAGAGTTATTTGTCATCCTATTCAAGTGGTATCAGTGTAACTGTATAATATTTTGTTAATTCCAGTAATTCTCTTTTACAGAATGCAAACCGTTCTGTTAAAAAAAACGGGCAAACTGATAGAATTGCTTCCAGTTTGCCCGTTTAAAATTTATTTATCCAGCAGCGCTTTACTTCTCTTAACCGCACAAAGATCACCGCACATGGTGCACACTTCACCATCAATCGGCTTTGAAGATTCCCTGTATCTGCAAGCCTTTTCAGGATCTATGGAAAGCTCAACCATCTTTTTCCAGTCAAGGTTCTTACGTGCTTCACTCATCCGGTTATCCCAGTCAATTGCACCGGGAATGTCTTTGGCAATGTCGGCAGCGTGAGCTGCAATCCTCGAAGCAATAATACCTTCCTTCATATCATCAAGGTCAGGCAATCTAAGATGTTCGGCAGGCGTCACATAACATAAGAAATCTGCACCGGCTGCTGCGGCAATGGCACCGCCGATGGCAGCGGTAATGTGATCATAACCGGGAGCTACATCTGTCACCAGCGGACCCAGAACATAAAAGGGCGCATCATGACACAGTTTTTTCTCAATCTGCATGTTGGTCGCAATTTCATTAAGCGGTACATGGCCCGGACCTTCGATAATGATCTGAACATTACCGGCTCTGGCAACTTTTGTCAGTTCACCCAGCGTGATTAACTCCTGAATTTGAGGCGCATCCGTTGCATCTTTCAAACAACCGGGCCTCAAACCGTCTCCAAGGCTCAGCGTTACATCGTAATTTCTGCAGATTTCAAGAAGGCGGTCAAAGTGTTCGTAGAATGGATTTTCTTTTCCATTTTTTATCATCCATTCTAGTAAAATTGATCCGCCACGACTTACCACATGAGTCAGGCGTTTGTTCTTTTCAAGACGTTCAAGTGCGTTCAGGTTTAATCCGGCATGAATGGTTAAAAAGTCGATACCATCTTCAGCATGAATTTTTACAATATCAAAAAAGTCATCAACCGTGATGGATTTAACTTCCTTACCATATTTGGCAACTGCATCATAAACTGGAACGGTACCAATCATGACGGGGCACTCTTTAACAATTTTTTTTCTGAAAGCCTGGGTATTCCCGAATGTACTAAGGTCCATAACGGCATCTGCTTTCATAGAAACGGAGGCACGGACCTTGTCCATCTCCTGTTCAAGATCAAAGCTGTCTTCGGAAACACCGAGATTTACATTAATCTTGGTGGAAAGCCCCTTGCCAACACCTTTTGCTTTAAGGCTAATATGGTTTTTGTTGGCCGGAATGGCAATTTTGCCTTCGGCAACATATTGCAGAAGTGTCTCTTCACTTATCTTTTCATCAGACATTACTTCCTTCATCTGTTTTGTGATGTGGCCTTTTTTTGCTGCCGCTATTTGTGTGTCAAAGCTCATTCGTTTACTCCTGATATAATCTGATTTAATGATATAATCTTGTTTTCTATATTATCTGCCCCGA
This sequence comes from Desulfobacterales bacterium, assembly GCA_021737275.1. Lineage (GTDB taxonomy): Bacteria > Desulfobacterota > Desulfobacteria > Desulfobacterales > JAIPEE01 > JAIPEE01. The sequence continues at coordinate 14,219 of JAIPEE010000002.1, forward strand.
CAATATCTGTCACAAGGCAGATTGTTTTTGCGCCGCGTTTTACTACTTTATGAATATTATGTTCCTTAATACCGCCGATGGCTACAAAGGGAATGTCTATATTTTCTACCGCATATTCAAGATATTCAAGGCCGACCGGGTCACATACATCTTTTTTAGTGGATGTTTTAAAAATGGGACCGACACCGATATAGTCAGCGCCGTCCGCGACGACAGCCTGCGCCTGTTCCGGCGAATGGGTGGAGCCGCCGATTATTTTGTTGCCGACAAGCTTGCGGACCTCTTTTATGGGAATATCATCCTGTCCGGCGTGCACACCATCTGCATCAGCCAGCATGGCCAGTTCAATATAGTCATTTACAATAAAAAGTACATCGTGGTCTGCTGTAATTTTCCGGATCTCCATGCACTCATTATACATTTTTCTGAAGCTGTTTTCTTCATGCTTTTCACGATACTGAATTACTTTAATGCCGCCTTTGACCATCGCTTTGACAACATCAATTGTATTTCTGCCATTGGAATACTTCTCTGCCGTTATTCCGTAAAGGCCATGGGGCAGGGGGCGTTTCATCATCTGCTGGAAATTTTTTTCAATGGTATAAATTTTAAAACGAAGGCTTTCAATTTTTTTGCTCCGTTCATATTCGTTTACAATCTTAAGGTTTTCCTCAATTGTCCGAAATCCTTCTTCAATCCGTTTGAAGTTGGATGCAATCAGTTCTTTAAGGTCTGTTTTATTGTCCAGTGTGGTCTCTTCAGAAATGATTTTGCCGATATCTTTATCTGCGGCTCTGGCAAATATCAATCGGTCAGACATATCCGTAAACATTTTTCTGGCCGTATGACGGATTTCTCTCAGTGTTTCCGTAACTGCTTTTTTCTCAAAATGGAACCTTGAGATATCTTCAATAACCCGAAGTCCCTCTGATGAGCGGTTTAAATTGGCGTCTATGATGCGATAAATATCATTCATGGGTGTTCACCTTTTCCAGAATCGCATGGGTCATCATTGCTGTTATGATCATAATCTTGGGTAAATATGGATTGTATTTACTCGTATCTGTTTTCATATCTCCGAATATATGGCAATTGCCGATTTTTTTTATCCGGATATCATCGATCCGATTACCGGCAATACCGCTGGCCGAAACAACCAGCTTTTCGGCATTACCAAAAGATTCAATCAGCACTTTTTTACTTTCGGTGCCATCAAAGCCTTCAACAATAACATCACAATCATCAAAAAAATTAAGAAGATTACCTGTGTCAAGTTTTAAGATTTTTTTTTCAATAACAACAGAGGCATCAATCCGTTTCAGGTTTTCAGCAAGAACATCCGCTTTGTAAAGGCCGATCTGATCCTCAAAATAGAACTGACGGTTCAGGTTTGACTTTTCTATTTTATCAAAGTCGGCAATTTTAAAATGCCTGATACCACTTCTAAGTAAATTAACGGCCACATTGGACCCGATACCGCCGATACCGGCTATTCCAATTTTCATCCGAACATCTCCATCTGCCAGTCTTTGTATACCGGTTGATAGCCTCTTGCTCTTATGGCTTCAGCCATCTCATCAACGGAACGGTGGTCTGAAATTTCAAACTGGGGCGTGGCATTTGTTTCCCTCCGGGCATAGCCGCCCACATCTGTTTTAACGCCTGCAGATAGTTTTGTGGCGCCTATGCCAATCAGATTATTTCTGAATTCCGCCTTTTCCCTGGTTGATATTGTAATGCCTGCCCTGGGAAGAAACAGGCGATAGGCCATCATGCATTGAACAAAGGTTTTATCGCTTATTGGATAATCCGGTATATAGCCGCCTTCAGCAGGATTGATCCGGGGCATTGAAAAACTGATCTCGGTATCCAGATAGGTGTCGGCAATATATTTTGCATGAATGCCGGTAAAGAAAGCCTCTTTTCTAACTTCAGCCAGCCCGAATAAAGCACCTACAGAGATCATCCTGAATCCGGCAGCTGCACCGCGATCCGGTGCTTCGATCCGATAATGGTAGTCCGCTTTTTTTCCTGAAAGATGAACCTTCTTATAGACGGCTTTATCATAAGCTTCCTGAAAGAGTGTCAGCCCGTCCACACCGGCCAGCTTCAGACGCCGGTATTCATCGGTGTCCATGGGAAACATCTCAATGGAGATAGAAGCAAAATGGGGTTTTAAGATATTAACGGCACTTTCAATATAATCTATGGGGGTCACGTCCCTGGCTTCACCGGTTAGCAGCAGGAGGTGCCGCATGCCGGTTTGGGCAATAGCCTTTCCCTCTTTTTCAATTTCTTCCAGGGTCAGTTTCTGGCGATGGATCTTGTTGGTTTTGTTAAAGCCGCAATAAATGCATTCATTTGTACAATAGTCTGAAATATAAAGTGGAATAAACAGATTGATGGTGTGACCGAAATTCTGAACGGTCAACTGTTGTGCCTTTTGAGCCATCTGTTCAAGATATTCTCCTGCAGGCTCAGAAAGCAGGTTAAGAAAATCTGAAGGTTTAATTTTACGCTTTGAAAGGCTCTCTTCTATATCGGCATTGGTGACATTGCTTAAATACGTATCAATATCATTGGCGTTATAGTTTTTTATTTCATCATAAAAGGACATGGTCAGTTACCTTAAAAAGCCTGTTAAAGGCGATGACGCAGATGCAGTTTTCCCGACCGTAGCCATTTTTGCACGATAGGCATATCGGCCCGCCCGGGTTGCCATGGCAAAGGCTTTGCCCATCATGGCCGGATCATGTGCGGTGGCAATAGCGGTATTAACCAGTACGGCATCAGCACCCATTTCCATTGCCGCTGCTGCATGGGATGGTTTTCCTAACCCGGCATCCACAACAACCGGAACAGTGCAGTTTTCGATCATAATTTCAATAAGCTCTTTTGTCTTAATGCCTCGATTTGAGCCAATGGGTGAACCAAGCGGCATTACAGCGGCAGCCCCGGCATCTTCCAGCTTTTTTGCCGTGGGCAGATCCGGTAGCATATAGGGTAATACAACAAAGCCCTCTTTTGCCAGTATTTCAGTAACACGAAGCGTTTCAAAATTATCCGGCATCAGGTATTTCATGTCGGTGATCACTTCAATTTTTATAAAATCACCACATCCGACTTCCCGCGCAATCCGTGCAATTCTGACCGCCTCTTCAGCTGTTCTTGCGCCGGATGTATTGGGCAACAGGGTGACATTCTTTGGAATGTATTCCAGCATATTTTCTGTTGCAGCGGTAAAGTCGATCCGTCTTAGCGCCACGGTAATCATTTCAGAACCACTGGCCGCCAGCATTTTCGGGATCAGGTCATTTGACGCAAATTTCCCGGTTCCTGTAAAAAGCCGGCTTGAAAATTCTTTAGGTCCGATTTTCAGTTTATCATTTTCCATTATATCTGCCTGTTATTATTTTGAATAAATATAAAGCCACGAGATATATTATCCGCCGCCGACAAAACTGAGAATCTCCAGATTATCATTTTCTGCTATCCGGGTTTCAGCCCAGTTTTCCCGCTTTATAATATTAAGGTTATATTCAACAACAACCACTTCAGGTTTTAAACCCTTTTGTCGGATAAATTCGAGAATTGAACATTGCTGAACATCTTCTTTTTTGCCGTTTACGGTTATTTCCATTTCAGCCTCTAAAATAAAAAAGCCACACCCGAAAAAGGGATGCGGCATCAATAAAAATCGAAAATATAAAAAACTGATTTTGTTGCCCGCTTCCCTTCGCCGGTATTATCCGGATCAGGTTCCAAGGGTTAGGATCAATTCCTTCTCAGCGTTAACTGCACCCCCAGCGAAATATAATCATAAAATATAGTTGGCCGGAGCGTTTGTCAACAGATTTAAATAACAACGGGTACAACCGGTTGTGTCATTCAATTTGTGTATTATCTTATAAAATAACAAGATTCACTATATCTGGTGTATAAATGCCTCTGATAACAACCGACAGGAGTTGATTATGAACCTTACCAGACGATTTTTTTTAAAATATTTAATGCTTTCAGCGCTGTTTTCAAAATTCATATATAAAACAGGTCCGGCACTTGCAGATGGTATAAATACCGGATCTCAAGAAGGATCGGATATGACAGATAAAATTATAAAAACCGAGGCCGAGTGGAAAAAGATTCTAACTTCGGAGCAGTACGACGTTATGAGAAAAAAAGGGACTGAACGTGCCTTTACCGGTGAATATGATGGTTTTAAAGGTGAAGGGCGTTACCATTGTGCCGGATGTGACAATGTCCTTTTTGATTCAAATGCTAAATTTGATTCAGGCACGGGCTGGCCGAGTTTCTATGAACCGGCCTCTGAGAAAAGCCTTTATGAAGAAGAGGATAACGTATTTTTTATGAAACGGACAGAGGTATTGTGCCGTCGATGTGATGCCCATTTGGGGCATGTATTTGATGATGGGCCGCCGCCGACGGGGTTGAGATATTGTATCAATTCCGTTTCATTGAAGTTTAAGGGCGATGCGCCTGGGAAGTGATATTATCTTGGCTAAAGATTAAAGAATAACACTTAAAAAATTATATCGTCTTATCCTCAGACTTACACAAATTTTCAATCGGGCAGCTTACACACTTCGGCTTCCGGGCATTACATACCGCCCTGCCGAAATAGATCAGGTGAAGCCCAAAATCGTTCCAGTTGTCTTCCGGAATAATTTTCATCAGGTCAAACTCAACCTTAACCGCATCTTTATTTTTTGTCATACCCAGGCGTCTTGAGATCCTACCGACATGGGTATCCACGACCATTCCCGGGTACCCAAAAGCTGCACCGCGCACAACATTGGCTGTCTTTCTGCCGACACCCGGAAGTTTGACCAGCTCTTCCATCGCTTCAGGGACCTCACCGTTATGATTTTCCAGTAAGGCTTTTGCACAGTTCTTTATACTTTTAGCCTTATTATGATAAAAACCGGTTGAGTGAATCAGTTTTTCAATGGTTGTGATTCTTGCTTTTGCAAAAGCTTCAGGAGTTTGAAGTTTTTCAAAAAGATTTGGTGTTACGCTGTTCACCTGCCTGTCTGTACATTGAGCAGAAAGAATTGTGGCAATTAAAAGCTCAAAAGGGCTTTTGTGATCCAGCTGGGTCTTGACAATCGGGTAGGCTGTTTTTAAAATCGTCTGAATTTTTTCGAAACGGGCATTGCGCTTTGGCATCTTTATCCTCTATTATAAATATTAATAATAATTTTTAATAAATGATCAGATAAATAACATGAATTCAATTACAAGAAAAGGTCGCGGTCTTGGTTTATGCTCGGGTGGTCTGGATAGTACACTGGCCGGGCTTGTTCTGAAATCCCAGGGTATAGAAGTGGAATGGATAAGCTTTGAAACACCATTTTTTTCTTCTGAAAAGGCTATGAAAGCTTCAAGGCTAACCGGCATACCGCTTACGGTAAAGCGGATAACAGATGAATATTTACAATTGCTGGAAAATCCGCCGGGAGGGTTTGGGAAAAATATGAATCCCTGTATGGACTGCCATGCCCTTATGTTCAGGCTGGCCGGCGAAGAGATGAAGAAAAAGGGGTTTGATTTCCTTTTCAGCGGAGAAGTGTTGGGTCAGCGGCCCATGTCACAGACAAGAACGTCTTTGAGGTATGTTGAAAAACATTCCGGGTTTGATGGATATATTCTAAGACCCCTTTCTGCAAAACGACTACCTGAGACTGTTCCTGAAAAAGAGGGGTTTGTAAACAGGGAACTGCTTCTTGATCTGGCAGGGCGTTCAAGAAAGCCCCAGATAGCATTGGCCAAAGAATTTGGCTTTTCAGATTATCCGGCACCGTCCGGTGGTTGCCTGTTAACCGACAAAAATTTTTCAATTCGTCTCAAAGAACTTTTTGATAAGCAGAAAGAATATAGTGATGCTGATTTTGAGCTTTTAAAATACGGTCGCCATTTCCGCCTTGATGATACCACCAAAATGATTGTGGGGCGGGATGAGAAGGATAATGAAAGCATCCTTAATCTGTATGATTCTGAAAAGGATGTGATGGTTACCATGGAAGAACGTCCCAGTCCGATTATTTTGATTCCCGGCGGTGGTAATTTCAGTCAGGTACGCCTTGCTGCATCCATTTGTATTGGCTACAGCAAAAACATACCTGTTGATCCGATTCAGGTTTCTGCTACAACTCCTGATGGAAAGGAGTTTATTCAGACAATGGGGATAGACGCGAAGCAGATTAAGCATATGATTATCTGATTCTTTTTTGAGTACGTTTAATATCATTATTGAAAAACTCATAACTTCAGGAGGTCGCCATGAAAAAAATTGAAGAAAATCTGGACTATTTTAAAAAGCATCACAGTGATATCTATAAAGCGTATCAGGATTATGGTAAGATGCTTCACGAGAAGGGCGGCCCGCTGGACGGCAAAACCCGGTGGCTGATAAAGGTGGCCGTGTCGGCAACATGCGGGTATGAGTACGCCCTTAGAACTCATATTAAAAAGGCATTGAAAAATGGTTGTACGGTTGAAGAGATCGAACATGCGCTTTTACTAGTGGGGCCGACAGCCGGTTTCCCCAAAACCATGCACAGTATTATGATTTTACGTGAAGAGACCGGCGCCCAATAAGAAGTGAATGCTTGTCCGATCTTTAAAAACTCATATGAATTTTAATTGAGGAGATTTTAAAATGGGAAAAGAGATACTACTGGCCGTTGATAAATCACAACACTCAAAATATGCGGTTCAATATGCGTTATCCATGGCATCCGTTATCCGGGAATTGAATTATACGCTTTATAGCGTGCAGCCTGCCTTATCCCAATATCTTGTCGATGAGGCGGAACAAAAACCTTCGGCAAAGGAAAAGCTTAATGATCTTCATAAAAAATATAAAGAAGAATCCCGGGCAATTTTAGATGAAATCAAAAAACAGATGATAGATGCCGGTGCGGATGGTGCACGGATAAAAACAATTTCCCGACCGAGAATGTCGGGTATTGCCAAAGACATCATTGATTTTGCCCGGGCAAGTAAACTTGATGCGATTGTGGTAGGACGAAGAGGGATCTCAAAAATACAAGATGCTTTTATAGGCAGTGTGACGCGAATGCTGATGGCACATGTTGAAGTTACGCCTGTATGGGTGGTGGATGACAAGGTTGAATCCCAAAAGATTATGATTGCCGTAGATGGTTCGGAAAGTGCCATGCGTGTCGTTGATCATGTCAGTTTTATGCTGAAGGATAATTCGGACGCTGATATTACGCTCATCCATGTACAGCCTAAATTGGGTGACTATCATGCCATTGATTTCAATGATGAGACCGAAGCTTTGGGCGAGCTAATTGTTGAAGGGGAACAACGACGGGTCAACAACTTTTTCAGCCATGCCCGTAAGAAGTTTAATGATGCCGGCATTCATGAAGGTCAGCTTCATATCAAGGATGTGGCATGCCGCTTCAATGTAGGAAAAGCCATTATCGCAGAGGCCGAAAAAGGGAATTTCGGGACCATTGCGATAGGGCGAAGCGGCATCAGCAAATCTTTCTTTTTTGGAAGTGTTTCTAACTATGTTCTTGAAAACGCATCCAATTGTGCGGTCTGGCTGGTACCTTAACAGGAATTGTTTCATTACAGGCAAATGAGTTTTATTTTTTAGCGTACTGATACCGGAGGGCAATTTTCTTGGATGATTATCCGTTACCGCGAATTCTGAATTTTTTAAAAAAAGTAGTACCCTTTAATATGCTCGAATCTGATGTGCTGCAGCATATCGTTAGCCGGACAGAAATTGCTTTTTATCCTCGTGGAGAGAAAATTATCCGGATGGGAGATAACGCATCGCCCAACCTCTTTATAATACAGACAGGGGCAGCAAGGGTTAGTATTACAGATGAAACCGGTTCAGAGATTCTCATTGATATCAGGGGTGAGGGTGACCTGTTTGGAGGATTCAGCGTGCTTAGAGGTGCTGAAGCGTTGTTTAATGTCAGCGCTGAAGAGGATCTGATTGTTTTTCTTATCTCAATTGATGAGATCAAGGCTTTGATCAAGGCTAATCCTAAAATCAAACAATATTTTGACACGACGCTGGTCAGAAATATCAAGGCGGTTCGAAAATCCGCCGACCATCAGGCATCCCTGTTCACAAGAGACAACCAGCTCGATATCGATATGTTTCTCACGGGCAAACGGGTGTCTGAATTAATGACCGCAAATGTGCTGACCTGTCTGCCGGGAAAAACCGTTCAGCAGGCGGCCCGGGATATGTTAGACCGGCGCGTAGGCTCAATTGTTGTTGTGGATGAAAATGGCACTGTGGTTGGAATTGTGACAGATGCGGATCTGAGTAGTAAAATTCTGGCGGATGGGCGAAGTATTCAAACACCTGTTCATGAAATAATGAGCGCGCCGGTCTCTTCAATTTCATCACAGGCTTATACATTTGATGCGCTTCTTGATATGAGCCGCCACGATCTTTCCCAACTGGTGGTGATAGATGACGGGCAACTGGCGGGCATTATCAGTGAACGGGATTTTCAGATTGAGATTGGCAGCTCACCGCTTGGTATTATCAATGATATTGATAAATCACAGTCGATTAAGGAGGTTGTGGATCTACGTTCCAATGTTGATCGTATTCTGGAAATGGCCATGCGCCGAAGTGGCGAAGTCCGGCCCATGGTAGCACTTTTTGCAGAACTCAATGAGCGGGTGGCACGCCGGTTTGTCCATATTGTTGAAGCGGAAATGATAGCAGATGGGCTTGGTGGGCCGCCGGCCCCATATTGCTGGATGGCCATGGGCAGCGAGGGCCGGCTTGAGCAAACCTTGTTTACCGATCAGGATAATGCGCTTATATATGAAGATGTGCCGAATAAAGATAATGATGAGGTCCAACAATGGTTTTTACAAATGGCAGAGCGGGTTGTGGGTGCCCTAGAACAGTATGGTATCCCACGGTGTAGCGGCGGCATTATGGCGAGTAATCCCAAGTGGTGTCTCCGGCTCAGCGATTGGGAGGAGACGTTTTTAGGGTGGATTAGAAACCCCACGCCTACAGCGCTTCGGATGGCAACTATATTTTTTGATTTTCGGGGTATTAATGGTGCGTATGACGGCGCAATACGTTTGCGGCAGTCACTCATTGATATGACAAAAAGAAGGAAACATTTTTTCAGGGTGCTGGCCCAAAACGCACTTTATAACAGGCCGCCCCTGGGATTCCTGCGCCAGTTTGTGGTGGAAAAAACGGGAGAGCATAAAAACAAACTCAATCTTAAAATGAACGGTCTTGCACCGATTGTAGATGCCGCCCGGGTTCTGGCACTTGAACAGGGACTGGCTGTTACCAACACCATGGAAAGGCTGGAGGCGCTTACAGACCGGGGTGTAATTAACCGGGAGCTTCTTTCTGAGATTGATGATGCTTATGATTTTATCAATTTCATCCGTATCAGTCACCACCTGAAATTTCAGGCCCAGGGGCACCTGATGACCAATTTTCTGGATCCGGCGCTGCTAAATAACATTCAGCGTAAATGGCTGAAAGAGAGTTTTGCTATTGTCAGCAAGTTGCAGGATTTTCTGTCGGTGAGGTATCAGGTCAAGTTTCTGAAGGAGGCCTGATGCTTAATTTCATTAACGCCAAACTTAAAAATCGTATATTAAGATTGTATTTGAAGGGCCGCTCCCCGGATCCGATAGTTCAAAAAAATCTATTGGCGCTTCATCATCTGCGTATATTCCAACCTGCCCTGTCTTATTCTTATGTTGTCGTCGATCTGGAGACAACCGGACTTGATATTAAAACCGACCGAGCGATCAGTATCGGTGCTTTTCGGATCAGGGACGGTAGAGTTCGCTTAGGTGATATGTTTAACAGACTGATTAACCCTGAAAGAAATATTCCACCGGAGTCCATCAGAATCCATGGTATTGTTCCGGACATGATAAAAGACGCTTCCACAGCGGCCGAAGCAATTGATGACTTTCTGGGCTATCTGGGAGAAGATATACTTATTGCCCATCACGCGGCCTTTGATCTTCATTTTTTAAACCGGATGATGGCAGACCGGCACGGGTTTAATCTTCAAAATCTTGTTATTGATACGCTTCCCCTTTGCAGCCGGATTCTGTTTCCTCAACCCTATGCGATGCTGAGCCGACCTGCGAAAGTGAACACCGGGCATTATATTTCTCCTGCCCGACAGCAGACGTATCTCTCTCTGGATAGTATTGCCGGTCTGTTTGGCATCAAGGTATGGCGACGACACACCGCTGTAGGAGATGCACTGGCTACGGCCATGATTTTTCAGCGAATACTTTCAAAGATGGAAAAAGCCGGTAAAGGCAAGCTGATCCATTTGATAAATTCCGGAGCAATATAATCTGGAAAGGGGATAGTTACAAACGGCTTTTTATCGTGCCTTTGCCCTGAGCTGACCACATGCTGCTGAAATATCCTGCCCCTTGCTGTATCGTGTGATTACCGTGTAATTATTATCGACAAGAATATTTCTGAACCCCTGGATGGCTGATTCAGATGGTCGTTTATATGACGTGCCGTCATGCTCATTAAACGGTATCAGGTTGATTTTGGCTTTTACAGGCCTCAACAGTCCGGCCAGTGCTTCGGCATTTTCCGCTGAATCATTAATATCCTTGATAAGGATATATTCAAAGGTAATTCGTTGTCTTGATTTTAAGGGATAGTTTTTACAGGCCTCTATCAGGGTTTCAATGGGATACTTCCTGTTGATGGGCATCAGGCTGCTTCTTGTTTTATTATCGGTCGCATTTAATGAGATAGCCAGGCTTATAGACGTATCCCGGCCAAAATCAGGAATTTTAGGAACCATACCCGCAGTTGATACGGTTATCCGCCGGCTGGAAAAATTCATTCCTGCTTTGACACTTGTGAGGCTTTTAAGTGCTGATACCAGATTATCATAATTGGCCAGCGGCTCACCCATGCCCATGACAACGATATTCCGGAGCGGCTTTGCATCGTCTATATCATTGGCCACGTCGCGAACCTGGGAGACAATTTCACCCCGGGTCAGGTTTCTTGTCAATCCATTTTTAGCGGTCAGGCAGAATTTGCATCCCTGGGCACAACCCACCTGGGTAGATATACATAGCGTTTGATAATCTTTTTCAGGAATCAGAACGCACTCAATGAGATTGCCATCCGACAGCTGGAAAAGATATTTTTTTGATCCGTCTTTTGAAGTTTCAACTGTAATTTTTTGAAGGCGGTTGTTGCAAAAATGGTCTGCCAGTGTCGACCTGAAGGGTTTGGCCAGATCCGTCATCTCTTCAAAAGAATTGATCTGGCGGGCATAAATCCACATTAAGATTTGACCTGCCCGATATGATGGGATATCATACCGTTTAAGCCAGTCAATCAACTGGATTTTCGACAGTTCTTTTATATCGGTTTTGGTTACTAATTCATTCATTTTCACATCTCTGTTTGATTTATTATTTGCTTGACATAGCACCAGATTGATATTATTTTCAACGATTTTTAATCCGGGCTCAACCCGGCTTGTAATATATAGGGATTATGTTTGATAATTTAAGTGACAGACTTAATCAGGTTTTTAAGAACCTCAAGGGCCACGGCAAGTTAACGGAAGCAACTGTTAACGAGGGTCTGCGGGAAGTCCGCATGGCGCTCCTTGAAGCTGACGTAAATTATAAAGTCGTTAAGAATCTTGTTGCTGATATCAGGAAACGGGCGCTGGGTCAGGAAGTAATGGCCAGCCTTACACCCGGCCAGCAGGTTGTAAAAATAGTTAATGAATCCCTGACTGAACTCATGGGAACCCGGAATGAAGGATTAAATCTGTCCGGGGAACGGCCTGTTTGCGTTATGCTTGTCGGCCTGCAGGGCTCAGGTAAAACAACAACGGCCGGTAAGCTGGCTGTACAGTTGAGAAAAACCGGTGCAAAACCATATCTTGTGCCGGCTGATGTTTACAGGCCTGCTGCGATTGATCAGCTGAAAAAGCTGGGAAGCCAGATTTCCGTGCCTGTTTTTCAATCCAGTGCGGATATGGACCCTGTTGATATTTGTCGGGAAGCCAGAACTGCCGCTCAAAAAGAGGGGTGTGATACCCTGTTGCTGGATACGGCCGGCCGGTTGCATGTTGATGAAGAACTGATGGCAGAACTTTGCCGGATCAAGGATGCGGTAAAACCATCCGACATACTTTTTGTTGCCGATTCAATGACAGGTCAGGATGCGGTCAATGTGGCCGGCTCATTCAATGACATGCTTGACATCGGTGGTGTTATACTGACAAAGCTTGATGGTGATGCCAGGGGCGGTGCAGCCCTTTCCATCAGGGCGGTTACCAAAAAACCGATAAAATTTGTCGGTGTGGGTGAAAAACTTGCAGATCTGGAGGCGTTTCATCCGGACAGAATGGCATCACGAATTCTGGGCATGGGAGATGTATTATCTCTTATTGAAAAAGCCCAGGATGTTGTTGATGAAAAAGAAGCGGCAGTTCTTCAAAAGAAGCTCAGGAAAAACCAGTTTACACTGGAAGATTTTCGTGACCAGTTGCGTCAGGTCAGAAAAATGGGCTCTTTAACGGATATAATGGGAATGATTCCCGGTTTCAGTAAAATGAAACAGTTAAAAGATGTTGATGTCGATGATAAGGAGCTGGTCAGGATTGAGGCGTTAATCAACTCAATGACGGCGAAGGAAAGACAGAACCATAGCATCATTAACGGTAGTCGCAGGAAACGGATTGCAAAGGGTAGCGGTACTACAGTACAGGATGTAAACCAGCTGCTTAAAAATTATGCCCAGATGATGAAAATGATGAAAAAATTAAATAAAGGCGGCATGAAGGGGTTAGCCCGCAACATGCTGCCGTTCTAAAGGAGAAAGGAAAAACATGGCAGTAAAAATCAGATTGGCCCGACACGGTGCGAAAAAAAGAGCGTTTTATCGTATTGTTGTGGCTGATATCGAATGCAAAAGAGACGGCAGAAACCTTGAAACAGTCGGGACTTATAACCCCGTTGCAGAACCTGCTGAAGTTAAGCTGGAAAACGAGAGAATTCAGTACTGGATGGAACAGGGCGCAACACCGACAGATACGGTAAAAAGTCTTTTGAAAAGAGAAGGATTTTTTGCTAATCTGTGATCATAAGGTTTTAATCCCTAAGTCTCACCAGCCAACAAAGGAGATGGAGCTATGAAAGAACTGATCAAACACATTGCCCAGTCACTGGTTGATAATCCTGAAGAAGTTGACGTTTCAGAAGTCGAGGGGAATCAAACATCCGTACTCGAGCTGAAAGTTGCGAAAGAGGATTTAGGGAAGGTAATCGGCAAACAGGGCCGTACGGCGAGGGCCATGAGAACCATTTTAAGTGCAGCATCGGCCAAGATCAAAAAGCGCATGGTTCTTGAAATTGTCGAATAATATTGGCTGGGAAAAATAATTTAATATCGGTCGGAAAGATCATTGGCGCCCATGGCATCAAGGGGGATCTGAAGATCTATTCCTACGCTGAAGATCTGTCAGTTTTTGAGCAGGATGGCACCATTCTGATAAGGACAACGGATGGCAGGGAAAAGCGATATCCGGTATTGTGGGCCAAACCCCATTCCCGAACCGTATTGTTATCACTGGAATCGGTCAATGGCCGTGATCAGGCGGAGGCGCTCAAGGGCGCCGAACTTTTTATTGAAAAAGAGAGCCTGCCGTCCCTGGAGGACGGGACCTATTATTGGGCCGATCTTATCGGCCTTGACGTGTTTACGGCCGATGAAAATCATCTCGGTATTTTGGTGTCCATCATGCCTACAGGCAGCAACGATGTTTATGTTGTAAAGGGTAAGGCAGGAGAGACACTGGTTCCCGCCCTTGAATCAGTCGTTCTTGAAATTGATCTTGATAAAAAGATGATGAGGGTTGAGCTGCCCGAAGGGTTATAATTGATGAAATTTTCAGCATTGACGATTTTCCCGGAAATGTTTGATCTTTTCTGGTCACACGGGATTGTCAGAAGAGCTATAGAGGGTAACCATATTTCAGCTTCATCAATAAATATCAGGGACTTTGCCGAGGGCAGGCACAAGATAACGGATGATCGGCCTTTTGGTGGCGGATGTGGTATGGTTATGAAGCCTGAGCCGCTTGCTTCCGCTATAAAAGCGGCCGGAAACGATTGTCCCGGTGCCAAAACAATTTTAATGAGTCCACAGGGTCGTGCGTTTAACCAGGATACTGCCTGGGAGCTGGCCAAAGAAGAGGGTTTAATTCTGGTCTGCGGAAGATATGAGGGTGTTGATGAAAGAATTTGTGACACCTATATTGATGATGAAATTTCCATCGGTGATTATGTGCTGACCGGTGGTGAACTGGCAGCCATGATTATCATTGATGCGGTTACCCGGCTTATTCCGGGGGTACTGGGCGGTGAAGAGTCTGCTGAAAAGGATTCATTTTCCGAATCCCTTCTTGAGCATGGGCACTATACCCGGCCCAGAGAATTTGAAGGCATGAAAGTGCCGGAAGTACTGCTGAGCGGTGATCACGCCAGGATTGAAAAATGGCGGCAGGAAGAATCCCTGATCCGGACATTTTTGAAAAGAAAAGATCTGCTTGAAAGCAGGCCATTGAGCAAGCAGGAGAAAAAAATACTGGAAAGCTGGTGTCACGATATTGAAAGAATCATCAAGTCCTGAGCTTTATGTGGCGCTGATGCATTATCCGGTGGCCAATAAAAATGGCGATACGGTTGCTTCAGCAGTAACTAACCTGGATCTGCATGATATTGCCAGGGCGGCCAGAACATACGGGGTGAAAAAGTTTTTTGTGGTAACCCCCCTTGAAGACCAGCAAAATCTTGTGGGTGAAATCATTTCGCACTGGACCGAAGGGGCTGGTGCAATATATAACCCCCAAAGACGTATGGCTCTTGAGCTTATAACGGTTTCCGAAAAGCTCGAAGATGTGATCGGGGAGATTGAAAAAGAACATCATCAGGTACCTGAAACCGTTGTGACCAGTGCCCGTACAGAAGGCAGCCTCGGGTACGCCGAGTTCAGGGAGATGTTAAAGAAAGAAAAGCCCTATCTTCTGCTTTTTGGAACCGGCTGGGGACTGACAAAAGATTTTATGGAGAGTGTTGATTATACGCTGGCGCCGGTAATGGGGCGTTCAGATTATAATCATCTTTCGGTAAGATCGGCGGTTTCGATTATTTTTGACCGGCTTTTGGGTAATGGACAATAATTTCAACGGAAAAGGTAAAAAAATCATTTCCAGATGGACATATGTAAAAAAGTGTGTTAACGCCTGTTGCGTTAAAATATATTAAAATTATAAACAGTTTAGAAAACTTTAAAAAATATAGATTTAGCTTGGGGGAACGTTATGCAGACGATTGAACAGTTAGAAAGAGAAAACATTAGGCTTGACCTGCCTCAGTTTATTCCTGGAGATACGGTTAAGGTTAATGTGAAAATACGTGAAGGTGAAAAAGAACGTATTCAGGCATTCCAGGGTGTTGTTATTTCCAAACGCAAGGGAACCTCAAAAGCTGCCTTTACAGTAAGAAAAGTTTCTTATGGTGTAGGTGTTGAGCGTATTTTTCTGCTTCACTCACCCAGTATTGACAGCATTGAAGTGATCACCAGAGGTCGTGTACGCCGCTCAAAAATTTACTATTTGCGTAATCTGAGAGGTAAGGCTTCAAGAATCAAGGAACGTCGCTTCGTTTAAAGATTGATCTGAATTTTTCATGGTGAGCAATCAGCGTGCATTTGAAAATGAAGCCTTAAAAAAAGGCTTCAGAGTGATAGCTGGAATTGATGAGGCCGGCCGGGGACCACTGGCTGGCCCTGTTGTTTCCGCCACCGTGGTATTACCCGACTTTTTTACAGATGAGGGCATTACGGATTCAAAAAAACTGACACCCAAAAAACGTAATGTTTTGTTTGACCGTATTTATGATGATGCTGTTTCAGTCGGTGTCGGTATCGTAGATGTCGGGGAAATTGACCGAATCAATATCCTTCAGGCGTCACTTCTTTCCATGGCCATTTCCGTTGAAAATCTTCAGCTTCAGCCGGATTTTTTGCTCATTGACGGAATATTTCCAATCAACTCAAAAATACCGCAAAGACCGATACCAAAGGGCGATTCCCTATCTGTTTCCATTGCGGCGGCATCCATTATTGCAAAAGTAACACGTGATCGTATTATGGCGGATTATAACGAAACCTATCCGGATTACGGTTTTTCAAAACATAAGGGATATCCAACCGTTGCTCATAAAGCGGCAATACGTCAGTTTGGGCCCTGCCCGATTCATCGACGAACTTTTAAAGGCGTGAAAGAGTACCTTCAGGCTTTTCATATTTCATGATCTGAAGATAATATTTCTGAAAAATTCCGTGAGCCTTGTCGACAGGTTACAGTATGACAAATGAATTGACACCTGCTTGTTTCACCCGTAAACAAATATTTTGATTCAAATATAATATTTATAAATATTTCAAATCATTATATTCATCTCCCGAATAAATAACAGTGGCATAAATATTGCTATATTTTTATCTGAATAACACGGATATGTTGTTAAAAGGATAAGACGAATTTTTATAAATACGTCAAGACAGTTTTATGATTTTTACATTGCATTCTTTTTATAAACTATGTATGTGGTGCCTTCTTTCGCTGAACTGCATCGCAAGCGTATTCAGTGTATGATTTTATGACAGGACAGGGCTTGTTTACACAAGATTAATCTTTGAGGATAAAAAAAAATTAAAAAATGTAATATCAACAGGATATTAACTTGTTTATTCAGTATGAATGGTGGTATGTTTTTATCGCGCATGACTGGATATTAAATATGGTTGATCCTGTTCTCCGGCTGAACAAACTATGTTGAATAGAAACCAGCAATTCGGAAAAGAGAGTGAGGCTGCTGCCGTTCATTTTTTAAAAAAGAACGGATACAGGATCATTGATCAAAATTACCGCACCCCACATGGCGAAATTGATATTATTGCAAAAGAAAACGGCACTATTGTTTTTGTGGAAGTCAAAGCCAGGACCTCCGGGCGATTTGGAAACCCCAAATATGCGGTAACAGTAACCAAGCAGAAAAAAATATCCATGGCTGCGCTGACCTACCTCAAGAAAACCGATCAAAGTGATGTTAAAGCCAGGTTTGATGTTGTCGCGATTATCTCTGATAACGGTGAAAGGATAGAGGTTGTAAAAAATGCCTTTGAACTCGCCTACAGGTGATATTCAAGCAGGTGAAAAAACGGGAACGCTATATGTGGTGGCAACACCCATCGGCAACAGAGAGGATATCACTTTAAGAGCCATCCGTGTTCTGGGTTCGGTTGATCTGGTTGCTGCTGAAGACACACGGCATACAGGTAAATTGCTTGAATATCTGGAGATAAAAAATAATCTGATATCATGTTATGAGCATAATGAGGCTGAAAAGGCTCCTGAGCTTATTCACAAGCTTCGATCCGGAAAATCGATTGCACTTGTCTCAAATGCCGGGACTCCCACCGTTTCTGATCCGGGATACAGGCTCATTAAAGCTGCTATCGAAAAAAATATACGGGTGGTACCTGTGCCGGGCGCATCAGCCGTTATTTCAGCATTAAGTGTTTCCGGTATGCCGATAGATGCCTTTACGTTTGCCGGCTTTGCTTCCCGGAAAAAAGGAAAACGGAAAAGCCGGCTTGAAGCCCTGGCTCATGAGACAGAGACGTTGATTTTTTATGAGTCACCCAAACGAGCCCTGAAGCTGATTGATGAAATTATTTCTGTCATGGGTGACCGATATGCCGTTCTTGCACGGGAGATTACCAAACTGCATGAAGAATTTATTCGCGGCACTTTATCCGGGATAAAAAAAAATCTTGAAAACCGGCCTTCTATAAAAGGGGAAATGACCCTGCTTGTATCCGGATTTGAAAAAGATACGGTTGATAATGAAATTGATGTTTATGATGAATTAAAAAAACGGTTGGCTGATGGAAATATGAAGCTGACGGATATTGTAAAACAACTGACAATAGAAACCGGTTTGCCGAGAAAACAAATATATAATACGGCAATTGAAATCAGAAAGAAGGGATAATCCATAAAAAGAAAATATTAAATGATAACAAACAAATTTTGAGTATTTTATATAATAATATTAATCTTTAAATAATAAAAAGGAGATTGCGCCATGAAAAGTCTTGATGCAATTTTTTCTCCAAAATCTTTAGCTGTTATAGGCGCGTCAAGTACACCTGGAAAAGTTGGACATGACATTTTTGAAAATATTCTAACCGGTGGATTTACGGGCACACTCTATCCTGTTAACCCCAAGGCAAGATCGATCAAGAGTGTACGGGCATATCCGAGTGTTTCTGAAATACCTGATGAGATTGATCTGGGTATGATTATTTTATCTCCCGAACTGGCTCTTAAATCTGTTGAAGAGTGCATTGGAAAAGGTGTTAAGGGTATTGTCATTGTCTCTGCGGGTTTCCGTGAAGTCGGAGCAGAGGGGAGAAAAATTGAAGATAGAATCGTCGCCATGTGCAGTGAAGCCGGTATCCGGGTAGTCGGCCCAAACTGTCTGGGCGTCATCAATCCGAATCCTAATGTCAGGCTGAATGCCAGTTTTTCGACACGTATGCCTTCATTTGGCAATATATCCTTTATTTCCCAGAGTGGTGCGCTTTGTACGGCCGTTCTCGATTATGCAGCGGACAGGGATTTCGGATTTTCAAAGTTTATCTCAATCGGCAACAAGGCCGATGTATCGGAACTGGATCTTCTGAAGTATTTTCATCAGGATGAAGATACGGAAGTTATCATGATTTATGTTGAAGAGTTGCGCAGGGGTATGGAGTTTATCGAAGAGGTAAAAGCCATTACATCCGGTGACCGTCCCACGCCTATTCTGGTTATCAAGTCCGGTCGCACCAGTGCCGGTGCAAAGGCGGCCATGTCCCATACCGGCGCTTTGGCCGGATCTGAAGCGGTTTATGATGCTATTTTCCACCAGTCCGGCATCATCCGCGTAGACTCTATCAATGACCTGTTTGATTATGCCGGTGCTTTTACATTCAAGAGCCAGAGTGTTACCGGTAAATACAAGAAAAAGCTGCCCCAGGGCAACCGTCTGGCTATTGTTACCAATGCAGGCGGTCCCGGAATTGTGGCTACTGACATGACGGTTTCTTCAGGCCTCCAACTGGCTAAGTTTAAGGAAGAGACGGTTGAAACCCTGGCCAGTTATCTGCCGGAAACAGCTAATTTAAATAACCCCGTGGATGTGATTGGTGATGCCGCATCGGACAGATATGAGCACGCGCTGGCCGCTGTTATCCGTGATGAAGGGGTTGACGGTGCAGTTGTTATCCTGACACCGCAGTCAATGACCAATGTTTTAGGTACCGCCGAAGCCATTGTAAAGATTGCCGCCAGATCGCCCAAGCCGATTCTATGCTGTTTTATGGGAATTATTGATGTTTCCGTAGGCGTCAAATTTCTTCAGGAGAACGGTGTGCCGACCTTCAGATTCCCTGAAGATGCGGCCAAAGCATTTGGTGCGCTATACCGATACAGCAAATGGCTCAACCGCCAGATTTTTGCCGAGCACGAGCAGTCTACTGACAGGAAAAAGTGTCAGGAAATTGTTAAAAAGGCGCTTAAGGCCGGAAAAACCTATATTGGCGAGATTGGCGGTCTTGAGCTTCTGCAGTGCTATGGCTTTAATACGCTGCAAACTGAGCTGGTAAAGACCGCAAAGGAAGCGGTAAAAGTTGCGGATAAAATGGGTTTCCCGGTTGTAATGAAAATTGTATCCGATCAGATAATCCATAAATCAGATGCCGGCGGTGTTGAGGTGGGCCTGCAAAATGCGGATGAAATTATGATTGCTTATGACAAGATCATGGCCAATGCCAAAGCCTATGATGAAAAAGCCGTTATTGACGGTGTTCTGATTCAGGCGATGGCGCCAAAAGGCCAGGAAGTCATCATGGGCATGAACCGCTATGACGTTTTCGGTCCGTTGCTGATGTTTGGTTACGGCGGTATTTTTGTAGAGGTTTTTCAGGATGTTTCATTCAGATTGGCACCTATACGTCGAAATTCCGCCCGACGGATGATTCGCGATATCAAGGCGTTCAAACTTCTTAACGGTTTCAGGGGAAAACCCAAAACTGATATTGAAACACTGGAAAAACTGCTGGTCGGTCTTTCCAATATGGTTTGTGACAACCCTGAAATTCAGGAGCTGGATATTAACCCGCTGCTGGTTCATCCTCAAGGCCAGGGCGCAACGGTGGCGGACTGCAGAATTTTGTTGAAACCTATTGAGGAAGAGCCAAAAAAGTGAAAGTCTACCCGGTCATACTTCCGGTTCCAGAGGATATAAAATCTCTGACCGGAAGAGACAGGGCCGCTTTTCTGAGTAAATTTGCCCGGCGGGCATTGAGTATCTCGGCACAAAAGTGCGGGGTGGTGTTTTCAGATCTCGAAAAAGATGAAAATGGTGCCCCTCTCCCTCAAGGTAAAAACTACTGGTCCGTTTCCCATAAACCGGAATATGTTGCCGGTGTATGTACCTCAGAAAAAATTGGCATTGATATTGAAAAAATACGACCCGTTTCAGACGGGTTGTTTATAAAAACAGCTAATGATAAAGAGCGGGGACTTTCAGATGCTGATCCGAATGTCCTTTTTTTTCGTTTCTGGACAGCCAAAGAGTCTGTACTGAAGGCTGCGGGAGTTGGCATCCGGGATCTGATGAAATGTCAGGTTATGGAGATTGTCAGCGCCAGCAGAGTTGCATTGAAATATCAGAACAACATCTATTATGTTTCCCAGTATTTTTTTGCGGATCATATCGCATCGATTGTTGAAACCGGCGAGAATATCGAGTGGACCCTGCTTAAGTAATCGTAAGCGGGGTGTTCCACAATAAATCGCTTTTCATATCCGTCCTGCAAAATCAATTTGAATTTTAAGCGTATAACTGTTATGCTCTGCATAATAATTCAAATCCAAAACTTATCAGACTCAACGGCCTCAATAGAATTTTAAGCTTTTCCGCCAGTATCTTTTCATGAACCCGGTTTTTATATTTTTATCGAAAATATTTAAGCTGTACGAGTTGACAAACGTTATTAAATTCAGATTTCGGGAGAGCCGGCTTTGATAGATTACCTTAAAAAAAATGTCATCAAATCAGAGAATGTCAATGATAATAAGGGCTTTGAAGAGATCTTAAGGAAAAGTGAAGGTTTTTTAAATAATATTTTCAATGCTATTCAGGATGGGATCTCTGTTCTTGATAACGATCTGAATATTATACGACTGAACAATATAATGGAAAAATGGTACGCCCGTTCGATGCCGTATGAAGGCAGAAAATGTTATGAAGTATTTCATGGAAGAACAAAGCGTTGTGATATTTGTCCGTCGGTCAGGGCAATTGCTCAGGGTACGCCCCAGATGAATGTTGTTCCCCTGGTTGAATCCGGAAAAACTACCGGCTGGCTTGAGCTGTTTTCGTTTCCAATTAAGGATGGCAACGGCAATACAACAGGAATTGTAGAATATGTTCGTAATATTTCCGAAAGAATAAAAGCGGAAAAAGCGGTTCAGGAAAGTGAGCAGCGTTTTCGAACGGTAGCAGATTTTACCTATGACTGGGAAACATGGACCGCACCGGATGGGACATACAATTATATTTCACCTTCATGCCGGCGAATTACCGGTTATCACGCCGGCGATTTTATCCGGATCAGGGGCCTGCTTGAGCAAATCATTCATCCTGATGACCGCAAGTTGTTTTCCACGCATGAAAAAAAAAGCATGAAGAAAGATAAACCGCTGCCGGTTGAGTTTCGTATCATAACAAAAGAAGGTGAAGAGCGCTGGATGTCTCATCTTTGTCAGCCGGTTTATGATGAAAATGGTGTCTTTATCGGCAGACGCGCCAGTAACCGGGATATTACAGAGAAGAAGCATGCATCTATTGCATTGCGCAAGGCTCATGCTGAGCTTGAAAAGCGTGTTGAGGAACGTACGGAAAAGCTGGTGAAAATTAACAGGATTTTAAAATCGGAGATTTCCACCAGGAAAAAGGCGGAAAAAGATCTGAAGCAGAGAAGTACTGAGCTGGAGATGAAAACAAAAGGGCTGGAAGAGGCCAACACTGCCCTGAAAGTTTTGTTGAAACAAAGGGAGGAAGACAAATTTGAATTTGAGGAAAATGTTATACTGAATATCAAAGAACTTGTCTTTCCCCACCTGGAAAAGCTGAAAAAAATACAGTCTGAAGAAAAACAGAAGACCTGTCTCAGTATTATTGAAACAAATTTAAATGATATTGTTTCTCCGTTTGTACACGGGCTGTCTTCCAGGTATATTAACCTTTCTTCTACGGAACTCCAGGTGGCAAATTTGGTCAAGCAGGGCAGAACCTCAAAGGAAATTGCAGAAAATATGAACCTGGCAACCAGTACAATTGATTTTCACCGGAATAATATCCGTAAAAAATTCGGTATCAGCAACAAGAAAATAAACCTTAGAACCCACCTGTTATCCCTTTCATAAAACCTGTTTGAAAAGTGATTCCTGTTTTTGCAACGGGATTTAATATGGGTATTTTCCCCATATTTCCCCCCTAATTTTCTCACCTTGTATATTGATGATTATGTAGTAAATTTAATTATAAAGCATCATTGACGTCTGTACTCTTTTTGTAAGTTTTTAACAGTTTGTCTGCCATTAAAGATCGTAAAACAATATTAACTCCGGTTAGCGGTTATTAGTAAAAAAAGTTTTTCAGGAACCATACAAATTATGAATTACAGGAGGTTTTTCAGATGAGGGAATTTATCAGGTGGAATCCCCAAACGCACTCCATTATTGAGTATACCCGACTTGTATCAGGTCTTTCGCAAAACAACCAGCGTTCTTATCAGCAAAAGAGGGTAACAGAGATGAAAAATGTTGTGAATAAAAAGCTCAGCCGTAACAAAATGTCATCAGGAATCAAAAAGCAATATTTGAAAACAAATGAAGCCTGCAAGGTCAGATTTCGTTTGCCTGAGAATGCGGTAAATGGTGAGGAAAAAGTCTGTATTGTAGGTGATTTTAATAACTGGAACCCCAGCGCCAATCCTATGCAAAAACTAAAGAGCGGGGATTACACCATCACACTGACCCTTAAGTCCGGAAAAGAGTATCAGTATAAATATCTCATCGGTGGTACAAAATGGGAAAATGACTGGAATGCTGACAGATATGTCAGAAGCCCTTATGGAGACAGTGATAATTCGGTAGTTATAACTTAAGGATAAACACTGATGAGTTTAAAACAAATGGTTTCAAAGCACTGAAAGGCGGCACACCGGTCAAATTTGAAGTTGAAAAAGGGCCAAGGGGGCAACACGCAGGGAATGTTAAAGTTTATTAACAGTGAGCCGGATCATTAAAAATCAGCCTCCATATCATCGAGCTGCTGATCAAATTTTTCTTTCAACTCATCATGTTTCAACGTTTCCGTTTCCAACTCATCAAAAAAAGCATCAATTTCTGCATGGCAGAGGTGAAGGGCCTGGGAGATGTCCGCAATCCTTTTGCCGGCCTGTGCCCCGGATGCTTCCATCATGTCACTATTGAGCGTTTCAAGCTGTTTTTCCCGGGTCTCTATCTCATTTTCAATTTTCGATATGCGTTTTTCAAGGGGGCCCAGTTCTTTACCCTTTTGGGTGATGATTTCAGATCGCATGCGCCGCAGGTCTTTTTTAGAGATGCGGTTTTCATTTTTCTGTTTTTTCTCCTCGACCGATTCCGCTTGCTGAACAGCGCTTTCCCAACCCTCTTTTTCCAGAAACGCCTGATAACTGCCGTCAAATATGTTGACCTGATTGTTCTTGAATACAATCAGCCGGTCAGCAAGGGCATGAAGAAACATCTCATTATGGGTAACCATAATGACCGTACCCTCGAAATGGTCAATGGCTGCAATCAGCGCATCGCAGGCATCCATGTCCAGGTGGTTGGTCGGTTCATCGAGGAGGAGCAGGTTTAGAGGCGTTACAAGCAGTTTTCCCAGCATAACCCGGCTCTTTTCACCACCGGACAGCACGCTGATTTTTTTAAGGGCATTATCACCCTCAAACATCATGGCACCGCAGATATTTCTGGCATGTTGCTGGTCCGTATCCGGATGAGAATAGAGAAGCTCTTCAGCAACAGTTCGGGTATCTACAAGTTCTGATACGTTGGTCTGTTCGTAAAACCCCTGAATAACTTTGGGGTGGTATTTTAATTCGCCTGAGTTTGGTTTCAGTTTACCGGCCAACAATTTTAAAAGCGTTGTCTTGCCTTTTCCATTTTTACCGATAACGCAGATGCGTTCCCGGGCACCAATGATTGTATTAAGATTGTTAATTAAGGGTTCACCATCATCATATGAAAACGAGAGATCTTCGATGCGAAGTACCTGCTTTGACGGAAAGGGTGCGCTTCTGAATGAAAAATCAAGAGCACTGATTGATTCAAGCTTATCCTTATGGTCCATCTTCTCAAGCGCCTTGACCCTTGACTGGACCATACTGGCCAGTTTTGCCTTGGCGCGGAAACGGTCGACAAAAAGCTTTATCTCTTTAGCACGTCGCTCGGTGTTCTGACGGGTTTTTTCATAAACCTCTTCATCCTGGGCAATCTGTTCGTAATATTTGTCTGTGGTGCCCGCAATTTTTCTGGCCTTTTTGCGATGGATACCAACAATATCTGTCACAATTTTATCCATGAAACTTCGGTCATGGGTGATCAGCATCAGCTCATTGGGCCAGTTGTTTAAAAATTGTTCAACCCATCTGATGGAGGTGATGTCCAGATAGTTGGTCGGTTCATCCAGCAGCAGCAGGTTGGGTTCGGCAACCAGCTCCTTGGCCAGATTAAGGCGTACCTGGTATCCGCCTGAAAACGCCGAAGGTGCCCGACTCATATCGTCCTGGGAAAATCCAAGCCCGTCTAAAATCTTTTCTGCTTTCCAGCTCTGGTCTTTTTCATGTTCGGAAAGACCGAGCATGGCCTCTTCAAGAATATTTTTCCGAGTAAAATCAAGATGCTGTTTTACGTAACCGATCCGATAATTTTTGGGGAGCGAAATGGCACCGCTGTCATAGGATGATTCACCGATGATGATTTTGAAAAGGGTTGTTTTGCCATGACCATTACGGCCGACAATCCCCACCCGTTCACGCGGGTTTATCTTGAACGTTAAACCATCCAGCAGCAGGTTGCCGCCAAAGCTTTTTACAAGATTTTCAATACCAATCATGACTAATAAAGTTTATTAAGTTCTAAGTTCCTAAATCATTCCGCAACAGCGGGCTTATGGAATTCCGTCAAATTAAAAAAAAAGAAGCAAAGCGACACCTCAACGTCAAGCGCTCAAGAATATGCTTAGGATGTATAGTGTAATGCAGAAAATGTGTCAAACCATTATAGCCGGCATGGCCGTATAGCGGTTAAAATCTTCAAATATGGCAGGCGCTTATTGCAAGCCGGGACTATGTCTGATATACAAAAAATTTACAAAACTTGAATAGTAACCCATATTTCTCAGGAGAAATCGATGGTGATCAAACAGGAACTTCTTGATATTCTGGCATGCCCAAAGTGTAAGGGCGATATTTATCTGAACGAAACCAAAGACGGTTTGATCTGTGACAACTGCAAGCTCATGTATGAGATCAAAGATGATATTCCGATCATGCTCATTGATGAAGCCAAACCGGTTGAACAGTAAATTTTATGAGCACTCCTAAACCACCGGAACCGGCAAAGCTTGTCATCGGCATGTTTATGAAAGACAAGGCCCTCTTTGAACAGGTGGCAGAAATTTTGTCTGAAAAATATGGCCCTGTTGATATGGTCAGTCCCTGGTTAAATTTTGATTATACCTGCTATTACGAAGCTGAAATGGGCGGCCCGCTTTTCAGACGGGTACTGGCATTTGAGAACCTGATTCAGCAGGAGATGTTGGCGGACATTAAACTTTATACCAACAACGTTGAAAAAAATATTTCGGGCAGTGAAAAAAGGATTATTAATATCGATCCGGGCTACCTGCTGCATGCACAGTTTATCCTGGCAACCGGTAAAAATTTTTCACACCGGATATATATTGGAAAGAATATTTACGCGGACCTCACATTGATGTACCGGAAGGGAAAATTTCAGACACTTCCCTGGACATATCCGGATTATGCATCTGAAGAGATGATGACATTCCTTGAAAAGGTCAGGGCCAAGTATTCTTATAATTTAACAGAGAGACAAAAGAGCTAAGGAACATTCATGATAAAAAGCATGACCGCATTTGCAAGCGTTGAAAAAACTGTAGACACCATAACCGTAGATGTAGAGATTCGTTCAGTTAACAGCAAGGGGTTGGACCTGAATATGAGGCTTCCCCATGGTTATCAAATCCTTGAAGATAAGGTGCGGACGTTTGTTCCTAAATATCTGGCTCGAGGGCGTGTAGATATTCGTATCAAAATTCAGGCAGAAGACGATGAGATTTTTGCATTTGAGGTAAATGAAGCCAAAGCCAGGGCGCTTATTGAGGCACTTTCCGGGCTAAAACATAAATTTGATCTGCCTTCAGAAATCCCTATCGATCTGTTTACCGGCCCCAATGGAGTGATCAGTGCAGCTGAGATTGAACAGGATCCGGATAAAATCTGGGAAGTGATGGAAGATTGCCTCAGGACCGCCCTGAAGGATCTGGTTAAAATGCGTGAAGATGAAGGCGCTTTTCTGGCAAAAGATTTCGAAGAGCGGTTGGCCTATCTTGAAAAGAGTGTTGTTGAAATTGAAAAGTCTTCAGCAGATCTGGTGCCCATGTATCAGGAGCGGCTGAAAGAGCGTATCACTACGCTGACGAACGGTGTTGCTGAAATTGATGAGAGCAGGCTTGCACAGGAAGTGGCATTTATGGCCGATAAAAGTGATATCTCCGAAGAGGTGGTTCGTGCCAAAAGCCATATCAGCCAGTTTCGGTCTCTTATAGCGTCTGAAGAACCGGCCGGAAGAAAACTCAACTTTCTGTTGCAGGAGTTTAACAGAGAGTTTAATACCATGGGTTCCAAGGTGGGCAATGCCGATATATCGCATGTGATTGTTGATCTGAAATCTGAAATTGAAAAAATAAGAGAACAGGTTCAGAACGTCGAATGAGAGAAATATACAAATACTATAACAGGCCTGTCGGGGGGGGTATGGATCAGAAACTATTAAATATCGGTTTTAGCAGTACGGTTGTGGCGGATCAGGTGGTGGCCATTCTGGCGCCTAATTCCGCACCCATGAAACGTCTGAAAGATGATGCTAAAGATGCAGGGCGCCTCGTAGATGCAACATTCGGACGTAAGACACGTTCAATAATTGTGACACACAGTAATCATGTTATTTTATCTGCTATTCAGTCGGAGACCATCTCTCAGCGGTATGCACAGCTCGGGGAGGCGCAGTAAACGGTAATGAGGCGCACCCGTAAAGGACACATTTTTATTGTTTCAGCACCATCCGGTGCCGGAAAAACGACGTTGTGCCGGGCTGTAACGGCTCATTTCAAAGAGTTGCAGTACTCGGTTTCTTTTACAACCCGTGCACCACGTGAGGGCGAGCAGGATGGCGTTGATTACAACTTTATTTCAAAGGAAGAATTCAACAGGTTGCTAAGTGAAAACAAATGGGCTGAGTGGGCAAGGGTTCATGATAATTTTTACGGCACCAGCAGTGAAGTTTTGAAAGATGCCATAAAATCCGGTAAGGATATACTTCTGGACATTGATGTTCAGGGTGCTATGCAGATTGTAAAACACTTTCCTGAAAGCGTTACTATCTTTATCATGCCGCCGTCCCATGATGCATTGAGGGAGCGGCTTGTGTCGCGAGATGCCGACAGCATGGATGTTATTGAAAAAAGGCTGAAGGAAGCTATAAGTGAAATTTCCTGGAAGGACAAATATTGCCATATCATTGTAAATGATGATCTGATACAGGCAAAATCTGAAATCATCTCCCTGTTTGAATCATATATTAACGACCGACGGAACAGCTGAAAAATCCTATGACAAAACCGGATAAAAAAACAGAAACACTTTGCGGCATTCATTCGGTTACGGAAGCGTTCCGGGCCGGGAAAAGAAAAATCGTTGAGGTGTTTACCGTAAGGGATAACCCTTCAAAGCGGCTGCAATATCTTATTTCTCAGGCAGAAAAAAACCGTGTACCGGTATCCGTTGTCGACTCTGAAAAAATGGAAAAGCTGGCGAAGACATCCCATCATCAGGATATTGCGGCTCGCGTCAGTTCCTTTCAGTTTGCATCACTGACGGATGTAATCAATGCATCTGATGGCAGCGGGAACCGGCGGGTGCTTCTCCTTGACGGTATTGTGGATCCTCATAACCTGGGCGCTATTATACGGACAGCCGTATGTGCCGGTGTGGATGGTATTATCCTTCCCAAGGACCGCTCCTCATCCCCGACACCAACAGTATCGAGAATATCCGCAGGTGCGCTGGAACATGTTCTGATGGCTCAGATAACCAATATGGCCGGTGCAATCAAGGTATTAAAGGATGAAGGCTTCTGGGTTACCGGTCTGGATGCGTTTGCATCCCGGTCCCTTTATGATATCGACATGACCGGCCCGGTTGCTCTGGTGATCGGCGGAGAGGAAAAGGGGATCCGGCCGCTTGTTAAAAAAAGCTGTGATTACATTGCTGCCATTCCGCACTCCGGAATTATCGATTCCATGAATGCATCTGTTGCAGGTGCGATCGCCATTTATGAGGTTGTGCGCCAGCAGAAAAAAGAGAGTTGAGATTCTAATCGGGAATGGCTATCTTCACCATTTTAAAAAATCAGAATCGAACAGATTAAATTTATAGAAATGAAGATTTGCAATGAATGCAAAAAAAATACAGAAAAACAGTGACGGTTCTTTAAATGTACCGGATTGTCTCATTATTCATTTTATAGAAAAGATGGGCTAATTGACCGGGCTTTCGAGTACTAATAATGGCGGCGGTATGATTCACCGCCTTGGGAACACATTTATACAGGCACTGTTTCCACATCACTGTATGGCCTGCGGTAAATTTTTTTTGCCGGGAAATAAAAAAAGATATGGGGCGGTTTCATTTGAAGATGAAATGGCCCCATTTTTATGTTCTGACTGTTCAGGCGGTTTCCAGGCGGTTGCATCACCTATTTGTAACAAGTGTGGTTTCATGTTTGTCAGCAGGGAAGGGGATGACCATCTTTGTGGGCAGTGTATCAAGAGGCCTATGAAATTTAATGTGGCCAGGGCATGGGGTGTTTATGACCGGACATTGATGGATGCCGTCCACAACCTGAAATATAACGGCAAAATTCAGCTTGCCAAGCCACTGGGCAAAATGTTGCTGGATACTTTTATGAAATACTGGCAACCGGAAGATGTGGATATGATTGTGCCGGTACCGCTTCATAAAAAACGGTTCAGGATGCGCGGGTTTAACCAGGCATATCTTTTGATAAAGGCGTGGCAGAAAATATCAAGAATGCCTGATATTGGACACAATGCACTTATAAGAGAAATAAATACGGCACCCCAGATTGGCCTTGGCAAAGAGGAGCGAAGAAAAAATATTAAAAATGCCTTTGCTGTTAAAAACCCGGAGATGATAAAAGGGAAAAGAATTGTGCTGGTTGATGATGTCTATACCACGGGTGCGACGGTTGATGCATGTGCAAGGGTACTAGTGGGTGGTGGAGCTGTAAGTGTTGATGTTTTGACATTGGCGAGGACGATGTAAAACCCGGCGGAGTTTAAAAATCTTAATCGTACTTGATCCTACTCGTAATCCCATTGAAAACCAACTATGATTATGGGTATTTAATTTACCGGTCACATAAGATTTATTTTTGAGGCAAACATGCTGATAAACAAAAAAAACGGGCTTGAATATCTCCGGTTTCCCAATCTGGCAAAATACCCTGAGCTTGATCACGGTATATTTACCCGTAAGGGTGGATTAAGTGAAGCACCTTTTAATGGTTTGAATGTCGCTTACAGTGTTAATGATGACTATGAAAAGGTTACAGGTAACCGGAACCTGATTTTAAAGTCTTTTGGAGGAGAGTTTCTTATTTGTGCGCATCAGGTTCATGGGATTGATGTTCATGTTATTACCGATGATTATTTTGACCGTCCGGAATCCGCCGGCAAAAAACTGCCGGAGTGTGATGCCCTGATCACGGATATTCCCGGAAAATATATTATGATTCAGGTGGCGGACTGTCAGCCGGTGCTTTTATATGATCCTGTGAAAAAAATTATAGCGGGTATTCATTCCGGGTGGCGGAGCAGTGTGAAAAACATTATCGGTAATACCGTTTCTGAAATGAAAGAGAAAAAGGATAGTGATCCGGCAGATATTGTTGCCGGTATCGGACCATCTTTGGGGCCATGCTGTGCAGAGTTTATAAATTATAAAAACGAAATACCGGAAAAACTCTGGTCGTATAAGGATGGTCAGGATTATTTTAATTTCTGGCATATCAGTCATGATCAGTTAATTGAAGCCGGCGTTTTGACAGAAAATATTTTTTCAAGTAACGTGTGCACCAAATGTAATACGGAAAGTTATTTTTCACATCGCGGTGAGCTGAAAACCGGTCGGTTTGCCGCAGTGATCGGATTAAAGTGACCGGCATCTGAAAGCGAGTATGATACAGGAAAAGGTAGAAATTTTGTGGAACCGTGAGGTTTCTCCGACATATTTCAGTATGGGTCTGACCTGTGATGCGCAGTACAAAGATGCCATGCCCGGGCAGTTTATCATGATCCGGCTTGAGGGGTTATCCCTGCCGCTGCTTCGCCGGCCATTTAGTATCTGCAGGCAAATTTTTGGCCAGGATGGCGGTTTTAAGGGCATTGAACTGTTATATAAGGTTGTTGGTGACGGCACTGCGAAACTGTCCCGTGCCACGGCGGGTGATATCGCAAATCTGCTCGGTCCGCTGGGAAATACGTTTACTGTACCGGAAACAGTTGAAAACATCTTTTTTGTGGGTGGCGGCATTGGTGTGGCGCCAATGGTATTTCTGGCCGAAGCCTTAAAGGCAAAACAACGGGATCTTTCATCTTGTACCCTTTTTCTGGGCGGCCGAACAGGGGATGACATTTTATATGCGGAGCTGTTTTCCGATCTCGGTATGAAGGTTTGTCTGACAACAGATGATGGCAGCAAGGGCGAACATTGTCTGGTGACGGAGCCTGTGGAGCGGGCTATTCAGGAAGAAAAGCCGGGTCTGATCTGTACATGCGGCCCCCATCCCATGCTGAAAAGTGTGGCCGATATTGCGCAAAAATATAATGTGCCGTGTCAGATTTCCACAGAGACCATCATGGCCTGCGGTATGGGGGCATGTCTGGGATGCGCTGTCGAATCAAGGAGACAGAGTGAGCGATTTTTACATGTCTGTAAGGATGGTCCGGTATTTGATGCAGAAGAATTAAAGCTTTAACAGGTCGATATTTTTATAATATTTCACAGTATAAAACAGGGTTATTTTTCGTTGACTTGGGGTGCAGGGCTATGTTATTGAGCCTTGATTTTAAAATTTATGGAATGGAGTTGGTGAAGGCTTAAAGGGTCTTCTTTAATGAAAAAAGAAAACAAGCAGTTTGTCAAAGATCTTGCTTATTTCAGCAGCATCGGGTTCCAGGTTTCTTTTTCGGTTATTATCGGATTTTTCCTGGGCCAGTATCTTGATAAAAAGTTTGGAACCGATCCCTGGCTCATGTATGTTTGCCTGGTGATGGGGATTGCAGCAGCCGTAAGAAATGTTTTGCTGGCAATCAAAAGATTAAAGAAGCTCTGAAACCGGATTAATAAATGTGAGTATTCAGGAACGACTCATAAAATTTGTTACTCGCGCCAACTGGATTCTGTTTGTTGTTTCAAGCATGCTCGGTTGGTTATATACAACGCCCGGGTTTGCGCGAGGGGTTTTTTTCGGGGGGTTGATTGTTACAGCCAACTTTCAGATGCTGGCTCGGACACTTAAAAAAGCACTGACACCGACCCGGCCTACCTCGCATAATAAGGTAATTGTTAAATATTATATCCGTTTTGTTATTAGCGGTGTCATAATATTTATGTTGTTATACAAGAATTATGTTGATCCGGTGGGCCTGGTAATTGGGCTTTCGGTTGTTGTGGTGAGTATCACAACGGGTACACTGGTCGAATTGAAGAAAATAATTTTCAAGGAGGACGCGTAAGAATGGAACACCCTTATCTATGGTTTGTAAAACTTTTTGAGGCAACGGGTAGTGAGTCATTGATACATTTTGCTCATACATATCCTCATATTCTATACACCTGGGTTGTAATGGCTATACTGGTTGCACTGAGCTATGTTTCGGTAAAAAGTCTGACAATGATTCCCGGCAAAGGTCAGAATGTTTTTGAACTTCTTGTTTCCGGCCTTGAAGGTTTTATGGTTGATATTTCCGGTGAAGAGGGCAGATGGTTTTTTCCGGTTGTAGGCACTATATTCATTTATATTTTTGCCTGTAATCTGATCGGACTTGTGCCCGGTTTCTTTCCGCCGACCGCCAGTCTTAATACGACAGCCTCCTGTGCTATCACCGTTTTTATTTTTACACATTTTATCGGTTTTAAATATCACGGTCCCAACTACTACAAACATTTTATCGGTCCTGTGTGGTGGCTGATTCCGATTATTCTGCCGATCGAACTGATTGGTCACTTTGCCCGTGTTCTTTCCCTTTCCATGCGTCTTTTTGGTAACATGAGCGGCCATGAACTCGTTCTGTTTATCCTGTTTGGTCTGGGCGGCGCATTTTTTGTTCCGCTGCCGATTATGGCCATGGGTATCTTTGTTTCATTTGTTCAGGCATTTGTATTCTTTATGCTTTCAATTATGTATTTTGTCGGCGCAATGGAGCATGCGCATTAATTAAGTAATAAGTGTTATTTTTATATAAATGGGTAACCGGAAGAAGCCCAAAGACAAAACTCAACTAAGGAGGAATTTTTAAAATGGAAGCAGAAGTATTAAAACTTTTTATGTATTGTGGTCTTGGTGCAGGTTTTTGTATTGCTATTGCAGCATCTTTTTGTGGTATCGCTCAGGGTCTCGGCCTGAAAGCAGCTGTTGAAGGTATTGCACGTAATCCTGAATCTTCAGGTAAAGTTACTGTTACCATGCTGATCGGTCTTGCTATGATCGAATCTCTGTGTATTTATGCACTTGTTATCTCTTTCATGCTGCTTGGTAAAGTTCCGGCACTGGATATTCTTACAGGCCTGCTGGGTCATTAATAAGAATTCAGTAGTATTTAAAAAGGCTGTACCGGGATCCGGTGCAGCCTTTTTATTAGAAGCGATTCTAAAACCTCGTCCAGGATTTTTTAAACGCCATCAGTTTGGATGAGGTGTTTTGTTTTATGTCAAAATCTTTTTCAGAAACTGCCCTGTATAGGATGCCTCATTTTTAGCCAATGTTTCCGGTGTTCCCGTGCCCACTATACTTCCGCCGTCATTGCCGCCTTCCGGGCCAAGATCAATGAGATGGTCGGCGGTCTTAATTACATCCAGGTTGTGTTCAATAACAATAACCGTATTGCCGTTATCCACCAGCCGGTTCAGAACGCCTAACAGTTTTTTGATGTCGGCTGTATGAAGGCCGGTTGTAGGTTCATCAAGGATATAAACGGTCCGTCCGGTGCCGCGTTTACTCAGCTCCCTTGAAAGTTTAATGCGCTGGGCTTCACCACCGGAAAGAGTTGTAGCCTGCTGGCCGATATGAATATACCCCAGCCCCACGTCAACAAGCGTCTGAAGCTTGGTTCGGATCGAACTGATATTTGTAAAAAAGGCAAGGGCCTGATTGACGGTCATGTCCAGTATATCTGCAATGTTCTTACCTTTGTATCTGATTTCAAGTGTTTCCCGGTTATAGCGCATGCCGTTGCAAACATCGCAGGTGACATACACATCCGGGAGAAAATGCATTTCAATCTTGATGATACCGTCACCGCTACAGGCCTCGCAACGCCCGCCCTTTACATTGAAGCTGAAACGGCCGGGAGTATAGCCTCTCATTTTAGCATCAGGTGTTTTTGAAAACAGCTCGCGGATAAAGGTAAACAGGCCGGTATATGTCCCGGGATTAGATCGTGGTGTCCGGCCGATCGGAGACTGGTCAATATTGATAACCTTGTCAATATGTTCAAGGCCTTTTATCTCCTTGTGTTTGCCCGCGGGTACCCGTGACTGATAAAGGTGTTGTGAAAGCGAACGGTAAAGTGTCTCCAAAACAAGCGTGGATTTTCCGGAGCCGGATACGCCGGTCACACAGGTAAATCTGCCCAGCGGGAAATCTACGTCTATCTCCTTCAGGTTGTTTTGAGATGCTTTTTTGATGGTTATCTTCTCCCCCCGGGATGATCGTCGTCTGGCGGGTGTTTCAATGCGTTTTTTGCCGGAAAGATAAAGGCCGGTCAGAGAGACTTTGTTTTTCTTAAGATTTTTGGGCGTGCCTGAAAAAACAACTTCCCCACCGTTCATACCGGCACCCGGTCCCATATCAACAACATGATCAGAAGAGAGAATGGTTTCCTCATCATGTTCCACCACAATAACGGTGTTGCCGAGATCACGCATTTTCATAAGTGTAGAAAGCAGGCGCCGGTTATCCCGTTGATGAAGACCGATGCTGGGTTCATCCAGCACATAAAGCACGCCGGTCAGTTTTGAACCGATCTGGGTGGCCAGACGGATCCGCTGGCTTTCACCACCGGAAAGCGTATAGGCGGACCGGTCAATGGTAAGATAGGAAAGCCCGACACTTTCAAGAAATCCTAAGCGTTCCTTGATCTCCTTCAAAATTCTTTCGGCGATTAACTTTTTTTTACCCTTAAGTTTCAGGTTCTTGATAAAGTCGAATGCATCTGAGACTGAATAGGCCGTAATGTCTGAAATGCCGTGGTTATTTATCCTGACGGCACGGCTGGCTTCGTTCAGTTTGGCGCCCCTGCATTCCGGGCAGGGGATGAAATTCATGTACTGCCGGATTTCATCTCTCGCCTGCTGGGAGTCAGTTTCAATATAACGCCGCTGAAGGTTGGGCAGCAGCCCCTCAAAGGTTTTCCTGTATGTAAAGCGGCGGTTGTTCTTTTCAAAATAAAGGGTAATCTCTTCACCGTCTGATCCAAATAGCAGCACGTCCTTAAAACGTTCCGGCAATTTTTTATAGGGTGTAAAAATATCCACGCCATAATGGCTGGTCAGGGCATCAAGAAATTCCGTGAACTGGACGGAGCTTCTGTTGGCCCACAATGCCACTGCCCCATCTCTTAATGAAAGATCCTTATTAGGGATAATCAGATCCGGGTCGAACTCCGTAGCTGTTCCCAGTCCGTCACATTTTGGGCATGCACCCTGGGGAGAGTTGAATGAAAAACTGGCCGGTGTAAACTCGGGATAGCTGATTCCACAAGAGATACACGCTGATTTCTCACTGAATAGAATCGGATCTCCATCAACAACATCCACCGTTACCAGCCCTTCAGATTGGGACATGGCCAGTTCAAGAGAATCGGCCAGACGGTTTTTGATGGCATCTTTAATAACCAGGCGGTCCACTATGACATCAATGGTATGTTTTTTATTCTTGTCCAGTTTGGGTGCATCTTCTATGGCAAAGGTATCTCCATTGACTCTTATCCGTGCAAACCCCTCTTTCCTGAGGCGTTTGAACAGCTTTTCAAAGGTGCCTTTCTGGCCGTTAATCAGCGGAGAAATGATGATAATTTTGGTGCCTTCACCCAGATCCATGACGGTATCGACAATCTGATCAAGGGATTGCGAGGTAATGGGTTTACCGCACTGGTGACAGTGAGGTGTGCCAACCCGGGCAAATAGCAGGCGAAGATAATCATAAATCTCTGTTACCGTACCGACCGTTGAGCGTGGATTATGACTGGCCGTTTTCTGTTCGATGGCAATAGCCGGAGAGAGGCCCTCTATGTGATCCACATCCGGTTTTTCCATGCGTTCAAGAAACTGACGGGCATAAGTGGAAAGAGACTCTACATACCGTCGTTGGCCTTCAGCATACAGAGTATCAAAGGCTAATGTGGATTTTCCTGATCCTGACAGGCCGGTGATGACGATTAGTTTATTTCTGGGTAATTTCAAATTGATATTCTTGAGGTTGTGCTGTCGGGCGCCTCTGATGCTTATCTCTTCCGCTTTCATATTTATAAGTCCTTGTGGAAATCTAATAATCCGGAGCTTTAATCAATTTTATTCAGGTCATAACACATAAATATAATCATTGAGAAATATAAATCCAGCGTAAAATTTTAACGGATATCTCTATTTACAGCCTGCAAGGATGCCATTTCTATAGCGGCAATGAGGCTTCCGGGGTCAGCCTTGCCGGTACCTGCAATGTCATAGGCAGTGCCATGATCTACGGAAGTTCGGATGATAGGCAGTCCCAGGGTTGTATTTACACCATTTTCAAAATGGATCATTTTAAAGGGGATCAGGCCCTGATCATGATACATGCAGACCACCGCATCATACCGGCCCTTTGCCGCATAATGAAACAGTGTGTCCGGCGGAAACGGACCCACCACATTAAATCCTTCGGCCTTTGCTTTCTCCATGGCCGGGATGATCAGTTCCACCTCTTCATTGCCGAAAAGACCGCCTTCACCGGCGTGGGGATTCAGGGCGGCAACTGCAATTTTTGAATCTTTGATACCAAAACGATCCCGAAGGGAATGGCCGGTGATTTGAATGGTTCTAAGAATATTTTCAACCGTTAACATATCTGCCACATTGCCAAGAGCGGTATGAATGGTCACCAGGACAACCCGGAGCCTGTCACCTGCCAGCATCATGGCGTAATTGCTGGTATTTGTCTTTTTTGCCAGCATTTCGGTGTGACCGTTAAAGTCATATCCGGCCATTTTAATTGCCATTTTGTTAATAGGGCAGGTAACCACTGCATCAATTTTTTTGGCCATAGCCATATCTATGGCGGTCATGATATACCCGACCATGGCATGACCGGTTTCGGTAGTCGGGGTCGCCCATTTTACAGTGTCTTCAAAAATTGTTTTACCGGGTAAAATATCCACCGTGCCAGGTGCATACTTGCCTTCATCAGGAAGATTAACAGGGTTTATATTAAGGTTGATATTTAATATTTTTAATGTAAATTCAAGTATTTGCATGTCACCAATAACAAGGGGTCGGCATAGATTATAAATAGATTTCCGTGAGAGAGCCATGAGAGAAATTTCAGGACCAATGCCTACAGGGTCACCCATTGTAATGCCAATCAGCGGTCTTTTTTTATTCATATTATATCGCCTTGGGTTAATAGTTTTCTGAGATTATTATCTTACAGAATGAGAAAAAAAATTCAATTTAAATTCTTAACGTGCAAAAATACAAGTAGTTTTGGGGAGATAAGAAAGATTTAAAAGAAAGATGAACAATATATTTAAAATTAATAGAAAATAGGAGAAAAATGAAGCTATTCATAGATTGCGATTTTCGTCACCCAAAACGGATAACTTTGGATATGTTTAAAATTTCTATCAAAATTTGAATTTTCGAAATATCACATTTTTTGGGAGTCTATCTGATTTGTGAATATATATATATATAAAAACAGTAATATATAAATTGTTGATAACTTGTAGCCGGATAATTTTAAAATCGGTTTCATCAGGTTTGACAGTTTTGCCTGGATGCTTTAAATCTGCTTCCAGTTTTTTTGATCACTTGCCGTACAAAAACCCGGGCGTTTGATTGGAATGTTTTTCGGCTAAGTAGTTTTTAGTAAGTCCCTTCTTGAATTTTTTTTAGTTTATATTTGAATAATTTTTTACTCAGGAATGCAGAAATCGTAGGCCTATGGAATCTATTTGGAACCAGGTTAAACAGACACTCAGAGATCATGTGCCGGAGCAAAGTTTCAGGTTGTGGATTGAACCCCTCGAACTTAAAGAAAACCAGGAGGGCAATACCGTACTTATTTGCCCCAACTTCTTTTCAAAGCGGCGTGTTAAAGAAAACTACAGCTCGCTGATATCAGCTGAGCTTTCACGTGTTACAGGCCAACAGTGTGAACTGGCGATTGATATTGCCTCTTCAGACAGTCGTGCAGCTAAAAAATCCACCCGGCCTAAAAATAATGATAGTCAGCTCCCCCTGCCCAATATTCCGTCATGCCATTATAATGGCCGGATGTTGCAGAAGGATTATACGTTTGAACGGTTTGTTGTCGGCGGAAACAATGATTTTGCTTACTCTGCAGCGCTGTCTCTTGCCTCGGGCCGCAGTACAAGCCAGCACTCCCTGTTTTTACTGTCTGATACCGGAATGGGTAAGAGTCACCTTTCACAGGCGGTAGGTCATCATATTCTTTCTGAGTCTCCTAAGGAACGGGTATATTATATGACGGCTGAAGATTTTACCAACGAGATGGTTCACTCTTTCAGAAATAACACCATTGAACAGTTTAAGGGGAAATACCGTAACCAATGCGATGTGCTGCTTCTTGAGGACGTTCAGTATCTGTCCGGAAAAGAACGGACTCAGATAGAACTGGCGCTGACACTGGATACTCTCTATGAGTCCGGCAAGAAAATTATTTTTTCAAGCAGCTATCTCCCGGCAGATATACCCAAAATTAACGATAAATTAAGATCCCGCCTCTCTTCAGGCCTGGTTTCCAACATCGATGCCCCTAATTTTAGAACCCGCGTCAGAATTCTTCAGAATAAGGCAAAGAAAAATGGATGCTATATGCCCGAAGATGTCATCCATTATCTGGCCGGCGAACTTTCTGAAAATGTTCGCCAGCTTGAAAGCGGCCTGATTGGCGTGGTATCAAAATCTTCTCTGTTGGGTACACCGATCAATATCAGTCTGGCACAAAGTGTTGTTAAAAATATTGTACGGCAAAGCAAAACGATCTCCATTGATATAATAAAGAAAATGGTCAGCAAGTA
Organism: Desulfobacterales bacterium; assembly: GCA_021737275.1. Classification (GTDB taxonomy): domain Bacteria; phylum Desulfobacterota; class Desulfobacteria; order Desulfobacterales; family JAIPEE01; genus JAIPEE01. The sequence goes on from JAIPEE010000002.1 coordinate 53,378, forward strand.
TTTTAACATTACGGTGGCCGACATTGTATCCAAATCACGCAAACAGAATATTGTCCGGCCCAGACAGATGGCGATGTTTCTGTCCCGGCGGTATACGGACCAACCTCTTCAGACCATTGGAAAGAGTTTTAACCGCTATCATGCAACAGCCCTGCACTCTATCGGTGCGGTAGAGCGTGACATGAAACAGAGCAGTATTATCAAAAAACAGGTTGAATTCTTTTCCCAAAAACTTGAAACCGGAAAATTTTAATTCAGCCTTTTTTTATCCGGGGTTGATTTGAATAAAATTTTCTTCTAACCTGTTATTTATGAAGCTTACCAAAAAGAAGGCCTTCAGTAATATCAAACGTATTGTCGGCAAAGATAATTTCAGTTCAGCAAAAGAAGATCTCGCCTGTTATGCCTATGATGCCACAGCGCGAACCTATCTGCCGGACGGTATTGTTTTCCCCGCAAATACCCGGGAAGTAGCCGAAGTCATGGCGGTGGTCAACAGGGCCGGTATACCGGTTATTCCCCGTGGTGCCGGATCAGGTATGACCGGAGGTTCTCTTGCTGTTGAAGGCGGGATTATCCTCTCTCTGACGAGATTTGATAAAATCCTTGAAATTGATACTGACAATCTGATTGCCCATGTGGAGCCGGGCGTGGTGACCCGCCATTTCCAGACGGCTGTTGAGGAAAAGGGCCTGATGTATCCACCGGACCCGTCAAGTGCGGACTTTTCAACACTGGGTGGTAATCTGGCTGAATGCGCAGGCGGCCCGCGTGCTGTTAAATATGGTGTTACACGGGATTATGTATTGGGACTTGAGATAGTGTTACCGGCCGGAGAGATTATCAATACCGGTGTCCAGACAGCCAAAGGTGTTGTCGGTTATGATCTGACAAGGCTTTTTGTAGGGTCGGAAGGTACGCTGGGTATCATTACAAAAATGACATTACGGTTATTACCCCTGCCGGAAGCGGTTCGAACCATGACGGCTGTTTTTAGTACCATGGCCGATGCAGCCGAAGCCGTATCTGAAGTGATCCGGCGTAATATTATCCCCAGAACCATTGAATATCTTGATAATGCCTCAATCCGGTGTGCAGAGACGCATCTTAAGGTCGGGTTGCCGGTTGATGCAGCGGCCATGCTGATCATAGAGGTGGATGGCAAGGATAGTGTCGTGGATGAAGATATTAATCATCTGGCAGAGCTCTGCAGAGAAAAGGGTGCCGACACTGTTAATATTGCCAAAACGAAAGCGGAATCGGAAGCCCTTTGGAAAGCCCGGAAAGCAATTTCACCATCCCTTTATCTTTATGGACCGGATAAGATTAATGAGGACATCGTTGTGCCCAGAAGCAGAATTCCCGATATGGTTAGGAAAATAAGTGAGATGCGGGAAAAGACCGGCCTTACGATGGTCAGCTTCGGGCATGCGGGTGACGGCAATATTCATTTTAATATAATGCTGGATAAGAAAAACAGGATTGAGCTGGAAAAAGCAGACGCGGCCATTGAAGAGATGTTTGACTTTACTTTAGCGTTGGGGGGTACCATTTCAGGTGAGCATGGCGTCGGGATTACCAAGGCGCCCTATATTGAAAAAGAGATTGGAACAACGGAGCTGAATCTGATGTGGAAAATAAAAACGTTGTTTGATCCCAACAATATTCTTAATCCGGGCAAAATATTTCCTGACAGGTTTAATCCGGTATCAAAATAAAGACTGTCTCTATACGCATTCATGTTAATGCGGGTTACATTTTTTAAAATATAAGAACCCGAAGCCTGTCATTTGACAGGCTTTAGTTTATTAAGCCGTTATTATTGCATCCGCATATAGAGTTCTTCAGATGCAACAAGATCTTCAAGAATCTCCATGCGCACATTCTGATCAAACTCGATGGCACAGCGCAGGCGCAATGCACAAAGTTTTTTACACATGGTATCCATGCTCCGGTAATGGCCGAAACAGCCCAAATGGTTATCCAGGGCCTGTTCATCCAGTAATGTTTTTTTCATGCCTTCTCCTTAAGTTCCAATAATGAAAGCATTTCATTATGTATATTGCCGTTGGTGGCAAGAACTTCCTTTTTATATATACTAAAATTACGGTTTTGAAAATCAGTTATTTTTACACCGGCTTCTCCGGCAATAATTATTCCGGCGGCTGTATCCCATGGGTTAAGATTCTGCTCCCAGAAACCGTCGAACCGGCCGCAGGCAACAAAGCAGAGGTCAAGCGCTGCAGAGCCCAGTCGGCGAACGCCCTGTGATGCCGCAAGGCAGTTCTCAAACCGGGTTATCAGTTCATTAAAAACGGTTTGGTGGTTGTAAGGGAAACCGGTGACCAGAAGGCTTTCGGAAACGGCAAGCGTACTGCTTGCTTTTATTGCTGTACCATTAAGTGTGGCACCCTGTCCGGCTGAGGCATGAAACAGCTCATCCGAGACAGGATTCAGAATCGTTCCGGAGACAATCTCACCTTTATGGGCATATGCAATGGACACACAGAACTGGCCCAGCTGGTGGGTAAAATTCGTTGTGCCGTCAAGAGGGTCAATGATCCATAAGTGATCAGCATCCCTGTTGCTTTCACCGCTCTCCTCAGCAAGAATTGAATGGTTTGGAAATGCGTCACGAATGGTTTCAATTACAACTTGCTCTGAACCGGTATCTGCTTCAGTAACAAGATCGATAGCACCCTTTTTATCAATCTTTTTAATCCGGCCAAGGTATGATTTAAGCACTTCAGCACCTTTTTTGGCCGCACTGATGCTTATCCGGTTTATTTTGTTGAACGTCATTATATAAATTTAATTATTTTTGAATAGAAGTCAATTAAATAATCAGAAGATGTTGTGTCATTAGCGAAACAGATCTCAATATATGGTACAATCATGATTCACCTATGGTGTTGGAAAGCTTTTCCATAAGCATCACTAACGTGGCCGATTTTCTGGCGGAAACGGCAATGCCATCCAATCTTCTGCAGAGGGCCCGTGTTGTTTCAGGGTCAACAACATCCTGCTTGTTGAGCACCCTGATTGTCGGAATTCGATCAAGAGACAGGTCGGAAAGGATTTTTTCAACAGATGAAATCTGCTTTTCAAACCTCGGATTACTGATATCGATGACGTGAAGCAGGATATCAGCACTTTCAAGCTCTTCAAGGGTTGCCATAAAAGCCGTTACCAGATCTTTGGGCAGATCTTTTATAAAACCAACCGTATCCGTGATGATCACTTCTATATCACGGGGAAATCTTAAGCGTCTGCTTGAGGGATCCAGTGTTGCAAACAGCCTGTTTTCAGCCGGAACACTGCTTTTGGTCATGGTATTCAGCAGCGTAGATTTTCCTGCGTTAGTATAACCGACAATGGAAACGACGGGAATCTCTCTCTTTTCTCTCCGTGTCTTTTGCTGTTTGCGCTGTTTTTTGACCCGCTTGAGTTCTTTTTCAATGCGGGTAATACGGTCACGCGCCCGTCGGCGGTTGATTTCAAGTTTTGTTTCTCCGGGTCCGCGTCCACCGATACCACCTGTTAATCGGGACATGGCCGTATTTTTTACAACAAGGCGCGGCAATAAATATTTTAACTGGGCCAGTTCAACCTGCAGCTTGCCTTCCCGGGAGTGTGCCCGCTGGGCGAAGATATCCAGTATCAGCTGGGTTCGGTCAATAACTTTCAACTCCACTTGGTCTGTTATGGCACGGATCTGTGACGGATTCAGTTCCTGATCAAAAATAATAAGAGAAACTGCATCCTGAAGTGCTTTAAGATAGAGATCCTGCAACTTTCCCAGGCCCATCAGAAACTTTGAATCCACTTTGCGTCGTTTTTGAAAAATAACATCAGAGACCGCTATGTTGCACGAGAAGGCCAGTTCTCTGAGTTCGTCAAGGTTATCCATGGCTTCTTTTTTTGATGCGGTTGTGACGCTTACCAGGAGTGCGCGCTCTTTTCCCGAGCCCGCATCGCGCAGATTTGTCTGCCCGGCCAGCTCAGCCTCAATGGCCTGAATCATTTCAAGGCAATTAATATCAAGATGGTGCGGGTCTGCAGGCGGCAGGAGCCGGTATGCTTTTCCCTTATTTGTTTCCGGGAGGATATGGCCCATAAAAACACTATCCGGCCGCCCCTTTTCAGAAACCGTAATAGCAGCCATTATATCCAGCCTGAGCAGTTCGAGGTCCGTACAATCATCTTCCGTCAGGGGCTCATCGTTAAGATGGGTATGAATACACCGGACACCCTTAAGGCGGCCCGGTGCCATCCGGTATTCATCTGTTACCGGGATAACAATTTTATGGTGGTCTCCGACAATAACATAAGCAACTTTGCCCATTCGATTGACCAGCAGACCGATCTGACGTCTGAGTTCACGGGAAAGTTCACTGATTTCACGTGCAATTTCAAAGGTCAGCAGATGATCTCCGGGCACACGACGACCATAAAGTTTTTCAAGTCTTCGCATATGGCCAGCTTTAAGTCCGCCGGTATTTCCCCAGATTTTTTTCATGAAAAATTTGTTGAGATGCCAATAAGATTGATCAGGAAGGTCATTGTGCCATATTACTGTAGTGGTCAGGCGCAAGATCTTCAAAACGGGTATAGCTTTTCAGGAAAGCCAGATGTGCCACACCTGTCGGGCCATTTCTGTGTTTTGACAAAATAATTTCAGCCTTGCCTCTGTTTGGATTGTTTTCATCCTTGTTATAAACTTCATCACGGTAGATAAAGGCCACCATATCCGCATCTTGTTCAAGAGCACCGGATTCTCTGAGGTCGGAGAGCATCGGTCGTTTATCGGCGCGTTCTTCAAGTTTACGATTTAACTGGGATAGTGCAATGATCGGAATATTCATCTCTTTTGCCAGGCCTTTAAGGGAGCGGGAAATCTCGGAGATTTCAAGATCCCGCCGTTCTGCTGACTGACGACCCTGCATGAGCTGGAGATAATCAACAATAACCATACCGATATCTTTTTCTCTTTTCAGTCGGCGTACTTTGGCACGAATTTCCATGGCAGAGATATTCGGTGTATCATCAATATATACCGGTGCTTCAGATAATACACCCGCAGCATCGGTCAGCCTCACCCAGTCTTCACGGCTGAAAAATCCGGTTCTGAGCCGGTTGGAATCAATTTTGGCCTCTGCACAGAGAAGACGCATGGATAGCTGCTCTTTTGCCATTTCAAGTGAAAAAATAGCCGTCGGTGCATTTCCGTCAATGGCCGCATTTCGGGCCACATTCAGGGCAAAGGCTGTTTTACCCATACTGGGTCTGGCAGCCAGAATAATCAGATCAGAGCCCTGGAGTCCGGACGTTAAAGCATCCAGCTCTTTATATCCGGTTGCTATGCCGGTGATCAAAGATTTGTTACCCTGCCGCTCTTCAAGCTGGTCAATATTGATATCTATAATTTTGCTCAGAGGCGAGTAAGGGGCTTTAAGTTTATTTTCCGCTATTTCAAAGATAGCAGATTCAGCATAATCAATGACTGAATTAACCTCACCATTATCCGCAAAACACCTGGCTGTGATCTCCCCGGCCTTAGCAATCAGCCGTCTGAGGCAGGCCTTGTCATGTATGATTTCAGCGTAGTGTTTGGCATTAACGGCCAGTGGAACGGTGTCTGTGAGCCGTGCAAGGTATGTGGCGCCGCCGACGGATTCCAGATGGCCGGCTTCCTTTAAACGGTTGCTGACCGTAACAAGATCTATGGGGGTGTTACTAACAGAAAGTTCTGAAATTACAGTGAAAATTTGTTGGTGGGCTGTTTTGTAAAAATCATCTGCAATAAGGACATCCATGACTTCGATCAAGGTCTCGTTGTCCAGCAATATGGCACTCAGAAGAGATTCCTCTGCCTCCAGGTTATGTGGCGGCACTTTATAAAGAGACGGATCCCTGATAATATTTTTAGCGTTTTCGGCCATATGTCCTTATTTTGTAATTATTTATCCAGGGCACCGGCTATCCGGCAGATGCCCTGGTGATAATAACGTTTATTCAGGAACAATTTCAACAGATATTTCTGCTTCAACACCCTTATAAACACGAACAGGCACTTTAAACGTACCCAGCGTTTTAATAGGTTCGGCCAGCATCAGCATTCTTTTGGGAATTTCAATATCCTGTTTGGTCAATGCCGTGTAGATGTCATTTACCTTTACAGAACCGTAGAGCTTCTCTTCATCAATGACCTTTGCAGAAATTGTACATGATACACCTTCAAGACGTTTGGCCATTTCTTCGGCGTGTTCCTTTTCTTTGGCAATCTGAAGCTTAAATTTGGCTTTTTCCTGCTCAAGCACCTTGCGATTCTGGGGTGTTGCCGGCATCGCCTTGTCCTGGGGCAGAAGATAGTTTCTGGCATAACCATCTGCAACCGTTACTTCGCTGCCGATGATACCCAAAGAGTCAATTGTTTTTTTCAAAATCACTTTCATTTTATAACCTCCGGTAAAAAAGCATATTATTTGCTTTTGTTTTCCAACTTTCTGAAATTGAGCCACATATCAAAAAAACCAAGTCCGATAACGAGCAGTACCGCAATCTGCTGGATGGCAATCAGGCTATATAGAAAAACCCTGAGCATTCGGGGGAATTTTTTTTTTTCAAAATAAAACGAGACAATGGCAATGCCCCCGAAAAAATATACGGTCGATAATATCAACAGGCCGTTTGATGCAAACAGAACGGTGGTCATGTTTGACAAAAACATCATCAACCCGAAGGCAATAACACCCCATACGAGATATTCCGGTGCCTTCCAGTGATTAAGCGGGCCGAAATCGGGGTAGGAAAGTCCCCTGTTCATCAATAATGGCTTGGCCAGCAGCAGTGTTGTCCACGTAATAAAAAGAGTGGCAACTGTCATCATGCCCGGTGTAATACCGGTCATAACCTGAACAACCACATCTCTATAAGTCATGATGATGTGGATGATCTCTTCTGCATTTTCCTGACGCTGATATATGGTCAATAAAAGATCAATTTTTTTATCAAAAAAATCCGATATAAAAGGAATAATTTCCATATTGGACTTATCACTGAAAAGAATCAGTCCGGCGCCTGTAATAACGAGTAGCGAGGTACAGGCATAAAGAACTGTCTTTTCAACTGAAAGACGCTTTTCAAAGAGTTCACCCATTATAAAACCGAGCAGGATCAGTTCGGAAAAATAGAGAACATCAACTGTCAGGCCGCCAAGCAGTATGGTCAAAAGACATATTACGACTGCGGGTATTATAGCGGCAGACATTCTGCCAAGTTTGATCCGGAAAAAAAGAACCGGCAGGGGAATAAAAAGAGCACAGATAACACTGAAAAAAGGTAAATAGACAGACAGTGCAACAATCACGCACGTTATTGCAATACCCTGTGTAATATCCTTTGCTGTTTTCCCCTGGACCTGACTTGGCAAACCCTTTTCTCCCCGGCGCCTCTGATTACATGTCAAATGTGCCGACAAACGGCAGCAGAGCAATCGTTCTTGCGCGTTTGATCGCAGTCTGAATTTCACGCTGATGTTTGGCACAAGCACCGGAAATACGTCTTGGAATAATCTTGCCGCGTTCGGTTGTGAAATAGTTGAGCGATCTTGAGTCTTTATAATCTATAACAAGGCTGCTGTCCGCACAAAATCGGCAAACTTTACGTCTATGAAAAACACGCCTTTTTTTCTTGAAACCATTTGGTTTTTGTCTTCTGAATGCTGCAGTCATTGATTATTCCTCCTTATCACTTTCGGCTTCGGCTGTTTCAGGTTTTTCAGGTGCTGCCTCTTCAGTTGCAGCAGCTTCTGTTTCAGTTTCTTCAGTGACTTCGGCTTCCGGTTCGGCCGGTGCTGCAGCTTCTTCAGCAGCCTGTTGTGCGGCTTCAATTTCAGCCTTTGCGGTTTCAACATCAACCGCTTCATCAAGCAGAACGGTCATGTACTTGAGCGCACGATCATCAATCCTGAAAAATCTTTCCAGCTCAGCAACAAGCGCACCATCACCACAGTAATCCAGGCGAATATAGTGTCCACGGGATCTTTTTCTGATGTTATAGGCCAGCTTTTTAACGCCCCAGTCATCAACCAGGAGCAGGGTGCCACCCTGCTGGGGAATAATCTCTTCCAACCTTGGCACAAAAGATTTTCGATCTTCTTCTGCAAGGTCCGGATCCACAATAACAATTGTTTCATACCTTTTCATTAATAACCTCCTTATGGATAATAAAGCCCTGAAACCGGTCCAGAGCAAGGATTCTTAGCAAACAGCCAACAACTTGGCTCAGTGCTAAAAAATAGCCGAAATCTAAAAACAAACCTAACTATCATTACATGAAAGAAACTGTCAAGATGAATTATCTGGCCGGATTTACATTAGTTTTTGGCATCAGTCGTTTAATCAAATTTTAAATGGTTATAAAAAATAAAAAAGGAACCAGATTTTAAGCTGCTTCCTGAGTTTCTGGTGGGCCGTGTTGGAATCGAACCAACAACCTACTGATTAAGAGTCAGTTGCTCTGCCTAGTTGAGCTAACGGCCCGGAATTTTGTTAACAACCGGGTGCTTCGTATCACCCTTTATATAAGGTTGTCAAATTATTTCAGGCCTGATTTTCCATAAAAGAGTTAAAAAAAATAAATTTTTATGTGAAGGAAAATTGTATTAATCCCACAAGGACTCTTTTTCTTTTCTGATCCTTTTACGGTCTTTTTTCCAGGACTGATTTTTATCCTTTTGATAGCGCTTAGATGGTTTTATCTGATCTTTTGTTATATCCATCATAAAGCTGCCCGGGGTTTTGGCTTTTTCCTCTCTCTTTTTATCAGCAGTCTTTATTTTTTCAGGCTGCTGTTTTGGCAGCGGCGGTCCGGTAATACATTCCGGTGGAATTTCATCTGAAAGAAACAGGTGATCCCCATATTTTAAAAAGCAGACACCAGTGTCCTGAGCCATATTTGCATGTATGGTCAACAGTACAGGCTTCCGGTCTAAAGATTTTCCATATTTGTTTGCAATCACCTGTTCAGATGAAAGCATAATATATGGACGGCTGGAAACGATCAGGCCTTTTTTATGGACAAATGGCCATGACTTTCTTTTAATGGCTATATATAGCAGGCCGGGAAGGTGATCGGCAGTGACAGGCTCGGGCAGCATCTGCCGGTCTGTAGCCCGTATAAGAGATTCTTTAATTTCAATTGGCGGATCCGGAAGGGTATAAAGAATCTCATCTATATGTGAAGCACGGACATGCCTGAACCCCTCTTCACAGGCCAACGCTTTTAACAGGTCTTTTATTTTGACATATCCGTCTGCATCAGGCAAAAGTCCGAAATGATCCGGTTTTCTGCCGAGTATATAGGAAAGAAATTTTGCCAGTTTTTTTGCAGACTGTCCGGGTTTCATTCTAATTCCAATTAACGGTTGTTATGACAAAAGCATTCTTGACCTGATAAAGTGTGTCTGGTATTTTTGCACCCTTTATTAATAAAATGTCAACAAAATATCATTGGAAAGGATATTGGTATGATTACAGATAAATCTCACAAACTGTTTGAAAAAGCCCGGCAAGTTATTCCCGGTGGTGTTAACAGCCCGGTTCGCGCCTGCCTGTCCGTAGGCGGAGAGCCGCTTTTTATTGACCGTGCAGACGGCTGCAGGGTATTCGATGTGGATGGCAATAGCTATATTGATTATGTCGGTTCCTGGGGCCCCATGATATTAGGGCACCGGCATCCTGAAGTGATCAAGGCGCTGAGCCTGGTTCTGGATCGCGGTACCAGTTTTGGCGCTCCGACAGATCTTGAAATTGAACTGGCTGATCTGGTTATTGAAGCCGTTCCATCTGTTGAGATGATACGTGTTGTCAATTCCGGCACGGAAGCTACCATGAGTGCTATCAGGCTGGCCAGAGGTGTTACCGGGCGGGATAAGATTATCAAGTTTGACGGCTGTTATCATGGTCATGCCGACACGCTTCTTGTTGCTGCAGGGTCTGGTATTGCTACACTGGGTATCCCGGGCAGCCCCGGTGTACCGGAAGCTTTTGTGGCAAACACACTTTCCCTGCCATATAATGATATTAATTGTATTACTTCCCTTATGGAAGAGCGCGGCAATGAGATTGCCTGTATTATCGTAGAGCCCATTGCCGGCAATATGGGTATGGTGCCGCCGGTTGCGGGCTTTCTTGAAGCATTGCGTGAACTGACAGCCAAACATGGTGCTTTGCTGATCTTTGATGAGGTTATGACCGGTTTCAGGGTTGCTCATGGCGGTGCCCAGTCACTATTTAATATTACACCGGATTTGACGACAATGGCCAAAATTATCGGCGGCGGCCTGCCGGTTGGCGCATATGGTGGGAAAAAAGAGATCATGTCCCAGATTGCACCCAGCGGATCAATTTATCAGGCCGGTACACTTTCCGGTAATCCCCTTGCCATGGCGGCAGGTATTGCAACGCTTAAGGAGTTAAAAAAACCCGGATTTTATGAAGCGCTTGATGAAAAAGCTGAAAAACTGATGCAGGGCCTGAATGGCGCAGCTCAAAAAGCCGGAATCAAGGCATCTGCCGGGCGCATCGGATCTATGCTGGGATTCTTTTTTACGGATGTTGATGTAAAAAACTTTGATGATGCCAAAACAAGTGACACCGAGATGTTTTCAGCGTTCTATAACGGTATGCAGGAAAAAGGTATCTACCTGGCACCATCCCAGTTTGAATCTCTTTTTGTTTCATCTGCCCATGAAATGGTTGACATTGATGAAACAATTTCCGCTGCTGAAGCGGTTTTGGGTGAACTGACAACGTAGTTATTTTTTCAAAAAGGTGAATCGAGGATTATATGGGGTTTGAAACGGTTATCGGGCTTGAGGTCCACGCACAGATGAAAACACGGACCAAGATTTTCTGCAGTTGTTCGACAGAATTCGGGGCACCTCCTAATACGCATACCTGTCCGGTCTGCCTGGGGATGCCGGGTATGTTGCCGGTGCTGAATAAAAAAGTGGTGGCGTATGCCATTTTGCTGGGTCTTGCCACAAACTGCACCATTACCCGTGAAAGCCGGTTTGCCAGGAAGAACTATTTTTACCCGGATCTGCCAAAAGGATATCAAATTTCACAGTATGAACTGCCCATCACTGAGCACGGCAGTATTGAAATTGATCTGAACGGCAATAAGAAAATAATCGGTATCACCCGTATCCATATGGAAGAGGATGCCGGAAAACTTATTCATGATCCGGACAGGCCGGTCAGCAAGGTGGATTACAACCGGACCGGTGTACCGCTTCTTGAAATCGTTAGTGAGCCGGACATGCGATCTGCAGAAGAGGCGGGAGCCTATTTACGAAAACTTCATGCCATTGTCCGATATCTGGGTATTTGTGACGGCAATATGGAAGAGGGGAGTTTTCGTTGTGACGCCAATGTCTCCATCCGACCTGAGGGTCAGGAGGCGTTCGGTATACGGACGGAGCTTAAAAATCTGAACTCCTTCAAGCATGTTGAAAAAGCAATTCTCTATGAAATAGAGCGGCAAAAGGATATCATTCTTGACGGCGGTAAGGTGGTGCAGGAGACCCGGTTATGGAACCCGGACAAGAACAGGTCTACGGCCATGCGAAGTAAAGAGGAAGCCAATGACTACCGCTATTTTCCTGACCCGGATCTGCTTCCAATCGTTATAGATGATGAATGGATTGAGAACACCAGGGCAACTCTTCCGGAATTGCCGGATGAAAAACGGGACCGGTTTGTCAGCGAATATGAGCTGCCCGAATATGATGCTTCTGTTTTGACTACGTCAAGAGAAATGGCGGACTACTTTGAAGCCTGTGTTAAAGAAGTTTCTAATGCCAAACTGGTAAGTAACTGGATGATGAGCTCTCTTCTCGGACTTTTAAATGCCGAAGGGAAAACAATTGAGACATCCCCGATATCATCAACGGATCTGGCACAACTGCTTCAACTGATTGAAAAAGGTACCATAAGCGGTAAAATTGCCAAAACCGTATTTGAAGAGATGGCACAGACCGGTAAGGCACCAGGCAAGATTGTTGAAGAGAAGGGTCTTGTCCAGATAACAGACTCATCACAAATTGAATCGATCATCGAGGAAATTCTATCAAGTAATACACAGCAGGTAGAAGATTACAGGGGCGGCAAAACCGGTATTATAGGGTTTTTTGTCGGTCAGGTGATGCGGGCCACAAAAGGCAAAGCGAATCCCCAAATTGTTAATGAAATCTTGAAACAAAAGCTTGAGGGGTGAGGATAGAAATAGAGTTTGATCCAAAACAGGTATGTATTTTTTATTTGAGCTTAGCATGTAAAGTGATAAAAAAGCCGGAAGCATCTGCTTCCGGCTTTTTGTTTAACCACATAAATCTCTGACAGAGGGTACTACATTACCATGTAGTGGTCTCAATGATAAGAGATACTTCATACATGTTTTCCTGATCAGCACCAGCGTAGATAGCATCGCCGGTAAAAACATAACCGCCAACCAGAGTAAGGAAACATTCGTCAACCAGTTCGTAGGTTACGAAGGCATCAACTTCAGTTCCTATATCGTTGTTGCCTGCAGAATCGTCTTCAGGAAGCATGACATACCAGAGATCAAGACCGGTCTGGATTTTTGGTGTCAGGTAGGTGGAGGCACCAATGCCAAAAATCATCTGGTTGGTGATGTAACCCATACCGTTTGACATTTCCTGATTGTCGCCGTCATAGGCATAAGCACCTTGCCAGCCGTAGTCGATGAAGTCATTCCGGCCGTAGCCCAGAACTTCTGCCCAGTAGTATGATGCGCCTGTCGGTGCAATAAAACCTTCATATTCATCAAGTGTTGCCGGATCATCGCCTGAAGCGTAGACAAACTGACCATGAAGTTCAATATCCATATCACCTGCTGCAACAAAATAGTTACCACCAAAAGCAGCAAGATAACCGGTCATGTCCATATCACGGCCGGAGTAGTCATTCAGCCATGTAACCATTTCCATTTCACCGGTTTCATAAATACCGGTTGCCCAGAGGCCGAAAGCTACGTCAGATTCAACATTCCAGTCCCAATCAAAACCAAAATAGGTAGTATCGTATCCACCTTGTCCGGCCCATACTGAGGGATATCCACCCTGAGCCCAAGATGCAGTAGCGTTTTTCTGAGTATTTCCTTTGCCTTGCTGATACATGATAAATGGCTCAAAAGCCATTTCTTCGCCAGCCCACTTGTAGATAAGGTAGTACTGATCCATATCTCCTAAGTCAGCGTTAGTGCCGCCACCTGCGGGGTTATTATATTCTTCTTGCTCCAGAAACCATACAAACTGGAAATTACCAAGACCGAATACATCATAATAATCAAGAGAAACACCACTCATGTAATCATTCTGCATGAAACCACGGTTCAGTAAAATCCAATGTTTACCAACATTAAGAAGGTACTCATCCGGGTAAAGTTGAATAAGTGCTTCTACTACTTGCATTGCACCGTCATTAGTACCGCCAACATAGCCAAAACCAGTATCTCGACCATTGGCGCCATTGTTTGAACCCCAGATTGTTTCGAATTCTAACGCGGTATAAACGCCAATATAGTCACCAATATAGATATCAAGATACAGGTTTGTGCGCTGCATAACACCGGAAAAGTCATCGTAGTCACCACCAGCTAATTCAGAATCATAACCCTGCATATTTTTTGCCTGAAAACCAATAGCTTTAAAGTCACCACCGATTTCAGGGCCAAACCACTTTTCTGCGGATGCGGGGATGGTAAGCGCGATAACCATCATGGCCGCCAGAGCCAATATTGCAAATTTCTTCATCTTAAATTCCTCCATTAGTACGGTTAGTCATCATTTCAACCTAATAAAAATCTTATGCTACTATGATACTACTGAAATGAGCTGCGGCATCCCTCCTTTCCGGACAGAAAAAATGTTTGTAGGATTTTTTGAGAACAGTTGTAATTTTTCACCATATAAATTACAAAATTATATCTTTTATAGTGGGCTAATGTGCCGGATGTCAAGTTTTTTTTATAAATCAAGGCCTTTGACGCTCACAGGTATTGATTTTTCAGAAGGCTCATCTTGTAAGTATTCGTGCAGCCGGGCATTATTTAAAAAATAAAGTTTATATCCGGACTTCAATATATAAAATATCGCCGTTATATTAAGGGTGAATATAACAAAACATCTCTTTTAAATGGATTGAGCTTGTGTTAATAGCTTCATGATACATTTTTCATTAATTAATCATAATAGGAGTGAAAAACATTGAAGAACCGTATTCCCGTTTTTTACCGTATTTTATTTTCCCTGTTTATTCTTTTTCAATTAACGGCACTGGATGCTATGGCTCAGGAGCCCAAAAAAGTACTTGTCATGCCGTTCAATATCCATGCTGAAAAAGATCTGGCCTTTCTCAGGGACGGCATCAGAGATATGCTGATTACCCGGATGGATCAGGATGAAAAAGTGGAATCCATAACGAGCGCAGAAGCCCAGCAGGCCACCCAGTCTATTACCGGCCAGATAAATGAGATGACGGCACTGTCCCTGGGTGAGACATTTGGTGCCGATTATGTGGTTATGGGAAGCCTTACCCTGTTCGGGGAAAGTATTTCTACGGATATCCGGCTTATCGATATTGCTGACAGGGATACCGTTGTCTCTTTCCATGAATTCGGAAAAAACAAGGGTGATGTGATTTACCATATTGACCGGTTTGCGAGTCAGGCAAATGAACAGATTTTTGGTATAAAGACAACACCAAAGGCCCAGGCAGACCCGGTAGAGATACAGGCGCCTGTCGTTGCAGCCGTGCCCGCGGTATCCGCCGGCAGCAGTGAAATTATAGTCAATACGGAAGCCCGTAAGGCGACCTATGGCGAAAGTTCATTTGACGGCTGGAAAAGCAGAAAAATTAATGACAAGATCAATGGCGTTGCTGTCGGGGATGTTGACGGTGACGGAATGAATGAAACGGTATGCATTGGGGACTCGACGGTTTATGTTTATCGACTTGTAAATGATGTAATTCAGCAAATAGCTGAGATTAAAGGTAAAACACAGGATGTCTATGCCGGCGTTGAGGTAGCGGACATCAACAATAACGGCAAAGCCGAGATTTTTATTACCAATCTTTTTCAGAAAACAAATCATGTCATGTCTTTTGTACTGGAATGGAATGGTACATCATTTATCCATATTTCAAAAAATAACGGGTGGTATTACAGGGTGCTGGATCTGCCGGACAGGGGACATGTTTTATTCGGACAACAGGCCGGACTTAAGGATGTTATTTTTAGAAATGGAATATACGAGCTGAAGTGGCAGGACGGAGAATATGCCGAGGTGGAAAAACAAATGTTACCCGGCTGGGTCAATATTTTTGGGTTTACATATGCCGATATTTATGGCACCGGCCGGGAAAATATCCTTGCTTTCAGTAAAAAAGGCCATCTTCGTGTACTGGATTCCGAAGGGGATATGAAGTGGGGTAGCCCGAATTCTTATGGAGGCCCCAATATCTATATTGATGCACGAACCATATCATCCAATCCAAATAAAATCAGCCCGGAGGAGTCCAGCAAAGAACGGTTTTATCTGCTGAGCCGCATCATTGCCGGTGATTTTGATAATGACGGCAAAACAGATGTAATCATTGCAAATAATATCGATTCGTCCGGCGGTTATGTCAAGAAAAAACGCGTTTATACCGGTGGATACCTGGAATGTATCACCTGGGACAATATCGGTGAAATTCAGAAATGGAAAACCCGGGAGGTTTCAGGTAACATAAGTGGATATACGGTTGCTGATATCAATAATGACGGGACAAAAGAACTGATATATTCACATGTATCAGGCTCCGGATATTTTGAAACATCAGTTGACAGCTATATCGTGGCCCTGTCCATCGGGCAGTAATTATATTTTTTTAAAACCGACAATTATTGACGGGCAGAATCATTTACGATGGTTCTGCCCGTTTTTTTTAGAACCGATTTCAAAAATATATCTAATATGCCAAGGACCCGCTTTACCTGAAAAATCTTAATCATAATCATACTCCGGACCTTAATCTCTGAATTTTGAAAACCGATTATGCGTATGATTATGATTAAGAATGCTCTGTGAGTATTCGCTTATCTTCAAAAAATACCTTAGTATGACAGAGGGTATGAAAATCTTTGTAATCCACTAAAATAAGGGTAGACTAAAGCGGCTTGAACATTCAAATAGTGTTTGATAAGGACATTAAGAAATATATTACTATCAATGGTATGTGAGATTCTGACTTAACAGGGAGCTTAACGGTTTTGAATTCAATATGGAGATGGTAAACAGATGCTGATTACGGAGATACTGGCCAGAAATGCCCGCATGTACGGTGATGAAACCGCGCTGATCGAGCGTGAGCCTTCGAAAAACAGAAGAGTGGAGATAACCTGGCAAGCGTTTGATGATCAGGCCAATATGGTTGCCCAGGCGCTTGTTTCAAGGGGTATAAAAAAAGGCGACAGGATTGTACATCTGATGATGAACTGTATTGAGTGGCTGCCCGTATATTTTGGAATTCTCCGTACCGGTGCGTGGGCGGTTCCGCTTAATTTCAGATTTGTCGCAGAGACGATTAACCGGTGTGTTGAAACGGCTGAAGCCAGGGTGATTTTTTTTGGTGAAGAATTTATTGATCGAATCAACGAAATTAAAGATGATCTGGACAGAACCATTGAAACCTATATTTTTATCGGTCCTGAAGAGATAAGACCTGAATATGCTGAATCCTATGAGAAGGTGATCGGCGGCAGCAAACCTGTAGACCCTGAGATACCGATTGAAATTTCAGATGAGGCCGGACTTTATTTTACTTCAGGCACGACCGGTCAACCCAAGGCAACACTTCTAACACATCGTAATCTTGAGTTTTCCTGCCTGCTTGAAAACCGTCACCACAACCAGACCCATGACGATAACTTTCTCTGTATCCCCCCCCTTTATCACACCGGTGCCAAGATGCATTGGTTTGGCAATTTTATTGTAGGTGCAAAAGCGGTAATTTTAAAAGGCATCGAACCCAAATGGATTCTGGAAGCTATTTCAGAAGAGAAGGTTACCATTGTATGGCTTCTGGTGCCATGGGCGCTTGATATTCTTTTTGCCATAGAAAGCGGCGAGATGAAACTCAAAAATTATGAAATTGAACAGTGGCGGCTCATGCATATCGGCGCCCAGCCTGTTCCGCCGAGCCTTGTAAAGGAGTGGAAAAAGATTTTTCCCGATCATCAATATGATACCAACTATGGGCTTACCGAATGTACCGGACCCGGATGTGTTCACCTGGGCATTGAAAATATGCATAAGGTCGGCGCAATTGGTGTGCCGGGCTTTGACTGGGAATTTAAAATTGTTGACGATGAGATGATTCCTGTAGAGAAAGGATCACCGGGAGAACTAATGGTCAAAGGGCCCGGAGTGATGAAAGAATATTATGGTAATCCTGAAGCCACTAAAGAGACGCTTGATGATGGCTGGCTGCGGACGGGCGATGTCGCCCGTCAGGATGAAGACGGGTTTATCTGGCTGGTAGATCGCAAGAAAGATGTTATTATTACCGGTGGAGAAAATATCTATCCCGTTGAAATTGAAGATTTTCTCCAGGCACATTCAAAAATACAGGATGTGGCGGTTATCGGGCTGCCAAGCCTCAGGCTTGGCGAGATTGCCACGGCGATTGTCCAGGTTAAGCCCGGTAAGGATCTTTCAAAAGATGAGATCAATACATTCTGTCAGGATCTGCCAAGGTACAAAAGACCCAGAAAGATCATTTTTGATGATGTTCCCCGGAATCCTACCGGAAAGATTGAAAAGCCGGTTTTACGAAAACGCTATGCCGGCGTATCGGAAAGCTTTAAAGTATAAAATAATCAAACGCCGTCAGCTACAATAACTGGCGGCGTTTGAGTTTTTATCGGGACAGATTTTATTTTTTGTCTTCCTTGACCTCTTCAAAGTCAGCATCAACGACATCGTCATCAGTTGCTGCTGAAGCGCCCTGTGACATATCTTCAGCACCGGTTGCACCAGCCTGTGGATCGCCATTTTCCTGTGAAGCCTTTTGATACATGGCTTCTGCCAGTTTGTGTGAAACTTCTGTAAGGGCTTCGCTCAGACGTTTGATTTCTTCGGTATCATCACCTTCCATTGCTTTTTTCAGATCGGCAATGGCCGGTTCAATTTTCTGTTTTGTCTCATCATCTACCTTATCGCCCAGATCTTTCATAGATTTTTCAGCGGAATAGATCAGTGAGTCCGCAGTGTTTTTGGCCTCAACAAGTGCCTTTTTCTTTGTATCCTCTTCAGCATGAAGCTCCGCATCCTTGACCAGTTTTTCAATGTCTTCCTTTGAAAGGCCGCTGGATGCTGTGATCTGGATTGACTGTTCCTTGCCGGTTGCCAGATCCTTTGCAGAAACATTAACAATACCATTGGCATCAATATCAAAAGCCACTTCAATCTGCGGAACACCACGCGGGGCCGGTGGAAGGCCCACCAGCTCAAACCGGCCAAGTGTTTTGCTATTCGCGGCCATTTCACGCTCACCCTGGAGCACATGGATGGAAACAGCCGGTTGATTATCAGCCGCTGTAGAAAAAACCTGGCTCTTCTTGGTCGGAATGGTTGTGTTTTTTTCAATAAGTTTTGTCATAACACCGCCAAGGGTTTCAATACCAAGGGAAAGCGGTGTAACATCCAGAAGCAGGACATCTTTAACATCACCCTTAAGAACGCCACCCTGGATAGCGGCACCAACAGCGACAACTTCATCAGGGTTAACGCCTCTATGCGGTTCTTTCCCAAAAATACGCTTAACACGGTCCTGTACAGCGGGCATACGTGTCATACCGCCGACGAGAATAACCTCATCAATCTCACCGGCCGGAATACCGGCATCTTTTAGCGCTGTTCTGCAGGGGGCTTCCAGTTTATCCAGCAGATCGCTTGCCAGTGATTCAAGCTTTGCACGGGTAATCTTGATATTAAGATGTTTCGGGCCACTGGAATCAGCTGTAATAAATGGCAGATTAACATCCGTTTCCATGGAGCTGGAAAGTTCCATCTTGGCTTTTTCAGCAGCTTCCTTAAGGCGTTGCAGTGCCATTTTATCAGATCTCAGATCAATACCCTGATCTTTTTTGAATTCGGTGGCCAGAAAATCAATGAGACGGAGATCAAAATCTTCACCGCCGAGATGTGTATCTCCATTTGTAGATTTTACCTCGAATACACCTTCGCCGATTTCAAGGATGGAAACATCAAATGTTCCACCGCCTAAATCAAAAACAGCAATTTTTTCTTCGGTTTTTTTATCAAGACCATAAGCCAGTGATGCCGCAGTAGGTTCGTTAATGATTCGAAGCACATTCAACCCTGCGATTTTACCTGCATCTTTGGTTGCCTGGCGCTGGCTGTCATTGAAGTAAGCCGGAACCGTTATAACGGCATCTGAAACAGTTTCACCAAGATAATCTTCGGCACTCTTTTTAATATTTGCAAGGATAAACGAGGAAACCTCTGCCGGGCTATGCTGCTTGCCCTGAAGGTTTATACGAACATCCCCATTTGCTGCCTTTTCAATTTTATAAGGAAGAATTTTGATGTCATTTTGGACAATGGGCGTATCAAATTTTCTTCCGATAAGTCGCTTAACACCAAAGACAGTATTTTCCGGGTTGGTAATGGCCTGTCGTTTTGCAATTTGTCCTACCATTCTTTCACCGCTCTCAGAAACAGCTACAACTGAAGGTGTCGTACGGCCGCCTTCAGCGTTGGTGATAACAATTGCATCACCGCCTTCCATTACTGCGACACATGAATTTGTTGTTCCAAGATCAATTCCTATTATTTTTCCCATCTAACTTCCTCCTTGCCCCAATAGTTATATTTTTAAGCATCCTGTTGACTGGTATCTTCTTTTTCTTTATCTGCGTCCGCTTTTTCCTTTGAAACGACAGCCATAGATGGCCTGAGCAGACGGTCATGGTACTTGTAGCCTTTCTGCAGTTCATTTATGACCGTGTTGGCCGGATGATCATCGGTTTCTTCCTGCATGACAGCCTGATGAAAATTAGGGTCAAAAGATTCTCCCATCGCGTCTATAGGAAATACGCCAAACCGTTCAAAAACTTTAAGAATTTCTGCAAGTGTCAGATTGAGTCCCGCAATCATACCGGTGTTTTCTTTTTCTTTTTCAAGGCCGGATGCGATAGCTCTTTCAAGGTTGTCAACCGCCGGCAGTAAAGCCTTTAATAAAGACTCATTGGCATATTTTCTGAATTCTGAAACTTCCCGCTCATTACGTTTCTTATAATTTTCAAATTCCGCAGAAACACGCAGCAGGCGGTCATAGTATTCCTTTGCCTCTTTTTCAAGCGATTCAGCTTTTTCCTGATTATTATCCTGAGCCGCTGCTTTAGCTTCTTCGTTTTCTGTTGTTTCGGATTTTTCCGGCTCAGATTTTTTATATTCCTTTTTATTTGCCATCAGTTGAAAAATTCTCCAGCTACAATAATTACATTTAAAAAATTACGTTAAGGTCAAATTTAACTTAAACTTAAAAAATCGTATAATAACGCTCAGATTAATTCGAATTACGAATACCAATTAAAATAAATATACATGGCATTAATCCGGCTTTGAAAAAATAATACTGGATGGATCGATGTCAAGGCAGGAATTTATTAGACCGGCAGAATATATTTCCTTTAGTCTTGATTTTGGGTGATTCGGGTATCAATGAAACCGGCATAAGTGGTATATGGTCAAATGAAGAATGGTTGTGCACCCCCTATCGGTTTTCCCCGAAATTTGTAAACCATAAACATGATCGGGATCGATCCACGACACAGTCTGCATTACTTATCGCTGCTTCCTTCCGGACCTGACGAGGTTCATAACCGTCTGTTACGCGGCGGCCGGTCAGTATGGTTTATAATAACAAGTACTAAATCTTTAGGGGGAGTTCAGCCCCGCATAAAGCGGATTTCGGGTAAAGGGCACCGCTAACTCCCCGCCTAGCACAACCGGGGTTAATATAGTCATACGGTTATGGTTTTTCAAGTCAAAATTTAAAATGGTGGCACAATATATAAGTCCCTAATCGTTATAGTGTACAATATTTTGTGTTTTTTATTGACATAACTGACTGATTATCATAATTTTTTTGAAAATTTGACGATATAAAATGTATTGATTAATTCTTTATTAAACACAACTGAATCAGACATAAATCAATAAAACAGATGCGCTGCGACCTGGATAAAATTTTATTTCCAAGCCATCGCATCAAAACATAACCCAAACCGATTCATGGCATCATTGAAAAAAAACGGCAGTAATAAAATACTGCAAACTGTAGAAAAGACAATTATCACCAACAAACTGTTTCAACCCGGAGACCGTGTTCTGATTGCTGTTTCAGGGGGGCAGGATTCTGTGTTGCTGCTGCATGTTTTATCTGCTCTTGCTTCACAACTTAGTATCAGCCCCGGTATCGCGCACCTCAATCACGGCATTCGTGGCCAGGAGGCCAAAAGGGATTCAGTCTTTGTGGAACAACTGGCTCAACGTTTCGGCATGCCTTTTTTTTATAAAAAAGAAAATGTTGAGGATTATAGTGTAACACATAGATTATCACTTGAAGAGGCCGGCAGGGTTGTTCGATATAAATTTTTCCGACAAATAATGACGTTGCACGGATATTCCAGGCTGGCGTTGGGACATCATGCAGATGATAACTCGGAACAGGTGTTAATGTATCTGCTCAGAGGCAGCGGGCCGCTTGGCGCATCGGGTATTCGGCCTGTTCGTGATGGTGGCGTGGTACGACCGCTGATAAATATTTACCGGACTGATATAGAAGCATACGTCAGGGAGAACCGCTTAAAATACGTTGAGGATACATCCAATCTGGATACCCGGTTTGTCAGGAACAGGGTGCGTCATGAACTGATACCATTATTAGCTTCCGGTTTTAACAAAAATGTTAAAAAGAGTTTGAACCGGTTTGCATCCATTTTGAGTTGTGAGGATGAATGGATTGAAAAAATAATTCAGCCGGAGTTTGACAGGGTTATTGTTAATAAAGATACCGGAAAATTTCAAATTTCAAATGATATATTTAAGACATTTCATCTTGCACTGAAAAGACGTATACTCAGAAAAATTATTGCGCTGGTCAAGGGTGA
Source organism: Desulfobacterales bacterium (assembly GCA_021737275.1). Classification (GTDB taxonomy): domain Bacteria; phylum Desulfobacterota; class Desulfobacteria; order Desulfobacterales; family JAIPEE01; genus JAIPEE01. The sequence goes on from JAIPEE010000002.1 coordinate 75,647, forward strand.
CCTGAGACGTATTCGTTTCGATCATATTGATGCCATTATCATGCAGGTAGAAAAAACAGGTTATGCCGAACATCATCTGCCCGGACAGATCCGGGTTATCTTTGAATCGCAGTGTACTATTTTTCAAAAAGAGAAAAAAACATTGCGGTCGGTTGATCCAGTCTATAAAGAGAACAGCAGCTATTATTATACTATTGATCTGCCCGGCACCATTCAGATAAGGGAAATCAATGCGACCATAAGTTTATCAGAGATGGAAAAAGGTAAAACGCCGGATTTCAGTTCGTGTGGAAAAGACACCGTGTTTTTTGATATGGATGCCATGACGTTTCCGCTGATAATACGAACTTTTGTTCCGGGGGACCGGTTTATACCCTTGGGAATGAAGGGATCGCAAAAGGTAAAAAAATATTTTATTGACCATAAGGTCAGCCGCCTTAAAAGGGCCACGGTCCCGATTGTGCTGAGCGCAGATCGGATTATCTGGGTGGCGGGACACCGGATTGACAATTCCGTTAAAGTTAATCCGGATACGAAACGAATATTAAAAGCAGAATTTTTCTTGCCTAATACGCTAAAATGATTATTTTATCGAATATTATTTAATTTCAGAAGGGAGATACCTTTGAACCAGTTTTATAAGAACATAGCATTGTGGCTCGTGATTATATTAATGACGATAATGCTTTATAATATCTTTAATCCCCGAAACACTCTTGAAAAGACAACGAGTTATTCCGACTTTCTGGCGATGGCCGATAGCGGCGCAGTTTCAGAGGTTATCATTCAGGGACAGGAACTTTATGTTACAGACACGGGTGGAAGCCGATTCAAGATTTACGCGCCTCAGGATGGTGACCTTATCAGAATCCTCAGGGAGAAAGGCATCACTATCAATGCAAAACCGCCTACGGAATCACCCTGGTATCAGTCGGTTCTGCTTTCCTGGCTACCCATGCTTGTTTTAATCGGTGTCTGGATATTTTTTATGCGCCAGATGCAGTCCGGTGGCGGTAAAGCCATGTCCTTTGGAAAAAGTAAGGCAAAACTTTTATCCGACCAGCTGGAAAAGGTAACATTTAAGGATGTTGCCGGTATTGATGAGGCAAAAGAGGAACTCAGTGAAATTGTGGAGTTCCTGAAGGAGCCCAAAAAATTTACCCGCCTTGGGGGCAGGATTCCCAAAGGTGTGTTGCTGATGGGCCCTCCGGGTACCGGAAAAACACTGTTGGGCCGGGCCATTGCCGGAGAGGCAGGCGTGCCTTTTTTCAGTATCAGCGGTTCTGATTTTGTTGAGATGTTCGTCGGTGTGGGTGCATCGAGGGTAAGAGATCTTTTTGTTCAGGGTAAAAAGAATGCACCGTGTATTATTTTTATTGATGAGATTGATGCGGTAGGAAGACATCGTGGCGCAGGTCTTGGCGGTGGCCATGATGAAAGAGAACAGACCCTTAATCAGCTTCTGGTTGAAATGGACGGGTTTGAATCCAATGAAGGCGTTATCCTTATTGCCGCTACGAACCGCCCGGATGTTCTTGATCCCGCATTGTTAAGACCGGGCCGGTTTGACCGGCAGGTTATGGTATCTCTGCCCGATATCAAAGGACGCGCAAAGATTCTGCAGGTTCATATGAAAAAGGTGCCGATCGGTGATAACGTTGATCCGGTTGTTCTGGCCAAAGGGACACCGGGTTTTTCAGGTGCCGATCTTGAAAATCTTGTCAATGAAGCAGCATTGCTTGGTGCAAAGCAGGATAAGGAAAAAGTAGAGATGGCTGATTTTGAGGAGGCCAAAGACAAGGTTTACATGGGCCTGGAGCGGAAATCGAAAGTAATTAAGGAAGAAGACCGGAAAGTAACCGCATACCATGAAGGTGGCCATGCACTGGCAGCAAGGTTTTTGCCGGAAACTGATCCGGTGAACAAGATCACCATTATTCCCAGAGGACGTGCCGCAGGTGTTACATGGTTTTTGCCTGAAGAAAGAGATCACATGTTTAAAGATCAACTTGAAAGCCAGCTATCTGTTGCAATGGGCGGACGTGTGGCTGAAGAGCTTGTTTTTAACAGAATTACAACCGGCGCATCAGCTGATATTAAACAGGCAACTGATATTGCACAAAAGATGGTGTGCTTGTGGGGGATGAGTGAATCTTTAGGACCAATATCCTATTCAAAACAGGATGAGCAGATCTTTTTGGGACGTGAGATTGCTCAACATAGAGACTATTCTGATGAAACGGCTCGAAAAATAGATGGGGAAGTCCGGCAAATAGTTGATACCGCTTACCAGAGAGCCAAGGTCGTTTTAAGTGAAAATATTGATGTTCTTCACAGCCTGGCGGAAATGCTCCTTGAAAATGAAACGGTGTCGGGCAAAGAGCTTGATGAGCTTATTAAAAAGATGCGTCCGGATTTTGAACTTCCACCCCCCCCCTCTGCAGCAGATTTTGATATGGAAGATGAAAAAGAAGATGAAGAGGCTAAAGCAAAAACCGCAGAAGAGACAGATAGTGACGGGATTTCTCCTTCAGACAAATAAAAAGTCTTTAAGGAAAACAATAAAAGAGTATGACCATAAAAAACTACGACCTTAAATGGAATAATCACCATCTGAAACTGGGTGAGAAAACCTGTATAATGGGGATTGTCAATGTCACACCGGATTCATTTTCTGATGGTGGTGATTTTTATACCTTTGAAAATGCTGTTGCTCAGGGTATAAGACTTGTAAAAGAGGGGGCCGACATTCTTGATGTCGGTGGAGAGTCAACCCGCCCTTTTTCAGATGCGGTTTCTTTAGATGAAGAGATCAGCCGCGTAGTGCCGGTTATTGAAAAACTTTCCAAAATCGTTTCCGCTCCCATATCTATCGATACAACAAAGGCTGAGGTGGCTATGCGCGCCATTGAGGCAGGGGCATCCATCATTAATGATGTTGCCGCATTTCGACTGGACAAGGATATTGCCGGTGTTGCTGCCCGATATGATGTGCCGGTTATTTTGATGCACATGCTTGGATCACCGAAAACAATGCAGGTAAAGCCTCAATATAAAGACCTTTTCGGGGATATAACTGATTTTTTCTGTGATGCCGTCAACCGTGCTGAAAAGGCCGGTATTTCCAGATCAAAAATTATCATTGATCCTGGAATCGGGTTCGGCAAGACAGTTGAACATAACCTTCAGCTTGTCCATTATCTGAAAAGGTTTCAGGACCTGGATATGCCCATTCTCGTAGGCGCATCAAGAAAAGCCTTTATACGGAAGATATTGAGTCCTTCGCCTGCTGCTGAAATTGATCCCAAATCCAATGAAACAGAGGCCGGCACTCAGGCTGTTGTTGCCGTATCAATTTTAAATGGTGCACACATTGTTCGTGTGCATGATGTTGCAGGAACAAAGTTGACAGTGAAGATTATAGATGCAATTAAAACGTCATAATTAGTTACTAATTTTCTTTCGGTTGATTATAAAAAATTGTCTAATTTCTTATGAATGAAAAAAAACGGAAAAATTTTCAGAAAATAATCTGGTTGCCGGCACTTCTTGTAATTGTCGGCATTATCTTTTTTTTATGGCCTGGAAACGCTGAAGAAGAGGCAGATGTTTTTGTTCCAATATTATATGAAGGGCTTCCCAGAGGGTTGATGCTTACCGGGACACCCCTGAAAGGCCTGGATATAAGGGTACGGGGATCTGAAAGTGCTATTGCCGCTATTTCCGGGCAGAAAATTAGCTATAACATAGACCTTTCAGGAGAAAAGGCCGGAGTTAATACGGTTTCTGTTGAAATTGATAGAATGATTGTTCCCTCAGGCATTACGATTATCAGCTTGAATCAGAACCAGGTCACCGTTGTCATTGAAAGACAAATTGAAAAGCAGGTACCTGTTCTTGTTCATCTGGTTGGACAACCTGCAGCCGGCCACAAAACGGTAAATGCGATAACCGACCCCGGTATTGTTTTATTGAGAGGCGCTGAAAAGCTTTTAAATCCCCTTGAACAGATTATGACCAAACCGGTTGATATCAGCAACCTGTCAGGGTCTGTAAAAAAAGAAGTTACATTGAATATTCCCGAGGGCCTTGAAATTATATCATCATCTGTTTCCGTTCAGGCGGTTATTACAATTGATGAAGATGTTATCAATAAAAAATATGATGCCATACCCGTCAATGGTAAAGGTGGAGAAGGGAACTTCAATATCAGCCCCCAACAGGTCAATATTGAAGTGCGGGGCCCTGTCAATATCCTTGAAAAACTTGATATTGAAAATAGAATTGATGTTTATGTAGATCTTACAGATCTGGATCCGGGAGTATATGTCCGAAGAGCAGTTATCTCTTTGCCGGTCGGAACAATACTCATCAGCGCAGATCCTGAAATTTTTACTGTTAAAATTCATAAATAACTGGAAGTTCAATAAGTTTAAAAGTGGAGTGACGCCATGCTGCTCGTTATTGATATCGGCAACACCAACACCGTGCTGGGTGTATTTGATGGAAGCCGCCTGATAAAGGATTGGCGGATACGTACGGAAAGAGATACAACGGAAGATGAGCTGTATGCACTCTTTTCCAGCTTTTTTACGCAAGCCCATATTGATGAAGGTACGATTGAAAGAACCATTATCTCCTGTGTTGTCCCGCCACTGATGATGCCCATGGATGCTTTATGCAGAAAATATTTAAGACATGCACCGATGTGGATTGATGCCCGCTCTGCTTCGGGTATGCCGATTCTGTATAATAACCCGTCTGAAATAGGTGCAGACAGAATCGTCAATGCCGTTGCTGCATTTCAAAAATATAAAGTCGGCCTTATTGTGATTGATTTTGGGACAGCGACAACATTTGATGTCATTTCTCCCAAAGGAGAATATCTTGGCGGTGTGATTAGTCCGGGAGTCAAGATTGCCGCAGAAGCCCTCTTTCAGAAAGCGTCAAAGCTTCCCAGGGTAGAAATGTTTATTCCACCAGCCACCGTTATTGGAAAAGATACCAACACCTGCATTCAGTCAGGCATAATTTATGGATATGCCGGTCTGGTAGATGGTATTGTGGGACGCGTTTTTGAGGAGATGACCGATTCTCAGCCAAAAGTAATTGCTACCGGTGGTCTGGCACCGCTGATGTATGGTGTATGCAAAACCATTGAAGTGGTTGAACCTCAGCTTGCCCTGGAAGGTCTGCGGATTATTGATGAGAAACAACGTAATGGTTTCCAATAAGTGTTCTGATTGCTAATGTCCTGGTCAAATATGGCCTGTAGCAGCAAGCGCTTCCATTAATGGTTTATAAAACCGCTCGTTATCTGAAATACCATGTGTCAGAATTTTTTCAAACTCATCGATATTCTTTAAGTTGATAATCTGGTTGACGCTTTTGTTAAATGCCGCCATGTTATCCATTGTTCTGAACTTTTTTGTAAGCAGAGAAACATAGATATGTCTTCTGGTAACCATGCCGAGCTGTTCTATGTATCTATGGATATGATTTTCATTCGGGTTGGAAGTACCAAACAGTTCATTAAGCACAATAAGATCAAAAACGTGAAAACGCATTTGTTTGAGGGCATCTTTCACTGCATCGGGTTCGGTCGTATGATAACCCATCTTTTTAACAGCAGCGGAGATCTTGGCGCGGAGTTCAGGATCCTGTTCGCAAATCAACGCCGTTTTCATCCCTTCTTCCAGAAAGTCAAAGGGCTTGTCTCCGGCATCATAAGACTCGGATGATATTTCCTTTAGAAGTGTATTCTCATCTTCATTGTCTGATGAATCATTATCAGTTCCAGGTTTGACAGAAATTTTGTTTTTACACCTGGGACAGGTTATTGAAAAAGCCTTGTCTTCCGGTATTTTTTCTTCCGGTATATTAAATTTGCTGCTACACTGTTCACATACAACTTCCATGACTTAACCTCCGGCAATGTGGGTTATATTGCCAACAATATCAGCTCTGGCGTTTGGCGTATCCGGTATCAATTTCAAGGCCTTCGATATCTGTGGTTGCCTGTCCGCGGGCACTCTTGACATTATCAATTCCGCGCCCGACAGCACCCTTTCGTGAGGCATAGGCCAGAGCGGTTTCTTCAGTGATAAGCGCTTTTTCATACAGATTTACAATATATTTATCAAACGTTGTCATACCAAAGGCTTCACCGGCTTCAATGATCTCATAAAAGGTTTTGCCTTCTGATTCACCATTCAGAATTGAATCTTTAACACGAAGGTTTGTTCCCATAATTTCGAAAGCAGCGACACGCCCACCATTTACCTTGGGCAGCAGCCTCTGGCAGCCAATCCACCTGACTGTTTCAGAAAGCCGGATACGGACCTGGTTTTCCTCTTCAGTGGTGAACATGCCGAGAATACGGTTAATGGTCTGACCGGCATCAACGGTATGGATGGTGCTTAGTACCAGATGGCCGGTTTCTGCTGCATTTAATGCAATTTCAACTGTTTCCCTGTCTCGAATTTCACCAACCAGAATAACTTTCGGGGCTTGGCGCAACGAAGCCCTGAGGCCGCTGGCAAATGTATCAAAGTCAGAGCCCATTTCACGTTGATTAAAGGTGGATCTTTTGTGGGGGTGCTGATACTCAACCGGATCTTCCAGTGTAACGATATGGACTGATTTTGATTCGTTGATAACATCCAGCATGGCAGCAAGGGATGTTGATTTACCACTACCGGTGGCACCGGTAATCAGAATGATACCATTAAGTTCTGTGGCCATTTTATGAAAAACTTTTGGCAGATGGAGCTCTTCTATCGTTGGAATCTTGGTTTCAAGTTTCCTTAAAACAACTGAAAGATTACCCCTTTGTGAAAAAACATTAACCCTGAAACGAGCCTTACCCGGCAACTCATAGGAAAGGTCGCAGGAGCCTTCTTTTTGGAGAGTTTCTAAAAGCCGACGTTCACGATTAATCAGGTTCATGGCAAAAATTTCAGTCTGAAAGGGTGTCAGCTCCAGAAACGGCGGATCCAGGTCAACTTCTGTCAGGACACCATCATTTTCAACCTGAAATGGTTTGCCAACCGTGATGTTAATATCAGAGGCCTTTGCAAACGCGTTAAGCGTACGGGTCAGGATATGATCAACTTCCTGTTTTCTCATGATTTAACCTCTTTAAATATAGTTATGTTTATTATTAAGCATCAGTAAAATCTGAGGGTGGCTCCCTGAGCAGCGGCCGGAACTTCTGTTTTTCATTGGATTTGGCATAGGCTTCATCCGCGCTGATCATACCCTTGTTAAAAAGGTCCATAATGGCATCATCCAGAAGCTGCATACCGTATTTTCGCCCAGTCTGAATCATCGATGGAATCTGATGAACCTTGGATTCACGGATCAGGTTTCTTACGGCAGGTGTTGCAATTAAAATCTCAAGAGCCGGAATTCGACCGATGCGATCCACCCGTTTAAAGAGAACCTGTGCAACAATAGCCCTGATACTGTCCGAAAGGTTGGAACGAATCTGAGCCTGTTCTGATGCAGGAAAAACTTCAATGATACGGTCAATGGTTTTAGCCGCACTGGATGTATGCAGGGTGGCAAAAACCAGGTGGCCGGTTGAGGCGGCTTCAATAGCCAGTGATATGGTTTCGAGGTCTCTCATTTCACCAACCAGAATAACATCCGGATCCTCACGTAGTGCGCCCCTGAGCGCTGTGGTAAATGATTTCGTGTGAATGCCTATTTCACGCTGATTTACAATGCAATTCCGGCTCTGGTGAACAAATTCTATAGGATCTTCAACCGTAATGATATGGTCCTTGCGTAAATTATTGGCTTCATCCACAACTGCTGCAAGCGTGGTAGATTTACCGCTACCGGTGGGTCCGGTAACAATAACCAGCCCCCTGGGAAGTGTTGCCAGCTTGGGAATGACCGGCGGAAGCCCCAACTCTTTGGCTGTTTGAATGGTACTGGGGATTTCCCTGAATACGGCCGCAACACCATTTTTCTGCATGAAAAAGTTTGCCCTGTACCGTGCCAGACCGGGAATTTCATAACCGAAGTCAACATCACCCGTTTCTTCAAATACTTTAACTTTATCCTCGGGCGCAATTTCATAAATCATGCTTCTAAGGTCATCGTTGGAGAGTTGCTGGTATTTGATACGTTCAACATCACCTCTTATTCTTAAAGCCGGCGCCTGTCCAGCGACAAGGTGTAAGTCAGAGGCGCCCTGGTCATTCATCAGTTTAAAAAAAGCATCAATTTTAGCCATGGGATTCTCCCGGTTCTTTCAAAAGTTTTCGAAATTCTGGAACAATCAAAGTTTATCTGAAAATCAAACCTGTTGGGCCTGTTTCATTAGTTTGAGTTTAGCTTCTTCTGAATCTATCGTTTGGGCTGCGTTATTTGTTATATCAAGCAGTTTTGTATGGGATTCTAAAATTGAACGAATTTCTATTTCAATCTGGACCCGCTGCCGTTTCAGTTCAGTAATGTCATCATGGAGTTGAGCAAGCCGGTTATGGGCCTTTTGTAAAATTTTTTCAGCTTTTATTTCAGCATCGGCAATAATGAGTTCTGCAGACTTATTGGCATTTTCTTTCATCTGTTCAAGCACCTTTTGGGAGTTGAGCAGGGCACGCTTAAATGTCTCCTCACGCTCCTTGTAACCTTTACTTTCAAACTGGAGGCGTTCAATTTCTTCATTCAGGGATACCGCTTCGTTTTGAAGCGATTCAAAGGCATTCGCCATCTGCTCAAGAAAATTATCAACTTCCTGTATATCAAAGCCCCTGAACCGTACATTAAACTGCTGCTGTTGAATATCAAGCGGGGTAGTTTTCATAAAGACCACCTTATCTCATTAATAATGTTTTGCCAAAGTGAATCATACTTTGGACTAAAAAATGCTGTAAAAAATATATGACAAGAATAATAATTAAAGGTGAAAGGTCTATGCCCCCAAAGCCGATCGGGAGTCTGGTGCGTATTTGATATAAAACGGGTTCGGTTATATTGTATATAAATCGAACAATTGGATTATAAGGGTCCGGGTTAACCCAGGACAGTACAGCCCGTATAATTACTATCCACATGAACCCCCAAAGAACAATATCAAGAATATTAGCTACAGCAATAATAAGATAGCCGGGAACATACATACAGCTTCAACCTCATATAGAATATTAACAGGGGGAACCCCATAATGCTCAAAATTATGATATAGACATGCAAAATTAAATATATTATTGGAAATAAGTCAAGAAGTTTCATTCATAAATATTAGAGATTTGCGCTTTCAGCGCGTTGTGAAATATAAATATTAATGATACTTAAGCGTCAGGTGAAAAAAAGCGGGTTTGTTTTAAGCAAAATGGATACTTTATCTTATTGGGAGACAATATGTCGGAAATAAAAGGAAAAGTTGGGTTTATCGGAGCCGGAAACATGGGTGAGGCTATTATTGGTGCAATTATCCGGTCTTCAATGATGGAACCGGCCATGATAAATATCTATGATGTCAATCAGGAACGTCTTGAATATATGCATTCGGAATTTGGTGTCAGCACAAAGCAACGCCTTATTGATCTGTTCATGGACAGCCGGATTGTCATATTTTCCGTAAAACCGCAGCAGATCGGAGATGTGCTTTCACAAATTGTTGAAAGCCCGGATTTCAAGATAGAGGAGAGGAAAATTGTGATATCCATTGCAGCCGGTGTGCCGCTTATAACATTTGAGAATAGATTTTATGGCTCTCTGGGCGAGGATGCGATGCAGAATCTGCCGATTATAAGGGTAATGCCCAATACGCCTGCGCTTGTTCTGGAAGGTATGTCCGGCATGAGCTCCAACCGGTTTGTTTCGGTTGATGACAGAACCGTTACCAGAGAAATTTTATCAGCCATGGGCAGTGTAATTGAGCTCGATGAAGGGAAACTGGATGCCGTAACAGCGCTCTCAGGTTCCGGCCCGGCCTATGTCTTTTATGTTATAGAATCAATGATTAAAGCCGGTATTTCAGTCGGACTTGATGCCGGGGATGCAGCCACTCTTACGATTCAGACATTTAAAGGGGCTATAAAGCTGTATGAGAATTCCAGTGATTCCGCAGAAGAGTTGAGACGCAAGGTGACATCTCCGGGAGGTACAACAGAGGCTGCCATCAAAGTACTTGATAAAGAAGGTGTAAAACAGAATATTATCGATGCAGTCATTGCTGCAGCTGATCGTTCAAAGGAGCTGAGAGAACTATTTTAAGTATTCTGAAAGAGGGACAATATCATCAGCATTACAAACTATAGCTGATGGCGCTCACGTTGGTCTAATGATAATAATTATAACGGAAGATCTTATTTGATATATGTTTACTGAATCTATAACATATCCGGCATCATTTGTTGCAGGCCTGCTTTCTTTTTTTTCACCCTGTATTTTACCCCTCATTCCCGGCTATTTTACCTTTATTACCGGATTTTCTCTGGATGAACTAACAGATAAAGGAAATGCTCACATCAGAAAAAGGGTAATTGGTTCAACACTATTGTATGTGGCTGGATTTTCAACTGTTTTTATTCTCTTGGGCGCTTCAGCTACCTATATTGGCCGGTTTATATTTCAATACGGTAATATTTTAAGAATAGCGGGCGGTATTTTTATCATTTTACTGGGGATTCATATTACCGGCCTGATCCGATTTAAACAGCTTGATTTTGAAAAAAGAGTTAATTTTTCTGCAAAACCCCTACACTTTCTGGGTGCTTTTGTTGTGGGAATGGCATTTGCTGCCGGTTGGACACCCTGTATCGGTCCGATTCTGGGGTCAATATTAATAGTTGCCGGTGAGCAGGAGAGTGTAGGGCAGGGCGCATTGCTGCTGGGCATCTATTCTGCCGGCCTGGCGCTACCTTTTCTGATATTATCTGTTTTTATCAACTATGTGCTTAAGTTTTTATCCAATGCCTCCAGAATTTTAAAATATATCAATTATATCACGGGCGTACTCCTGATTATGCTGGGGGTGTTGCTGATAACCGGAAAAATAATTTTTTAATCAGGAGTAACTTTAAATGATGAATAATAAACGATTTTTTTTGATCTGTGTCACCGTTTTGATAACCTTTTTATTTGCATTACCTTCATTTGCGGAAGAAAAGCAGATTACCTGGTATGGGTATGAAGCCGGGATGGCAAAAGGTTTAAAGGAAAAAAAGAAGGCCTTTATCTATTTTCATGCGGACTGGTGTATGTATTGCGGCGCGATGGAAAGCCAGACCTTTGCCGATCAGTCGGTTATTTCCTATTTGGGCAAGAATTTTATATCGATTGAGGTAGATTCTGATTTTAACAAACCTGTAGCAAAACAGTATAATGTCAGGGGGCTGCCCCATGTGGTTTTTATCTCTGAGGCGGGTGAAATTATTACCGGCCGACCGGGGTTTTTACCGCCTGAAATGTTGCTTAACTATCTGAAATTTATCCACACTGAAAGTTATAAAAAAATGACAATAAAGGCATTTATTGAGAGCCTTTAATTTATATATTTCTGATTATTTTGAGTGGCGGCTGATATATCGAATAATTAATCGGACCGTTAGCATAATGATGACCAGGCTGCTCAGGGCCATAATCAATAAAGGTGCCCAGAGGTGTTGTTGAAAAACTTCTGTTTCAAAGGCCACAGATATGCCTATCATGCCAAAAAAGAAAATAAGCAGCATGACAACCAGAATAGTCCAGCATGTCGGATTGGAATCGTACCATGAATGGACAACCTTACGGTATGAAGAGGGCTTATCTGTAATCATAGCTCTTTAATGGCGCATCAGAATAAAAAAATCAAGCAGTTATGGGGCGCCTCTTTCTTAGGCGGCTCTATCGGTGCAAAATGGTATAACGTTTTTGAAAATCGGGTTATCCTTTTTTTAAAAAAGGGACTCAAAAAGGTGCGTTCAAAGCAGAAAAAACCGGTAATATTCTGTTATTCCTGAAAACTTTTCAACCTGCCTGTAAAATCAATTCTACGCAATATGTTGATTTTTAATATTGACAGGCACAATATGTTGTGATAGCAATACATTCGTAATATCAAAAGAAGTCGGCCTTTACACTTGCGGTAATCTCCTACAATTTTAATTGTATTTTTCCTGCACACACACAGTAGTGAAGGTTTTCTTTTTTTTCAAATTTCTGGTTGCGCCAATCTGAACAAAGACCGAGGAGCGCTTCAAATATCTTCAATAAAAACGTTTAGCAAAAAAACAAGAGGTGGAGTAGTGTTTGAAGAAATAAAAAAACGAGCCGGAACTATTGTTCCTTTTGATTCATCAAAAATTACGTTTGCTTTAACCAAGGCGGGGAAGGCAACCGGAGATTTTGATGACAGGGAAGCACGCAAATTGACCCTCAGGGTGTTGACTCTGACCCATGAGCTGAGGCTTGGCCCTGTACCTGAAGTGGAAGATGTTCAGGATATTGTTGAAAGGGTTTTGCTGGATTCACCTTTTCATAAAACAGCCAAAGCCTATATTCTTTACAGGGAACAGCATGCCCAGATCAGAAGAATAGCCACCGAGGCTAATGTAGATCTTGTTGATCACTATATCCAGAAACTTGACTGGAAAATCAAAGAGAACAGTAACATGTGTTACTCTCTTCAGGGATTAAACAATTATATCTCTTCCGATGTAACGGCTGAATACTGGCTCAATAAGATTTATCCGCCTGAAATACGATTTGCGCACAAATATGGTGATATTCATATTCATGATCTGAGCCTTCTTTCCGTGTACTGTGTCGGATGGGATTTGAAAGATTTGCTCAAAATCGGCTTCAAGGGGGTAGAGGGTAAAGTTGAAAGTGCCCCACCCAAGCATCTGCGGTCTGCACTCGGCCAGATCGTTAACTTTTTCTATACATTGCAGGGTGAAGCGGCCGGCGCACAGGCTCTTTCAAACTTCGATACCCTTCTTGCGCCGTTTGTCCGGTTTGACAACCTGAAATATGAAGAGGTCAAACAGGCCATGCAGGAGTTTATATTCAATATTAATATTCCCACAAGGGTTGGTTTTCAGACACCGTTTACCAATATCACCATGGATCTTTTTGTGCCGTCTATTCTGAAGGATCATCCTGTAATTGTAGGCGGTGAAGAGTGTGAAGAAACCTATGCTGACTTCCAGCCTGAAATGGATTTGATTAATCGGGCCTTTGCTGACGTTATGATGGAAGGTGATGCAAAGGGACGGGTTTTTACATTCCCGATTCCAACCTATAATATCACCGATGATTTTGACTGGGATAATCCTAATATCGAGTCCGTCTGGAAAATGACCGGGAAATACGGCATCCCTTATTTTTCTAACTTTGTAAATTCAGACATGTCTCCTGAGGATGCCCGTTCCATGTGCTGCCGTTTGCGCCTGGATAACAGGGAGCTGCTCAAAAGAGGCGGCGGCCTTTTTGGCGCAAATCCGCTTACCGGTTCCATCGGTGTTGTGACAATCAATCTGCCGAGGATCGGATATATTGCAAATAGTGAAGAAGATTTCTTTACAAGCCTGAAGGAAAAAATTCAGCTCGCCATAGACAGCCTTAAGATAAAACGTAAAATTCTGGAGAAATTTACAGATAAAAACCTCTACCCCTATTCAAAGTATTATCTCAGGGAAATCAAGCAAGGCTCAGACTGCTACTGGAAGAACCACTTTTCAACCGTCGGCATTGTCGGAATGAACGAGGCCTGCATTAATTTTATCGGTAAGGATATCACAACCGATGAAGGGCAGGCTTTTTCCATCACGTGTATGGATTATATGCGAGAGCTGCTTTCAGAAATTCAGGATGAAACCGGTGATATGTTTAACCTGGAAGCCACACCGGCTGAAGGCACCTCATACAGGCTCTGTAAGTCCGATAAAAAGTTATTTCCGGATATTGTCTGTGCCAATGAAAGTGATTATGCAAATGGCGCAGCACCATACTATACCAACTCTACACAGTTGCCGGTAAACTATACGGATGATATTTTTGAAACGTTGAAACTTCAGGATAATCTCCAGACCAAGTATACCGGCGGTACGGTTCTGCATATTTTTGCCGGAGAGCAGATAACGGATGTTGATACAATTAAGGGCCTGGTGCGAAAGGTTTCCAACAACTACAGACTGCCGTACTTCACATTGACGCCGACATTCAGTGTCTGTCCATCCCATGGATACATTGCAGGCGAGCATGAAACATGTGAACTATGTAACAGTGAAACGGAAGTCTATTCCCGTGTTGTCGGCTATCTGAGACCGGTAAAACAATGGAATGACGGTAAACAGGCCGAATTTTGCAAGCGTAAAACATTTAAAGTGGCTTGACATCAGACATGAATTTTATGGAGTAATGGAAAAATGAATTTCGGCGGTATTCAAAAGTCTTCACTTATCGACTTTCCCGGTAAAACAAGCTGTGTGCTCTTTTTAACAGGTTGTAATTTTGATTGCCCCTATTGCCATAATCCTGACCTTGCTACAGGATGTACAGAGTGTCCGGCCGGATTAATGAATGATGGTCATCTGGCATTTCTTGAAGAGCGCAAAGACTTTCTGGATGGCGTTGTTATCTCTGGCGGAGAGCCGACACTTCAGAAAGATCTTTTTCTGCTATGCCGCCAGATCAAGCATCTGGGCTTTCCTGTTAAACTAGATACTAACGGCAGCCGGCCTGAGTGTCTTAAAGCGCTTATTGATGAGGAGCTGGTTGACTATATCGCTATGGATATAAAAACGGATCCGGCGGCTTATTCACCAGTCATAAAAAAAGAGTTTGATCCCGGGCAGATTATTTCCAGTATCAATATTATTTTGAAATCCGGTATAAACCATGAGTTCAGGACCACTTGCTTAAAACCGTTTATCAATGAGGCTATCATTGAAAAGATTTCACGCCTTATCAGTGGTGCTAAACTTTATGCGCTACAACAATGTCATCAGTCACGGGTATTACATCCGGATTTTTTTAAAAAAACAGACTACCATATTGATGATGATGAGTTGGTGCATTTTAAGAAAATTGCTGAACCGTGGGTTCAAAAATGTATTGTCAGATAGTTTTATAATTTCGAGGTAAACAACAACGTATCAGATTGTAAAAACAGGGCAGAACTGAACATAGACGTCAGTTCTGTCTTTTAAATTACAGGTCTGAAAGATTGTTTTATCGGCAGAATTTTTTATGAAAAATTCGCTAAAGCCCTTGTCATAATCGTTGTTTAATGATACGCAAAGGGTGCTTTTTTTTGAGCAAATAGAAAGAATCGTCTATCAGGACGCAGAATTTATAAAATTCTATCCGGCCATAAGGAGGATCTGTAATGGCACAGGACAAAGGCACTACAATTTTAATGCTGGTTGTGTTTGGTTTTATTCTTCAGGTTGTTTTTATTTTTGCAGATATGAAAGAGACACCCGGCAGGGTTGCAGTGGGTTTTACAAAGGCCTATTTCCAGCTTGATGAATCCATGGGTGATTATCTGTGTAAGGATCAACGTTCAAAAGACGGTGTTGATGTTGTGAAAAAACACATCGACAAAATGAATGAAGAGGCAAGACAAACCGGATATGCACCCAATTACATGAAAATGGGCCTCTACAATATTGAATCAGATACATTGATTCGCACATCGGATTTTGCAAAGGTACACATCAAGGCTGATAAAAGAAGAGCAATTAATCCGGCATTTATGCTGGTAGCAAAAATTTTTCATATCGGTAAAGTATATCCGGTTGAAATTGAAATCGAAGTTGTCCGGGAAGATAATCACTGGCGTGTCTGCGGTGAAGATCTTTTAGCGCTTTAGTGTAAAATAATTAACTACATCATATTTTTTTAAACCAGCCGGAACAGGTAACCTGTTCCGGTTTTTTTGTATGGGGTATTGAATTATTTTCAGGATGTTATATAAAGGATAAAGTAGCTTTTAGGTGTAACGCGCCTATTAATCCGACAGGACAGAATGTTAACTTAAACTTGTGAGGCTCAAATGATAGAAGACAGTGTTGCCCGTCTTATTGATGAATCCATACAGCTTGAAATGAATCTTTCCGATCTATATTTTTTTTTTAAGAAAACCTTTTCTGAAGATAAGGTAATCTGGGATAAGCTTGCTGACGAAGAAAAAAAGCATGCGGCTTTTATTGAGAGTGCCCGTGCATTTTCAAAGGATGAAAGCCAGTTTCCTTCACAGCTTGTATCTGCTGCCATCCAGAGTGTTATGGATACGAATGATGCCCTTACCGAGCTTATGGGTAAATATGAAAAAGAGCCACCATCCAGAATATCAGCATTCAGGCTTGCTCTCAAAATGGAGCACTCTGTTGGTGAAATTCATTTTCAGAATGCAATGAAGCATGATAAAGGCAGCGATATTATTAAAATGCTTAAAGAACTATATGAGCTTGATCAAAACCATATTAAAAGAATTACAGAATATATGGCAGCACAGGGGATCGAATAGAAATATTTCAACAAACGGCATTTTACTGACACTTTAATATTTAGCCCTTCATGATATTTATTTGAAATAATATATTTTGTGGTGACCTTATGTTCTCTGTTCAGGAAATATTAGATATAGCAATCATGCTCGAAAAAAATGGAGAATCCGTTTACCGAAAAGCCCTGCCGCATGTGAGAGATAAGAAACTCTGTGCCTTGCTGGAGTGGATCGCAGATGAAGAGGTTCGGCATGCCCGCTGGTTTGCTGAACTAAAAGCATTATCAAAAGAAGATGATGAATTTTTTATTCAGGAGATGCAACACGAGCTCCTTGATGAATATGTCGGCCGGCAGACATTTTCACTGGAAGATATCGATTTTTCAAAGATTACTAAACTAGATGACATGGTAAAACTGTTTATTGAATTTGAGCAGGATACGATTTTATTTTATGAGATGCTGGAAGCCTTTGTAGAAAAATCGGACGCACTCGTTCAGTTAAGACAGATCATTGATGAAGAGTATAATCATACCGCCCGCCTGAAAATATTTATTTCGTAATATGATTGAGGTAAAGTTCAATCTATAAGGAGATGAGTCTGGAGATCAAAAGATTAATTTTTGATGTGCTCAGTCAGAAAGAGCCGGTGAACGGACCTGCTGCTTTAAGAAAAATAAAGGGCTTGATTGACAGACATGCCTGCGATTTGGATGCTGTCAGATCCTTTTTTTTGTCCCCTGAAACTCATATTGGTAACTATGATGGACTGCCAGTCACGGTTCGTTTGTCTTTGGAAGAATGTGCAGATTTTTATCTTAAAGAAAAGAATTTGTTTTCCACCCCTTTGTTAAAAAAAATCGGCCGGGGGGGAATTTTTAAGGCCGGAAGCAAAATTATAAAATCAGGATGGATCCTTAAGGAAAAATGGTCGTCCTCGTTTTTGGGAAAAGCATTTATTTCGGTCGGCCGGTCCACCATTTTTGGATGCAACAGATTATCAACACTCTACCTTGATGCCATCAGGGTCAACATCTTTTATAAAGCACCACTTTTGTTGTGGCTGATAAGATACACAAAGGCCGACGCATCATATTTAATTTTGGATTATATCAAAAACATCCCCACCCACCCTCATCACAGTCCTGTATTTAAATTACCCGGTATCAATACCATTGCAGGAGCCATGATAGGTATTGACCTGCTTCCTTCAGACAACAAACTCTATTTTATTGAATGTAACTCCAATCCGGGCCACTCAACTTCACGACATTTTTTGTTTGAAGAGGGAGATGTTGTATGTAATCACCTGGTCAACTGGGCTGTGGAAAAAGGATATTCCAGGATAGTGTTCTATCCAAGCAATTTCGGGCCCTCATTTGACAAGGAATTTGAAGATGCATGGCAAGAGATATCAGGCTCAAAAAACATTGAATTGAAAATTATTGACGACCCATACATCGGCTCCCCGTGCAATAGAGAGTATAATAGATTTTTTGATTATGCCCGGCCTGACACCCTTATTGTGAACGGTAGATATTTATGGGGTCCATTTTCGAGTTTTATAGGTATGAAAGGCCGATTTGACGAAGAAATTAAAATCCATAACTCAAAGGCAGAACAGAATGACCGGATTCCAATACCCCGGAAAATTGATTTGGACTCCCCGGTCTCTTTAGATCATCTTACAGAAGATTTTCCCAATATGATTATCAAAAATATACATATGGATCAGGCAAAAGGGATAAGCCTTTACAGAGCCGATAAGGTTCCGGAATTTGCAAAAAGCCGGGAATATGTAGTCTACGAATTTGTCAAACCCGATTTAATCCGGAAAGATGGGAGTATAGAGCAGTTTGTACACATATTTCGATGCTATCTTTTGATCACGCCCTTTGGCCCGGTTTATCTGGGATGCAGAAAAGATGTGTCAGGAATTCCGATCAAAAAGGAACTGCCCTTTGGTAAAATTGAAGAAATTGCACCCTATATAACTAATATATGCATCCCAGAGGATTATTCAGTCCCCCATAGTCCGGATGAAAATGAAAAGTGCAGAAAAACCTCATTAACGCTTGGTCGTATCATGTATCAAAATCTGATTGAAAAACATGATATGACTGCCCAATTCCGGTTTCAAAAAAAACAGGGGGTATAAATAAGCCCGGTGGCCTCATATTACAAATATGAAGCAAGTTTTTCAGGGTTGACATTTGTGTCAATTTTAGACGATGTAATATGGAAAGTAATCTTGGAAGGTGTAAAATTTTATTTTATGAGATGCCGGAAGCGTTTGTTGAAAAATATGAAAAACTGGTTCATTTAAGGCAGATCATTGGTGAAGAGTATAACCATATTGCACGCCTGAAACATTTCTTCCGGAGTATGATCAAGGTAAGGTTAAATGAAAACCAACGTTGAGGATATTGATATGACAACCGAACCATCAAAAATTATATATACCAAAATTGACGAAGCTCCAGCGCTTGCAACACAATCCCTGCTTCCCATTCTTAAGGCATTTACAAACAATTCAGGCATTTTTTTCGAGTCCTGGGATATTTCTCTGGCGGGAAGAATACTTGCCAACTTCCCGGACAATCTGAGTGAGGACCAGAAAATACCGGACTATCTATCGCAATTAGGGGATCTTGTCAAAACTCCGCAGGCCAACATTATCAAACTTCCCAATATCAGTGCGTCAATACCGCAACTGAAGGGCGCCATTGAGGAGTTAAGAGCCAGGGGATATGACCTTCCGGATTATCCTGAAGAGCCGAAAACAGATAAGGAAAAAGCACTTCAGGACAGATTTGCAAAAGTGCTTGGCAGTGCGGTCAATCCGGTATTGCGTGAAGGAAATTCCGATCGAAGGGCGGCTGCCTCCGTTAAACAGTTCGGCAGGAAAAATCCTCATAAAATGATGAAAGCGTGGCCGGCAGTTTCGAAAACACGCGTGGCCCACATGACGGAAAGTGATTTCTATGGAAACGAAAAATCCATGGCCGTTGATAAAGATCAGGATGTGAAAATTGAATTTGTGGATGTGTCCGGCAGTGTGACGGTTTTAAAGGAGAAAACACCTCTGCTGAAAGATGAGGTGATTGATACCACCGTAATGAATGTGAATGCATTGCGGCGTTTTTATGCAAAACAGATACAATTGGCCAAAGAGGCGGATGTCCTGTTATCCCTGCATCTGAAAGCGACTATGATGAAAGTATCCGATCCGATCATGTTTGGGCACGGTGTTTCTGTTTACTATGAAGATGTGATCAAAAAACATGGAGCCGTCATTAAGGATCTGGGTGTTAACTTTAACAACGGCCTGGGAGATTTATATGACAAGATCCAATTACTTCCAGAAGACCGGCGAAAAGAGATCGAAGCCGATATAAAAGCTGTCTATAAGGATCGCCCCAAACTGGCCATGGTGGATTCAAGCAAAGGCATTACCAATCTTCATGTTCCCAACAATGTCATTATCGATGCCTCCATGCCGGTGGTTATCCGGGATGGCGGTCAAATGTGGGGACCTGATGACCAGCTCCATGACACTATCGCCATGATTCCGGATCGCTGTTATTCAACGATGTATCAGGAAATCATTGAAAATTGCCAGACGTACGGTGCTTTTGATCCAGCCACTATGGGCAGTGTTTCCAATGTGGGACTCATGGCGCAAAAAGCAGAAGAGTACGGCTCCCATGACAAAACTTTTGAAGCGCCGGGAAATGGTACAATTCGTGTGGTGGGCTCGGGCGGGGAATCGTTACTGGAACAGAAGGTTGAACGCGGAGATATTTTCAGGATGTGCCAGGCCAAAGATGCCGCTATCCGAGACTGGGTGAAGCTCGCCGTGAACCGAACGAGACTGACCGGATCCGCTTCAGTCTTCTGGCTGGATAAAAACCGGGCACACGACACCCGGCTCATTGAAAAAGTCAATTGTTATTTAACAGACCATGATACTAACGGTCTTGATATTCGGATACTGGCTCCTGTGGAGGCGATGAAATTTACTTTGGAACGAGTTAGAAACGGCAAGGATACCATTTCCGTTACCGGTAATGTGCTGCGTGACTATTTAACCGACCTCTTTCCCATTCTTGAGCTGGGCACCAGCGCCAAAATGCTCTCTATCGTACCGTTAATGAATGGCGGTGGCCTGTTTGAAACAGGTGCCGGTGGATCCGCACCCAAGCATGTTCAGCAATTTCTTCAGGAAGGACATTTAAGATGGGATTCTCTGGGTGAATTTTGTGCTTTGGTGGCCTCATTTGAACACCTGGCCAACACACTTGGTAATGAAAAAGCAAGGATTTATGCAGAAACACTGGATCAGGCCATCGGTAAACATCTGGAAAACAGAAAATCACCGTCACGCAAAGTAAATGAACTGGATAACCGTGGCAGCCATTATTACCTGGCCCTCTACTGGGCAGAGGCTTTATCAGAGCAAACAAAAGAAAAAGAGCTGCAAGTAGCATTTCGCAAAGTAGCAAAAAAGTTGGCAGAAAACGAACCGATTATTATTGATGAACTGAATGCTGTACAAGGTCAACCGGTAAATATTGGCGGTTATTACAAACCCGATGCTGAACTGACAGAAAATGCCATGCGTCCCAGTCAGACTTTCAATACTATTATAGATGCAATTTAAAATATAAATCTTAGATAAACGCTGGACATAAAAGCCCCGGAAAACCGCTTGGGCTCTTGGATTATAGCGGTTTTAAACCTTTCATTAATATTTGGCATCTAAAAATTTATACGTTCAGCTCAGCCTTCATACCCAATAATGATTTGTTTTTTTCTATTATCGGATCAATTTCTTCTTTAATAAAATCTTCTGTCTGTTCGGCAGCAAAGCCGATAAAGTTTTTGGGATCCAGTATCTCCACCAGCCTCTCTTTATCAATTTTAAAATAGTCATCTGCAAGGATTCTTTCGATCAGATCATTTTCTTTTCCCTCAACCTTGACCATTTTACCGGCTTCCATGGAATGAACTCTGATTCTTTCATGAAGCTCCTGCCTGTCACCACCGTTTTTAACACCCTCCATAATGATGTATTCGGTCGCCATAAAAGGCAGTTCAGCCATGATATGTTTTTCAATGATTTTTGGATAAACCACCATGCCGTCCAGTATATTCTGCCATATGGTCAATATGGAATCCACCGCAAGGTATGCCTGAATAGAGAGACGCTTGTTCGCTGAGTCATCAAGTGTTCTTTCAAACCATTGGGTTGAAGCCACCATTGCCGGGCTTGTTGTCATGGAAATCACAAATTTTGCCAGCGCAGAGATTCTTTCACTTCTCATGGGGTTTCGTTTATAGGCCATGGCAGAAGAGCCGATTTGCTGTTTGCCAAAAGGCTCTTCCAGCTCCTTAAGGTTCTGAAGGAGCCTTAAGTCATTGGTAAACTTGTGAGCCGATTGAGCTATATTTGAAAGCAGATTAAGCATCTGGGCATCCACTTTCCGGTCATATGTCTGGCCCGTAACCATGAACCTTTTGCTAAAGCCCATTTTTTCGGCAACCATCTCATCAAGCTGCTTGACCCTGTTAAAATCATGATCAAAAAGCGCTGCAAAACTGGCCTGTGTACCGGTGGTACCCTTTACGCCGCGAAACTTTAACGTGTTTTGTCTGAATTCAAGTTCTTCAAAATCAAGGGATAGACTTTGAAGCCAAAGGGTAGCGCGCTTACCAACCGTGGTAAGCTGTGCCGGCTGAAAGTGCGTATATCCAAGGACCGGCATATCCTTATATTCCAGGGCAAAAGTTTTAAGACCATTCATGACATTGACAAGTTTTTTCCGGATAATTTCAAGGCCATCCCTGATCTGGATAAGGTCCGTATTGTCACCTACATATGCACTGGTAGCGCCCAGATGAATAATGGGTTTGGCGAGCGGTGCCTGTTCACCAAAGGCAAAAACATGTGCCATTACATCATGTCGCACCTCTTTTTCCCGTTTTTTGGCGACATCATAATTGATATCATCAACAAATTTCTTCATCTCAGCAATCTGGTCATCAGAGATATCCAGACCAAGCTCTTTTTCACATTCAGCAAGGGCTATCCATAATTTCCTCCAGGTTGAAAACTTTTTATCCGGAGAAAAATTATACAACATCTCTTCTGAACCATATCTTTCCACCAACGGGTTTGAGTATACTTTCATTTTTATCAATGGCCTCCGGTACAATTATTTTTCAAAATATATTTTATGAGCACTTTTATCTTATTTATTTATTAATTCAACCCTATTCTTGATGGAAATCGCATGGTTTAATATTTGTGTCGATATCTCGATTCAGTACAAAAGATATATCCTTATCAGAATTTTGCAGTTTGACGAGAAAGTCAATACAGTTTCCATCTTCGATTATATTATCAAAAAAAATAAGATTCAGTTTGCTTTTGAAGAGCATCGAAATAGCCTGTGTAATATTGGTAGCATGTTGAATAGATATCTGTTCCGGCATTAAGAGTATCGATATCAGTCTGATGATAACAGAATCGATAATTTTATTTTTTCCTTAACAGGTTGCACCCTTAAACAAAGCCCAGTCATTACCCGTAGGCTTATATGTCTGAATATCACCGATAGTTACTCCTTACCGGGTGCCATTGTGATGTGGCTTCACGTAAAGGAGTGTGGCTCATGGTTGTTCATGTGGCTAAATCGGCGCTTTTTGATACGGAATAAGCAATATCTCCATAATTGGGCCCAATAGATAGAGACCCCGAACAACCTGGTTTTTAATAATATCCTGACAAAATAAAAAAAGGACCAACACCTCAAGCAGGCCCGGTCCTTTAATTTTCAGTAATATGAATTTTTTTTATTCAGTAGATCTACCGGTTTATTCATTACCTTCGCGATTTATCAGTTACTATCCTTATTGTAGCAAAGTCTGCAGCATGAAAGACATCTGCTTGACTCGAACTGTGCATCTGATTCTGAAATAACCAGGTCCGCTTCAACAAAGCTCTTTATACGTGCATCCACTGGAAGTTCCGGCATGGGTGTTCTGGCTTTTTTATTAACACCCGGTACCGTATCAAACAGAGATTCCTTAATATGTGTTTTATATAACGAGTCGGTAACAGGCTCAACCGGTTGTTCTGTCAGATACTGGTGTATTGACCGGGCAGCCCTTCTGCCGCCGCCGATAGCCTCAACAACAAGAGACGCACCGGTATAGGCATCACCACCTGAGAAGACATAGGGGATATTAGCCTGAAGCGTTTCAGGGTTAGCTGCATCAATCGTGTTCCATCTGGTCAGCTCAAGTTCTTTAAGATCATCAATATCTTCAACAAAACCCGTATCCGGCCCCTGGCCAATAGCGGTTACCAACATATCAATATCTATAACGGTTTCAGAACCCTCAATCGGTACAGGGCGGCGTCTGCCGCTGGCATCCGGTTCACCCAGTTCCATTTTGAGGTATTCAAGGCCCTTAACCTTGCCGTTTTCATCGCCAATAACGCGGGTTGGTGCAGCAAGGAAATTGAACAGAACACCTTCATGCTCGGCCGCTTCAATTTCAACCATATTCGCCGGCATCTCTTTACGGGTACGGCGATAGATAATTGAAACCTCTTTGGCGCCAAGCCGGATCAAAGTTCGAACACAGTCGATTGCTGTGTTTCCACCACCAATTACCGCACATTTGGTACCGATACTTACGGACTTGTCACTGTCTTTTTGCTGGTGGACAGCAAAGCGGGTCAGAAAGTCAATACCGGTAAAACATCCGTCCAGATCTTCACCCTCAACTTTGAGAGAATAGTCTTTCCAGGCACCAATACCGAGGAAAACCGCTTCAAAACCATCTGCTTTAAGAGACTTCAAATCAAAATCTTTGCCGAATTTAACATTGGGCTTATAATCAACGCCAAGATTCAGGATACCGTCAATTTCCCACTGAAGCACCTCCTTGGGGAGACGATATTCCGGGATACCATAGCGGATCATTCCGCCCAGTTTAGGCATCATGTCATATATCGTTACATCATGGCCGAGCCTGCGCAGGAAAAATGCACAACTTAAACCGGCAGGCCCACCGCCGACTACCGCAGCCTTTTTACCGGTGGAAGGTGCACAGGTAACCGGCAGGCGAGAGCCGGAGTTCATTTCATAGTCAGCTACAAAACGTTTGAGCTGGTTAATGGATACCGGATCATCTTCAATGCCGCGTCTGCAGTAATCTTCACAAGGATGAGGGCATACACGACCGCATGCAAGTAGAAGCGGATTGCGTTCACGAATGGTATTAACCGCACCCGCATAATCACCCTTTTTAATACGGGCAATGTACTCGGGAATATCAATTTCAGCCGGGCAGGTCTGAGCACAGGGTGCCAGCGCATTGGTTTCCTGGTTAAAATGGAGAAGTTTATCGGACATTGTTCTGACAACCAGGATATTTTTCGGGCATGCGGTTTCACATGCTCCGCAGCCGACACATTTTTCTTCGTTAACAACCGGGTATCCGTCAGGGCCCATTTCAATGGCATCAAAAAGACAGGACTTTACACAGTCGCCATAACCCAGGCAGCCGATGCTGCAATCTCTTTTTCCCCCATAAAGCTGGGAAAGTGCACGACAGCTGTTAATGCCTGAATAAATATATCGATCCGTTGCACGATGGCCGCCTTCACAAAGATTATTTGATTTTTTAGGTTCCGCACTTCCGGGATCAACGCCCATAACTGCGGCAACAGCATTGGCAGTTTCCGGGCCGGCCACAATACATACACTTGGAGAGGCTTTGCCGTTTACAACACCGGCCGCCGCTGCTGCACAGCCTGCAAATCCACATCCACCACAGTTGGCGCCGGCCAGCATGCCTTCAATTTCAGCGATGCGCGGATCCTCATAAACATAAAATATTTTTGAAGCGGCACTCAGTACTACGCCACAGACGCCGCCGAGCCCCAACATAAATATGACTGCATCTAACACATTTTCCTCCTTGGCACGGTTCCCATCTTTCTGATGGATGCCGGACTTTAACCTTTATGGAATTTAACCGGTTCTTTATTGAAACCGGTATTTTTTAGTTTACCAATTAAGCCCGGGATTATACCGGGTTACAGATAACGTTATACCATTCCTTTAAATGCATAAAATGCCATTGAGAGAATTCCTGCTGTAACCAGTGCAATGGATGTATCCTGAAGAGGTTTTGGTACTCTGGCCAACAGTATCTTTTCACGTACGCCGGCAAAAAGAATAAGTGCCAGACCAAAACCGACGGCATAACTGAAGGATGCAACCAGCGCCTGAAGAAACGTATACTCTTCATTAATATTGATCAGACATGCACCCATAACGGCACAGTTGGTTGTAATCAGCGGCAGAAATATACCCAGTCCGGCATAAAGAGCCGGGATGCTCTTTTTAAGAAACATCTCAACAAACTGAACCAGTGAGGCAATGACCACAATAAATGCAATGGTTCTCAGGTATTCAAGGTTGAACGGTTTAAGGATAAATGCTTCGGCCATCCAGGTGATTACACCTGCCAGAACCAGAACAAAGATAACGGCCATTGCCATACCGACAGCAGTTTCCATTTTCTTTGAG
Source organism: Desulfobacterales bacterium (assembly GCA_021737275.1). GTDB lineage: Bacteria > Desulfobacterota > Desulfobacteria > Desulfobacterales > JAIPEE01 > JAIPEE01. The sequence goes on from JAIPEE010000002.1 coordinate 101,714, forward strand.
GTACCAAAAAAGGGACAGTTTCCAAGAAACTGGGCCAGCATGATATTGTTTACAAAAATACAGCTTATGATCAGGACAATATAGTCGCCCATTTATCTTCTCCTATTTTTTCCCGATAAGGTTTAACATGCAAAGCATAAGGCCGAGACCCATAAATGCACCTGGTGCTTCAACCATAAAGCCGAACGGCTGAAACGCATCTCCGAAAATGCCGGGGATGTTATAGACAAAGCCAAAAACATCTCCCTTGAGCGCGCCGGTACCCAGAATCTCCCTTACCGCACCCAGAGCACCCAGAGACATGGTAAAACCAAGTCCAATGCCGAGGCCGTCAGCAGCAGAGGCAACAACACCGTTTTTGGATGCAAATGCTTCAGCACGACCAAGAACAATACAGTTAACAACAATAAGCGGGATGAATATACCCAGACTTTGAAACAGTTCGTATGTATAGGCCTTCATCATCATTTCAATGACGGTAACAAATGTTGCAATGATGATAATGTAGCCGGCAATCCTGACTTTGGAAGGGATTACCTTTTTTAATGCAGAAACAAGAATGTTGGAACACAGCAGCACAAATGTGGTTGCAATGCCCATTCCAATACCATCCTGAACTGTTTTGGTTACGGCCAGGGTAGGGCATAATCCCAGAACGAGACGAAAAGGCGGAATTTCGGCCCAAAGGCCTTTGGTAAATTCCTGTGCAATTGATTTTGCCATCTTACTCTCCCTATCTGTTAATAATTTTTTAATTTTTCATTAATCTGAGATTTTAGACGATTGTAGGTGCTGCTTGCATCTGTAACCGCACCACAGACAGCTCTTGAGGTAATGGTTGCACCACTGATCGCATTGATTTTACCACCGTCCTGGGTCACCTTGAGTTCACCGATCGGCAAGCCCTTCAAGGAATTGACGAAAGTCGGATCATCTTTTGCCTTTGCACCCATGCCCGGTGTTTCAGCATGGGTTGTTACACCGGCACCGATAATTGTATCGTTATTTGTATCAATACTGATCATGACACCGACATCGCCGCCAAAGCCCTTCCCGTATGATTCAAACGCAACAGCTGAGGGTTTGCCGTCAAATTTTCCGACAAAAATGGTTTTGATGGTTTCACCATCTTCAATATCAAAATTATCTGAAATAGGATCGTTTTCAGCACCTGAAAGAATAGTCTTAAGTGCAGGACCCTTTACAAAGGTTAATTCCTGCAGTTTAATCCTGTCCTTTGTATAGCCGTTCAGACCGGCCAGCATCCAACCGGAGACTGCACTTAGTACGGTGAGAACAACGACCATTTTAATCATGTCTTTCATCTTATGCTACCTTTCCAATTGCTTTGGGACGGATTTTATCCAGAAGTGGATTGATAAGGTTCATGAGCAGGATTGCGAAAACCACACCATCCACATAAGTACCGATATTTCTGATAACAACGGTCAGTATGCCGCCGCCAAGGCCATAAATAATCATGGCCACCGTGTTAACCGGGGACGATGAATCTTCAGTCGCAAGAAAAAATGCGCCGATCAGGGTATAGCCGGTCAGCAGATGAAATATAGGGTTAGCATACTGCTCCGGATTAGAGATATTGAAAATTGCGGCGGTTAAAATAATTCCAGCCAGGAAGGAAACCGAAATTTCCCAGCGGATGATGCGTCTTATAATAAGGTAAATACCGCCGATAATCAGGCCAATACCAAAGGTACTGCCAATACCGCCAATTTGTTTTCCCATGAGAAGGTCTGCAACACTGTAATCCGATATGGCTGAGACACCAAAGTATTTGAGTGCTACCAGCGGATAGATGGTAACAAAATCAAAATTATAATGAACCAGGGCGCTGTCAAAATCAAAATGATTACCCCATGAAATCGTCAGCACGGAGATAGAAACCAGTACGGGATGAAATGCATTGGCACCGATACCGCCGAAAATAACCTTGCCGATGACAACAGCAACAAACGTACCGGTGATAACAACCCACCAGGGTAATGAGGCCGGCACCATCATGCCGAACAGCAGGCCGATGACCGCTGAGTTTCCATCACCAATGGAAAAGGGGTGTTTCATGATTTTGTTCATCAGCAGTTCCCAGAGCATGGCTGTTGAAATAGAAAGAGACAGCACGCTCATTGCAGGGCCACCATATTGTATTAAACCCATCAGTATGGCCGGAATAGCAGCAAACATGATATTGTAACTGCGTTCCGAAATACTGCTGCCATTGTGCCAGTAGGGCGCATGTGAAACGATGAATTTTTTTCTATCAGTCGTCATTCGTTGCCTCCGCTTCATTGATACGGGCGAGTTCATACTTTGCCAGTTTTATATACTGGAAGATCGGAATGCGGGATACACAGACAAAGCTGCAGAGACCACACTCAACACAGGAATAAAGATCATAAAGATCTGCTGCATCCTGGTACTGACCGGCTTCAAGAAACCGGACAAGCATATTGACCGGAATTTTTGCCGGACATACGCCGATACATTCTCCACAGTTGATACAGGGTGTATCGGAAACCAGTTGGACATTTTCGTTGTCCTGAACCATGATGGCATCCGTATTTTGCTGAATTGGCTGCTCAACAGAGTAGAATGCCGTACCCATCATCGGGCCGCCGAATATAATTCGGTCTCCGTCATTTAATGTTATATCAAGTTCCCTGAATATCTCTTTGACAGGGGTTCCGATTCTTGCTGATACAAGAACATCTCTGCCATCCTTCATGATAACAGTAACCGTCTTTTCCACAGGCATAATATTTGTGTTATATGCACTGCCGAGAGCAGCAACCGCTTCCGCATTCAGGAAAGTGATACCCATATCTTCACAGCTCTTTTCTTCAGGAAGGGGTGTATCAAGAATATCCTTCATGATCAGGGCAGGCAGTGCAGATGGGAATTGGTTGTTGATACCCTTAACTTCAACGCCAACCGATCCAAAACCCTGAACAAGATCATTGGGCAGGGCAAGAATAACCTTTTCAGCTCCGGAAATATCCTTCAGAATCCGGAGTCCTTTTTTCAGGTTATTTCCCTGGGATTGAACGGCAAACTTCTGGGATTTGACAATAAGGTCCGTATCGGCACCACTGACAACAATGGTTTTGATCGGTTTTCCAGGGTTGGAAAGAGTGTCACATTCAAGCGCACCCGGCACATATTTAAGAATGCTTAATACATCTCCAAGTGCAGGGGGCTGAGCTTTTTCTTCCTGAATTTCCTCATCCTGTTCCTTTTCAGTTTCACCTTCTTCCACGGGATCAGTTTCTTCAACCTGATCTTCAATCTCGAAAAGGTTTTCAATATCATCACTGTCGGCCGTATCAATTTTGACAGCGATATAAGATTTGCCGAAATCGCTCACAAACGGTTCCACTGAAGCGACGGTACCGGTGGCTGATGCAACAATTACATCATCATTATTATTATCAAAGAGTGCAACCTTTTGGCCGGTCTTAACGGAATCTCCTGCCTTAAGAGACGGCAGATTTTTATAATCATAAGGCCGTTTGCAATAGAGTGTGACCTGCTCAGGTGTCGCTATTTTTTTTGCTTCACCGGGGGTTACGCCGAACCGGGCGTATTCGATAACAGGCGTTTTTAATCCGATTTTTAATCTTTTTATCATGGTTATACCTTTTATATTGCCGGGTTGAATGAATTAGCCGGCGTTATTCCGATTACATGATATGGCACTGTTTACATGCATCATCACTCGAAGATGGCCCTTTTCCATAATCATCATGGCATGTTCTGCACTTATTATGGAAGACATTTGCCCGTTTGGGGGCATCTGAGCCGTCAACCTCGTCTTCATCATGGCACTCAAGGCAGGTCTGACTGGTTACTGTAATGTCATCAGTGGGTGAATGGCAGTCTCCACAGGCACGCAATGCCGATTCATCATCTTCAGGATGATGATGACAATCCATACAGGAGATACCATAACCTGATGCATCGGTGTGCATGTTGTGATCAAATAAGACTTTTCCTCCGGGATTATGAAACATGATGCGCACGGGTTCTTCCGGCTGTTGAACCGGAAAAGCTGCATAGCTCAATACGCCCACCACAAACAAGACAAGTGCAAGGCGGAAAGCCACTTGCAGTTCTTTCTTTGGCGTCATTTCAGCACGATCCTTTCAAGTTTTTGGTTTATTAACTTAAAGTTTACCCCTAAAAATTGATTTTCGGTGTCGGCTTTGTTCTCTGTATTATGTTTTCGGTAAACTCAATATTTAGACCATAAATATATTTTATAATCAAATGGTTAAGCATTAAATATGTCGTGTGTCCGAACCGAATTCCAATTTTTAAAGGTACTCAATCTCTTTGCCTTAACAGGACGATTTTAAAGAAAACCGCCTACCATAACGGCCGTCGGCTTTCAAGAAAATTTTATTAATAATTTAAAAAACTTCTATATGGTCTTGAAATACCGGAATCTTAAAATTTGTCCGGTGGTTTGCATGCCCCGCAAATATTACATGTTCCCGGTTCGCATGCCTGTGTTGTCTTGGCCTTAAGGGCTTTTTTATAATCACTAATCAAAAAACGTTTTTTTATACCATGGTCTATAAAATCCCAGGGTAACATTTCATCAAACTGACGAGTTCTTGTAACATAAAAATCGGGGTCAATGGAAGATTCTTTTAACGTTTTTGCCCAGTTATTCTTATTTTGCATCACATTGCAGATAAGTTGGGCAATTTTGCGGTCACCCCTTGAAAAGAGAGCCTGAATAAAGGACCAGCGCGGGGGATCTGCGTGGACCTGTATATTGGGAATTTTATTCAATCTGCTTTTTATGCGTCTGATTTTACTCTTGAGCGTTTTGACATCATTCATGGGTGCCCATTGAAATGGTGTAACAGGTTTTGGAACAAAGGAACTCAGACTGACCGTGATATTACCAATATGTTTTTTAATACGGCTTGCCTGAAGAAAGTTTTCTTTTATCTCCCGGCAAAGGAGGATAATTTCTTCTATATCCTCATCAGTTTCAGTTGGAAGGCCGATCATGAAATAGAGCTTGAGATTAGGAATACCGCCTGATACAAGTGCTTCGGCCGCAGTAAGAATGTCTTTTTTTGTAATGCCTTTGTTGATAACACTTCTGAGTCTTTCAGAGCCTGCATCCGGTGCAATGGTGGCAGTCTTTACCCCGCTTTTCCTGAGCGCTGTCACAAGTTCAGGTGTCAGGGCATTTGCTCTCAGGGAGCTGAAAGAGATATTTATATTATCTGAATCGGCCTGGCTGCAGAGTCCTGAAAGGCCGGGAAGATCTGAAACTGCCGCGCCGACCAGCCCGATTTTGTTTGTCAGGGTTTTACCCTTTGCCATGCATTGTTCGAGCAGTTCGGGCGGTCTGAATCTTGGCGGTCTGTATATAAAGCCGGCACTGCAGAACCGGCAGCCATGCGGGCACCCCCTGCTGACTTCAATCAGATAAGTCCGGCTAAATGTCGTATCCGGGGTAAGGATGGTTGAAGTGGTGGGGATATTGGAAAGATCATTCGGAAAAACTCTCCGGACCCGTTCGGGCACATCATGCAATGGCCGGAATGATTTTAATGTTCCATCCGTATGATATTCCGGTGTATAAAAAATTGGCACATAGACGCCTGGAACGTTACAGGCAAGCGTTTTCAGATTGGTGATTTTATCCTGGCCCGGATCATATTTATCAAAAAAATTATATACCAGGGTTTCTGCTTCCCCGAGCAGGAAGCAGTCAATAAAATGGGCAATGGGTTCGGGGTTAAGCATGCAGGCGACCCCCCCTGCGATCACAAGAGGGCTAGGGGTAACCCTGTCACTGGATCTCAGGGGGAGGTCTGCATGTTCCAGGATTTTGAGAATATTGACATAGTCATTTTCAAACGATACGGAAAGAGCCAATATATCGTATTCAGCTACCGGAGATTCAGATTCAACGGTTACTATGCCTCTATTCGGCCGGGCCCCTGGTTCGGGTAAAAATGCTCGTTCACAAACTACATGATCAAGACTGTTCAGCAGATAATATACTTGCTGAAATCCAAGATTGGACATACCGACATGATAGGTGTTTGGGTAAATAAGCACAACGCGGATGCGCCCCTTCCCATTTTTTCTTATCACGCCGGATTCAGTTTTGGCCAGTCGCCTGCCCTTTTCGGGCAGTTGCTTGCCCTTTTTCCCGGTTTTCCCAGCCATTGGTTACAGCATCTTTACATTAAATTCCTGATGAATGTTATATATAATATATTTTCGGCATGCCCAAGGCATGACTGAACCCATTTATCTCTATCTGCTCAACATAAAACAGAGAAGACCGGAAAAATCAGTCCGCTTTTTTTCTCAGAAATGTCGGTACATCAAGATCATCATTATCAATGACGATGCCTTTGTAACCCCTGTATGTTCCGCCGCTGCTCTCACCAACCGCTTGCTGGCTTCTGATAAAAGTCGGCTGATCAAGGTCGATGGCGCTCTGAACATCCAGAGGCGTGATATCCCTTATTTTTCCTCTTGTCATGGACTCTTCCCGGACAACAGAAACAGGATCCTGGCCGATACCGGTAGCGATGACGGTAACCCTCATCTCATCACCCATGTTTTCATCAATAACGGTACCCCAGATGATTTCAGCATCATCACCGACCTCTTCATAAATACGGTCGGAGGCTTCGGTCATCTCATCCATGGTCAGTTCACTGGTGCTGGTGATGTTCATCAGAACACCCTTTGCCCCCTTGATGGAGACATCTTCCAGAAGCGGATGTGAAATAGCGCGTTGTGCCGCTTCAACTGCACGATTTTCACCATGTGCGGAGCCGATACCCATGATTGCCATACCGGCTTTTGACATGGTGGTTTTAACATCGGCAAAATCAAGATTAACAAGGCCCGGCATCATAATAAGATCAGTAATACCCTTTACGGAGTGAACAAGAATCTCATCAGCTTTTTTGAACATATCCACCATTCTGGCATTTTTTGATGCAAGCCCCCTGAGGCGGTCGTTGGGAATGGTGATGACCGTATCAGCCACTTCCTTTAATCGTTCAATTCCTTCTTCAGCCTGACGCATACGTTTTTTACCTTCAAACGAGAAAGGCTTGGAAATAACGGCAACGGTCAGCGCACCAACCTCCTTGCCGATTTCTGCAATAACCGGTGCTGCACCTGTACCTGTTCCGCCCCCAAATCCAGCCGTAATGAAAACCATATGGCTGCCTTCAAGGGCGCTTTTGATCTCTTCGTGATTTTCCAGTGCCGCATCTCTTCCTACCGATGGTGTTGCACCTGCGCCCAGACCGGCGGTCAACTGTTCTCCCATTTGAATTTTAACTGTAGCCTTGGAGATATCCAGGGCTTGCGCATCGGTATTGGCAGAAATAAATTTCACACCCTGAAGGTTTTCTTCGATCATGTTATTAATCGCATTTCCGCCTGCACCGCCAACACCGATTACCTTGATTTTTGCTGATTTTTCATTGTCAACGTAAGTAAACATCATTTTCCCCCTATTAAGTTGTTAAAAGTCCGCGTTAATATTAAATAACTTCTTTGAACCACCGTTTCATACGCCCCATGATACGGTTAAAGATGTTATTATCTCTGATTCTGAATTTTGAAGCTGTTGCCTGATTTTTTGCGCCGTACATGACAAGACCCACACCGGTTGCATACATCGGATTATTAACTACATCCACTAACCCGGTAATGCCTTGTGGGGTGCCCAGACGTGTCGGCAGGTTGAAAATTGATTCGGCCACCTCTGTGATGCCTTCCAGCAGTGCAGAACCGCCGGTTACCACCAGGCCTGAGGCCATAACGTTTTCCATCTCTGCCCGGGTAATCTCCCTTTTGATAAGAGTGAAGATTTCCTCCACACGAGGTTCAAGAATTTCTCCCAGAATTTGTCTGGGAAGCTTTCTTGATTTCCGGCCGCCCATGCCGGGCACCTCAATGGTTTCATCCGGGTTGATGTGAGATGAAATACAGGTTCCGAATTTCTGTTTTATCATGTCGGCATCGCCAAGTGGTGCACGTAAACCAATGGCAATATCGTTGGTAAGATTATGGCCGCCAAGAGCCAGTACAAAAGTATGTTTGATATTGTTGCCGGAAAATATTGCAAGATCTGTGGTGCCCCCGCCCAGGTCAATTAGAGCAGTGCCAAGTTCTTTTTCCTCCCTGGTCAATACCGCTTCTCCTGATGCCAGGGATTCAAGTACAATGTCGCAAACATCCAGGCCGGCCCTGTTTGCACACTTTACAATATTATGTGCGGATGTGACGGCACCGGTAACAATATGAATCTTAGCTTCAAGGCGAACGCCGGTCATGCCGATGGGATTCTGAATACCATCCTGATCGTCTACAATGTACTCCTGCGGCAATACATGAATGACTTCCCGATCCATGGGAATGGCCACCGCACGCGCAGCATCAATTACCCGCTCAACATCATCTTCAGATACCTCTGAGCCTTTGATGGCGACGATACCGCGGCTGTTGAAACCTGTAATATGACCGCCTGCTATGCCGGCATAAACAGATGATATTTCACATCCGGCCATGAGTTCCGCTTCTTCGACAGCCTTTTTTATGGAGTCCACAGTAGATTCAATATCAACCACCACACCCTTTCGCAGGCCTATTGAAGGGTGGGTCCCGATACCGATGATGTTAACTTCTTTTCCGGCAACCTCACCGACAATGGCGCAGATTTTGGTGGTTCCGATATCAAGGCCGACAATAATATTTTCATGTCCCTGCACCCTAAACCTCCTTTTTGACAATTGTATGTGTATCAACCCGTACGGGGTCAACCACAATACGGTTTGAATGATTCAGGTCAATATAGTTAAAGTCAGCAAAATCCTGTCTGCTGTTTAAATAAAATAAAACTTTTTTTAATTTTTCATACTTTCCAGGATAGTCATCATATCCCAGCAAAATCGCTGTTTCCTGCTCAAAAGCATAAAGGGTAAGGCCGATTTCCCGATCAACATTGATCCGTTTGATCTGCTTATTATCTAATATACTTTCAGGCTTAAGTCCGGTTGAAAGCACGCTCATTACTGATTTAAAGGCATTTCCGCGCGGTTCACCCGGTGCGTTGATATCTGAAAATTCAAGGCCGATGATAAACGGCAGACTCACATTATCCGTTTCCTGATGCTCCTTGATAATTTCACCCTTTTTGTTGATGATAAATTTTCTCCCAAGGCATACAATGGCAAGCGGTTCCTGTTCCACTACGGTGATGCTGATCCGGTCAGGTAGTTCCCTGCTGACATTGGCCTCTGCAATCCAGGGATGTGCGATCAGCCTTTTCCTGACAGTTGAAAGATTGATGTCCAGCAGATTATCTCCGGTAAAGATATCCGCCTGCAAGGATACTTCCTGACCTGAAAGACGGGTTGCACCCTGTACGGTGATTTCTTTTGTAATGAAGTAATCACACTGGGTCAAAAGGTCATACCCGAAAATAAAGGTACCGCTCAATGCTGTCAGCAGGATAAAACCGGCTATCAGCTTAAAACAGAACACAACCTGCTGACGCTTTTGAGCCTTTTCGCGGGCAGGGCTGTTCTTGTAATAATTTTTTTTGAGCGGTTTATTCGCCAACTATTTTAACCTCTGTTTCAAGTTCAACGCCAAACTGTTTACTTACAGATGTTTTGATGAAAGTCATCAGCTCCAGGAGATCTGAAGCTGTTGCGCTACCTGTATTTACAATAAAATTTGCATGTCTCGATGATACTTCTGCCCCGCCGATTCTCTTTTTTTTGAGACCGGCGTTATCGATCAGCTCTCCCGCAGAGGGTCCGCCGACAGGATTTTTAAAAAAACAACCGGCGCTGGATACACCCCGGGGCTGGCTATTTTTCCGGGCCAGCAGCATTTCTTCCGCTTCTGTGCGTAATCTGCCTGAATCTTCAGTATGTAGATTGAAAATGCCTTCAAGTATGATGGTCTGATCCATCGCAAAGCCGGTATCATGCATATCCCAGGTTAGTTTTCTGTATTCAAATTTTAATCTGTTTCGGCGGATATATTGAATTGAACCGTCAGGTACCATTATAATAATTGAATCCAGAACTTTTTCCATTGCACCACCCGATGCTGCACCGGCATTCATCTTGATGCCGCCGCCTACCGTTCCCGGAATGCCTACGGCAAAATTCATTCCGCCAAGACCATTTTCAATGGCATAGCTGCAAAGCTGTTTCATCCGGACACCCGCCATAGCAGTGACCACCGATGTTTTATTATCCTGTACAGTCCGACTGATCGTATTCATTCCCTTTGTGAGTGCAATTACAATACCTTTGAAACCATTATCCTTTACAAGTAGATTTGTGCCGTCGCCTGTAATCAAAAAAGGAATTTGATTTTGCCATGACCATTTTATAATACGTGAGAGCCCTTCAATATCTTCAGGAGTTACAAATGCAGATGCCGGCCCACCAACATGTAAAGAGGTATGCTTTGCCATGGGTTCATCAAACAGAACACAAGATTCAAAATGTTCCATCAGCCAGCTTTTTGTGTCTGCATCAAGATTCATTCAGCTCCTTTATAATCCGCTCTCCGATTCGCCATACATTGCCTGCACCCAGTGTCAGCAGAATATCATTCTCAGTTAACTGTTTTTTGAGGCGTTTAACGGCCGAGTCAAAATCCGGTTCAAAATGAACATCCTTGTGACCATGTGTTTCAATACCCTCTACTAATGCTTCACTGTTAACTCCGGAAGTGTTTTCCTCGCCGGCTGCATAGATTGGCAGCACCACCAGTACATCGGCGTTATAAAAAGCTCTGGTAAACTCATCAAGCAGAGAGCTGGTTCTGGAGTAACGATGCGGTTGAAATAAAACAACTTTGCGTCTTTCCGGCCAGCTTTCATTAATAGCTTTGAGTATAGTCTTTATTTCAGTTGGATGATGCGCATAATCGTCCAGTACGGTAATACCGCTAACCTCACCCTTTATTTCCAGCCTGCGCTGGACACCGCCCAGTTCGGCGAGTGCTGTTTTAATAATGTTAAACGAAATTCCGAGTTCTATCCCAACGGCAATACTTGCCAGCGAGTTGTATACATTATGAGCGCCAGGCAGGTTCAGCATGGCTTCTCCCAGCCGTTCTCCCTGCCGGTAAACGGTAAAGCGACTCTGCATTTTGTCGTAGATAACATCCGCTGCATAAATATCGGCTTGTGAACTCAGTCCGTATGTTATATAGCGTTTTGTTATTTTTGGAATAATACCCTGAATGTGTTCATCGTCCAGGCAGAGAATGGCGCATCCATAGAAAGGTATTTTTTCAATAAAATCCAGAAATACCTGTTTGATGGCATCCAGGTTCTTGTAAAAATCAAGATGCTCTCTGTCAATATTGGTAACCACTGCTACGGCAGGGGAGTATTTAAGAAAAGAGCCGTCGCTTTCATCTGCTTCTGCAACAATGTATTCTCCCCTGCCTAACAACGCATTGGTGCCGATTCCTTTAAGCTTTCCTCCAATTACGACGGTGGGGTCGAGATCCCCTTTGGCCAGAACAGAAGCAACAATAGAAGTGGTCGTTGTTTTCCCGTGTGCGCCCGCAATTGCGATACTGTATTTCAGCCGCATGAGCTCAGCCAGCATTTCCGCCCTGGATATTAACGGTACCAAAGCCTTGCGTGCGGCGATTACTTCAGGGTTTTCCGGTTTGATGGCAGAAGAGAGAACCACCACATCCGCATCCTGAATCTGCCCGGCAGCATGCCCGATAAAAATGGTACCGCCCAGTTTTTCAAGTCGTCCGGTAATATCCGATGATTTGACATCTGATCCGGAAACCTTGTACCCGAGGTTGAGCAAGAGCTCGGCAATTCCGCTCATGCCGATTCCGCCAATGCCTACAAAGTGTATTTGGTATTTTTTATTGTACATAATTTATGAATCCGTTTATCGGTTAATCAGGCTGCCTTTGACAGCCGTCCCGCTTCAACCACTTCATAACAAAGATCAATAATATTCTGTGCCGCATCCGGTTTGCCCAGTTTCCTCGCATTTTCAGCCATGGTCACAATTTTGTCGCGGTTTGACGCATAGTAAGTAATCCTGTCTGCAATGGTCCGGCCGGAAAGATCTTTTTCCAGAATCATCTCTGCCGCACCATTTTCTTCAAGTGATCTGGCATTAAACTCCTGGTGGTTATCTGCCGCATGTGGAAACGGAACAAATATGGCCGCCTTTCCGATGGCTGCCAGCTCTGCCACCGTTGTTGCACCGGATCGGCATATCAGGAGGTCCGCCGTTTTATATTGCCTGTCCATATCTTTGAAAAAAGCTTTAACCGTGTTTTTGATGCCGGAATTTACATAAGCCCTTTTTACCATCTCTTCATCCTGACTTCCGGTTTGATGAATAACAGTACAGACATCTTTATCTTTTATATGTTCCAGAGATTCGATAACGGCCATGTTAATATTGTGCGCACCCTGGCTTCCCCCCATAACAAGAATTGTCATAGGACTATCAATGGAGCGGCTACTACTTTCTTCATTTAGAAGAGAGAGTATCTCCTTTCTCACAGGATTTCCGGTTACCCTGACCTTTTCCGGGGCAGCATTTGTCTTAGTGTCTTCATATGAGACCATGATCCGTTGCGCAAACCTGGAAAGAATGCGGTTGGTCACACCCGGCAGAATATTTTGCTCATGGATCGCAGTTTTTTTACCCATTACCCAGGCGGCCAGCAAAACCGGCCCGGCCACATAACTGCCCATACCGATAACCAGATCCGGCTTAATGCGGGATATCAATCCCATGGATTTCAAAATGCCCATCGGTATCTTGAATGCTGATTTGAACTGGTTGATAATGCCCCGACCCTTGAGTCCCTCTGTCTTGATTTCATAAAAGTCAAAACCCGATTCTACCAGCACGGATCTTTCAAATGGTTTCCCTGTGCAGACAAAGCAGATCCGGTTTTCGGGATTGCTGTCTTTAAACGCCTGTGCAATGGTAACAGCCGGAAAAAGATGACCGCCGGTGCCGCCCGCTGCAATGAGTATGTTTATTGGAAATCTGGTCATTTTTGTACCGATCCTGCAATGTTCATCAGCACCCCGATGGATGCCATGCTGATTAAAAGGGATGATCCACCATAACTTAAAAAAGGCAGGGTAAGCCCCTTGGTGGGCAAAAGCCCCAGCGTTACACCCATATTAATGCATACCTGTAATCCAAGAGCTGTTGTCAGCCCGATGGCGACATATTTGCCGAAGATGTCCGTAACTTTTTTTGAAATCATGATGCCGCGCCAGATGATCAGGGCATAAAGTCCGAGAATCAGAATGACACCAATCAGTCCCAACTCTTCACCAATGACGGAAAATATAAAATCCGTATGCGGTTCGGGCAGATAGAAAAGTTTCTGGTAACTGTTACCCAGACCGGTGCCAACAATACCGCCTGAACCGAATGCCATCAGGGAGTGAACGATCTGGTAACCTTCATCAGCCGGATATTGCCAGGGATCCAGAAAAGACATGAGTCTTTTTACCCGATACTCAGCATTGATCATAAAAAAATATCCGGCCGGCAATATTAGCGCCATAACCGAAAGCAGATGGAGGATTCGGGCGCCGCCCACAAACAGCATGATCCATGTTATGGCAAATAAAATGACGACTGAACCGAAGTCCGGCTGTACGGCAATCAGTACTGTAAAAAGCCCCAGAACAATGACATGTGGAATAAAACCGATGGTAAATTCTTTCATTTGCTCATTTTTCTTGCTCATGGAGTAGGCCATAAAAATGATCATCGAAAACCGGGCCAGTTCTGACGGCTGGATTGTAAATCCGCCTAAACGAAGCCATCTGACAGAGCCACCGGCAGATATGCCAAAGCCGGAAACCTGAATAGCCACTAGCAGCGCCAGTGAAATACCGAGCAGGGGATAAACCATTGCCCGATACCATCTGTAAGGTATGTGTTTGCATGCGATCAGTATTGCCATTCCTGCCAGTGCAAACAGGGCCTGTCTTTTAAGGAAATAATAATCAGAGCCGTATTTTTTCAATGCAAGGGCTGAGCTGGCACTATAGACCATGACAATTCCAATACCGGCCAGGAAAATGACCGGAAACAGAAGTTTCATATCATAAATGCCAAATCGGGCTTGTTTACTGCCTTTAGCCATAATGTTTCAGCCTCTTGACTTCTTTTGAAAAATCATCACCGCGTTCTGAGTAATTGTTATACATGTCGAAACTCGAGCATGCCGGAGAAAGCAGCACAATATCTCCCGGATCAGAGTAGCCGGTTGCCATATCAACTGCTTCGGACATGCTTTTAACGGCCTGTGAAGGCACCTTATTCCCGACGGCCTCTTTAATTTTATTCGTTGCTTCACCCATGATAATCAGCTTTTTTACTTTTGATTTGATCATGGACGCCATACAGCGATAATTACCACCCTTGTCCCGGCCACCCATAATGAGGATGACGGGGGCATCAAATCCTTCAAGCGCTCTTATGACGGCATCGATATTGGTAGCCTTGGAATCATCATAAAACTCAACACCATTGACCGTTTCCACATATTGCACCCGATGGGGAAGGCCCTTAAAGCTGTTCAGCGTGTTTCGGATACCTTCCGGCGTCGCACCGGCACCAAGTGCTGCAAGGCATCCGGCAGCAATATTTTCCCTGTTGTGTTGTCCTTTAAGTTTTGATTTTGAAAGATCAAATGAAATATTCTTAAAGTTTTCCGTATTGAATGTAAGGTCGTTATTTTCAAGCACCGCACCTTTGTCGGAATTTAAAAGGCGGCCGTAATACAGTTTTTTACTTACAAAATTTTTACTGACCGATCTGACAAAACGGTCCGATCCATTCAGAACGGCTATGTCACTATCATCCTGATTCATGAAGAGGCGGCCTTTGGAGCGTGCATAATCCTGCATATTCTTATAGCGATCCAGGTGATCTTCTGAAATATTTAAAAGAACACCCACCGCCGGTTTAAACTTGTCTGCCGTATCCATCTGAAAGCTGCTGATTTCAGCGACAACCACATCGGCACCACCGCCTTCAGCTACATAATCAATAAGTGGCGATCCGATATTGCCGCCTACAAAAACTTTTTTACCGGAAGCCTTCAGCATTTCGCCAATAAGTGTTGTTGTTGTCGTTTTACCATTTGTGCCGGTGATGGCCACAATCGGTTCTTTTATAAAAAGAGATGCAAGTTCAATTTCACCGATAACCGGAATGCCCTTGGATCCGGCCACTATTACAGGCGTAATTGTATGGGGGACGCCAGGACTGAGAACAATAAGATCAGCGTTGTCAAAAGTGCCCTGGCTGTGCATGCCCAGCTCAAGAGAAATCCCCATACCTTCAAGATCTGAAATCGCATCCGGCAGATTCCGTTTTCCGGTTATATCCGTTGCTGTAACCCGGGCACCCTGCTGTTTCAGGAAGCGCGCTGACGCGATACCTGATTTTCCCAGGCCCACAACAACCGTATTTTTATTTTCAAGCTCCATCATTACTTTTCCACTACCTGAGTTTCAATGTACTCAGTGAAATCAGCGCCAGCATAATAGCGATGATCCAGAACCTTACAATTACTTTTGGTTCAGCCCAGCCCTTAAGCTCAAAATGGTGATGCAGGGGCGCCATTTTAAATATGCGCTTGCCCCCGGTGATTTTAAAATAGCTGACCTGAAAAATGACTGAAAATGCTTCAATTACAAAGATACCGCCCACAAGTATGAGCAGAATTTCCTGTTTTGTAATAACGGCAACCGCACCGATGGCGGCTCCAATTGAAAGAGAACCGACATCGCCCATGAATACCTGGGCCGGGTATGCGTTGAACCATAGAAAGCCCAGACCGGCACCGGCCAGGGCGCCACAGAAGACAACAATTTCACCACATCCGGGCACATAATTGATTTGGAGGTAATCGGCCAGTTTGACGTGACCGGCTACATAGGCCAGAAGCATATATGTTGCAGCGGTGATGATGATTGGGCCTATCGCAAGACCATCAAGACCGTCTGTCAGATTAACGGCATTTGATGTCGCCACAATAATCAGTGCGGCAAAAATAATATAACCCCGCCCGAAATCCGGTGAGAGATTTTTAAAAAAGGGAATGGTCACTTCAGTGGAAAAACCATTGCATGACCAGACCATGAAGCCGGCAACCAGCGCCAGAAGGCACTGCAGGATGAATTTACCGGTAGCGGTTAACCCCTTATTTCTCTTTCTGACCTGCATAAGGTAGTCATCAATAAAACCGATAATACCAAAGCCTACCGTGATAAACAGTATGATCCACACAAAGCTGTTTGTGAGATCCGCCCAGAGCAGGGTGGATGTAGTAAGTGAAAACAGAATCAGTGTGCCGCCCATCGTCGGGGTGCCGGCTTTTTTGTGATGTGACTCGGGGCCGAGTTTACGGATATACTGACCAATCTGCATTTCGGTCAGTTTCCTGATGAACCAGGGGCCAAGTATAAAACAAATCAGCAGAGACGTAATACCGGCATAAATAGTCCTGAATGTAATGTATCGGAATACATTAAAGACCGATATTGTTGTATGAAGCGGAAATAGAAGATGATAAATCATAGTGCCTCGTACTGCTGATTAATAGTTTAATTTACTTCTGTTAACAATTTCCCCATTCCTGGAGATCTTTTATGGCCTGTTCCATGCCCATGGATCGTGAGCCTTTGACCAGAACCCAGTCGCCATTGTCGAGAATTTTGGTCATATCCTCAATAATCTCCGACAGGCTACCGGTAAAGACATCAATACTGCTGTTTTGTTTTTTTGCACCAACTGCAACGGAATCTGCATACTTGCCGGTCACATAAAGCTTGTTGATATTCGTATCAGCAGCAATACCGCCAATTTTTTGGTGCAGGGTTTCCGCATGATTTCCGAGTTCCATCATGTCGCCGATAACCAGAAAGCCTTTTTTTCCTTTTCTCACGATACTGAATGTATTTATGGCCGCTTCCATTGATCCCGGGTTGGCATTATATGTGTCGTCAATAATACTTATACCGTTACCGGTTTTTAAAATATTCAAACGTCCGTTTACAGCCCTGAAACTTTCCAGGCCTGATTTGATATCCTCAGCTGTAAGGCCGATCAGGTGTCCCACTGTTGCTGCAGCCAGTGCATTGGAAACCATAAATATTCCCGGAATGTTCAGACCGACATCAATGCTGCCCGATGGCAGTTGTATTTTAAATTTTGTTCCATCCGGTGTCTGTTTGATAGCGAACGCCCTGATATCTGATTTTTCTGAAATGCCAAACAAAATTTTTTTACACCCGGTTTTTTTTGAAAGTGCATCACAAAAGGGATCATCCGCATTCAGTATAGCTGTCGCATTCCGGCCCAGTTCTTCAAGTATTTCACCTTTGGCATGCATGACGCCTTCAATACTGCCCACTCCTTCAAGGTGTGCATGACCAATGTTGGTAATAAGGCCATATTGAGGATCAGCAATCCGGGCCAGCCGCCGGATCTCTCCGGGGTGGTTCATTCCCATTTCTACGACAACATAAGCATGTTCTGATCTGATACGAAGCAGGGTAAGCGGTAGCCCGATTTCATTGTTCAGATTACCGGTGGTATAAAGCACCGGATGGCGCCTGTTGATTATTGCTGCCGTCATCTCTTTTGTTGTCGTTTTTCCGTTTGAACCGGTAATCGCGATAACCGGTATGTTCGATCTTTTGAGATGGAAGTTGGCCAGATCTCCCAACCCCCGGGTCGTATCGGTTACAGCAATGCACACAATGGTATCGTCTCCTGCGCAGACCTCAGGCAGTAAATTTTTGCTGGAGTGGTGGATTAAGAGGCCTTTGACACCGTTGCCGATAACAGAATGTGCAAAGCTGAATCCGTCATAATTTTGTCCTTTGATGGCAACAAAAAAATCGGTTTTATTAATAATTCTGGAATCTATGGAGATGTCGGAAAAGGATTGTTCACGGCTTCCCTGAAGCATCTCTCCACCTGTTGCCGTCAAAAGATCAGACACGGTCCAGATTATATTTGTATGGCTATCCGGCATGTTTTTTAAGTGCCTTTGTTATCTCAATTCTGTCATCAAACTGAATTGTTTCTTTGCCGATAATTTGATAATTCTCATGGCCTTTGCCGGCCACAAGCACAGTGTCCCCGGGCACGGAAACCGTAATGGCAAGATCAATTGCCTTCCTTCTGTCCGGTACCACGGCATATCCTTTGTCCCTAAATCCTGATTCAATCGTATCGGGCACATATTTGTGTATGCTATTAAACTCATTTGCCGAGAGAATATCCGCAATAATATTTTTCGGCTTTTCCGTGCGCGGATTGTCAGATGTCACGATTGCCAGATCACTGAAGCGTGCAGCAATGTCGCCCATCATAGGCCGTTTTGCACGATCACGATCACCACCGCATCCGAAAACAGATATAATGCGGCCGGTTGTCAATTTTTTAAGTGCCGACAAAACATTTTTCAGTGCATCCGGTGTATGGGCATAATCAACGTAAATATATCGCCCTTTTTCATCTGCAATTTTTTCAAGTCTGCCGGGTACATTCGTCAGTGCATCGATTCCGGATCTCATTTCACTGGCGGATAAACCCATGCCGGCAGCAATGCCGGCAGCAATTAAAATGTTTTCAAGATTGTGGGCACCGACCAGGACTGATGAAAATTCAAGCCTGCTGCCCGGCATAATAAGAGACCCCCTGATGCCGTCTCTGTCATGTATGCAGTCATGCGGTTTTATAAGATTCAAGGGACCGTGGCCCACAGAAAGTTTTTTTGTGTTCAGTTCGTTAAAAAGGGCCTTTCCTTTGGGATCATCACAGTTAATAACAGCCTGAGCCCGTTTTCTCTTGGGACCGATTTGAATAATTTCCGTAAAGAGCCGTTTCTTGCATGCCCAGTATTCGTCCATGGTGTTGTGATAATCGAGATGATCCTGGGTCAGGTTTGTAAAGGCAACCAGGTCGAACCGGCAGTGGGCAATCCGTGACATATCAATGGCGTGGGATGAAATCTCCATGATGACATGGGTGACGCCGGCATCCCGCATTTCAGCAAGAATCTTCTGAAGATCAAGCGATTCCGGTGTTGTCATATGGTTTTCGAATGTATTGCTCATGTATCGATAGTTGATTGTACCGATAACGCCGGGTTTGAAGCCGGCACATTCAAGGATGCTTTCAACCATATATGTGACCGTTGTTTTGCCATTGGTGCCGGTAATGCCCGTCATGTGGAGATGCTCGGAAGGGTTTCCGTAAAACCGGCTTGAGACGGAAGCCAGCGTTTTTCTTGTATCTCTGACCTGAACGCACACTTTGCTGCAGCTAACCGGTTTTTGAGCGATGATGGCTGATGCCCCTTTTTCAATTGCAGTATCAATGTAATCGTGACCGTCCGCTTTTAATCCGGGAATGGCAACGAAAAGGCCACCCGGCTTCACCGTTCGGGTGTCATAATGTATAGACGTGATTTCAGGGTTTATGGCTGAGTCATAATCCTGATTTTCTATCTCAGTACTTTTCAGTAAATCAGACAGCGTCACGTAAGGCCTCTTTAATTATTGAAACGGTTAACTTTTCTGCATTTTTTTCCGGGGAAACATTAAAATAGGATAATGTTTCAAGCGCAATTTTCTTAAAAGCCGGTCCGGCCACAATGCCGCCATAGTGATTGCCGTGGGGTTCATCTACAACGACCAGTATGGCAAATTCAGGATTCTGTTCGGGTACAAAGCCAACAAAAGAGGCTATATATTTGTCTTTGGCATATGTACCTGATTTGTCGATTTTCTGGGCGGTGCCGGTTTTTCCGCAAACCCGATATCCTTCAAGAGCTGCGTTTCCGCCCGTGCCGCCTTCGGTAACCACTGTTGCCATAATGCGTTTGACGGCCATAGCTGTTTTCGCAGATATGGCCCGTCTGACCACTTCAGGGCCAAAACTTTTAATCAGTCCTTCATTTGTATCGGTAATGGCCTGGACAATATAGGGCTTCATGAGAACGCCGTCATTGGCAATCGCTGAAGCAGCGGTAACAAGCTGAAGTGCAGAAACAGAAACACCCTGACCGAAGGAGATAGCCCCGGTATCAATACTTTTCCACAGGCTGTAATGGGATAGGCTTCCATTAGATTCGCCGGGACATTCAATGCCGGTTTTTTCTCCAAATCCGAAATCAAGATAGGTTTTATGCAATCTGGCTGCGCCTATGGACTCGCTGATTTTTATGGAACCGATATTGCTCGAAAACTTGACAATCTGCTGAACCGAGAGCCAGCCATAGTCATGGGTGTCATGAACCGTATTGGGCCCGATTCTGTATTCTCCGTTTTCACAAAAGAAAATGGTGTCGGGTGTGCAAATGCCTGATTCCAGTGCAGCGGCAGTGCTGAAAATTTTCATGGTTGATCCCGGCTCAAACGGATCGGTAATTAACCTGTTTCTCCAGTCTTCCCGGCTGAATCTCTCAAATGCATTTGGATTGAAAAGGGGGAAATGGGCAAGGGCAAGTATGGCACCGGTTTTTGGAACCATTACAATAGCCATGCCGGATTTGGCGGAATATTTGGTTGCCGCTTCTTCAAGGGCTTTTTCAGCGATGTACTGTACATTCCGGTCGATGGTAAGAACGATGTTACTGCCGCCTGTTCCGGTTGCCGCATATACTTTTTCGGTTTCAAATCCGCGCCCCAGGGCATCCGTCAGTACAGTTCTCTTGTCTGTCTCTCCCCTGAGATATGAGTCATAATAAAATTCAAGGCCTTCCAGCCCGTGCCCGTCCAGGCCTGAAAAGCCCAGTACCTGGGCAGCAAGAGTTTTGCCGGGATAAAACCGGCAGGTTTCAGGAATGAAGCCAATTCCGGCCAGTTTCAGTGTTTTTATTTCAGCGGATTCGCTGGGCGTAACTTTTCTTTTGATCCAGACAAAAGACCTTTTGTCAGACAATTTTTTGACAAGCTCACTTCTTTTGAGCTCAAGTATTTTTGCAAGGGCAATGGCCGTTTTTTGAACATCTTCAATTTGGGCAGGGTAGGCAGCAACGGAGACGGCATCAATACTGACAGCCATTTCATTCATGTTTTTATCGTAGATAGCACCTCTTTTACCCTGTGTAGTGATAGATTTTTCGTACTGGCGTTCAGCTTTCTGGGTGAGCCATGTGCCACGAAGCACCTGAATATATGTCGCCTTGATGCCTATTGCAGCCAGACCAAGGCTGAAAATAACACCAATCAGGATAATACGCATGTTTTGATTTTTGTCCGTTTTCTGCTTCATGGGATAACAATCATCTGTTCGGGTGTCGGTGTTACAAGTCCTAGTTTTTTTTCAGCAATTTTTGAAATCCTTTCCGGGGATTTCAAATGGGTAATTTCAATTTTTAAATTATTCTGAAGCATTTCAAGTTGTTGGTGCCGTCTTGTTTCATTGGCAATTTCATACCCTGTTCTGACACACTGTACGCGGCACCAGGTGTAAAACAGGAGTTCGGTAATAAAAAAAAGGAGTATGATAATCCAGAGTCCCAGCTGTTTTTTTTCCTTTACTTTGATGCCGTTTTTTTTATTCATGGTTGTCGGCAGTAATGCTCAAATCTTTTCAATGGCCCTTAGTCTGGTGCTTCTTGCCATCGGATTTATTTCAATTTCATCCGGTCCGGGTTTTACAACCTTGCGTGTTAAAATTTGAACTTCCTTCTTTTCGCTGCAGGTGCACACCGGAAATCCGGGTGGGCAAATACAGCTTCTTTCCAGAGCCTTAAATTTTTGTTTAACAATTCTGTCTTCCAGTGAATGGAAGGCCAGTACACACATTCTGCCGCCGGGATATAAATAATCCACAGCTGTCTCCATGAATGTTTCGAGTCGTTCAAGTTCCCTGTTCACTGCAATCCTGAGTGCCATGAACACCCTGGTTGCCGGGTGAATTTTCGCACTTTTTTGCAGCTTTCTGGGAATGGCCGAGCAGACGAGGTCTGCCAGTTGCTTGCTTGTTGTAATTGCTTGCTCCTGTCGTGCCCTGGTAATTTTGTTGGCGATCTGTTTTGCCTTTCGCTCTTCACCGTACTTTTTGAAAATGCTTGTCAATTCGGCGTTACTAAGTGAGTTTACAAGATCTTCAGCAGTCGTGTCTGAGTTGCTGTCCATCCGCATATCCAGAGGTTCATCCAGGTTAAAGCTGAAACCACGCCCACTGTATTTCAGTTGGTATAAAGAGACCCCGAGATCAATCAGGATGCCGTTAACATTGTTAAGATTGAGTGAGGAAAGGATTTCCGGAAGATCGACAAAATTGTTATTAAAGAGGCGGACATTGTCTTTGTAAGGCTCAAGTACCTTTTCGGCATTTTTGATGGCTGCCCCATCCTGATCAATTCCGATCAGGATGCCGTCAGGAAGTATTCTTTCAAGGATATCCCTTGAATGTCCTGCACCGCCAAGTGTGCAATCTACAATAATATTTCCCGGTTTGCAGTCGAGATATTGTATGACTTCCTTTGGCATTACGGAAATATGTCGGTATGGCATAAAATCAGAGCCCTAACTTTGCGATGTCGTTTCTTACATCCTCCTTCTCCATATCCTCTTCCATGAAAGCGTTCTCCTTATCCCAGTCTTCTCGGGACCAGATTTCAAAATGAGAAAGCACTCCTGCGAGTACGATCTCTTTTTCCAGCCCGGCATACTGTCTTAAAGATGGCGGGATTAGAATGCGCCCCTGTTTGTCGCATGAACAATCAAATGCCCCGCCAATGAAGACCCTTCGGAAACGACGCATATGGTCGCTCTTTTCAGCAAGGGATAGTACTTTGGCTTCTATTTTTGCCCACTCTTCCATCGTGTAGGCAAAAAGGCACTTATCCATGCGGGTGACCATGATACTGCCGTTACTTCCGGCTTTTATGACATCACGGAACCTTGCAGGGATGATTATCCGGCCCTTGAGATCAATTGTATGATAGGAGCTGCCTCTAAACATAATTCACCAATATTATCCACTTTCCACCACTGTTTATATTCTAAAAGTATATTTTTCGGTTTCTGTCAAGAAAAAAATAGTAATTCTAATAAATTTTCCCTTTTATTTTCTATATTTGAGTGGATTTTAACATTAAATTTTTTAAGTGGAGTTTTGTGGGTAAAAAGGTGAAACATGAGCTTGCTATGTCATATTGTTATCTGTTTTATATTTAGTGAGAAGGATACTTGACAAGATATCGATTGGATTGCTAAATTTATCAGATTATTAAAACTTTTTTTGTTATTTATTCCGGTGGGAAATCAACAGTTTTTCAACCTGATATCCGGACCCGGTTTTTACATACAATCTGAGGTACTGAAATGGAAAAAAACAAGCAATCGGTCCTGAAAATTGGTGAATTGCTGGCCAGGGAAGGCTTTATTAAACAGGCTAATCTTGAAAAAGCGCTTGAGGTCCAGAAAATTGATTATGATGCTGCAAGTGTTCCTTTAGGGCAGGTTCTTATTGAAAAAGGGTTTATTAATGAGGATCAGCTAAAGATGCTCTTGAAGCATCAAGAGACGCAGCATGCTGTGGGCGCCCTGGCAATTGAAAAAGGGCTGGTTGATGAAGAGATGCTGGTCAATTGCCTTAAAAAAATGCAGCCTGGTGATGATCTTGGCAAAATGCTTGTGATGCAGGGGTGTATCTCCACTGAAGAGTTGGCTGCTCTTGATACGGATAAAGCTGAAGAGAGCAATTTGGGGGAACTGGCTGTTAAGCTGGAGATGATCTCAAGAAAAGATCTCAATGAGGCGCTTAAACAGAAAAGATCTCAGAGAACCATCGGAGAAATTTTGTGTGATATGAAGATGGTTACTCCTGAAAATTTGAATCATGTTCTCAGAAAACATAGCAAGCAGATGAGGATTGGTGACTTTCTCCTCAAAGAGGGCATCATTTCCGAAGAGAAACTGAAAGCGGCACTGTATGAACAACGCCATCGGTCTGAGCCGCTGGGCAATATTCTTATTAAAAAGAAACTAATTACGCCATCCCAATTATATTCCGTATTGTCCAGGCAATATAATATTCCTTTCAGAAAACTTACCGAATTTGAATTTGAAGAAACACAGCGAAATACGCTCACCAGAATCATCGGGCCCAAGTATGCAGAAAAAAATATGATCATGCCGTTAGCTATCAATGATGATGTGCTGACACTGGCCATGTTTAATCCGGATAATATTCGTATTGCCCAAGAGTTGAAACCGGTTTATTCAAATTTTAAAATGGACAGCATCCTTATTTCCGAAAGCAAATTTTACCAGTTGTTTGAATCACTGTATGGCCGCCCTGTCACTTACCGGCGTGAGTTTACCGAGGAGGTTGAACCTGAAGAGGAAGAAGAGGTTGATATTACAGAAATTGACCTTGAAGAGGTTAATGTTCAGGATGACAGAATAGCACCCTATGGTATGGGAGATATGGAAGGGGAAGAAATTGTAAATTTTATTGTCAAATATGGTATTGTTCACGGCGCCAGTGATATCCATATTGAACAGGATCGCAGCGGCGCCAGACTCAGGTTCAGAATTGACGGTATGCTTCAGCTTTTGAAATTACGCTGGCTTGAAGAAAAATTCCAGACCATGGTGCCTGCCGTTATCTCCAGAATCAAGGTTATGTCCAATCTTGATATCGCAGAAAGGCGTATTCCCCAGGATGGGGTTTTCAGAATTAATTATTATGATAAGGAAAAATTAAAAAAAGTTGACCTTGACTTTCGTGTGGCAACTTGCCCCGCAATAGTCGGTGAAAATGTATCAATACGTATTCTGGATGCGCGAAATGCATTTACCGGCCTTGAGGAATTGGGGCATTCCCCCCATATCCTGGAAGCCTTAAAGCGGATGGTGAAAAGTTCGGCAGGTATGTTTCTCGTATCCGGCCCGACCGGTAGTGGAAAATCTTCAACCCTCTATGCCGCTCTTCAGTATGTTTATAACCCCGGAATAAAGATTATTACGGCTGAAGACCCTATCGAGTATAGTTTTCCCGGTATTATGCAGACACAGATACATCAGAAGATTAATCTTACCTTTTCCAGACTCCTTCGTTCTTTTTTAAGGCTTGATCCGGATGTTATCCTTGTCGGTGAGATGCGTGATGAGGAGACTGCGACTATTGGTTTTGATGCCGCCCAGACAGGGCATCTTCTTTTAAGTACCATTCATACCAATGATGCAATCAGTGCCGTAACCCGGCTTCTGGATTTGAAAGTTGAATATAATCAGATCGCTTCAAGTCTTATGGGTGTGCTTGCCCAGCGCCTGATTAGAAGAATTTGCCCGGAATGTAAAAAGAGGTATATTCCTCCTAAAGAGCAGTGGCGGTTATTGTATAAAAAATATCCCAGCAATTTGACTTTTTATAAGGCTGACGGGTGTGATCGTTGTGATTTTACCGGTTATCATGGCCGTATGCTCATATCGGAGCTTTTTTCCATTGAAGGAGATGTAGCCAGTGCGCTTAACCGTGGTGCCAGCGAATATGAAATTAAACAAATTGCGCTCGAATCCGGAATGAAAACAATGCTTGATGATGGTATCTCAAAGCTTAATGATACAACCCTTTCTGAAATTATCAGAGTGGTACCTCATGAAATGCTGAAGGAGTTCAGAGCCAGACAGACCGATTCCGTGACAAGCCCGGAAAACCCGGAAAACGGGTTTGATAATGGAACGGTAACGCCTTTTCATTCCGGAATTGTTATCAATGACCCGGTGGTTCAGGAAAAAATAATTACAAACATGTATGAAGAGTATAAAATGCTTCATACAGATTCCGGAAATGGAATGATCTGGCCGGACCCGTCACTTTTCAATGAATTTGTTTCAGAAAGCCACAGAAATATCTGTGCACAATACCATTGTGAAGAGGTTTCTTTCTATCTTAAAAAACAGAATGATAAAATTGGCATTTATGCACAACCCGCAAAAGTATGATGGTCGCTGATAACCCGGGTTAATTCAGAGGATTTGATATGTCTATAGTGATTACAGTTACAAGCTGGAAAAAAAATGCAGGCAAAACAAATGTAAGTGTTAATCTTGCGCTTAGCCTTGCCGGTCAGGGACAACGTGTCTGTCTGGTTGGCGGCGATTCAGGATTTGTCAATCTTTTCCTGAGATTAAGTCCGGAATATAACCTTGAAGATATGTTAGCCGGAGAGTGTTCCCTTGAAGATATTATTATCAGGGACTATCATGGTATTGATATTATTCCGGCCGGCCCCGGTATTGAAATGGTATCGGAACTTGAATCGGATAAACGGAAAATGCTTGCCAAATCATTTGCAGAGATCAACCACTATGACTATTTTATCATTGATGCGGCTGCCGGCACATCCCCAGCCAATATGGCCCTTTGTCTGGCATCACCTGAGCTTATTCTATTGACAACCCCGGAACATGCAGCACTTGATGATGCTTATACCATCATTAAAATGCTTGCCCATAACAACTATGACGGTTCAGTTATGCTGCTGGCCAACAGAAGTGAAAATAAAACGAGTGCAAGGTCATCACAGTCACGGCTTATAGAGTTTGTAGGAATGACGATGGATGTTAAAATGATCCAGCTAGGTGCCATTCTTGATGATCCGAAGGTTGATGAGGCCATTGAAGAGCAGACACCCTATTTCTGGCAGTATCCGGACAGTGAAGCGTCCAGGTGTCTTAAGAATATAACCAAAAATATCATGAAAAACAGAGATGAAGAGATTAATGGTTTCGATCATTTCTGGAAAGCATTAACCGAAATTAATTTGGACACACTAAAGTTGTCCGCACTTGAACATAGTGAACTCTTGAAAAACAGCGGTTTGCACGCAGCCGGAATCTTTGGGAATGAAAAGCTGCCGTTGTCTGGTGCTAAAACCGATTCTTCTGAAGAACGAATTTCTCCCGATCTTGCAATTTTAAGTCAGATAGCAGAAAATATGGGCTCAATTTCCAAAGAGCTTGGCGCCATAAAGAAGATCCTTGCAGATCATTCAGCAGAATATGGTGTTCATGATGAAGTTTACGGTGTTCTTCAGCAAAGGGAGAAGGATTCAGTCAGCAACTTGATTCCACTTAATTTTGAAGCTTTTCTTGAACGACATAAGGGCAGAACGGAAGAAAAATAATCGTTTAAAGCAGCAACGATATAAGCCTGAAAAACCTATAACGTTTTTCAGGCTTTTTTATTTTAAAAAGTTTTTGAAAAAACATGTTTTTTTGGTTTGCCTTACGGCAAAAATTTGAATAAATGAACCATTATATATAATAAAAAAACGGCTGAATCTAAAACAGCTTTGCCGTCATTTTGGTAATGAAATAAACCGTCAACGCTATGGTGATTCCTGCTGGAACTTTGATTTCAGATGAAGGCTTCACATATGGGAAAATATATGTCTGATAAAGATCTTCCGGTGGATGACCGGCTGAATCTTGAAAATATTAAACGTCTGGCAGAGAAAATGTTTGCAGATGCCAATGGAAGCCATGACTGGGATCATACCCTCAGGGTTTGCAAGCTTTGTGAGCGTATAGGGCCTAAAGAGGGCGCAGATATGACCGTTCTCCTTATTGCTGCATATTTTCACGATATCGGGCGACGGTTTCAGGATGATGCCAGGGGAGAAATATGTCATGCTGAAAAGGGTGCGGAAATGTCCATGCCGATAGTGTCCACACTTCCGATAAGCAAACGACAGCAGGATAAAATTATCGACTGCATTCGGACGCACCGTTTTAGAGGAGACAATACGCCGGAAACCATTGAAGCCAAAGTTCTTTTTGATGCCGATAAACTGGATGCTATCGGTGCAGTCGGCGTGGCACGGGCATATCTTTTTGCCGGAGAAGTCGGTGCACGGCTTCACAATCCGGATATTGATATCAAAAATACCAGACCCTATACTGAGAATGATACCGGTTTCAGGGAATATAAGGTTAAATTGTGTCGGATATCTGAGTGCATTTTAACGGAGACGGGAAAAGAAATTGCTGCCGGGCGGCATGCATTTATGGAATATTTTTTTAAACAGTTTCTGGATGAATATGATGGGAGAAAGTAAAGATGAGTATTAATGTCGTAGATAAAATTGATGATCTGGTGAAGGTAAAAAATGTCCTGTTAAGTGTTTCCGATAAAAGCGGTCTTGAAAGCCTGGTCCCGAAGCTTCTTGAATTTAATCCGGACATGAAATTCTTTTCAACAGGCGGCACTTTTAAGAAACTCAAAGAAATTCTTGGTGATAGTGCAGCTCAGAGCCTTACACCGGTTTCCGATTATACCGGTCAGCCGGAAACACAGGGCGGGCTTGTTAAAACGCTGGATTTTAAAATTTATCTGGGTATTCTGACAGAGACTTATAATGATGCCCATGCCGCGGATCTGGCACGCACTAATGCCGTACCCATAGACATGGTGATTGTAAATCTCTATCCTTTTCAGCAAACTGTGGCTAAAGAAGGCGTTACTATTGAGCAGGCCCGTGGCAATATTGATATTGGCGGTCCCTGTATGATCAGGGCATCGGCAAAGAATTGTCTCCGGGTTGCATCGGTCGTAGATCCGTCGGATTATGATATGATCATATCGGAAATGGCTGTAAATAATGGATCAACCTCACTGGCGCTTCGTTATCAGCTAGCCCGAAAATCTTTTGATCATACCGCAAACTATGATCGGGCCATTGCTGATTTTTTGAATTTAAAATCAGCTGAAGAGGCGGGAAATTGCTACAAGAAGTAATCATAAAAACAGGTAAAGATATTGTATAAAATTAATAAAGGGAGTTCGTCATGGCAGAAGATTTGAAAAAAATGTATCGGACAATTATGGATGATCATTTCCCATCCAAAATGGAAGTCAGTTTTGTAGAGGGTGATAACCGCCAAACCCTTTTTTATGAAAAGGTAACCTGGACAATTGATGATGTTATTAAGGGCCTGCGCTACGGAGAAAATCCCGGTCAGGAAGCAGCACTTTTTAAACTGGTTAACGGCAACCTGGTGCTTGGTGATTTAAAAACCATTCAGCCCGGGAAATATCTGGCTTCAGATATTGAATTGCTTCAGTCCGGCAAACACCCCGGGAAAACCAATCTGACGGATGCAGATAATGCATTGAATATTCTTAGATATTTTACGGGCAAACCGGCAGCCGTTATTGTAAAACATAATAATCCCTGCGGTGTTGCGCTTTCCGATTCCCTTGAATCAGCTTACAGCAAAGCTTATATGGCTGATCGTGTTGCTGCATTTGGCGGCTGTATTGCAGTCAACAAAGCTGTTGATGCGGCAACCGCAGAAGCAATCAGTAATCAGTATGCGGAAGTAATTGTAGCCCCTGATTTTGAAGATGGTGTGATGGATATCTTTGCCAAAAAGAAAAATCTCAGGGTAGTAAAAATTGGAAATATTGAAAAGCTTCAGCAGTTCGTTGGTGAACGATGTGTAGAATTCAAAAGCCTGATTGATGGCGGTGTTATTGCCCAGTGGTCCTTTGTTCCGGAAGCCCGAACAAAAGAAGATCTTGTGCTGGCGGAAACAGAGTACAAGGGCAAGGCGTATAAGGTAAACAGGGCACCGACAGATAAAGAGTATGATGATCTGGTCATGGGCTGGCTGGTAGAGTCCGGCATTACGTCTAATTCGGTAATCTATGTAAAAGATCAGGTTACGGTTGGAATCGGTACCGGCGAGCAGGACAGGGTCGGTGTTGCAGAAATCGCAAGAGACAAGGCATACAGAAAACTGGCAGACAGATACTGTTTTGAAAAACATGCGGTTTCATATAATGATTTGAAAGATGAAGATAAAAAAAGTGAGATTGATGCACGTGTTGCCGATGAAAAGGGAGGCCTTATTGACTCAGCCATGGTCAGTGATGCATTCTTCCCTTTCAGGGATGGTGTAGATGTGGGTATTCGGGAAGGCATCTCTTCTGTTATTCAGCCGGGCGGTTCAGGAAATGATTATCAGTCAATTGAAGCTTGTAATGAAGCGGATGTAACAATGGTATATACCAAACAGAGAAGTTTCAAGCATTGATGGTGCTATAGAAGTTTTGCCGATCATGCTGCAGTAAATTTTTTCACGTGAAAAACAAGGGGATATACTATGGCTATTCATATTAGAGTCCCGGGTTATGATGACCTTGAGTTGGAACATCTTGTTCTTGATTATAACGGAACCCTTGCTTGTGATGGGAAGTTGCTTAAAGGCGTGGCGGATTGTCTTAAGCGCCTGTCAAAAAAACTTGAGATCCATGTGGTTACTGCCGATACATTCGGCCATGTTAAGTTGGAATTGGTCGATGTCCCTTGCAGTATAACAATACTGCCCCTGGGAAGCCAGGATGAGGGTAAACGTGAATATATTATCAACCTTAACCCGGATGTAACAGTCTGCATCGGAAATGGCCGGAATGACCGTCTGATGCTCAAAGAAGCAGCGCTGGGAATTGCTGTTATCATGGGAGAGGGCGCGGCAAGAGGTGCAATACTGTCAGCAGATGTCATAAGTACGGATATTGTCTCTGCATTGAAACTGCTAGAAAATCCGCTACGTCTGACAGCAACATTAAGATCATAAATGAATTTATTGTTTAATAATCATATTGATAGAGGGGGTCTGTGATGACTGTTGAGCGAATTGTTTTTGCAGTAGCAGGAAGTTTTATTCTTATAAGCCTTATTTTATATCTGTTTCACAGCCATTACTGGCTCTGGTTTACGGCATTTGTCGGTGCCAATTTGTTTCAGTCTTCTATCACCGGATTTTGCCCCATGGCAAAAATCCTGAAACTTATTGGTTTGAAAACCGGAAAGGCATTTGATTAAAAACAGTAATTAAGGATATTTATCGGCATACCGAGATGATATACAAAGGCAAATTACTTCAGCAGGTTCAGGATTTTACTTGCAGAATGGTTATCCGCCAATAGCCGACATCTGACTGCTTACAGCAGGTGTTGTACTTTCACTAAGCTTGTGAGCTTCACCTTTTGATAGAGCTGCTTTCAAAAGTACTTCAGCGATCACCTCATCAGAACATCCATTTCTTATGGGTGTTTTAAGATCTGTCTGAATATCTGAAAGCAGGCAGGCTCTTAACTGGCCGTCAGCAGTGAGACGCATTCGGTTACAGTTCCGGCAGAAATTATGGGTCATAGCCGTTATAAATCCGATTTCCCCTTTTGCACCTTCAAACCGGAAACGTTTTGCGGGGCCGTCCTGGAGGCCTTTTTCTACGGATATCAGGTTTCCGATTTTTGAAAACCGCTCCTGAAGTTCCGGTGCATAGATCGCCTTTTGAGCATTAATATCGGAATGACCAATGGGCATATACTCTATAAATCTGATATGGAACGGATATTTAAAGGAGAGGTTGGCAAAATCAAAAAGCTCGTTATCATTCCTTCCCCGCAGCGGAACAACATTGAGCTTTATCGGGCTCAGTCCGTTTTCATGTGCGCACATGATACCTGCCCAGACCCTGTTGAACATATCAAAACCGGTTATTTTCTTATATGTCTGGGGGTCAAGTGAGTCGAGGCTGACATTTATTCTCCGTATTCCTGCAGAAAGAATGGATTCAATGCTGTCTTTAAGTAAGACACCATTTGTTGTCAGGGAAATATCTTCAAGCCCCTTTATCTCTGAAAGAGATTTCAGAAAGTCCTTTGCCCCTTTTCTTACCAGTGGTTCACCGCCGGTAATTCTGACCTTTTTTATGCCCAGGTCGACACCGACGCGCACAATACGAATGATTTCTTCATATCTGAGGATGTCTTCATGTTTCAGCTTTGGGATCTTGTCAGGCGGAACACAGTAAAGGCATCTCAAATTGCAACGATCTGTAATGGAGATCCTGAGATAATTAAGATGGCGGTTAAATTTGTCTATAAGCTTGTTTTTTTGCAGCACGATAAATCCTTACAAACTGTGCCTTACTGCAAGGGGATAAGGGAGCGGGCTCAAGTGATATTGAATTTTTCCCGATATTCCGGGATTTCAATCATGGGCGGCCGTTCAAACCCTTCCATATTGGTAATGTTCGGCTGATACTTATTCCGAACAAGATTATACTGGATCATATCATCAAAGAGCTTTTTTTTGAGCTCTATTTGTCCAATTTTTTCGACACGGTTTAAAAATGTTTTCAATATGGCAAATGCCATTCTGCCCAGAGCCTTTGTATCCTGATTTCTATGAATTCTTCTTTCAAGGTCAACCTGAGCTATTACATCTATACTCCATTTTTCACAAATATCAAGTATCATACTTGTTTCAATCCCATATCCGATAGGGAATGGTATTTTTTCAAAAATTTCCCTGTACCCGGCATATTCTCCTGAAAGCGGCTGAATTATTTGTGAAAGTTCCGGTGCGAAGAGTGAAAAAAGAGGCCTGATAACCAGTTCCGTTACACGGCCGCCACCGGTTGGGCGTGATTTGTTTTTACCGATTGCAATGGGGCGGTCATAAAAAGCTTTGGCATATTTGATGTGATCATAAAGCAGCAATGGCGCAAGGAGAGCATAGACAAAACGATGGTGAATATTTTTTATGTCTGCATCAATATAGACAAGAATATCGCCTTTCGTGATGTAAAGCGCTTTCCAGAGATTTTCGCCTTTTCCCTTTTGTTGTCCAAGATGCGGCAGAATATTGTCTGATTCATAGACATCCGCGCCATATGTACTTGCAATATCCAGGGTGTTGTCAACCGAGCCGGAGTCAACAACAATGATTTCATCCAGAAGCGGATATCGCATCATCAGCTCTGATTTCATGATCATAATCTCTTTGGCAATAGTTTTCTCTTCATTCAGTGTGGGCAGACAAAGAGAGATTGTCAGATTTTTCTTTTTTTTTATGGCGACTAGTTTTTTCAGGTCACGAAAAGCAGAATAGTGAAATGTGTTTGATTCTATCCAGTTAAACATCGCATAACCCTTTGTCTATTGCCATTATGACGCCAATAAGCTGGGCAATGCCCTTGAATATGGGTTCAATTTCCATTTTGGCGTTTTCAAGATAGTAATTTTCGCCATGAGTCAGACCGAGTGTAACGGCAGGAATGTTATGTGAAATAAATATCGAAAGTTCAGATTCGCTGGGTTTGCTGATGGGTGTAATGCCCAGTTTTCTGATAACCGCTGCAGAGCTTTTAACAAGGGGATGGTTAAATTCCAGTCTTGTGGCATTGAGGTTACTGATGGGTATCATCGATAGTTTGATCTCATACTCATGGCTGATGCCGTCGATAATGTCCTGAATATCACTATATACATTTTTGACCATATCATCACTGTCACTGCGTATTTCAAATCCGAGTGTACCGATATGGGCAATATGGCCGTAGTTGACACCGCCTGCAATTTTCCCGAGAACAATCTTGGTTTGAGGTGTCTGGGGCAGCCGCAGATTTAAAATTTTATTAATAACCTTATTCAAAATTAAAATAGCATTAGACATCGATGGATAGTGGTCCCCATGAGTATCAGTGGTTTTACAATGAATTTCCGCACGGATCATACTGTCTGAAAAGTAGTTGAGGCGGCCGAGTTCACCACCTTCAATACAGACAGCACCGCGTATAGGTGTTGCCCAGTTCTCGACAAGATGGCGTGTTCCCCTGAGATTACCATGACCAATGGATTGGATAACGCCGGCCAGCACGATGTCAGACTCAAAGCGGAGATCAAGCGTGCGAAAAATTTCGGGCAGGGTCGCGAGCACACCGACACTTAAGGAATTATCCAGTATCCCAGGGCCGGTGATGACTTTTTTCTTTATGATATAATTGTAATCAATATCCTTGTCAAAAAAAGTATCCAGGTGGGCTACAATAAATATGGGTGGCTTGTTTTTTCCGGTTCCCCTGATGATACCGATCGGGTTTCTGTAACCATCGGTGGTGCATTCATCAACCTGAAAGTCGGCCATCCGTTCCATCAGCAGGGCAGCGCGTTTTTTCTCTTTGAATGTTGGAGACGGGATCTCTCCCAGCAGAACCACATTGGTCAGAATGGTATCTTTTATCGACTTGATCGATTCAACAAAGCCCGGCAACCTTTCAAGGATCTCTTCCATGCGATACTCCTTGAATGCAAAAATATATTAGAACTGATATTTCAGAAAACAATAAATCAGGAAAGAATTGTATTTATAAAGACTTTAAGAGCATTAACTTATTTATTATATATATTATAATCAGGCGAACGGTCAAGTTATTATTTTTTATTGGAAAAATCGGTGGACAGTGTCGGAATTATGCACGGCACGGCAAAAAACCCCGCAGGGCGGGGTTTTTAAAATACAGGAATCGGATTAATAAAAAATCGTTTATATTAAAGTATCTAAGTTCATTCCGATCGGTTTTCTGATCTAAAAAATTCACAAATGGCGTCACACAGGCCGGGAATGGTATATGTATCTGCTGTAATATCAACATTGAAACCCAGTTTTTCAGCAGTTTCAGTTGTGATGGGGCCTATACTGGCAATCTTTACACCGGCCATCAATGTATCAAAATTTTCAGACGGGATAAGTGCTTTGAAATTAGTAACCGTTGAGGAGCTTGTGAATGTAACCATCTCCACAGCGCCTTCCTCAAGGCGGCTGACAATATCCACATCACCTTGAACAGGATTTGTACAATATGCCGTAACCTCATCAACTGTTGCACCCATTTTTTCCAGTTCAACCGGGAGTATTGGACGCGCTTCTTTTGCACGGGGAAGCAGCACCTTTTGACCTTTTATATTCTCTTTTTCAAAAGCAGATACAACAGATTCGGCCCTGAAGTTTTCAGGGACAATATCACTTTTAATTCCAAAATCAAGCAGCCGCTTTTCTGTTGCCGGACCGATTACCGCTGTTCGGATGGAATGAAGTGCCCGGACATCTTTGCCTGCATCAAAAAGTCTGTCAAAAAAGAAAGAGACGCCATTAACACTGGTAAAAACAAGCCAGTCATAGTCAGCGATATCCTTAATGGCATTATCAAGGGGTGCCATGTCGTCAGGCGGAGAAACTTCTATGGTCGGGCACTCCATACAATCGGCACCCAGATCAGCAAGGCGGGATACAAAATCACTGGCCTGCTCCCGTGCGCGGGTAACAACGATTCGTTTGCCCATGAGCGGGCGCTTTTCAAACCACTTCATAGCGGGTCTGAGGGTAACCACATCTCCTACCACGATAAGTGATGGGGGCTTTATTTTTGCTTTCTGCGCCACGTCAACAATATCTTCGAGAGTTCCGGTAACGGTTTTCTGCTGCGGGGTTGTACCCCACCGGACAAGTGCAACCGGTTTTTCAGCCGGCATACCATTGTCACGCAGTCTTTTAACTATGAGGGGGAGATTTTTTACACCCATGAAAAAAACAATGGTTCCGATTTTAGAAATGGCGGCCCAGTCAATATTGGACTCCTGTTTTTCAGGATCTTCATGACCTGTAACAAAAGCCACGGTAGCTGTGAATTTTCTATGGGTAAGCGGAATGCCGGCATAAGCAGGCCCTGCAATAGCAGATGTAACACCGGGTACAATTTCGTAGGGAATGCCGGCCTTTATCAGAACTTCGGCCTCTTCACCGCCTCTGCCAAAAATAAAGGGGTCACCGCCTTTTAAGCGGGTGACAATATTACCCGCTTTGGCTTTTTCAACCAGAAGCGCATTAATACCTTCTTGGGGAAGTGTATGGTCGCCGCCTTTTTTGCCAACATAAATCATCTCCGCATCTTTGCGGGCATGTCTCAGGTGCGCAGTGACCGCGAGATAATCATAAACAATAACATCAGCATTTTTGATGCACTGCTGTCCCTTTACCGTAATAAGGCCGGGATCACCCGGGCCTGCA
Organism: Desulfobacterales bacterium; assembly: GCA_021737275.1. GTDB lineage: Bacteria > Desulfobacterota > Desulfobacteria > Desulfobacterales > JAIPEE01 > JAIPEE01. The sequence continues at coordinate 137,690 of JAIPEE010000002.1, forward strand.
CCGACTAAATATACTTTTCCGTTCATAAGTTTTCTTGTGCGTTTTCTTTAAGGTTATCGAGAATTTTTCTTGCGCCCATTGAGAGCAGGATGTTTGCTAATTTAACGCCCATGGTTTCCGCATTTTCAGGAGATCCGGTAATCGTTTCACGAATCATATTGCTGCCGTCTACATTTGCGACAAGCCCGCAAAGGGAGAGTTCGTTATTATAGAGCTTCCCGTGGGCTGCAACCGGGACCTGGCAACTGCCTTCAAGTCTGTGTAAAAAAGCACGTTCGGCTGTTACCACTGTATGTGTTTCAGCGTGATCAAGTTTATCAACAATGGGGCCGACAACCGTATCATTTTCCCTGGTTTCAATACAGAGTGCGCCCTGACCAACAGCCGGCAGCATAACTTTTTCATCTATATATTCGGTAATTTTATCTGTATAGTTCATCCGTCTTACGCCGGCAGCAGCCAGGATCGTGGCTGCCATGTCACCGGTTTTGACCTTATTGAGCCGTGTCTCAATATTACCGCGAAGTGTACGGATTTCAAGATCAGGTCTTGCATGACGAAGCTGGGCGGCACGCCTCAAACTGCTGGTACCGATGATGGCGCCCTCCGGTAAATCGGAAAGTTTAAGGCCATTTTTTGAAATCAGCACATCATGGGGCATTTCCCGTTCCGGTACAGCGCCAATGCATAAGCCTTCAGGGATTTCAGCCGGCATATCTTTCATGCTGTGAACGGCAAGATCAATGCGGCCATCCAGCAGTGCCTCTTCAATCTCTTTTACAAAAAGGCCTTTTCCCCCGACTTTTGCAAGGGGCACATCAAGAATCTTGTCGCCTTTTGTTTTTATGATAATGATCTCAATAGTAATGGAGGGATTTTTCTCTTCCAGGGCAGATTTAACCCAATTTGCCTGCCACAGGGCAAGCTTGCTGCCGCGGGTTCCGATTTTAATCGTGGATGCCATCAGTTGCCGCATCCGGAACAGCTTGTTGCAGAACAGCCACTGCAGGAAGAAGCACCGGCACTGCTTGAAACAGTTTCTCCACCGGAACCCTTGCTGAGAAAGCCACAGGTGGACATTAATCTTTTAACCTTTTTGCTTTTGCAAAATTCACACTCAGGTTTATCACTTCCCAAAACAAGATATTCAAAATCTTTACCGCAATCATTGCAGTGATATTCATATATCGGCATATTAAATCTCCTGAACTGTATAGCGAGCGAATATTAATTGGTTCAATTCACACAGAGAATATTCCCGGCAGCTTGCTGAGGGAATTTTTCAAAATAAATAACCGCCATTATGACGGTTTTTTAAAATAATCATCTGAGATTGAAAAATCAAGAAGTTAAAGTCAGTTAGTGTCAAAAAGCCTCTTTTTGTCTTGATTTCAATGAAAATTATATGTTTTTAAATTAACTTTAAATAAACTAACAAAGTCAGGATGCCCTGGCTGTAAACTGACGCTCAGCCTGATCGATAAGATTACTGCAGTCACAACCCATTTCATCGGCCTTTTTTAAAGCTTCAAGCGCTTCCACAAGCAGGCCCTGGCTCAACAGGATTATACCAAGTCTTTGCCGGAAGAGAGCATTATCTGGCGAAATTTCAACACTTTGTTCACAAAATGTTTTTGCAATTTCAGAATTTTTACCCAGTTTATCATATAGATATCCCAGCGCAGAAAGTGAGAACGCATCATTGGGATTTGTCTTAACGGCTTTTTCATATACGGCGACGGCATCATCATCTCTTTCTAATGCAGCATAACAATCGCCCAGATATCTGTATGCAGTGCCCGGCACATCATTCATGGCAGATGCTTTTTCAAGATAAGGAAGAGCCTGATTATGCTTATTATCTTCAAGGAAAAACCGGCCGAGTTGAAACGCAACCTCGAAAGTGTCGTCATCCAGATTGCCCGCCTTTAAAAAATACTCAAGAGCCTTTTCCCTGTTTCCCAAAAGCATGTTGGCAAGGCCTGCATTAAAAGTGGCCATCACCTCGGTTTTATCAAGCCATATGGTACTTTCAAACTCTTCAAGGGCCTTTTCAAACTGCCCCATATCTCCATAACAGACACCCAGGCTGTTATGAACATTAACATTTGAGGGGTCAAGGCGAAGTGCCAGTTTGAACTCTTCAATGGCACCATCAAGATCCCCATGCTGATAAAAAGTATCTCCACTAATATTCAGGCTGACCGAATCAAATGCAACAGCACTATCTTCTCCGAAAAAAGCGGCATGATTAAGTGCCTTTATCGCATTATCAACTATCTGCGTTTTATTATAATTAATAGCCGGGAAAGCGGCAGCGCCGGCTGATATTGATCCTGCCGTTTTATCAGAGATGTCCTGTCTGATTCGATCCACAGCCATAAGGCAGTCATTGTCATTTTTATCCGGGAAATAACAGCCTAGTATATCATGTGAGAGCTGACCCCATATGCCGCTGCACTCCTTACAAAAAATATCTATTGCCTGAGCGGTAACCATGAGAAAATCGTTTTCAGAAATATTGCTGTTAGCAGGCGGTTCATAATGATCAAGGCGAATGACAATTACACCGAATTTTTTGATATCAGTGAGCCCGGTTACAGCCCTTTCGATGAAGGACTTACCTGAAAGAATTTCAGGAAATACGGCTTTGATGCTCTCGGTGACTTGGGATTGTTGTGTTTCTGTTTGTTCTTCCGGTGTTAATGCATCCGTTTTGCTTAAAAGAAAATTACCGGAAGATAACCTGCTATGAAACAGTTCCTGCTGTCTTTCTGTCATGATCCTCCCTTTTGTAACATGTTCTCAAATGCTTTGACAATTACAGGTATATCATCATCCTGAATCGTCCTGGGGTCCAGGATAAATTTATCTTCTTCAATTCGACCGATGATAGGCGGTGAGTTGGCACGCATTGTCTCTTCGATTTCATTGGTGCTGAATCCGGATATGCTGATAGCAATGCACTTGCTTGGCATTTCAAGAAGTGGAAACGAGCCGCCGCCGGTACGGGATGAGAGATTTAGAAGGGAAAGCTCAAGGCGGTTGTTACATTTTCTTGTAAGTGATCTTTTTAAGCGATTTGCCTGTTTTGAAATGTCATCAATGGATGCCGTTATCATCCGCAGTGTGGGTATGGCGTTGACTGCTTTTTCCGGGTTTCTGTAAAGACGGAGCGTGGCTTCCAATGCAGCAAGCGTCAGTTTGTCTATACGAAGTGCCCGTGTCATGGGATTTTGTCTGATCCGGGCAATAACAGTTCTATTACCAACTATTATTCCGGCCTGGGGGCCGCCAAGCAATTTATCCCCACTGAATGTAATAATATCCGCACCGGATGCAACCGACTCCTGAACGGTCGGCTCCTTATGAAGTCCATATTTTGAAAAATCTATAAGGGTGCCGCTGCCCAGATCTTCCATTACAGGAATATGATGTCGGCTTCCCAGTGCAGCCAGTTCGCTGACGGATACTTCAGCTGTGAACCCGACAATGCTGTAGTTGCTGGTATGAACTTTCAGAAACAGTCCGGTCTCATCATCAATAACATTTTGATAGTCATGAATGTGTGTCCGGTTTGTAGTCCCTACCTCTTTTAAAATTGCACCGCTTTTAGTCATTATATCCGGCACCCTGAAAGAGCCGCCAATTTCAACCAGCTCTCCGCGGGAGACGATCACTTTTCTGCCTTTTGCCATTGTTTCAAGGCACAGCAGTACGGCACCGGCATTATTATTGACCACCATGGCCGATTCGGCACCGGTAAGCTCACAAAGCAGACCTTCAACTGATTCATACCGTGAGCCGCGTTGTCCAATGGCCAGATTGAACTCGAGATTGGAATAACGGCCTGCAATTTGCGCAAGGTTATCAATTACCACTTCAGGCAGTATTGATCTTCCCAGGTTGGTATGGACAACAACACCGGTTGCATTAACAACAGGCAGCAGATTTGGCTGCATATCCATTATGGCGAGAGCCTTTATGGTCTTTAGCAGATTGCTGCCGGAAAGGTTATTTTCAGTAACGGTTGAGTCATTTTCCAGTATTCGGGATCTAAGCTCATCAATGACAGTATGAATAGCATTTAAAATAACGGATTTGGGCACATCGTTATAGAAAGTATCTGAATTGGCGCTTTCCAGAAGAGAACCCACACTGGGAAGCTTTTGAAGCAGTTTGTTATTTTTATCGGATTTATCCATATTGTCAGATGTTTACCCTGCCAGATCTGCTGAAGTATCAAAAACCCGGGAAGGGATTATTTCGATCACTTCAGAAAAATTTGATGTTGAAAGACCAAGCCATTCAAGGCTTGATGCCAGATAGCGTGTATTAATAGCTTCAAGTTCAAGGCCGGAATGAAAATTTGCCATAATGAGATCCGCAAGGTAGACAATGTGTACGATATCATCATCCGGTGTGGTGCCTCCCGGATGATGGTGATGCTTGATTGTTTTTCTGATTGTGTCAGGAAGCATCCATTTGTCTGCAAGCTTACAACCGGCAATAACATGATTGGTATTAAGGACTTTTTTTTCAGCCAGCAAGACATCTTTCTCTTCGCGGATTTTTCTATAAAAGAGGGGATAGTCGATTGCAACATACTGGTCCAGAACCACTTTGCCGATGTCATGTAAAAGGCCTGTCGTATAAGCAATTGGTGTCGGCACCCGGCCGGTATATTTTGCCAGAGTTTCTGAAACCTGTGCAGTCCCGACGGCGTGGTGATAAAGGCCGCCTTTGCACAGGGAATAGCCCTGACTGGATTGGTCAAGAAGATGCTTTACAGAGGCAGAGATAATCAGCTTTACCAGCATATCTCTTCCAAGCAGAACAATTGCTTCATCAAGGGATGCAATTTCATGCCGGGATGCAAATGCAGCAGAATTACAAAGTTTCAAGGTTTTTGCACTGATAACCTGATCTTTTCGGGCCTCTTCAGCAATACTCTGGATATCATAATTATCCTCATTTATTATACGAAGAATTTTGAGAGCAACCTGGGGAATGGGCTCAAGTGTTTCAATAAACGCATCAAGATTTGAAGGTGGCGGCAAACCTGATTCCAGCTTTTCAGAAAGCCTGTTTTGGCCGACCGGCTCATTGTTAAATTCCCAGCTTTGCATGTTCAGACTGAAAGAACCCGTAAGAAATCCCCCGGTTTCAGAAGAGATGACGGTAATATTATTTTTTTGTAAAATTGATTTAACAGCTTCAACCGTTCGGCCACCAATATCAAGCGCAAGGTCACGCTCGTCAATTGGCCCGACAAGTGCGCCACCCGCAAGAGCGGCCTGAAGCCTGTTCTTTGCTGCACCAGCTTCTAAAAGCGCATCAATAAAAAGTGGAAGGCCTGTGGTCGCGTATTTTTTCTGTTGGTAAGTATTGTCCGGAAAATTGGGTGAAGGAAGTAGAATGTGTATCAGGCCGCCTACATTCGCAGCAGGGTCAAAAATAGCCACACCCACACAGGTACCAAGGAAAGCCTGAAGTAACATCGGGCTTTTTTTGCCGACAAAATATGAACCGGATGCTACATGATGTCTCTGAAGTTCTGCCATCAGCCTCTTAATTTATACAATAGTTAAAATAACTCAACCATATTAGCACCATAATCCTTGCTATTTCAATAAGATTTTTGATAAAAAACAGGGGTATGGCGTTACAGGCTTTTCAATTGTACTGAAAATGCTTTGAGAATACGGCCTTTTAATGTCATGATTATTTATGGTTCCATTAAAAAAAAACTCACTTGGTGTAGGCACAATGAGGCAATTCAACAATATTCTGGTTACCGGCGGTTGCGGATTTATCGGATCCAACTTTATCCGGTTTATTTTTGAGGATTCCGAATTTTCCGGGCGCATTATTAATGCAGATAAACTGACTTATGCGGGAAACCCTGAAAATATTGAAGATCTGGAAAATAAATTTAATCATCGTTATTTTTTTTTCAGAGAAGATATCTGCAATAAAAAAACTATAGGCGACATCATAAAAAAGATGAAAATCGATGCCGTTTGCCATTTTGCAGCCGAATCTCATGTGGACCGGTCGATTGCTGAACCGGATGCATTTATAAAAACAAACATCAACGGTACCTTTAATCTCCTTGAACTGGCCCGCAAGCACCGGGATCAGATTAAACTGTTTCATCATGTCAGTACGGACGAGGTTTACGGGTCTCTCGGAGAGACAGGGCTTTTTACAGAAACAACGCCATATTGTCCCAGCAGCCCTTATTCTGCATCAAAGGCAGCTTCAGATCATCTTGTACAGGCATATGCCGCGACTTACGGCTTGCCGGTTACGATATCAAACTGTTCAAATAACTATGGACCATACCAGTTTCCTGAAAAGCTGATCCCGCTTATAATTCTTAATGCTTTAGGGGGAAAGTGCTTGCCGGTTTATGGGGACGGTAAAAACATAAGGGACTGGCTCTACGTAACGGATCATTGCTGTGCCGTGTGGGAAATCATGAAAGCCGGAAGAACCGGTGAGACCTATAATATCGGCGGGCGGTGTGAAAAAAAGAATATAGATGTGGTCAATACAATCTGTTCGATTCTGAATGATATCGATCCTGATGATAAGAATAATCCACATGAAAAGCTGATTGAATTCGTTAAGGATCGTCCCGGGCATGATCTTCGTTATGCCATCGATTTTAGTAAACTTGAAAATGAATTGGGGTGGACACCTGAAGAGACCTTTGAGACAGGGCTTGAAAAGACGATTAGGTGGTATGTGGATAATACGCGTTGGGTGGAGCGTGTTAAAAGTGGCGAGTATTTGAAGTGGGTTGAGATGCATTATGGGAAGTGAAATATAAAAAATATAACAGGACAAATAAAAATGAAACAAGCAAAAGACTACATAATTTTCCCCCTGGATGTGCCATCTGTGAAAGAGGCACAACACTATATTGAATTACTTTCCGCTCATATCGGTATGTTCAAGGTAGGGTTGGAGCTTTTTATCCGTTCCGGCCACGAAATTATAAAGATGATAAAAGATTCAGGTGATGTAGGCATTTTCCTTGATCTGAAACTTCATGATATTCCGGTAACTGTAAAAAAAGGTATGGAGCGTATCGCTGACCTTGATGTTACTTTTGCTACAGTTCATTGTGGTGAAACGCCCAGAATGCTGGCGCATGCTGTTGAGGGCAGCCAGGGGAAAGTGGGTGTTCTCGGTGTAACTGTTTTGACAAGTGTATCGGAACGAGATATTAACAATGCCGGATTTCTTCCTGAATATTCCGAAGATATTTCAAAACTAGTAGTAAAAAGAGCTGCCATGGCAAAGGGTGCCGGTTGCACGGGGGTTATTTGTTCGGGAAAAGAAGTAAAAATGATAAAAGAAAATTTAGGTAAGAATTTTAAAGCCATTACACCAGGTATAAGGCCGGCTTGGAACACCACAGATGATGATCAGCGCAGAATTACGACACCGGCAATGGCGGTTAAGGATGGTTCAGACTTTCTTGTGATTGGTCGGCCTATAAGGAATGCCGATGACCCTGTTGGTGCAGCTAAAAAGATTGCAGATGAAGTTGAGGCAGTAATGCGGTCAGTTGATTGTGTATAATGTCTTCTTTTAACATTAAGTCCACAGTCTGTTCTGGAAAGTGGGTTCTATTACATATTCTTTGAACAAAGCAGATTTTTAGAAACACCCCGTAATTTCCCATTCAAAAATATAGAGGGCGACCGGACGTCCAGGTTCATATCTGAAGTGGTGTATTTTTGTGTTGTTCCGATCCAGCGGCGGCAGTAAACCGTCCGCTGGACCGGATGATATCTGACTGTCTTTGGCCGCTCTGTCAGAGATCTTCGAAGATGTTGTGCTATGATCAGGCGAGGTCGAAACGGTCAAGGTTCATGACCTTGTTCCACGCTGATATAAAATCGTTCAGAAACTTCTCCCGGGAGTCCCCACATCCGTAAACTTCCGCCAGAGCCCGGAGCTGAGAGTTCGAACCGAAGATGAGATCAATACGGGTGCCGGTCCACTTGAGTTCGCCCGTTGCACGATCACGACCCTCGAAAAGTTCTTCGTCTTCCGTTGTTGCCGTCCATGTCGTACTCATGTCAAGCAGGTTCACAAAAAAGTCATTGGTGAGTGCCTCTGGCTGTCTGGTGAAAACACCGTGCGGGGATTGCCCGAAATTAGTATTCAAAACCCGCATGCCGCCAACGAGAACCGTCATCTCAGGAGCGGTCAGTGTTAGCAGTTGAGCCCGGTCAACCAGCAGTTCCTCTGCTGATATAGCGTATTTAGCTTTGGTGTAGTTACGGAATCCATCTGCCACGGGTTTAAGTACAGCGAATGATGCCGCGTCGGTTTGTTCCTGCGACGCATCTGTGCGTCCCGGTGTAAAGGGAACAGTTACCTCGTTACCGGCATTTCTGGCAGCCTGTTCTATACCGGTGCATCCGCCCAGGACAATCAAGTCGGCGAGGGAAACCGCCTTCCCTCCTGATTGCGCAGTGTTGAACGCTTCCTGGATTTTCTCAAAGATTTGAATCACAGTCGCAAGTTGCTCAGGCTGGTTCACTTCCCAGTCCTTTTGCGGTGCAAGGCGGATGCGAGCGCCGTTGGCACCGCCGCGTTTGTCGGAGCCACGGAACGTTGACGCCGAAGCCCATGCTGTGGAGACCAATTGAGAGACAGACAGTTCAGAAGCAAGGATCTTTTTCTTGAGGTCAGTGATATCCTGTTTGTCAATCAGTTCATGATCAACTGCGGGGAGCGGATCTTGCCAGACCAGTTCCTCTTTTGGAACCTCCGGGCCGAGATAGCGCGAGCGGGGACCCATGTCCCGGTGAGTTAACTTGAACCATGCCCGGGCAAATGCATCAGCGAATTCCTCCGGGTTTTCATGGAACCTTTTCGCAATTGGTTTATAGATTGGGTCCATTCGCAGAGAAAGGTCTGCCGTGGTCATAATGGTAGTAACCCGCTTTGCCGGATCATGAGCGGCCGGCGCAAGATCTTTTTCATCCGGACTGACCGGAACCCACTGTGAAGCACCGGCGGGACTTTTTACCAGATTCCAGTCATAACCGAACAGCATGTCGAAATAACCCATATCCCATTGGGTCGGTTTTGGTGTCCAGGCGCCTTCGATTCCGCTACTGATCGTATCATCGCCTTTACCGCTCTTGAAGCTACTTTTCCAACCGAGGCCCTGCTCATCAATGGCGGCGGCTTCCGGCTCAGGTCCTACATTCGACGGATCGCCGGCACCATGGCACTTGCCGAAAGTGTGGCCGCCGGCGATCAGCGCAACGGTTTCTTCGTCGTTCATGGCCATGCGGGCGAAAGTATCCCGAACATCGCGACCGGAGGCAACTGCATCCGGTTCACCGTTCGGCCCTTCCGGATTAACGTAGATCAAGCCCATTTGCACTGCGGCAAGAGGATTCTCAAGGTTCCGCTCGCCGGAATAGCGTTTGTCGCCAAGCCACTCTGTCTCAGCTCCCCAGTAGACATCCTCTTCCGGCTCCCAGATGTCTTCCCGTCCTCCACCGAAGCCGAAGGTTTTGAAACCCATTGACTCGAGTGCGCAGTTGCCGGCGAGGATCATGAGGTCGGCCCAGGAGATCTTGTTGCCGTATTTCTGCTTGACAGGCCAGAGTAAACGACGCGCCTTGTCAAGATTCACGTTGTCAGGCCAGCTGTTCAGTGGAGCCAATCGTTGATTGCCGGATCCTGCCCCACCACGGCCGTCACCCATACGGTATGTGCCTGCACTGTGCCACGCCATTCGGATAAAGAGCCCCCCGTAGTGACCGTAGTCGGCCGGCCACCAGTCCTGTGAGTCAGTCATCAATGCATAGAGGTCTTTCTTTAAAGCCTCCAGATCAACTTTCTTAAATTCTTCGGCATAATTAAATTCTTTGCCCATAGGGTTGCTCAATGAGGAGTTTTGGTGAAGAATTTTGAGATTCAACTGGTTTGGCCACCAGTCACGGTTCGATGTGCCATGGCCGGTGATGGGTTTTTTAGATGTGCCTGTTACCGGGCACTTGCTTTCTTTGTTCGACATTATGGCCTCCTTTTTTTGTTGTAGGTATACAATACTATATGATAATTATTATCAATTAAAAGCAAAAAAAATGTTACACTTTTCCTGCCTGACAATCGCTGCATATGCCAAAAAAGTCTAAACGATGATTTAAAATTTTAAATTCGGTCTCAACTTCAACCTCTTTTTTCATTTCATCCAGGCTATCAAGATCCGGGTCAACGATTTTTTTACACTTGATACAGACGACATGCGGATGGGGATAAGGCTTGTTTCCATCATATCGGTTGCTCCCATCCGGGAATCCTAATTCAAGAACTTCTCCTAAGGATTTAATTAATACAATATTTCTGTAGACAGTTGCAAGACTCATTGTCGGAAAGTCTGTTTTTATCTGAGCATGGATATTTTCAACACTGGGATGACCTTCACTATCGACAAGAATTTTGACAATAGCTATTCGTTGAGGCGTTATCTTGTGGCCATTATCTTTTAATTTTTGGATGATGGTTTCAAATCTTTTTTTATGAGTTATCAATTGAATCCTTTTTTATTCTAAATGATAATAGTTATCAATTAGCATTGGTTTTAATTAAAGTCAACTCCAATTTAAATTTGTTAAAAAATTGTCACCGCTTTCCAAAATAATTTAAAAGTGAATAGTCGCTGTTAATAATATCAGCTTTTTGTGTTTGGTAAAACTGCTTTCACAAAACCGTGTTGCCTCTAACTTTTTCACGGCATGCTGCCCAAAATCATGAAATGGAAGTAAATATATCTCAAGATTAATTTACAGATTATATGATTTATATTGAAAATTTTATTATTTTTATGTAATTTTTAAAGATTCTTTTGCAAAATTAAAATTACTTCAAGCAACAAACACTTATCAGGCTCAGTTGTGTTTCAAAGTAATATGTTTAATTGTTAATAATCTAATTTTATTTCCGTGAAATAAAGTTTAACTAAATTAACGAGCAGGAGGAAAAATGAAAAACATTTCTAAATTTACTATCCTTTATATTTTCTTTATAGTTTTTTATACAACTGCATCGGCTATGGCCGCTTCATTTTCAGCAGATATGGTAACTGTAATAGACGGAAAAACTAAAACAGACAAGCTTTATCTTTCGGGCAACCGCTACAGAATTGAAACGCTGAAAGAAGGAGAGCTCATCGCCATTATTGCAGACAGAGATAAAAATATATACCGGGTTTTAAATATTGAAGAAAAGCGGTTTTTTGAAATTGATCCGGATGATTACTGGGTGTTGTCGGAAGATCCCATCCAATTTTCCGAATATTTGGTTTCTGAATACGGGTTTAAGGAGGAAGGCACGGAAAAGATAAACGGCATCGATTGTAAAAAACAGGTTGTGAAGTCCCAGAATTTTGCCAGATGGTTTTCCAGTGACTTAAAAATTCCATTAAAAATGGTTACATATGAAGAGGGTAAGGAGCGGGCTGTCACGGAGTTGAAAGCCGTTAAAAAAACCAATCTTTCTGCGGACCTGTTTGAAGCGCCGAAAGATTTTAAGCTGATGGAAGATCCCAAAGAGGTGTTATACCAAAAACAAAAACGGGAACGTGAAGAGCGGAGAAAAGCGGAAGAGGCTCTGCCGGGTCTGACGGAAAGCAAAAGCGCTCAGGCCCCCTGCTATGTGAAAATTGCTGCCGGCGGTGAATTGCGCGTCAAAGTTGATAGTGACCGGAGGGCCTTTCTAGAAATTTACAACGAGACAAATGAGGAATCTGAATTTACTGTATTACATTATTTTAACGGAAAACCGTTGGAAAGCTCTTATCCCAAGACGGGAAAGCTTGAAAAAAAAGGAACCTGCTCCCGATATGATTATAATGATGATTTTGCACAAAAGGCCAGATCCTTTTTAGTTGATGAGCTGAGAATTCAATTGGGAAAAGGGTTGGTTTATGCCCGGATAAACCAGTCCGGGGAAAATCGCAAAGATTTTTATGATTACGGGAGTTCGCAAAGATATGTATATACGGATCCCAAAAGACCCTTAACCGTACAAATTACCGGTGACAACCCCTTTGGTGATCAAACTAAGGGTATTTTTTACCTGCAATGCGAGTCTGAAAACAATTCAGCATCCATTCCTTTCACCGTAGAAAACGGTAAGATGCTTACATGGGATTATCCTGCCGATAAGGGAGTCAATACTGTAGCCGTGATCATCTCGGAGGGTGATGGCCGGGCCAAGATCAGCCTGATTCAACAGCCGGATCCAAAAAAAGAGACTCCTGAATCGTCGGAGGCTAAAACAGCGTTGCAGACTGAATACATCCCTAAACCCAAAGTAATAACTGAGTTTGTCGTCACCCATCCTTATGGAACGGGAAAGCCATTGACGCCCGGAAAAAACTTGGGCATCACTGTCACAGGTCTTACCGATGATGCCGGCGGTACTATCATTCTGTACACTGATCGCAAAAAAACGAAACAGGTAGATGAGTTTAAATTCAAATTGAAAACGAACCAGGTTGAAACATTTGCCGTTGCCGGCGAAAAAAATGCAGGATGGTCGTCAGTATGGGTTCATGAAGGATCATTTAAAGTAAAGCTGGATCAATCCCCTCTTGCCAAAACTGCTCCTATCCTCGAAAAAAAAGAAGAAACCGCTTCAGTGTCTGCTGAAGATAAAAAAACCGAATCGAGCACCATGATTCTTAATGGTGAGGTTCCGCTTTACAATGGTGCCCGGATTATCAAGGAAAAGTCCTTTGGTGCCAACAGCAAGGTTGATTTGGAAATACAGGCCGACCCTGAAGAAATCATCAAATTTTATACGCAGGCAATGACGGCCAAGGGATGGCAGCCTGGCATGTCCATGGTACAGGGACCCATGGGGGTACTTCAACTGAAAAAAGGTGAGAGCCAGATCATGCTGAAAGCAATGTGGAACGGACAAAAGTCCATGGTCAACATTGCTGTCACAACTCAGTGAAATGATATAGCGAGGGGGCCTTGAGCCTGGCCCAACTAAAGCTTTTCCGATAAAATATCAAAAGCAGTCAAAAAACAGGAAAGAATATAGTTAACCACATTTAAAATTTTATGAAAAACGTTTTGGGTAAAAACAACCTGATATTAAGATTCAAATTTGGAGGTAATTTATGAAGACTTGCATCAGTAAGATATGGATTCATACGCTTTGGATGGTTCTTGGTATCCAATTTTTGTTTGCAGGCGTTGCTCTGGCCAAGGAGGTAAAGGAGCATCCCATGATTCGCCCTTTTCCCGGTTCAGTTCTGGCAGAAAACATGTCCAAATATCAGAAATTTAATGTTTATGAATTTTATTATATGAATAAGCAGACTAACAAAAGAGAAAAAAAGAAGGTGAGTGGTGAGTATTATTACCTGCTGTATGAGGTGCGGACTTCTTCCGGAAGCAGGGTCCAGGATATGGCCAATGTTGAATTTTTCGAAAATTACAAAGCAGCTGCAATTGAAAAAGGAGGGGAAACCGTTTTCGAAGACAGGGACCAGCTTGTGTTTACGATTCCCAGGGATGACGGCGGCAGATCATGGTGCAGAGTAACCCTTAATGCAGGAATGGGGCAACAGTATCTTGTGATTATTGATGAAAAAGGGCTTGAAACATCAATGACGTTCGGACCAAAAGAACTGAAAGAAGCCCTTGATAAGGATGGAAAAGTGCTGTTATACGGCATCTTGTTTGATCTGGATGAGGCCACGCTCAAGATTGAATCCGTTAAGCAGCTCCAGCATATGGTTTCCCTGATGATCACATACCCTGAATTAAATATTGAAATACAAGGTCATACCGACAACCAGGGCGCTGATACTTATAATATGGAGCTTTCCCAAAAAAGGGCGCAAACTGTATGTGCTTATCTCGAATTGTTTGGTATTTTACCGGATCGGCTTTTAGCTGTTGGGTATGGGGAGACTCGGCCTGTGGCCGGTAATGATACCGAGGAGGGCCGGGCAAAAAATCGACGAGTTGAGCTGGTTAAAATGACAGCCGGACAAAAACAGGCCGCCATGGTAAACGCCGAGGAGAAAAACAAGGCGTCAACACTGCAAAGCACACCAGTATCATCCGCAATATCCGGCAACCTTGAAGGCAAATGGAATATGACACCGAATAAACGAGTCAAAAGCGGGACTATTACCTTTTATTCCAATGGAACCTACCTGATGGAAGAACGCCTGCAGGACGGCGATGGCGTTTCCCGGAAAGGAGAATTTAAAGTTAATAATCAGACATCTCCTAACCGGATAGATATCTGCCTCGGGAAATGTGGTGCTTCCGGAGCGGAATACACCACCGGTTTCAGCATTTTCAGATTCTTTGAAGGTGGAAAACTTGAAATTTGTTCTTCACCGGACGGTAAGTACCCGGTGCGGTTTAATGACGGCATTGTGGATGAGTACACCATGATTTTGACCCGTATAGAATAGGTCTTTCAGTGGGGACAACATGAAACATACGGCTTTATATCTGTTTCTTATTATTTTATTAAGTTCAGTGAGTTCATTAGCCAATGACTGTCAGGACTGCAGGCGAACCGCCATTATGGGGCAATGTGAAAACAAGGCCTTGCCCGAAGATTTTTGGGAAAATCAACACCGGTATGATGAATGCCTGCGAGAAGAGCTGGATCTTACGAAAAGTGAAAATTATTTAGCAGATCTCCAAAATCCGGATAAAAAATGGGAGCAGGCCCAGAAAAATTGTGAGCATCTTCTGGTTGACTATGGTAGAAAATTCGACTTTTCTGATGGTGAAGCCATGGCCTCCAGCCTGGAAACCGGAATTGCTTCTGTCTTGACTTGTAATCGTTTTCACATAGGATATCAAAAGGCTGCCTATTTTTTCGAAGCAACTTATGATTGTGCCCGCAACCCGGTCTATAATGACTATAATGAAGAACGATATCCGTCCAGCCTCAATATAAGAATGTACTATGACGGTGAGAAAAAGGAATTGGTCAAAGAGTGGACGGTTAATTCTCCGACATATTCCTGGAACAGCCTTACCAACCGGATGTTTGAACAACAGGGAGATGTGCTGGGATACAATCCCGCACTTATGCGCCAAGATGTTCCCATCACAAATATTCTGGATGCTTTTGAAAAAGTGCCGATAACCTGCACCATTAAGCCTGACAAAGATCCCGTTTCCTATAACAGTGAAATGACCATTGAGATCAGCGGCTTCAAAGATAAAGAGGGGCGGCAGTCAAGGGAATTCAATCGGGTACTGGTAGTGGTGGAATCGGGCAGCATTACCAATGGTGCCCGTCCGGAAAGTATGAATATGGATTCAGCAGCCGTGTTTCAGGTTGGAAACGGCCGGATTAAAGTGGACTATAAAGCACCGGACACAAGTATCCATGAATATGAACAGATCAAAGTGTATCATTGCCATAATATTTTAAAAAAATCAGCATTACCCTTGGCGCAAACCAACATCTCACCGAAAGTTATTGCGCAAAAAAAGGTGATGTTTAAACTGCCCGGCGTGACAGCGATTCTGTCTGTTGAGATGAAATCTTCCCGCAATGAAGATAACGTGATCAGTGACCGGAATGAAGTTCATAAACACTGGAATGAGGAACAGGCTGCCACCATTTTGTTTCAACTTGAAAAAGAGCCCCGCCTGTCAAAGGATGTTGATCCAACAACAGGAAAACTTGTCGTAAAACGATATCGATACGGTATCAAGCATCTGTCTTTGATCAATATGACTCATACCGGTTCCGGGACTACAGACACAGACATATCCGGTGTTCATGTTTTGACCGACAGCAGTTTGACAGCCGGGCAGGCAACGGTGTCGCTTGAACAACCGGGCAGCATGCTCAAAATGGATGTTGACCAGACTACAGGTAAGATTTCTAACGTCTTTTTCCCCAATGTGGTATTGCAGTATCAGACAACGCTTCAAATCCAAGGAACAAAAAAAACCAAGGAATATACCTATCCGATTAACCGTTCTTCAGACACAGAGGTGAATTGGCATATCGCCCAGGATTTTGGCGATGATGGATCAGGCATTTGCTACCAGGTTCTTGAGAGTGATGGATTAACCGGATTTGTCGGGGGATCTGAAAAAATTGAAAGCGGGCGTTATAAAAAAGCGCAGTTTTCAAGTTCCTGGTCCATCAGTATACATCCGGATGAATAATAAAAATGATGTTTATTGTAGCCGGAACATGATAAAATAAATCCTGGAACAGTTGTCATGGCCGGTGTGTATTGGTATATGATCATGTTGGTCTGTCCGGCGCTTTTTTCACGCCTGAATGCGTTACTTTTTCATACAAGATGTTCCGAACATTTTTCTTTCTTATAATTTAAAGGAGCTCCCAGATGTTTCTCATACGCCGAATATTTGATGATGTTATACCTGCAAATCAACATGCCCTGGAACAGGTCAGGGGACTGCTGCGGTCTCAATTTGAGGCGCTCGACCATCAGAAAATTGACCGAATTCCCGAATCACTTCGAGATCCTTTGAAATACGGGTTTCGCTCGATCGTATATGTAGCTGAAGGCCAGCGGTCAATCGTACGCGGGACAGCATTGCTTGATTATGAGGCAGAGCTGAATTTTTGTTATCTTGATTATCTGGTTAGTGACAAAAGATTGGCAGGGCGTGGCGTGGGCGGGGCGCTCTATGGCCGGGTCAGAAGTGAGGCCCTGGCGCTTGGTGTTGTCGGCATATTTTTCGAATGTTTGCCGGATGATCCGAAGCTTTGCCGGGATCCGGATATTCTGAAAAATAATCGTGCGCGATTGAGATTTTATGGCACTTATGGTGCGCGCCCTATAATCAATACGGCGTATGAAACACCTGTTTCCGAGGGATCGGACAACCCGCCTTACCTTGTATTTGATGACCTGGGGCAAGGCAGTGTTCTGCAAAAAGATTATCTGAGAAAGGTGATTGCCTATATTCTCGAGCGCAAATATAAGGATGTTTGCGGGCCGGGTTATGTTAAAACAGTTTTGGATTCCATTTGCGAAGATCCGGTCAGGTTAAGACCGCAAAGCAAAACGGCTGCTCAGGAGGCCGAAAAAATGAATGAATCCATTGCCGCCCGATTCTCGAAAATAGCACTTGTTGTTACGGACCAGCACGAGATTCATCATGTAAAAGACCGGGGATACGTAGAGTCGCCGGTACGCATCAAGTCGATACTTAAGGCCCTGGCACCAAATGGTACCTTTGAATCCATTCCGCCGAAAACGTTCGGTGACTCGTGGATTACCTCCGTACATGACCCCGAGTATGTGAAATACTTTAAAAAGGTTTGCAAGAACGCAAAACCGGAAACACCCCTTTATCCATATGTGTTTCCCATCAGAAACAGAGCGCGGCCGCCTGTTGAGTTACCGGTGCGTGCGGGATATTACTGTATCGATACATTTACTCCTATAAGCGGCCATGCATTTACTGCGGCCCGTCGGGCTGTTGAATGTGCGTTGACCGCTTCTCATGAAATTCTTTCAGGGAGAAGAATAGCTTATGCACTGGTGCGTCCTCCCGGCCATCATGCCGAGCGGAGTTTTTTTGGTGGTTTCTGTTATTTCAACAATGCTGCCATTGCTGCTCAGCATCTCAGCCAATTCGGAAAAGTGGCTATGCTGGATATAGATTATCATCACGGTAATGGGCAGCAGAACATTTTTTACCGGCGGAAAGATGTTCTGACTATTTCAATTCACGGCCATCCCCGCTTTGCCTATCCTTACTTTTCCGGATTTTCAGACGAACGGGGTGCCGGAGAAGGAACGGGTTATAATGTGAATTATCCCTTGCCGGAGTTAATTGAACCTTCAGATTACCTTAATGCGTTGAAAAACGCCTTGAAACGGATCAGGGATTTTAGTGCCGCTTATCTTGTTGTGTGTCTAGGGTTGGACACGGCAAAAGGCGATCCGACCGGCACATGGAATCACTATAGTCAAGATTTTATGACAATTGGCAAGGAAATCGGCGGACTACGCATTCCGTGTCTTGTGGTGCAGGAGGGGGGGTACAAAAACCGATCGATAGGAACCAACGCAAAAAGTTTTTTCAGTGGGTTACTATCCGGAATGGAGCAGCAGGTGAGCCGGGATCGGCACTGAAAATAATCCAAATGCCTGGACCGGACACAATGTGCGGAACATTTCATTTTCTGCCGGGCTGGATGAGTAAAAATGGAGAAAGGAAGAGACCCGGCCTGAAAGCGGAAATCAGCTTCATGGGCTCAGAGGGGCGGGTGCCGGCAAAGGGTATCAGCGGTGAGCAATATTACTATGCCCATCCGGTAGATCCGGAAGCTGTTAATTGAAAAGGGAAACCATCGTCAGATGACTTCCCTTTATATATGAATTTATCTGTTAAACTAAAGTATCCTGAAAACAATCACCCCCAGCAGAATCAGACCAATTACTAATATAAAGATTAACTGGTCAGGGCTGAACTGTTTCATTCATTTTCCTTGTCGAGACCAAATGCAGTGTGCAGTGTCTGTACGGCAAGTTCGGTATATTTTTCTTCAACCACGCAGGAGATACGGATTTCAGAAGTGCTGATCAGCATGATGTTGATATTTTCTGCTGCCAGTGCAGCGAACATTTTTGTTGCAACGCCGGAATGACTCTTCATACCGATACCGGTAACGGAAATCTTGGCAATATGTTCATCGCCAAGTACTTCTTCAGCGCCAATTTTTCTTGCGATTTCTTCTTCAATCTTAAGGGCCTTTTTAAAATCCAGTTTCGGAACAGTAAAGGTCAGGTCGGTCTGGCCTCCTGCCCGAATATTCTGGATAATCATATCTACCAGGATACCGGCATCTGCAATTGGAGTGAGGATTTTTGCTGCAATACCGGGCTGATCCGGAACTTTCTTTAACGTAATACGGGCTTCGTTTTTATTATATGTTACACCGGATACGACGACGCGTTCCATATCCGCAGTTTCTTCTACTACCATGGTACCCTCCTCTTCGGTGAAAGATGATCTTAAATGTATGGGGACGTTATATTTTTTCGCAAATTCAACTGACCGGATCTGAAGCACTTTAGCCCCAAGACTGGCCATTTCCAACATTTCATCATATGAAATCTGATCCAGTTTCCGGGCTTTTTTGCAGATATTCGGGTCTGTTGTATAAATACCATTAACGTCCGTATAGATTTCACATGAGTCGGCTTTAATTGCGGCTGCGATAGCTACCGCAGAAGTGTCGGAGCCCCCACGGCCAAGTGTGGTGATATTGCCTTCTTCATCACAGCCCTGAAATCCGGCAACAACAACGATTTTGTTCTCTCCGAGAAAACTTTTGATCCTGTTAGCACCGATCTCCTTGATTCGGGCACGGCCAAAAGCATCATCTGTCAGAACTTCAGCCTGATATCCCAAAAGCGAAGCAGCCGGATATCCCATGGAAACCAGCATCATTGCCAGCAAAGAAGCTGTTGTCTGTTCACCTGTTGCAAGAAGAACATCCATTTCCCGTCTGTCAGGATCTTCTGTAACCTGATGTGCCAAGCCGATTAAAGAATCCGTTACGCCGGACATTGCTGAAAGAATGACAACGACGTCATTACCCCCATTATATGTTTTGATGACCCGGTTTGCCACATTTCTGATTCGATCAACGTCAGCTACTGAAGTGCCGCCGTATTTTTGTACAATTACACTCATATCATCTCCTTCGAAATATTTTTGATAGCTTGTATCAGATCATAGTAAAGTTGTCCAGATGCTGAAAAGGAAATCGTTCTTGTCTCATCTCCTGAAATTTTTATTTTTACAATAAGGTGTTCCGGCAGATCGGACATATGAAGCCTCTCCGCCCACTCAATGGCAATGATACTGTTAATGTTAAAAATATCATATAGACCGATATCCTCTATATCATCAATATGTTCAAGACGGTACAGGTCAACATGAAATAGCGGGAGTCGCCCCGGATACTCATTTATAAGGGTATAGGTCGGGCTAGTAACATAACAGTCATCCGGCACATCCAGGCCCCGGGCGAGGCCTTGGACAAAACATGTTTTGCCGCTGCCGAGATCACCGGTCATGGCAATAACAGTGCTTGCTGATAGATGCTCGCCGATTCTTTTTCCCAGAAATTGTGTCTCTTCAATAGACTTTGAAGTTATCTGAAGTTCACATTTATCCATTTTAAAAGATACGCTTAAAAGGGAATCTCCCGGTAAATTCGGGAAGTGTTAATAAAGCTCTAATCTGCGGTGGGATTTCGTCCATCACCTCTGATGCCAGATAACCGTATGATGCATATTTTGACTCAATTAAATCTGCGGCCGCACCATGCAGAAATGTACCGGCTCGAGCTGCTTTTTCAACGCTCATTCCTTGGGTGATCAGTCCTGCAACAATGCCTGTAAGAACATCACCCATACCACCTGCGGCCATACCGGGATTTCCTGTGGGGTTAATGTAGGTGTGACCATCAGGATGGGCAATAACGGACCGCGCTCCCTTGAGGATCAAATGGATATTGTGTTCAACCGCAAAATCCCGGGCGGTTTTAATCCTGTCAAATTGAATTTCGGTTGTCGATTTGCCTGTCAGACGAGACATCTCTCCCGGATGGGGTGTCAAAACTACAGGGATATTCAGTGTCTTAAGCAGATGAATTTTATCTGCCAGGATGTTCAGACCATCTGCGTCTATTACAACCGGAATATTTGAAGCCATAACAACTTTACAGAAAAGGCGTTTAGTTGACTCATCCGTTCCAATGCCCGGCCCGATGGCCAAACACTTTTTCCCATCCATAAGGCTATTGATTTTATCAAAGGCGGACTCATCGAATGTGCCGTCATCAGTTTCCGGCAGCGGACATGTCATTGCTTCAACAATTTGAGTTTCAAGAACAGGGTTAAGGCCTTCTGGAACACCGAGTGTTACCAGGCCGGCTCCGCTTCTCATGGCAGACATGGCGGTCATGGCTGCCGAACCCGTTTTTCCGGGAGATCCGGCAATGAGCAGAAGATGTCCGGTTTTGCCTTTATGATCATCCTTTTGCCTCGGTGTAAAGTAGCCGGCTGTCATTTCCGGCGTCATAAGATGAGTTCGAGGGCCGACGGCTTCTGTAATATACGGTGGTATACCAATATCCACAATTTTGAGATCACCGGTAAAACCGGCGCCCGGAAAAATAATATGTCCCGGTTTTGCAAAACCAAATGTAACCGTTATGTCCGCATGGATGCATATGCCGCAGGGTCGGCCGGTATCGGAATTAAGCCCCGACGGGATATCTACCGACAGAACCGGGATATTCAGACTGTTGATGAAAGAGATGATGTCATAAAAGAAATCCTTAACATCAGTATTCAGGCCTGTACCCAGGAGTGCATCCACCCAGAGGTGCTGATGATACATGGATGACCGGGATGAGGCAAATGCATTGTGATCGGAAATTTCAATGACCGGAATACTTAATGGTTTCAGAAGATTGAAATTATCAAGCGCATCACCCTTCAGACGGTCACTTTTAGAAAAAAGATATACGGTGACGGCAATACCTTTAAGTGCAAGATACCGGGCAATAACAAAACCGTCACCGCCATTATTACCCCGGCCTGCTGCAACGGCTACCCGTTTGTTTTCAATGCTATCGATTTTTTCAAGAAGTATACGGGCTGAACTTCTGCCGGCATTTTCCATCAGAATACGGCCGGGAATGCCAAACTCCGTAATTGTCTTTTCATCCATTTCACGCATTTCATGTGCAGTCGTGAGGTACATGGTTCGCTCCGGGAGTAAATTTATAAACGGGATCCATTGTAGAGCCCGCTTTGTGGGAACAAGAAACAGGTAGCTTTGCTTGGAAATACTTTTGCTTAAAGCTCTTTTACTAACCGCCTCATTTCCTGAACAGCTTTTTCTATACCGACCATAGCGGCTCTTGCAATAATACTGTGGCCGATACTGTACTCGTCAATTTCGACAAGTCCCTTAAAGGCCTTAATTGTTTTATAGCAAAGGCCATGTCCGGCGTTAACGCCGAGTTTAAGTTTATGACCCAGCTTTGCGGCATCAACGATATTGGAAAACGCCTTTGTCCTCTTTTTTTCTGACGATGCATCACAGTAAGCACCGGTATGAATTTCAATCATGTCTGCATTGATCTGATGAGCGACCTTGATTTGATCCGGGTCCGGGTCAATAAAAATACTAACGGGGATACCGTTTCCCTGAAGGGTGCTGATGGTTTCAGCAATTGAATCTTTGTGAACAATGAGATCAAGGCCGCCCTCTGTGGTCAGCTCTTCACGTTTTTCAGGAACCAGTGTCACCAGTTCCGGTTTGATGTCTAAAGCAATGCCGATCATCTCTGTTGTGGCCGCCATTTCAAAAATCAGTTTTGTCTGGATAACCTGTCTGAGCAGTTTAATATCTCTGTCCTGCATGTGACGCCTGTCTTCCCTGAGGTGGGCAACAATGCCGTCTGCACCGGCAAACTCCGCCATCACCGCGGCTGCGACAGGATCAGGATAGGTTACGCCTCTGGCCTCTCTTAATGTTGCAATATGGTCTACGTTTACGGCTAATTTTGCCATTTATATTCCTCCCGTAATCAGTTTCATCAATTCTTCAGTTTTCGCTTCCATAACAAGTGTTTCTTTTTCGGACTGTTCATGATCATAGCCCACGAGATGAAGAATGCCGTGAACCAGCAGTTCGTTCAATCTATCTTTAAATTCGATACTCATCTCTTTTGCTTCCCGTTCAGCTGTATCAACGGAGATAACCACATCTCCCAGAAGGTCGGGCGAGATATCTGAGAACTCACCTTCCTGCATCGGAAAGGAGATAACATTGGTCGAACCCTCCTTGCCGCGATATCGGCTGTTAAAAGAAGCCATTTCCGAATCGTCTGTAATCAGCAGGGAAAGTTCGGCATCAGGATAATCCAAGCCGTTTAAGATGAGCTGAACGGTCTTCCGTATCTCCATTTTGGATATCGGGTGCCGGTTTTGGTTGTTTTTTATCAGAACTTCCATGTTTATCCTTTGAAGAAGTATCGGCCACCACCTTTTCGGGGTACTCAATTCGATGATGGTGAATGCCATTTAATATTGTATTAAAACTTTTTGCAATATTATGAAGATCCTTGAGCGTCAGCTCGCAGTTGTCGAGCTGGCCATCGGAAAAGACCTTGCTGATCAGATTATGAACAAGCCACTGTATTCTTGCCGGAGTAGGATTTTCAAGTGTTCGGGATGCGGCTTCCACCACATCGGCCAGCATGACAAGTCCGACTTCCCGTGTCTGCGGTTTTGGTCCGGGGTACTTGAAATCTTCTATCCGGACAGCATCTTTGCCTCTTAACTGAACGGCTTTTTCATAAAAATACTTTATCAGGCTAGTGCCGTGATGCTGACGGATCGTATCCATAATAGTCTGGCCCAGTTTGATCTCTTTGGCAAGTTCATAGCCATCCTTAATATGTGAAATGAGGATAAGGCTGGACATGGACGGTGCCAGTTTGTCGTGCCGGTTTTTGCCGTCAGACTGGTTTTCAATAAAATAGAGCGGTTTGTTAACTTTACCGATATCATGATAGTAGCCGCAAACCTTTGCAAGAAGAGGGTTTGCACCTATTTCTGCAGCAGCGGCTTCAACCAGGCTGCCCACAATGACAGAGTGGTGGTAGGTGCCGGGTGCCTCGAGCATCAGTTTGCGTAAAATAGGCCGGTCAAGGTTGGCCAGCTCAAGAAGTTTAATATCCGTGGTATAATCGAAAGCAAGTTCAACAAGAGGGGCAAAACCGGCCGTGATAACACCGGCAATTATGCCGCCGCTTATAAAGGCAAAGCCCCAGTCCCAAAGCATTGTGTATGCTGTAAAGTTTCCGGAGTAAAAATTTAATGCCGTAACAATGAGTACATTAAGCAGGCCCAGCTTCAGGCCGGCTTTAATAAAGACCTTTCTCTCCCGGCAATTTTGAAGCCAGTAAGCAGCCATAGTACTGTTCAGGAAAAAGTACAGAAAAAGGCCAAGGTTATTTCCAAAAAGAATGGCCGTACATGTTGACAGTATTAACGCAAACAGAACCGCAACACGAAGCTGCATAAAAAGGCATATGGTCATTGCGCCGGAGGATAGGGGGATGCCGTAAGAAAGAGATGAGGCCGGTATACTAAAGGCCATGCCCTCTGTAATCGCTTCCGGTATTGAGGTTGAAATTCTTGCAATGAAAAAGAAAACAACAAGCATGCTGGAGATGAAAATCAGATCCTTGTTATGATTTTGAGAAGCGTGTTTTTGTGTGTTGATGAGGACAATATATGTTACCATAAAGAGGCAAAACAGGAGCAGCGCAATACCGGCACTACTTGTTATAATCTGTTTTTCTCCGGCTTTGGCATTAAGTACCGAAAGCTTAGCAAGATGGGTTCTTGTAACACGTTCGCCTTCACGAAGAATCATCTCTCCGGCTTTGATCTGGTACATGAACGGTTTTATCCCATCTGACGCCATTGTTTTTCGGATTTTGGTTTCAGTATGGTTCAGCGAAATATTAGGTATGATAAGCGACTGGGAAAAATCAACCACCAGGTTTAACAGGTCGTAATCAGCATTTTTTAATAATGGCTGGCCTATCACCCGGACCATGGTTTTTGCCTGATCAAGGCCGTAATACTGTTTGAGATTGGCTTCAACCTTTTCCGAATCCGTTCCGATTGTCCTGAGTGTAATGCCTTTGTCTGCCTCAAGCAACAGCGCTTCTTTATCTGTAACGACACCGGTTATAAGGATTTCTGTTGTAATTTTTGAAATAAGGCCGGCTATTTTTTCAGAAAATCTCTCTTTTTCAAGAATGGCATAGGCATCGTCACTTACAGATATACCCAGTTGCGTTTCAAATTCATTTTTAGCCTTCCATATCCGGTCATGGATGGTGTTTGAATCCGTTATTTCATTTATGTTGTAAATTGATCTGACCGAAGAAAAAGCGTCCTTTACCCTGGTATTTAAAACAGAAATAGAAGTTGCATCATAGTCGTAAACGGTTAGAACTGAATCCACAGCTTGTTTACGGTTTGATTCGGTTGCCTCGGCATCCTCCACAAAGAAATCCCGTGAAGATTTAATGTTTCTTTCAGCAACATCCCCGATACTGTAAGTGTGCTTTTTGATAAGCAGACTGGGGTAGAGAATAACGGCAAAAACCAGTGTCAGTGCGATCAGAATCAGCCAGCGCATATACAAGTTTTCGTTGAAATGTTTTGAGATTGACGTTTTATTTGTTTCGATGCTCATGATAAATCCGTATTGTTTGATTAAAACAGATTATTGGGACTTTTGTCCATTTTTTCTCTCTTCAAGTTCTTCGTAGGCCCTGATAATTTCCCGTACCAGCTTATGCCGGACAACATCTTTTTTTGAAAAGAAAATAAATTTTATCCCTTTAACATTCTGGAGAATCTCCTTGGTCTGAATCAGCCCTGACAGTTTTCCGGAAGGAAGGTCAATCTGAGTAATGTCACCGGTAATAACAGCCTTTGAACCATAACCCAGCCTTGTCAGAAACATTTTCATCTGTTCAGAAGTAGTATTCTGAGCCTCATCAAGAATTACAAAGGAATCATTCAGCGTTCTGCCGCGCATAAATGCAAGTGGTGCAACCTCAATGATACCCTTATTCATCAGCGTTGCAACTTTTTCAAATCGCATCATGTCATGCAGCGCATCATAAAGCGGTCTGAGATAGGGGTCCACTTTTTCAGTGAGATCTCCCGGAAGAAATCCAAGAGCTTCACCGGCCTCTACTGCCGGTCTTGTTAAAACAATTCTGTCAACCTCACCCTTTGAAAAAGCCGAAACAGCCATGGCCATTGCAAGATAGGTCTTTCCGGTCCCGGCCGGTCCAATACCGAATGAAATATCATGTTTTCTGATCGCATCTATATATGCTTTTTGTCCCAGGCTTTTGGGTGTAATGGAACGTTTTTTTGAAGTGATATAAACCGTATCAAGAAAGATATCTTTCAGTTTAATTCGATCATCACCGCTTAAAAGCCGGATGGCATAATCGACATCATTGGGGTAAATCGGAAACTTGTCTTTTATCAGGCCATAAAGCTGGCTGAGAATATTTTCAGCAAGCTTGATCTCGATGGGATCTCCCTGGATATTAACAGTTGTTCCCCTAGAGTTAATTGCAACGTCCAGCGCTTCAGCAACCAGTTTCAGATTGCCGTTGTGTTCACCAAATAACTGCCGTGCCAGGCTGATATCAGAAAAATCCACCTGTATCTGATTGTTCTCTTCTATTTGAGATGTCATGTATACTGCCTGTCTCTATTATTTATTTTCTTAATCGTAATCTTAATCACAAGTTATAGTCCTTTATATTTAACCTGAATCCTATTCTCCCGGTTCCGGTTTTTTGTGTGTTTGAATAAATTTAATTTTATATCAAAGCAGCGGATCTATTGCAAACTTCAATTGAAAAATAATATATTGTTATGGGTTTCGTTTCACCGGTCGGGACAAAACAGCTTGACGATATCCGGTGTGTTTGTTAACTGACTGATACATCGTGTAAAATTGGATATTTAACGGTTGATTTGACGGAAAATAGCCAGTTAAACTAATGTTTTGACCGAAGATTGAATCTCAGGGAGAGATATGAACATTTTCGACATTGTTATCATCGTTATACTTGGATTTTGTCTGATAAGGGGAATCTTTAGGGGATTGGTCAAGGAGGTCTCTTCAATAGTCGGTGTTCTTGGGGGCGCATATGCTGCCTATTCATACTATCCGGATATGGCAAAATTGCTCTCAAGGTGGATTTTCGATCCGGTAATTCAGAATATAATCGGCTTTCTGATTATTTTCAGCCTGATTTTTTTTCTGATCAGTCTGCTGGGCATTGTAATTAAGTACCTTATGAAAATTGTTTTCCTGGGAGGGGTTGACCGGGTTTGCGGCGGGGGATTCGGTTTGATCAAAGGTGTTTTAATCTCAGCTGTTTTGTTGTTTATGTTGACATCCTTTTTACCGAAAAATTCAGATCTGGTAAAAGATTCGATGGTTGCACCCGGCCTGAATCTGGTTTCCGAAAAAATGGTGCTTCTTGTTTCCAGCGATATGAAGGATAAGTTTTTAAAGAAAATTGAGGAATATAAAAAAGTTTGGAAGAATCTGAAGTAACACAAAACAAAAAGGGGGTTGACGCCCTTCTTGATATTATAAGCGTGCTCAGAGGAGAAAACGGGTGTCCCTGGGATAAAAAACAGACGCCGCAATCCATGGGCGTCTATCTTGTTGAAGAGGTATATGAGCTTTTGGAAGCCATTGAATCGGGCTCTTCCGAAGCTGTCTGTGAAGAGCTGGGTGATGTACTTTTTCAGGTGATGTTTATTGCGATCCTGTTTTCAGAAAGGGGTGATTTCAGCCTTTCAGATGTGGTTAAATCCAATGTCGATAAAATGGTCCGACGTCATCCGCATGTTTTTGGTGAAAGCAAGGTAGATAATGACGATGATGTAAGAAGACAGTGGCGTAAGATCAAAAAGACCGAGAGCAACAATATTGAAAAGGAGTCGGTTCTTGATTCTGTTCCCCGGAAACTCCCGGCTCTGATGCGGGCTTACAGGGTTGCCGAACGTGCCGCCGGAACCGGTTTTGACTGGGATGATGAATACGGGGTTATGGATAAAGTCGAAGAGGAGTGGGCTGAGTTCAAAGCGGAAGTGCCGGAAGGCAATAAAGAGAAAATTGCGCTTGAATTTGGTGATGTCCTGTTTACCATGTTGAACGTTGTCCGGTTTTTACGTATACATCCGGAAACAGCTCTGTCGTCTGCCACTAAAAAGTTTGAAAAACGTTTCAGAAAGATGGAAAATGATTTTGCCGAAAAGGGGCGGGAAATATCTTCCGTTTCAAAAAAAGAGATGAATGCATCCTGGGGCAGTATAAAAAAAGAGTCGGGATTTTAATCCCGTAGCTATAGGAAACATTTATGATTGCAATTATTGATTACGATGCCGGTAACCTGACCAGCGTGGAACGTGCGGTAAAACACCTGGATTATCCATGTGTGGTTACCAATGATATGAAAGAGATCGAAAGTGCCGAACGGGTTATTTTTCCCGGGGTCGGTGCAGCCGGTTCTGCAATGGAGAGTCTTTCACGGCTTAATTTGGGTAATGCACTTAAAAGTGCTGTTGATTCAGGCAAGCCTGTTCTCGGTATTTGTCTGGGTACCCAGATTATTATGGGTCACAGTGATGAAAACGATACACCTTGTCTCGGTTTTGTAGATGGCAATGTTCGTATGTTTCCGGATGGTCTTACTGAGGAAGGGCGTAAATTAAAGATTCCTCATATGGGCTGGAACCGTATTCAGATAAAAATTGATCACCCGATTCTGTCCGGTGTACAGACATATGACGAATTTTATTTTGTTCATGGGTATTATCCGGAGCCATCAAATTCGACACATGTCATTGCGACGACAGAGTACGGTCTCACTTTTTCTTCGGTTATTGGACATGACAATATTATTGCAACCCAGTTTCATCCTGAAAAAAGCGGTGAGCCGGGCCTGAGAATACTTAAAAATTTTTGTGAGTGGAAATTATGTTAAGCAAACGAATAATACCGTGTCTGGATGTCCGGGAAGGGCGAACAACAAAAGGTATAAAATTTAAAAACAATGTGGATATCGGTGATCCGGTTGAGATGGCACAATTTTACTATGAGTCCGGTGCCGATGAGATTGTTTTTTATGATATTACGGCATCCCATGAAAAAAGGGATATCATGATTGATGTGGTTCGACGTGTGGCCGAAACTATCTTCATTCCCTTTTCAGTTGGCGGCGGCATCAGGACCGTCGGGGATATGCAGGCCGTAATTTTGGCCGGAGCCGAAAAGGTGAGTGTGAACTCGGCTGCCGTAAAAAATCCGGATATAATCGCTGAAGGTGCCAGACTTTTTGGCAGCCAGTGCATTGTTCTTGGTATGGATGTCAAAAAGGTTGAAAAAAGTGAAACCATTCCATCCGGCTATGAGATTGTTATTAACGGGGGCCGAAAATATATGGGTATCGATGCGCTGGAATGGGCACTGAGGGCCCAGGAACTCGGGGCGGGGGAGATCTGTCTGAATTCCATAGATGCGGACGGTACTCGGGAAGGTTATGAAATTAACCTCACAAAACTGATATCAACCAGTGTAGATATTCCTGTCATCGCATCTGGCGGCGCCGGAGAACCAATTCATCTTGCCGATGTTTTAAAAAAGGGGTGTGCAGATGCGGCCTTAATTGCATCGATGACGCATTATGGGACATATACGGTATCCGAAATTAAGGATTTTCTGCAAAAAGAGGATGTCAAAGTTCGTAACTCCTGGTAAAAAGTGCGTCTGATAATTGTCTTTTGGGTCTATTCCTGCGGATAAAATTTTGAATATACCGCAAACTCGAACCAAAATCCTAATTATTCGACATACTTTTTTCATCTGAGTACCTCTGCCAACGGTTGTGTCATAGTGATCAATTCTGTCAGGCTCCTGTGAGCCCCTATCCATAATGAGTTTATTTTTACGATAAAACAAATAGATTGTTCTATATAGTAAAAGTAAATATGTTGAAAATATTATGAAATCCTACGCGATAATAGCAAAACCAATTGGTCCAATTTGTAATCTGGATTGCCGTTACTGCTATTATAATGAAAAAAAATCACTATATCCCGAAAGTAAATCTTTTCGGATGACAATTGAAGTTTTAGAGTCCTTCATCAAACAGTATATTGAAGCCCAGGGTGTCCCGGAAATACAGTTTGTCTGGCAGGGCGGGGAACCGACCCTGATGGGCGTGGATTTTTTTCGTGAGGTTATAAGACTTCAAAATCAATATTCTGCCGGGAAAAAAATATCGAATGCAATACAAACCAATGGCATATTATTGAATGATGAATGGTTCGAGTTCTTGACGGCTAACCAATTCCTTGTTGGTGTGAGTGTTGACGGGCCTGAACGGTTTCACGATCATTATCGAAGGGACTTTAACAATAAACCGACATTTGAAAAAGTTTTACGAAGTATTGAAAGATTAAAACAGCACGGGACTTCGTTTAATACGGTGACTGTTTTACACAATATGAATGTTCAATATCCGCTGGAAGTTTATCAGTTTCTTAAAGATATTGGGGAGGGGTTTATTCAGTTCATACCAATAATAGAACGCACTACAGGAACCAATACAAATGGTATGGATTTAATTCTGGATTCTCCGCCAAACCCGACAAAACAAAATGATGACACTAGTGTAACTCAATGGAGTATAAAACCGAATCAGTTTGCTGATTTTTATATACATATTTTTAATGAATGGATCATAAAAGATGTGGGGGATTATTTTGTTCAGTTTTTCGATGTTGCGCTAAACAACTGGATGGAAATCCCATCACCTCTGTGTACTTTTTCAAAATCATGCCGGAATTCAGGTGCATTAGAGCATAACGGAGATATTTATGCCTGTGATCATTATGTTTATCCCGAGTATAAATTAGGTAATATTATGGAAAGTGATATTGCTCGGATAATGGTATCTCAAAAAGATATTGGACCCAGGAAGATAGAAACACTACCCGGATACTGTAAAAAATGTGAATACTTTTTTGCTTGTAATGGCGGGTGTCCCAAGCACCGTTTTATTGAATCTCCTGACGGAGAAACCGGTCTGAATTATCTATGTCCGGCATATAAAAAAACATTTAAGCATATGTCTCCTTATTTGGATTTAATGAAAAAATTGCTACAATCCGGTAGACCGGCATACTTAATAAAGGATTATATAAATAAGCATCCAGCATTGAACAGGAATTAATATATAAAAGGAGGAAGTCGAATGCCAACAATCAAGCCTAATATTGTTTTTATCTATGTTGATAATCATCCTGGTGCTATTTCGGGTTATGCAGGTAATTCTGAAATACATACTCCAAATCTGGATCAATTAGCAAAGGAAGCAACCAGTTTCAGTAATGCTTATTGCCCCAATACAATGTGTTCGCCCTGCCGGGCATCGGTGCTCACAGGTAAGATTCCTTCACAGCATGGTGTTCACACATGGATAGATGATGATTGCTCTTCTGATTGGCCCGAAACATGGAATGCAATTGCTGAATTTGATACGCTGCCGGAACAGCTTTCCCGGGAAGGGTACGATACTGCCTTAATTGGGAAATATCATTTGGGCGATGCCAAAAGCGCAAAGGATATGTTTGATGAATGGGTGACTATGCAAATTGGCCATGTTCAATCATTTTATGAAAATGATATTCTTGACGGTGACAAAACA
Organism: Desulfobacterales bacterium; assembly: GCA_021737275.1. Taxonomy (GTDB): domain Bacteria; phylum Desulfobacterota; class Desulfobacteria; order Desulfobacterales; family JAIPEE01; genus JAIPEE01. The sequence goes on from JAIPEE010000002.1 coordinate 169,091, forward strand.
TATAAACATCCCGGCCACTCCGTTGACTTTTTTACTGATAAGGCAATTGAATATCTTGATCGGCGCAGTGATGAAAAAGAAACACCGTTTTTTCTCTTTCTAACCTATCCGGCTCCCTATGGACACTGGCCGTCAATTCAGGGAGAACCGAATAATCGTTATGCAGATTTATATAAAAACACGGAAATGAAAACAATACCCCGTGAAGGTGTTAGTAAAGAGATGATTAAGTGGATTCAACTGGTAAACGAAAAAGGCCTTGAAGAGGATTATAGTTATATGCTTCAGATACCTAATGATATGCCGACGCTTCGAAATTATTTTTCACAGATAACCATGGTTGATGATGGTGTAGGGCGTGTAGAAAAAGCCCTGAAAAGAAACGACCTGTTTAAAAATACGCTTTTTATTTATGCTTCTGATCACGGAATGTCTCTTGGACAACATGGTTTTTGGGGCCATGGAGAAGATACATGGCCATCAAATGCGCACCATGAAGCTCATTATATCCCGCTGATAATTAAAACACCTGGGGGTTTTAATGGCGAGAAAGGAGACGTTTGTAATCTTGTCGGCACAACAGATATGTATGCTACCATTTTGGATTATGTGGGTCTGGAGCAACCGTCGAAAGAAGATAGTCCGGCAAGAAGCTTGCGGCCATTGATAGAAAACAAAACGATTGACTGGGATGATGTATGCTTTATGGAGCAAGAGGAGACCCGAACAATCCGAACAAAAAAATGGTTGTTTATGAAACGTCTTGATACTACACCTTATGCATTTGAAAATGAACTTTATGATTTGGAGAGTGATCCGGGTGAACGTAAAAACCTTATATCCAGCCCTGAAATGCAGGATACTATCCGGAAATTATCTGAACAAATTGATACATATTTTTCAACGTATTCAAATTCTAAATGGGATCTATGGAAGGGGGGTACTGTAAAATCCAATTCAACCCGCCCATTCTTATGGAAAGAACATTATGGAGAAGAATGGAAGCCAGGATACTAATATTAATGAACTTTCGTCATAATTCTGACCAAAAACACAAAAGAGGTGACAGAATTTTGTCACCTCTTTCATTGGCTCTTTCATAAATTACAACCGGGCATTTGGGTTAAACATAGTCACCCCTTTTAAATTTCATATATTCAACACTGGCTGTGATGGCAGTTTGTGTTGCAATGTCTTTAAGGCGGTCATCCTTTTCAAGGGTATCGCCGGCCTCAAGATTCAGCTCCAGTGCATTGTTATTGATTTCATCAATGAGTGGCTCAAGATCTTTAAGGGTATTTTCGGGATTTTCCATATCTTTTGAATAGTTGTCCAGAAGATTGAGCAAATTGATTGTTTTATTCATAATATTTTCAGTCGGTGTTTTAACCTGATTAAACATAACTGAAGCAATTTCACCCAGTGAACCGACCGGCTGGTTGGCTGCAGTCCCGGCTGTTTCCCGCGCCGCAGCTTTATCCAGTGTTTGCTGAAACTTGTCGGCGGCGGTAGTCTTTTTTTGCGTATTTACAAAATGTGTTTTTGCAATGACGCCTGTAATCTTATCCATGAAAAGCTCCTTGGGGCTTAGATTCATTACGCTGAAAATATTAATGCAAAAAAAGAGCCGGCATTATTGCCGGCTCCGAAATAATTTAATTTAGTTATATAATTACAGTTATTTATGATAATATGTAATATTTAACTTTATATGGCTTCTTATTATAAAATGGGAAAAAATTGCCTAGCTGGGTATTATGTAAACAAAGTTGCAATTATACCTGTTCACTGATAATGGATCCCACCATTTTGTTTGCTACCTGATCCGCATCAAGTGGATATTGGCCATTCTGATAAGCCATTCTGGCCTCTTCAACCATTTCCTGTCGAACGTCCTGTGATTCGGCAACCGCTTCCTCAGCCAACTGCATCTCTCTGGAGGTTTCGGAAAGACTGACAACAACATCTTCGCTTGTTGTTTCCTGCTCAGGCCGATCTGTCCGTTCTCTTTTTGTCGATTCCTTTGTTTTATCCTGTTCAGAAGCTTCTTTAATCTGGGCCTGACGCTCGTAAGTGTTTGTGGCGTCGAATATTTTCATAATGATTCCTCCGCTTTATGATTCCATGTTTTTATCGACAGCCACTTTTACAAGTTCTTCAAGCCGTTTGATTAAAAAGTTGGAATCTTCAACAGAAAGAGTCTGAGTGACCTTTTCGTTGTTTTCATCTAATGTATTATAAATAAAGTTGGATCCACCCTTTGGAATAATTTCAATCTCTTTCCCAATTTCATTTTTAAGCTGCTTGATGATGTCTTCTTCCGACTCATCTTGCGGGCCGAAATGGGTGATCCTGTTTATAATCTCTGCAGAAACCTGTTCAATTACCGCCTGACGCTTACCCTCGGAAGAGAGCTCTGTGCTGTCGGTAGCCCTCTCCTGGGCAAATTCTTTTTGGCGGTTTATAAGTTTACTCTGGCTCAACTGCCGGGTGTAAACTTTCAATATGTTATTTATCTGATACGAAGGTATCTGCATATAAACCTAACTCCTTACGCACGCTATCGGCATCTTTTTTAGAAAACTAAAGAAAAAAATGCCATACCCTCGCATTATTTTTACCAGAGATTAACTGATTATTTTCTCTGCAAACTATATGCCGCATAATACATCCTGATGAAATTTTTATGGCTTTTAAATGCAACTACGGGCATTTCATCATACGGAAAAAAGGCCAGGTCCGATGCATCGTCCCCGGCTACAGGTTTTCCTGAAAATTGTTTTACAAGATATCCCACCATCAAAACCGTATGATACTGTGCGCTGGTATTGGTGGTGACGCCCAAAAGGCGGCTGATTTTTCCGGTCAGACCGGTTTCTTCCTTTAATTCTCTTAAGGCTGCCTGTTCAGGCAACTCTCCAAGTTCCATAAAGCCGCCCGGCAGACACCAATGGCCCTTTTTAGGTTCAACACGTCTTTTGACCAGCAAAAGATGTTCATTTTCATCAATTGTAACGAGACATGATGCCGGAACCGGGTTTTCATATATAGGTGTGTTGCACTTTGAACAGAAAAGCCGTTCCCGATCTTCAGTAAATTTTTTTATTAAAGCATTGCCACAAAAATGGCAATGAGTCTTATCAGGCATAATCAGTCGTCAAAATTTCCTTTCTCGCCGTTATCACTATCTAATGTTGCTGCCCGCTCTATAATTTTTTCAGGTGTCCAGTTGTCCGGATCTTCAATTCGTTCGGCATTCGGACCGGGATCATATGAACCGCACTTGATAATATCATCAATAGCCGGGGAAGCTGAATCACGGGCGTTAAATATATTGACCAGCATGTTGTAAACAAAAGCTTCCACACGTTTTACCATACGATCACGAACTTCTATCGGTTGGCCAAGCAGTCTGTTTTCAAATGGAAGGTTAAGTTTTTTATAATTGCCGCCCTTTATACCCTTTTCATCGGCATAGGCAACCATTCGGGCCCACATTTCTTCGGTTACGCCTTCTCCTTTGACCTTGATAAAATTACCGTCATTATCGAGCGTGGCGTTGCCGTCATCATTCACCTCAAGCCCCCATGAGATCATCTGGAGCGCCGTGGCAACATTTGCTTTGGTTGTTCTGGTTTGAGAGGCGATTTCCCTTAATTTTTCAGAACTGTTACCGGATGTACCATGTTGAGCACCGGATGTTTTATATGGTAAAAGCGCATTATGAATTTCAGCAGTAAGTCCGGTCTGGATACCCTGGCCGCTGGCTTCGAGCCCATGGGTTGTACCATTATTTAATGCAATCCAGTTTGGGAAAATATTATGGGCATTAAGTCCCTTTATTAAAAATGAGGCATCATCGACCGTTGAAAGACCGGTACTGCCCTTTATTTCACCGACCTCGGTTTCAAGCCCTGCCCACTCGGGTATATACCGGTTCAGTTCAATATTGGCCAGAAGGTTTTTATCATCCGGCATATGTGATGCATCAATAGCAATTGAAGTTATACCTGCATCAAATATTGTCGGGATTTCTATTTTTGCCGGTCCGATATCATCTTCCTTTTTGATGCCGTAATGGTCGGCATGCACGGCGATGGGAACGGTTATGCCCATCTCATTACAAAGCGCATCAACATGTCTGGCTATATTCCAGTAACTGACCGGGCAATATGCATTGGCACCGCCTTCTGATCGTGCAATTTCAATTATCAGGGCGGCATTTGCTTTCTGGGCTGCCTTGAGGGCACCCTTGATGACAAAATAGCTTCTGCCATTGGCAGCCATAGTCATGGCACTGCCTTTGGCGGTCAGTGCGCGGTCAATATATTTCCCACTGACAATCAGGGCCCGGGAGTTTGGGAAAAGGCGTTTGATGTTTGGTGGACGTCCGATTTTCAGAGCTTTTTCAAAGTCGGGTGAAGTCATGGCTCAACCTCCTTTTTTTGGCTGATTAAGTTATAGAATATATTAAATAAAAATATTAATATAAATGATATCGGTTCCAAATTCAATCACATAATGATGTGGTTCGGGTTTTTTAAAAACATTCTGAATTCATGAAGGAAAAGTTTAGCTGTTTTTTAAATGAAAAACCGGAGGCGGTTTTTTCAGATAACAAATCCGGATAGAAAATAATCAGGCGAAGATGTTAATTAATAAACCCAGCGTATCAGGTATGGGATTAATTGTACGCCCGGCATTATAGATTGCCTCTTCAGGGTCAGGTTCAAGGCGTCCGGTATTTGTACGGGCTGTATATTGCTCAACAGACCGCTGGTCCCGTGTCATGAGCTGCCGGTCTTGAGATTGCAAATCCGGATAGCTTGTGCCCCCGCGAATTGATTGATGCTGATCTGAGCCATAGGGGACCAGAGATTGTTGAAGCGGAATTATCATAAATTAATACACATTATATTCATCAATGGTACTGATATACCTCATATTCGGTTTTTTCACCCAGTAAATCATCAATTTCATCCTGGACTTCGGTTCGTTCATCACTGAGAATCCATGCGCGCCAGTTTTCAAATGACTGCCAGGTACTGATAACAAGATAATGACCGGGATGGTCAATCCGTTTAAGGGTCTCCCCCGAAATGTAGCCCGGCTGACGAAATGCAAGGTTTCTTATCTTGATTAGCAATGGAAACAGGCTCTCTGTTTTGTCCGGCAGAACCTTTCTTTTGATAAACACTTTGATGGCCATTTTTCCCCCTTTCATGTTGATGGTTAATCATCAGTTTACGGAAATAAAAGTAGACGAAGTTTAACGTTGTATGGAAAAAATTGCCTGGTTTAAATGTAACATTCCAGGGCAATTCCTGCGGTAAGATTAAGAAAAAGTAAGCTGAAACAGGGTCGGAATTTGCAAGGCATCTGAGATATAACTGCCTGCATCACTTACAAATATGTATAAAAAAGGCATCAGTGTCAAGGAAAAATACCTGGCCCGCATAAATTGTCTGAATGGAATAAAATACATTAAACCGATTAGCTTTATGCAATAATTATGCCCTGGAAAAATATCGAAATGTTATTTCACAAAGAAGCTTTTTTTAGAAAAGTTATGATATATGAAAAGATATTTTTTCCATTCAGAGCCGGAGGGTTTGATTTGTTCCTCCGGCTCTGAATTTGGTATTTATAATACAGGATGTGTCAGAGGCCTAACTCACTTAATTTCGTATCGCCTGGAATGCCCTTATCACTCCATCCACGCGCAGAATAATAGTCAGGCAGCATCTCTTCAAGATGGACTACGTGTCCCTTGCCCGGCCCTTCGGGCATAGGCTCTTCCAGCATTCTTGGCGGAAGTGTATCGTCTTTATATGTCAGCCCGGCCTTAAGATTAAACAGTTTTTCCAGGTTAAATATTCTTTCTCCGGTTTTTAAAAATCCTTCAAGCCCACCAAACTTTAAGCCGGTACCCGTTTCCATCAGTTTGATAAATACATTCGGATCCGGCGAACCGATGATGATGAAGTTACAGATCCCGGAAGAGTCAATCATGCAGTAAAAATCCTGAACATCTTTTACCACCTGTGGTTTGCCTTCAGTGCTGAAACGGTCGATCGCACCACCGGTTTCGATGATATTGATGAGAGCGATACCGAAAAATTCTAGACAATGGACTTCCTGGCGGATGTGACATCCGCCCCTGTTTGAGGTAGCATATGCCAGTGCAAAACCCTGACCGCCGCGGGGATCATAACTGGGGAACTCCTGCTTTTTAGATGTCATGGAGAGTTCAGGGTGTCCGTATGACTCAGCGAGCCGGTATGAGCCTTCAGCAAGAGCATTTCCGAAGCCTTCACGCATAGCAGTCTGTTTGAGAAGCTCAACAACCGCATGGCCGTTTCCAAACTTCAGGTCCAAACCAATATCACTTTTGGGAATAAATCTCTTCTCGGTCAACTCCATGGCACAGGCAATGGTTGATCCCGCAGTAATCGTATCCATTCCCATCTCATTGCAGATATGATTGGCTTTAATTACCGCTTCAATATTGTCGACGCCGCAGGCAGAACCTAATGCGCCCAGTGATTCATATTCCGGTCCTTCGCCTTCACCCTTGAATTCTCCATCGGGTACTCGGGTTACGCGACCGCAGGCCAGGGGACATGAAAAGCAAGCCTTAGTTTTTCGGGCACCCCGGAGGTTGTACTTTGCAGCCATGGTTGCGCCGCCGATTTTGGCTGCACCTTCAAACATGCCTTGCTGGTGATTTCTAGTAGGTAGCAAACCTACTTCATTTGAAAATTCTACCACGTCAGCTGTGCCGTATTTGGCCAAAACTTCAGACATGTATGGATCATGAAACTCTTTTTGAGCAGCCAGAATCGCATCCCTGAATCCTGCCGGGTCAGCAACTCTTACGCCATTTGTGCCGCGAACGGCAACTGCTTTAAGGTTTTTGGAACCCATAACGGCACCTACGCCGGACCGTCCTGCTGCACGTCCCTTATCATTCATAATGTTGGCAAACTTGACCAGATTTTCACCAGCGGGGCCTATGCAGGCAACTTTGGCTTCGGGATCGGTTTGTTCTATAACCCTATCCGTTGTTGTAATTACATCTTTACCCCAGAGTTCATCGGCACTTCTGAGTTCGGCATGATCATTTTGAATCCAGAGATAAACCGGTGAAGAAGCTTTTCCTTCAAAAATGATCATATCATAACCGGCAAATTTTAATTCAGACGGAAAATATCCGCCTGCATTGGAATTCGCAATGGCGCCTGTTAAAGGGGCTTTTGTTACGACCATATAGCGGCCGGCTGCCAGGGCGCCGGTTCCTGTTAACGGGCCGGTAGCAAATATCAGTTTATTTTCAGGTCCGAGCGGATCTACTGCCGGGTCAATTTCATCATACAGATATTTAATACCTAGTCCGCGCCCACCGATGTAGTCTTTTGCAATTTTTTCATCCAGAGCTTCAGTGGTAATATTGCCACTGGTCAGGTTTACTCTTAATATCCTGCCAATCCATCCGTTCATTGGCTGTCCTCCTTCTGCTGATAAAATTTTTCTGCCGTTGCCCTTGTTTTTTTTAGGGAACTCTCTTCCATATCTTTAAATTCGATGGCACCAGGTACACAAAAAACTGCACACTCAGGTTCTCCGCCACACAGATCGCATTTCTGGGCAAAACCATCATCCTGAACGGTAATACTGCCAAAAGGGCAGGCCAGCATGCACATTTTACAGCCCACACATTTTTCAGTATCTACCTTGACGACAAAGGCGCCATTTGCTTCAGAGGCATAAAGCGCACCTGTCGGGCATACTTCTTTACAGAAGGGTTTGTTGCATTGATAGCACACCACCGGAACATAAAAAGCCTTGTCTGCAAAAATACTGACATGAATAGCAGACTTGGCAGGATTGAATTCACCGTGATGCTTGAATGAGCATGCCAGCTCACATGATCTGCACCCGGTGCATTTATCCAGGTCAACAACTAAAGCTTTTGGCATAAAACCTCCTTTTGCTTATCCGCCTGTCATGGGCATAAAAATACTAACCCTGTCATCCTGTTTTAATGATTGAGGCGGCATAGCATGAATGCCGTTTATAAAAATTAATTTAGGTAAGTCTGATGGCAGTCCAATCTCATCGGTCAGAAGGTGTTCCACTGTGCTGCCGTCCGAAAGCGACATGTCGAACCGTTTTCCTGTCATGCCCTTGGGGAGGAACTTCATGAAACCATGATGGATTTTTACATTTATTGAGACCATGATAATCAGGACTTCATCAGTTTATGATAAAAGGTGCTGTATGATATTGGTGAACGGGCAAGTTGTTTGCGCTGGCTTGCAGGTACCTTTATCTTTTTATTGACCATGTTGCGAACAATGCCGATATCAGAAACAGCTTCAAGAAATACAGCACCAACTATTTCATCGTTATTATTAAATACAAGTTTTCTGTAAACGCCACTTCCAGGTTCAGTGTGGGTGGTTTCAAAATAGTTTTCAGAATCAATTTTGGTAATTCCAACCGAAGCTATGGCTTTGTCCAGAAAACTGCAGATATTGCCGTTGAGACCTTTAAAGCTGATATTACTGCCGGTCATATTTGCACCGGCTGTTTTTCCCTGTTGACAGGCATTGGGCCATGTAGCAATAATTTGCTGTTTCCCGGTGGCAAGATTATCACCCTCAGCAACATCTCCGGCAGCAAAAACATTTGAGATATTTGTCTGCATGGCGTCATTAACCGGAATTCCATAATTGGTATTAATACCGCTATCTTTCGTCAGTTGAATATTAGGTGAAACACCTTTGCCGGCAATAATGGTATCTGTCATAATCTCCTCTCCATTATTAAGGGCAAGTAATAACCTGTTTTGTTTTTCACTAATTTTGGTAACACTATTATTGTATAAAACTGTAAAGCCGCTTTCTTGTATGAACTTTGAAATAATTGCACTGCAATCCTGATCAATATTTTGAGACATAACCTGGGATGAGCCGATTACTACCGTTATGTTTTTACCTGAACGGGCAAGGGCATTGGCTGCCTGCAATCCGATAAGGCCGCCGCCAAGTATGGCAACATCTTTTTTAGATGCAGAGTGGGAAAGAATGTTGTCTGCATCCGCCAGTGTTTTTAAGGTGAAAATCCCAGGCAGGGTTTCATCAGAAATATTTAGTTTTTTTGGAGATGAACCGGTTGCAATCAGTAATTTGTCATACCTGACGCTGGTGCCGTCTTCCAGATTAACCATCCGGTTTTCCGTATCAAGTTTTTCGGCACGCTTCCCCTGAAGCAACTTAATATTATTTTTCCTGTAAAATGCGGTGTCGGTCAGGAACAGATCATTTCGGCCAATTTTTCCTGAAATATAATAGGTCAGCAGTACCGGTGAATATGCCAGGTTGTCTTCCGCAGCAATGATGGTTATGTCACCGGAAGCATCATTGCTGCGGATTGCCTGGGCGGCCGTGAGGGAGGCGGCGCTATGGCCAATTATGACGTAGCTGTTTTGTGTGGGGTTTATCATTTAGGGTTTTTACCTTAGTATTTAAAAAATTTTAGATGGCGAAGGCGTTCAACTTTTATGAACATCAAAAGGAGTTCAGTATGATTTACACAGAATTTTATTAGCAGCCACCTCAACGAGGCGGCTGCTAACTCAGTTCCAACTACTTTTTCTATTTAGTTATTATTATAGTCACCAATTTTAGACTTAACTATAAAAAGTTTGGTTAAAACATAATAAATGACTGCACTTACCACCAGCGCCGGTACGGATGCGCTGATATATTTAAATAAGGCGCTTGATGTATACAAATAAGGGTGAAGAAGACTTTTGTAGGTGAAGAAACCTGCAATAACGGCTATAAATGCAACAGGATTTATGCCACCCCAGAAGTAGTAAGCTGAACCGGATTTTGATTCATAAAGACCCCTGGTGTTAAGTTTCTGTTTCCTCAAGTAGAAGTAATCCACAATCTGGATACCGCAGACCGGTGCAAATACTACGCCCAGGAATGCAAAGAACCTGCCTGAGTTTTCACCAGACAAAAAAGTTGGAAAAAATACAGCAATTATGGCAACTGGAGCCAGCACAATAAGCGTAATCCAGTTCCAGGTAATACTTTTTTTCTGTAATACAGGAATCTGTTTCAGGCCGATGGCAGCAACATAAGCGCCGACAACAGCGGTGCCGATATTTGCCAGGGCAAGAAAGAGAAGTGTTATGATACCATATTTGATACCACCGATCTGCATCAGCCATGCAGTAGGATCAGATTCACCGGTTGCCAGTGACGCATAAAGGCCAATCAGGCTGATTATGCCGGTTGGCAGACCCATACAGAGCATTGCCGGCCATACAGCTTGCCGTGCGCTGGGTACCATACGGACAATACCGCCCATATAGGGCCACCAGGATAATACGGAAGCTACCAGAATTTCAAAGCCGATTGTATAATCCCACAACAGATCACCTGAAGCATAAGCCGGTTTTGCAGCAAAAATTGCTTCCAGGCCTTTACTGGCGACCAGTTTGTATAAAATAAACAGACTGAGCACTGTGACAATGATGGCAATAAAATAGGAGTAGTCACGAATGGCTTTAGCGCCCTGCCTTAATAACAGCCATGAAATAACGATTGCTGACAATGAGCCTAATCCTGAAACGACAGGGACGGATGATTCGGCGATCCACCCGGCTTTAAGGGCGATGCTGCCTGTTGCCGTTCCCAGTAAAATCAACAACATGCAGTTCCATCCGGCAATTGACGCATATTGTATAAAAATTGTAAAGTAGGAACCCCGTGTGCCAAACTGGGGTTTACTTGAAGTGATGGTATCAATGCCATATTTGACACTACCGGGAATCGTTGCCATTACCACAAAAAACATGGCAACTAAACTTCCGGCGATCATGGCGATGGTACCCATCTTGGCATCCAGATAGTAAGATACATATTCGCCAATGATATAACTCCAGGCTGCTACGCCCGCGCTGATGGCAACGGCTGTCAGGCCCCATGCCCCCCAGGTTCGTTCACCCGGTAAAATCGGCCAGGTTCCTTCAATTGCCTCGTGCATTGCACTACTTTCAATTCCATTATCACTCATAGTGTCCACCCCCATAACATCAAAAGAAAAGGAATTATAAGTCCAACAATAATCAGACCCCAATAATCTTTGCTGTTCAGTGATTCCCCTTCATAGGTGGGATCCTCAACCAGTTCGATCCGTTTGACAAGTTCAGGATCCAGGTTTTCTCGTACCATTATGACCTCCCTCCAAATAATTAATATTATTAAAACTGCAATAACCGGAACTATACCGGCTTTTGCGGGTTGTTATGCTGTTGGGGATGAAAAATAATATAATTTCAATATCAAAATATAAAAAATATACTGGTACTTCAGTCGATGAGTAATAACTTTCTCTTTATATATGAACAGCCCTTTTTAATAAGGCGCTGTTTTATCAGCAAGGTTGAAAAATGATTTCTTAGTTTTAAATGCATACGATGTGCCAGTTCGGATTTTTACATATAATATATTTTTAAATATATGAAATCAATAGTTTTTATTGAAAATTAACAAAATTATTAACAAAATTGAAATAAACAAAACACGACAACAAAGTCATATTTTCTGTTTGTTTAAGTTATAAATCGTTGGAATAACATCAATATTTTAAAAATGACAATAATGTCATTATTTAGGACTATAAAGGCTATACTTTTTGATTTTTCTCATGTGGCAGAAATACCTCATCAATTTATTTAGTATAATATTTAGTTTATAGCTATGCGGCAATAAGATTACGGACACTTATTGCCGCATAAACCCACTGAGAGATTAATACTTAGCCCTGCTGACATCCATGACGATCTGCTTGGTCTCCGATAATCCGTTGAGTATCCAGGGACCAAGTATTCTACCGTTACCGGAGTTCTTCATGCCACCGAACGGAACCAGATAATCCCAGTAATTCGTATGCTCATTGACCAGTACAGTACCATGGTCAAGATTGTCGGCAAAATACCACGCATTATTCAGTCCAGAAGTAAAGACCGCGGAGCTCAGGCCGTAAATTGTATTATTCGCAATTTCAACGGCTTCTTCTCTTGTTGAGAATTTGATTATCGGAGCAACCGGGCCAAATGTTTCTTCAAAATTCAATTCCGCATCTTTCGTAACATCCACAAGTACTGTAGGTTCAAAATACAGATCCTTGCAGTTGCCACCAAGCACAAGTTTGGCGCCTTTTTTAACAGCATCGGCGATATGGCGTTTGATTTTTTCAATGCCTTCCTTATCGTGAAGCGGCCCAATATCGGTCTTTTCATCAAAAGGATCGCCGCAAACAAGCTTAGATGCTTTTTCGATGAATTTTTTTGTAAATTCATCGTATACGGCTTCATGGACCAGTAATCTTTCTGCACCGCAGCAAACCTGGCCGCAGTTATAATAAATGCCTATCATACAAGCATCAACGCCCGCGTCTATATCGGCATCATCCATAATGATCATCGGTCCGTTGCCACCCAGTTCCATAACTCTTCTCTTGAGCCCGGATACTTTGCAGGCAATCAGGCCGACTTCGGTGCTTCCGGTAAAGGTAATGGCATCAACGAGTTCATGCTCGAATAGCTGTGTGCCGACTCTGCCGGAGCCCAAAACAAAATTGAAGACTCCCGGGGGCAGGCCTGCTTCATCGAATATCTTTACCATGAGCTGACAACTGAAGGGACAAAATGACGTCGGCTTGAATACGTCCGTATTACCCAGCATAAGGGCGTAGGGAACATATTCCAGGGTAAGTGCTATAGGGAAATTCCACGGTGTAATGGTTGCGACAACTCCGATTGCCTCCTGCCGCACCATTATTTTTTTATTGTTTGACTTCTCTTCCGTACTGGGTGGCATAGAGTTTCGGAATCTCTTAACTTCTTCTATGGCGTCGTTAATATTAGGTAGTCCCAGATGATATATCTCTTCTATTGCTTCGGCATGTATTTTGCCCATTTCCAAAACCATCAGCCTGGCCATTTCGTCTCCATATTTTTCGAAACCGATTTTAGAGGCCTTCCTCAGTATCTCCCCTTTTTCCTTGATAGATACAAATTTCCAGCTCTTTTGTGCCTCTTTTGCGCATTTTACAGCATAGTCAACCTGTTCCGTCGATGCTTCTTTAAAAGTACCAATCACTTTTCCATTAATTGGGCTGACGACTTCCCTTAAAGGGCCATCACCCTCGACCCATTCGCCGTTGATAAAGCATTTTGCAGTTAGCATTTCTTTTGACATTGTAATACCTCCTTCTTAGTTGATAGTTTTGGTACTTCAGCCGATGGACAATAGCTTTTTCTTTATATAAACAGCCTTTTTGTTAAGGTGCTGTATTATCAGCAAGGTTGGAAGTTTATACTTTTCATAATCTGCATACGACGTGCCAGATTGGATTTTGAAATACAATATATTTTTAACTATTTGAAATCAATAGTTTTTATTGAAAATTAGCAAATTTATTAAAAGAATGGAAATATATTAAAGATGACAAGAAAGTCATATGTTTTGCTTATTTAAGCTATAAATTACTGAAATAATATCAATATTTTAAAAAAAAGACAACAATGTCATAATTTGGGACTGCTAAGGCCATGTTTCTTGATTTTTCTCAGAAGTGTTCGGTAATTGATATCAAGTATGTTAGAAACATCACGCCTGCGCCACCGATGCTTTTCCAGTAAACTTTGAATTACTTTTTTTTCAACATCGTCTACAAAAGATTGCAGCGGTTTTTCATCAAAGCGGTTAAAATCGATATTTTCCGGAATCTGTTGAAAATCATCTGTCTCTGTTGAACTGATGTCCATAAAGTCTATTTTATTCAGCGTAACATATCGTTGGACAACATTTTGCAGTTCCCTGACATTTCCGGGCCAGTCATAATTCTGAATCGCATCTATGATATTTTGTGAGTTGACATTAATGTTTTTATCCGTTTCCTGTTTCAGGAAATGGTATACAAGCAGGGGAATATCCTCTTTTCTTTCTCTTAATGGCGGCAGACTCAGTGGGATAATGTGAATCCGGTAAAAGAAATCTTCACGCATGGCGCCGGATTTAATAAGTCTTTTTAAGCTCTTATTGGTGGCCGCAATAATTCTGACGCTCGGTATCTTAACTTCATTGCTGCCAACCGGTGTATAGCCGCTTCCCTCGATTGCCCGCAATAGTTTTACCTGTAAATTCAGGTTGATTTCACCGATTTCGTCCAAGAACAGGGTGCCGCCTTCAGCAATATCAAGATAGCCCGGTTTATCCGAGTTGGCGCCGGTGAAGGCCCCCTTTTTATATCCGAAAAATTCACTTTCAATAAGATGCTCCGGTATGGCACCACAGTTAACCGGTACAAAACGGTTTGTATGACGGGAACCCATTTTATGGATAGCACGTGCAGCCAGTTCCTTGCCGGTACCGGATTCTCCATAGATAATGACATTGGCATCAGAGTTGGCTGCCTGCAGAATAATGTCAAAAACTTGTTGCATGGCATCACTTCTGCCGACGATATCGCAAAATTTATAGGAGTTTTTGATATTATATTTCAGAAGTTTATTTTCCCTGTTGAGCTGCAGCTCCAGCATTTTCTGCTCTGTTACATCAGTGATAAATCCTTCCAGTGCAACAAGTTTTCCCGTTTTTGAAAAAACCCCGATACCCTGTTCCCATACCCACTTTACTTCTCCGGATTTTGTGATAATGCGGAAAGTAAGCTCAAACGGTTTTTTGGTTCCAAAGGTTTTCTGAGAATCTTTTCTAATTCTTTCAACGTCATCCGGATGTACAATATCACAATAAGGAATAACATTGTCATTAATCAGATCAGAGGGTTTATAACCGGTGAGTTCAAGACAGCCATCACTTACCACCTCCATTGTCCAGTTATGATTGTTTTTGCAGCGGTAAGCAAGACCCGGAAGGTTGCTCATCAATGTGGAAAGCCGCCGCTCACTTTCGGTAAGCGCTGATTCCGCCTTAACACGGGGTGTGACATCCCTGGATATACTGATCGGTAAGAGCTTGCCGTCCCACAATGATTGAGTGATCTTGGTTTCAACCGGTATCAGGTTTCCGGTTTTGGTGACAAATGGCATGTCGCCGATAAAATGTTTTTTCGTCAACATGTCATGCAGTAAATCATTTGCTTCTGTTTTACGATCTTCCGGGTACAAATCAATTATATGCATTGCCGTAAGTTCATCAAAGGAATAACCAAGACACAAAAATACAGCAGGGTTGGTATAAATGATATTGCCTTCATTATCCAGAATAATGATGAAATCTAAAAGATTATCAAAAAATGTAATCAGATCCTGGCCGGAAATATTTTTCAAACGCTCTTTCATAAGGGGTTTCCTCTGACCGATATTAAAGAACAGTTCAATTATTGGCTAACCCGGGTTCTCTCTTCAACGGTTATTCGGTTTTTAAGGCCATCACATGACACTGTGGCAGTATTGATACCCATGCCTTCCTTAACAGCTTTACAAGTTACCTTATAAATATATTTGATGCCGGGCTTAAGGGCGATAATTACCGGAAACTGTATAAGTTTACCCTGAATGGTTGTTGGTGCCGGGACTGCAAAATTATATGTCATATTCTGCGGAATTACATTGTTAAGACGAACATTTCTGCATGTAACCGACCCCTCATTTTTGACGACAAGGACATAGGTTATAAGTGAGCCCGGCATGATGGGATCTTCCGTATCGTAAGCTGTAAATGTTAACTGAGGCAATACATTTTCAGGCTCTTTGGATAAACTGCCTGATGCCAGTACTTGTACAAATGTTTTATCACGGGTGATGACAATCTTTTTCGAATATACATCCGTAATATTAATATATGTACCGGATTTAACCGCATCAACCGTGAACTGAAATGTTCTTTTGTCTCCAGGCATGAGATTATCTAACGGCCATTTAAGACTGATGCCATTAAGATTATTATGATAGTTCAGGCCGGGCGGTATTTCATTAATGAGATCCAGATCGGTAACAGCGTCTTTCCCGGCATTTATAACCGTAATTTCAAAAGTTACCTTTTCGCCGGACTCAACCTGTTCAGGTGCTTTTGTTATGACGTATATATCAGCCCCCAACGTATCTTCAGGCAAAAAGGATATTAGTGAAATTGAAAATATTAATATTGAAAAAAACAGAATGGACTTGAAAGTCGTTATCATCAAAACCTCCAAAAAAGGGCCGGTTTATTGTATTAAATTAAATTTATACATGATGAAACGCTGTATAGTCAATATTTTTGGTGGGATTGAAACTTGGAATGAATACTGATATGAAGATTCAAGCTTTTCCTTTTTTCCCGGTTGTAACAAAAAATAAAATGACCAATTGGTTTTCGTGTTGAGAAGTTTTTCAAATTTTTTTGAGGGTATGTAATAAGAAATTTGATTTAATATCAAATACTGCAAAATGGCGGAACCATATCTATTTGTGGAAATCAGAACAGGCAAATTAAGGATGATGTAATGAATACCGGAAAAAACATTGAAGAAATTCTGTCGTTCTGGTTCAGGGATAGTGATCTTAATCCTGATAAAGCTAAAGAGCGGTTCCAGGTCTGGTTTAACGCAACACCTGAATTTGACCATGAAATTAAAGAGCGGTTTGAAGCGTTGATGATAAAAGCCGGATCATCGGAACTCGAAAACTGGAAAAATACACCGGAGGGTTGTCTTGCATTAATTATTCTGCTTGATCAGTTTACCCGGAATGTCTATCGCAAAACCAAAGCAGCTTTCTCAGGAGACAGCCTGGCTATCCAGATAGCAAAGCATGGTGTTGAAATGGGATTCGATGAAAGGTTGTCGGTGCTTTATCGTGTATTTATGTATATGCCGTTTATGCATTCAGAAGTTATTGAAGATCAGGAGCGGAGTGTAGCGCTTTTTGAAAAACTGGAAGCTGAATCTGCATCAGACTGGAAAGAGGTTTTTTCCGGTAACGTATATTATGCCCGGGAGCACAGAGAGGTTGTAAAAAGATTCGGACGTTTTCCACACAGGAACAGGGCATCGGGACGAGAGAGTACAATGGAAGAGTTGGAATATCTTGAAAAGGGGGGCGAGCGTTATGGGCAATAATATTAAAATAATTAGTTAGGCTTGCCCGATATCATGTTGTAGTTTATAAGTATCAGCTCAGCTTGAGGATGGTAAAATATTAAAACTATATAATCGGGAAGAGCCATGAAAAAACACATATTAAGCAGTCTGACAGAAGCATCCGGCGCGCTCGAACAGTTGATGGATAATAATAAAACCATTACCGCAATCGGGAAAGCGGCAAAGGCTTTAATTACATGTTTTGAAAATAATGGACAGGTGTTCAGTTGCGGTAATGGCGGTTCTATGTGTGATGCCATGCATTTTGCTGAAGAGCTGTCCGGAAAGTTCAGAAAAGAGCGAAAAGGGCTTCCGGCGACAGCTATAAGCGATCCCGGCCATATCAGCTGTGTTTCAAATGATTATGGATATGAGGTAATTTTTTCACGTTATATGGAAAGTCATGGAAAACCGGGCGACTGTCTGCTGGCCATCAGCACCAGTGGTTCAAGCATGAACATTATGAAGGCCGTTGAGGCAGCAAAAAAGAAAGAGATGACCGTTATTTCTCTTACCGGGAGAATTCAATCAGCTATAGGTGTTTTTGCCGATGTTGATATTTGTACACCGGGCGGGCATTATGCTGACCGCGTTCAGGAACTTCACATCAAGGTTATTCATATTCTGATAGAGTTAATAGAGAGAAAGCTTTTTCCAAAAAATTATAAATAATTGATTACAAACTAAAGGAGTTTGATATGAAAGAAAAATCTTATATTGCAATCGTTCAGTGTGATATCGTTAAGGAAAGATGTTCCGGCTATCGTTGTGAAAAAGCTTTTTTTGATCGTACGGATGGATTTGCCCGGTACTCCAAAGATATGGAACTGCGTTCAATCTATATGACTTGTGGGGGATGTTGCGGCAGAGGTATTCATCGTAAACTGGATGAGCTGACCCGATCGATCAAAGAAAAGGAGGGGATTGAAAAAGATCAGATCGCCGTCCATTTCAGCTCATGCATCACTAAAGATAATTATCATGCACCGCCATGTCCGCACCTTGATTACCTGAAAACACTGGTAGTGGATAAACTCGGCTTAGATTTGTGTGAAGAGACATCAATAAGCAATATGTCGGAAAAATTGAGACAGAAAGGGATTTATGCCTCTTAATTTTTTGAAATTTTCGAAAAATTGATTCAAAACCGGCTTGAAATATTATTATTTTTTCTCTATACTATAGGATTATTCGGTTCAGACAAATAGATCCAATAAGTAGCATTTAGTAAATTAAGGAAGAAATTAATGATAAAAGCCTCGATGGATTCTATACTCATAGTTGACAATAATATTGAAAATACCGGCCCTCTGAAAAAGCTGCTGGATATAAACGGGTTTCGGCCCGTTGTAGTGAAAAACGGAATTCAGGCGATAGAATATCTGAAAAAAGAGAATTCGATCTCTTTGATTTTGTCGGATATCACCATTCCCCAGATGAATGGATATGAATTATGCGGCTGGCTGAAAAAAGAGCCGGAAACAAAAATTATTCCCGTAATTTTTCTGACTGAAAAGTGTGAAACGCCAGATATTGTCAAGGGTTTTGAAGCCGGTGCATCAGACTACATAACTAAACCCTTCAGCGATGAAGAACTATTAGCCCGCATAAAAACACATATTTTATTTAAAAAAGCAGTTCAACAGGAACAGGAGAAAAAAAGGCGTATAAAAGAACGTTCCCTGCGTGATGGACTTACCGGGCTTTATAACCGTTATTATCTGAATGATTTTTTTGAACAGGAGTTTAAACGGACACAACGTTATGAAGCCGATCTTTCCTGTCTTTTGTTGGATCTGGATTTTTTTAAGGAGATAAATGATACCCATGGACACCCTTTTGGTGATTTCGTTTTAAAAGCGTTTGCCGGATTTTTAAAGGAAAATATCCGGTTACATGACATGGCATTCAGGTATGGCGGTGAAGAGTTTCTTATTATTCTGCCCCAGACGAATATAAAAGGCGCACAGGTTGTTGCTGAAAAGATTCGAACCCGGTGTGAAACGAATAAAATCAGCGATGGGAAGGACAAGGTGTCTTTGACGGTCAGTATCGGTCTTGTCTCAAAAAGATACCATTCACCCGATTGCTGGGAAAATCTCGTGGGACTTGCCGATAAGGCACTTTATAAAGCTAAATCCGGGGGGCGGAACAGGGTTGTTATTTATAACGATGATACGATTAATACGCCCATTGATGAAGATACGAAAATTAATATTCTAAAAGATCGACTTTCTCACGCACTTGAAAAGACAAAAGTTGCATCTCTTGAATCCCTTTCACTTCTGGTTCGTGATCATGGCGGAGCCCTTTTTCAGCGGCATAATCAGCTTGTCCATCTGTGTATAGAGCAGATCTGTTCAAAACTCCAGTTGCCGCCCAATATTACCGAGATATTTAAACGCTCATCTTCTTTAGAAAACTGTTTCAAGGTTTTGTTGAAAGGGATCATGGTAAACCGTTCAAAAGAATTAACCGGTAAAGAGCGGGATGCCATTAAAAATTATCCCTACATGCTGGTCGAACTGACCAGTATGTTTGATTTTTTTTCCGATGAACGGTCTGTACTTTTATACCACCATGAGCGTTATGACGGCACCGGCTATCCTGAAAGGCTCAAAGGGGAGCAGATTCCCATTGGTGCCCGGATTTTTTTCATGGTTGACTCCTTTATTGCAATGTTGTCCGATCGACCCTACCGTAAAAGGTTAACCGATGAAAATGTAGTAAAGGAGTTGGCTGATAATGCCGGAACACAGTTTGATCCTATGCTGGTTTTGGTTTTTTTAGACATTATAACTGAAAATGAATTGATATGTGTCAGTGAAGAGATACTTTCTGAAGCTAAAAGTAAGGTAAGCCGGGCGATTAAAAAGTTATCACGTTGATAATAGTAAGCGTACATCTAAAAATTTGAATTTCAGGAGAATGGAGTTATGTGTTCCGAAAATATCGCCGCATTAACAACTTGCATCCAGTCATTTCCCACACTGCCCACAGTCGTCAACCGGGTTATGGAAATAACGGCCAACCCCGAAAGCTCCGCCAGTGAACTTATGGCTGTTATCCGTCCGGATGTTTCCCTTACGGCCGTAATATTAAAAACATCAAATTCTGCTTTTTTCGGTTTGTCACGAAAAGTCAGCACACTTGAACAGGCCATTACTATTCTCGGATTTAAAGAGATACGCAATGTTGTAATTGCCAGGGCCGTTTTTGACAGTTTCAAGCATCTGAAAAAAGACAAACAGTTTAATATCAATATATTCTGGGAGCATAGCTTTGTGTGTGGCCTTGCGGCTAAAATTATTGCAAAGGAGCTTAAGTATCCGGCCAATGAATTTTTTATTGCCGGTCTTATCCACGATATCGGTAAACTGGTTATGTATATGACTTTACCCGGCCAGTATTCACTGCTGCTTGAAGAAAGTAAAGCTGAGGGTAAAAGAGAGCTGGAACTTGAAATAGATAAATTTGGACTAACCCATGATGATGTCGGGATGCGTTTATTGAAACGATGGCTGTTTCCTGACAATCTCATCGCAGCCGTCGGTTATCATCATCGTCTTGAAGAACAGCAGGAAGAAGTGGCATTTTCCATAATTATACATGTCGCTGATATTTTGGCTCACCTTTCAGAATCTGCAACGGAAGACTCCGATGAACAGCCTGATATTACAGCCTCCTTTTATCCGGAGATTCTAAAAATAGCAACAGCTCATGGTATCATATGGGTTGAAGATGATCTGAACGGATTCCGTCAACAACTGGAAGAGCGCAAGGTACAAGAGTCAGACGCACTCAGTCTTTTTATGATTTGACACCTTATAATCAAATACAAGGGGAATGCTCTTGAAAGGACAGCTTGTTCTTGTCGGCGGCGGTCACGCCCACATGGTTACCTTGGCAAATATAAGAAGATTTGTCGATAAGGGCTATGGTGTTACTGTTATCGGGCCATCAGACTACCATTACTATTCCGGCATGGGGCCGGGGATGCTCGGCAAAACCTATGCACCGGAAGATATCCGATTCGCCACCGGAAATGTAGTGGAAAAACAGGGCGGGCAATTTGTTCCGGGATCGGCCACTCATATTGATCCAAAATTAAGAATCGTAAAATTGGCATCCGGTGAAGATATCGTATACGATGTGCTTTCCGTTAATGCCGGAAGTTATGTACCCCAATCACTGGTAACTGAAGATAAGGGCGACATCTTTTCAGTTAAACCCATTGAAACACTTCAAAAAGCCCGATCCCGAATTATTGAACTGACATCTCAAAAAAAGATTTTAATTGCAATTGTCGGCGGTGGCCCGTCTTCTACAGAGATCGCCGGAAATGTCTGGCAGCTTGTAAAACATATTCAAAGCCATATGCCGGTGATAAAAATTTTTTCAGGAGGGCCTTTTATGGGGCGCTTTCCGGATAAAATTCGTAAAAGCGCTTTGGCCATTATGGTGCAGCGAAATATTGAAGTTCATGATGGTGATTACGTTAAGGAGATCAAAACCGGAACGATTCGGATGGAATCCGGCAAAACGCATTTAGCGGATGTTATCTTTCTTGCATCGGGGGTAAGGTCGTCTGCAATATTCAGAGATTCCGGTATACCGGTCGGCCCGGATGATGGCATGATTGTCAACAAGTATCTGCAATGCCCCCGGCATCCGGAAATATTCGGCGGCGGTGACTGTATCTATTTCCAGGATGAACCACTTGATAAAGTCGGTGTATATGCTGTTCGTGAAAACCCGATATTATGTCATAATCTGATGGCGGCTCTTGAAGGGTCAGTATTAAAAGCCTTTGACCCGGGAGGCCCGTATTTACTTGTTTTCAATATGGGTGGGGGTATCGGCATACTGAACAAACGGTGGATCACATTCAGCGGCCGGCTTGCTTTTAAAATTAAAGATTATATTGATCGCAGATTTATGATGAAGTTTCAAGCGATTGAACAATATGGTGGAAAAGATATTGAAGGAGTAAGCAGTGAGAATAATCCGATTTTTAGATGAAAATGATGAAGTGTATTTCGGATACAATTATCATGATGGTATTGCAACACTTCTGGAAGGCGATCTTTTCGGTGATCTGATTGATACCGGGGAAAAGATCCAGGTGAAAAAAATTCTTGCCCCCCTTCAACCGCAAGCCATTTTATGTATCGGACTTAATTATCATCAGCATGCAAAGGAATTTAAATCACAAACTCCTGAATACCCGGCCCTGTTTATGAAAAATCCGGCGGCGATAGCCCATCCGGAAGATCCCATTGTTTTGCCACCATCATGTATGAATCCGCCGGAAGTGGATTATGAAGCGGAGCTGGTTATTGTGATCGGAAAGAGGGCCAAAGATGTTTCTGCTGCAAATGCATTAGATTATGTGTTCGGCTACACTATTGGTAATGACGTGTCTGCAAGAAACTGGCAGAAAGATCGTTGCGGCGGACAATGGGTGCGCGGTAAAAGTTTTGATACTTTCTGCCCGCTGGGACCTGTAGTTGTTACCCGCGATGAAATACCCGACCCCCAGGCGCTTCAAATCAAAAGTATTTTAAATGGTCAAGTCATGCAGGATGGAAATACAGCCGACATGATTTTTACCGTTGCCGGGTTGATTGAAACACTTTCGAGTTATACAACACTTCTGCCCGGGACCGTTATTCTTACCGGCACACCAAGCGGTGTCGGGTTTGCACGAAAGCCGCCTGTATTTCTGATGCCGGGAGATACCATTGAAATGGTTATCGATAATATCGGTATTCTGAGAAATTCAGTTATTTCAGGGTAAAATACTGAAATTATATTAATAAATAATAGATATAAACTCTTCATTGATTTGTTATACCCGTATGTGATAATTAAATTCCATAGTTTCCGGAATTTGATTTAGCTCCGTTTCCTGTATTTTTTTCGTAATTAAATATCTTGCACGAAAATAACCATTTTTGTCTAAACTATTTCAACATCTTTAGCCGGCCGGGAACATTGTTTTTCATGATAACCTGAAATTGGCGGAAACCATGACAAATATAGATTTCAGGCAGATTGTACATGCTCTTTCCGATATGCTTGATTTGGTCGGTATAGACGATGTCCAGCACGGCAAGCGAGTTGCATTTATGGCAGTAGAGTGTGGGCGATATATGGGAATGAATGATGCAATGCTCGATACGATATACCATGCTGCACTCATCCATGATTGTGGGGTCTCCTCTTCAAATATGCACACTTATCTTGTTACAGAGCTGAACTGGGATAAATCGGAAGATCACTGTTTGTGTGGAGAAGCTTTACTTTCAGGTCACCATTTGTTTGCTGATTATGCACCGATAATATTATACCATCATACACATTGGGATATTCTGAAAGATAAAAACCTGCCTGATGACATCAAGCTGATAGCCAACTGTATTTATATGGCGGACCGCATTGATGCACTGGTAGTCCGGAATTCGGGTAAAAATTTGCTGTTATCCCGTGATATTATCAGAAATACGATCAGAAAATATAAAAGCACTTTTTTTTCTCCGGAACTGGTCGATATTTTTTTAAATATTTCTCAAAATGAAATATTTTGGCTTATGCTTGATCCCCGGCATATTTCAACGTACATCTGTGATATGTCAAAGGTTTCAAAAGTGATAGAAATAAATGAGGGCGCTTTTCTGGAAATTGCAAAACTGTTTGCAAGTGTTGTAGATGCAAAAAGCACTTTTACTGCTGAACATTCCTTTGGCGTGGCAAAATTATCAAAACTGATTGGTAAACTGGCGGGACTCGATAATGAGGTGTGTTCAATACTGGAGATTTCAGGTCTGCTTCATGATCTTGGAAAGTTGAATGTACCGGATGAGATTCTGGATAAGCCGGCCCGGCTTACAATTGATGAACGTGCAGTGATGATGCACCACAGCTTTGAAAGTTATCAGATTTTAAAGCGGATTGACGGGTTTGAAACAATTGCAAAACTGGCGGCTTTTCATCATGAGACATTAAGCGGCCAGGGATATCCTTTTCATCTTGAAGATGCCGGCCTTCCTTTAGAGGCTCGAATAATTGCCATTGCTGATATTTTTCAGGCACTGGCCCAAAATCGTCCATACCGGCTGTCTATGCCGCCATGGGATATCATGGGCATTCTGACAAGAATGACCGAAGAAAATAAACTTGACGCAGAGATCGTTTCACTGGTTAATAATAATTTGCAGGGTTGTTGGGAAGCCGCAACCGGGAAATAGTAATATAGAGAGGGTTTGGTTTAAACGATATAACTATGGAGGAGAAAAAATGTCTAAATTACTAAGAGTCAACACCAGAAAGAAAACATTTTTATTTGAAGAACCCGGAAATTCGATTAGCTCTTTGGGCGGGAGAGGACTGACATCCCGGATGATTTTAGATGAAGTACCGGCTGATTGCCACCCCTTAAGCAGGGATAACAAGATAGTCATTGCCCCTGGAATTTTAACGGGCACACCTGCAGCAAATAGTTCAAGACTTTCGGTTGGCTCGAAGTCACCACTGACCGGCGGCATAAAGGAAAGTAATTCCGGAGGGCTTGTCTCCTATAAGCTGGCGAGGCTTGGTATAAAAGCCATTGTACTTGAAGATAAGCCGGAAGATGATGCCTGGTCCATGATCATCATCAAAAAAAATTCTGTAGAAATTCTGCCGGCCGATGAATATATCGGTAAGGGCACTAATGAAATGGTTGAAAAAATGTGGGCAAAATATGGTGATAAGGTCGGCGTTATGTGTATTGGCGCCGCAGGAGAACAGCGGCTCTCTGCTGCCAGTATTCAGCTTGCAGATCCTCATGGCCGTCCCGGCCGGGCAATTGGCAGAGGCGGGCTGGGGGCTGTAATGGGTTCAAAAAAGATAAAAGTGATTATTGTTGATGATAAAGGTGCTGAAAAAGTTGAGATGGCTGATAAGGAAGCATTTAAGGCGGCCAGTAAAGCATGGGCAAAAATGCTTGCGGATCATCCTGTTACAGGCCAGGGCTTGCCGGGTTTCGGGACAGCCATTCTGGTAAATATTATCAATGAGGCGGGTGCTCTTCCGACCAAGAACTTTAGAAGCGGTCGTTTTGAGCATGCAAAAGATATCAGCGGAGAAAAGATGGTGGAGCTGATAAAGGAGAGAGGTGGAGTGGTTTCCGAAGGATGCTGTCCCGGATGTGTCATCAAATGTTCTCAGTCGTACAATGACAAGGATGGTAATTACCTGACATCCGGTTTTGAATATGAAACAATCTGGGCAGCAGGTGCGCATACGATGATTAAGGATATGGATGATATCGCCATGCTTGATCGGATATGTGATGATGTCGGCGTCGATACTATTGATTGCTGTGTTGCGCTGGGTATTGCCATGGAGGGCGGTGTTATTGAATGGGGTGATGGTAAAGCTGCCATTGAGCTGTTAAAGAAAGTCGGCACTGATGATCCCATGGGAAGGATTATAGGAAATGGCGCCCATTTTACCGGTCAGGCACTGGGTGTCGATCGTGTACCGACCTGTAAAAAACAGGCACTGCCTGCATATGATCCCAGGGCCGTAAAGGGCGTTGGTGTAACATATGCTACGACGCCTATGGGTGCAGACCACACTGCCGGTTACGGTGTTACTGCAAATATTTTATCGGTAGGTGGTACTGTTGATCCATTTGAAAAGCCGGGCAATATTGACCTTTCAAAAAATCTTCAGATTGCCACTGCGGCAGTTGATTCGGCAGGCTTCTGCCTGTTTGTTGCCTTTGCTGTTTTGGATACCGAAAACGCACTGCAGCTAATTGCAGATATGGTAAACGGCCGTTACGGCACCCGTATTACGCCGGACGATATTATTGAACTGGGCAAGTCGGTGCTTAAAAGTGAATATGAATTTAATGAGAAAGCCGGCTTTACAAAGGTTGATGACCAGTTGCCCGCATTTTTCAAGGAGCAGTTCCCGCCGCATAATGTGACTTGGGATTATAGTATTGATGAGCTCCAGGAGGCGAAAAATTTCTAACGGATGCCGATAATCATTTCCATAAACTTATTTGCGTCACTCGGGCGGTTTACACCGCCCGGGGGTAATAATTATTCTGTAGATGATGAGACAACTGTTCAGATACTTCTTGAGAAACTGGGTGTCCCCCTTGATGAGGCAAAACTGGTTTTTGTTAACGGCATTAAAAGCGGGTTAAACAGTATCTTAAAAGATGGTGACCGAGTTGGGATTTTCCCGCCGGTGGGTGGGGGGTAAAAAGAAGTTCTGAGGACTGAGTAATGAGTATAGAAAGTAAGGTGTGAGAAATAAGGCGTAAAGGGAGCAAAAAAGAAAGATTTTTTACAAAAAGATCTTTACTTTTTTTCTTGAAATTTTATTTTTTTCAGCACTCAGCACTCAGCACTCAGCACTCAGCACTCAGCACTCAGCACTCAGCACTCAGCACTCAGCACTCAGCACTCAGCACATAAAATTCATTTCTGACTTCGAATCAAAGTCCTAAACATTTCCGGATCGGTTGTCGGCAGTTTACAAACACCCGCCTCACAGACATAAACTGTAATTTTACCATCTATGGCTGTTTTCCCCTTGATCAAAGGAAGAATCTTGTTGTGCGATTCAAGATCATTACCTTCAGACACAACATCTATAATCCTGCTCGGCAAAAACTGCTTTGAGATAATATCTAAAAATAACCCGGCATCATTATTTTCATCCGGCGTTACAATAATAATCTCTCTTGGCTTATCAAGGTAGTAATCAACAGCCAGAAGCATTTCAGACATGGCAACAGGATTTGGTGTCTGTACTCCCAGAAAAGCTTTCATCGCTTTTTCAGCACGTTTTATATATTCTGCTTTTGTTGTAAATCTGCCAAGACGCAAAAGATTCATGATAGCTACAGCATTACCGGAGGGTATGGCACCATCATAACTGGGTTTTTCCCGGGTGATCAGCGCTTCCTGATCTTTTCCGGTTCTGAAAAAACCGCCATTTTCATGATCTTCATAATTCTCCTTGAGGATATCATCCAGCTTGATGGCCGTTTCAAGCCATTTTATATTACTTCCTGATTCAAAAAGATCAAGCAGTCCGGCAATAAAAAAAGCGTAGTCGGCAAGATAAGCTTTGTTGCCGGAGATACTATCTTTAAAGCTTCTATGGAGCCGTTCATCTTTAAAGAGGTTATCCATAATAAATTGTGCGGCATTTTCCGCCTGTTTAGTATAACCCTCTTTCTGCAGGACAAGTCCGGCAAAAGCATAAGCAGAGATCATAAGACCATTCCAGGATACAATGATTTTTTCATCTCGAAGCGGGGCAGGGCGATTTTGCCTTTCCGTATAAAGTTTTTCTTTTGAGGTCTCTACAATTTCGTTGAGATCTGTCAGTGAGATGTTGAAAGCCGTTGCTGTGTCTTCTGCTGCATTCGGAGTATGAAGAATATACCGGCCTTCAAAATTGGCTATAGGTCCAACTGCATAATAATGTTTTACTATGTCAGCTTTTTCTTTTCCCAAAACCGTTTCAAGCTCTTCAGGTGTCCATGTAAAAAAGTATCCCTCTTCGCGACGGCCTTTGGGTGTGAGACTGTCGGCATCAGTTGCCGCATAAAATGCACCGTCCGGTGCAGCCATATCCTTTTTAACATATGCCAGTATTTCTTCGGTAACACGTTTAAAAGCCTCATTTCCTGTTACCTGATAACCTTCAAGGTAGGCCTTGACGAGCAGGGCATTATCATAAAGCATCTTTTCAAAATGCGGTACCAGCCACTGTTCATCTATAGCATAGCGGTGAAAACCGCCGCCTGCATGATCATATATGCCGCCACCGGCCATTTTTTCAAGTGTCTGTTCAGCCATAAAAAGTGATACCTTGTCACCGGTTTTGTGATATTGTCTTAACAACAGTCTTATGGGCAGGGTGCTGGGGAATTTAGGCGCACCTGAAAGTCCGCCGTATACATTGTCAAAGTGTTCCTTATAGAAATTTATTGCCTGGTCTACCGGTTTTTTATCGGGTAGATACGTGCCGGGCGCAGGTGCCGGCATTTTATTAATTGCCGCCATTATTTCCTGGCCGGCCCGGATTACTTTTTCGCCATCAGTTTTATAAAAATCATTAAGCTTTCTCAACAACGTGTAAAAGCCAGGTGCACCCGGTCTGTCTCCATCTCTTGCAGGAAAATAAGTGCCGCCATAAAAAGGTTTTTTATCCGGTGTCAGCCAGATATTCATGGGCCAGCCGCCGCCGCCCGTGATGGCTTGAACAGCACTCATATAAACCGCATCAATATCCGGCCGTTCCTCTCTGTCCACCTTGATGGCAATAAAATTTTTATTGAGATAAAGGGCAATCTCTTCGTCTTCAAAAGATTCCTCTTCCATGACATGGCACCAGTGGCATGTTGAGTAGCCGACACTGAGAAGAACCGGACGGTTCAAGCTCCTTGCTGTTTCAAAGGCTTCCTTCCCCCACGGATACCAGTTGACGGGATTGTGTGCATGCTGGATAAGGTAGGGGCTGGCTTCAAGAAAAAGCCGGTTTGTATATTTTGCCCATCCATCAGGTGAAAGGTGTTTGGTTCGGGGCTTGTATGCAGGTCCCTTTAACTGTTTCATCGCTTCTATTTTTTCTAAAATATGGTTATTCATTTTATATGCTCCTGAAAGTAAATTCGGGTGAATAGCATCGGGAATTGATCCGCTCTGATCAATTCTGTTTGTATTCATCTTATATACCCATATATATCAGTGTTAATTTTTTCCATTCCAGTGCCTTTTGTGGAGCAAACACAGGGATTTGAAAAATGTCGTGCATGTTAATACTAAACATAATCATGATATTGACCATTGCAAAATGAGCCACCGGGCTTGAGTTGATCTCTCCAAAGAGTCTGCCCCTGACAATGGCATATAAATACCTATGGTTGTAAATGTGATAGCGATGCCGGCAACATGGCAAAGGGATATAACGAGAAAAAAGGCCTTTATTTGTTCTGATGTGTCTACCGTTTAAAATATCTCAATTTTTTATAAAAAATTTCTTGTTTAATCACAGATGGTTATGTAGGTAAGTGCGGAAGTTGAAATAAAAGATGATTTTTTGTAGCTAAATCAACTGTGTAGACTTTTAAAAATTGAAATGACATTGATATTTTTTCCATGCTATAGTAGCAATAAGATATTAATAATCCATTATTAACCCATTCATTAATCCGAGATAAAATCATGAAAATTGCAATAGTTCAGCTAAATACGGTTATCGGATATTATAAATATAATACAAATAAAATTATAGAGTATGCAGAAAAGGCAAAGGAGATGGACTGCGACCTTGTCGTATTTTCCGAGATGGCCATTTCCGGTTACCCGCCCAGGGATCTGCTTGAAAAAAGAGATTTTGTGGATGCAAATTTGGCCGCACTTGAAAAAATAGTTAAAAATATCAAGGGTATCGGCGTCATTTGTGGATATGTGGATAAAAATATCTCCGAAATAGGTAACCCCTTGTATAATGCCGCCGTGCTGTTTGAAAATGGCAAAATAATTCATAAGGATTATAAGCGGCTTTTGCCCACTTATGATATTTTTGATGAGAGTCGTTATTTTGAACCTGGTACAGATTGCTCTACTTTTGAATATAAAGGGCATAAAATTGGTCTGACCATTTGTGAGGATGCCTGGAACGATAAAGAGATCTTCAAAAAGAGGATTTACCATGTTGATCCTGTGGCAAAAATGGCTGAAGAAGGTGCGGATCTGATCATCAATATATCAGCCTCACCGTTTTATGACGGGAAAAGAGCATTTAAAACAAATATGCTGCATGCAATTTCGAAGAAATACAACGTATCGTTTGTCTATTCGAATCAGGTTGGCGGAAATGACAGCATCCTGTTTGACGGTTCGAGCATGGCATTTAACGCGTCAGGTAAAGTTGCGGCTGAAGCTTCGGATTTTGAAGAAGATATTATCTGCTTTGATACAAAAAATGGGACCGGAGATATTAAAAGTATTCCGAGAACAGATGCGGATGCCATTTATCGGGCGCTTGTTATGGGTACCCGGGATTATATGACTAAATGCGGATTTTCAAAAGCAGTTATCGGCCTGAGCGGTGGTATTGATTCAGCATTAACCGCCTGTGTTGCGGCTGATGCTCTTGGGAGCAAGAATGTTTTTACGGTATTTATGCCTTCCCGTTATACGTCTCAGAATAATTTCGAAGATACCCGTCAACTGGCTGAGAATCTTGGCGTTCGTTACCATACCATTCCCATAGATAAAATGTTCAAAGAATATTTGCCGTATATCTCTCCCGGATTTGATGAAAAGAACCCCGGCGTGACTGAACAGAACATCCAGGCCCGCATCAGAGGGACCATCGTGATGGCGATATCAAACCGGGATGGCAGTATGGTCCTTTCAACCGGTAATAAATCGGAATCGGCCGTTGGATACTGTACGCTTTATGGCGATATGAACGGTGGTCTGGCTGTCATTTCTGATGTTCCGAAAATCCGGGTTTATGAACTGTCCCGTTTTATAAATGAGACTGAAGAGATCATTCCCCAGCGCATTATAGACAAGGCGCCGTCAGCGGAGCTGAAGCCGGATCAGACTGATCAGGATGATTTGCCGTCCTATGATGTGCTGGATGCAATTTTAAAGGGCTATATAGAGGATCTTAAGAGTGTGGATGAACTGGTTGACATGGGATATGAAAAATCCGTGGTGATGGATATTATAAAAAGAGTTCACAGAAATGAATATAAACGGCAGCAGGCAGCACCAGGGCTTAAAGTAACATCCAAGGCTTTTGGCTATGGTCGGCGGTACCCGTTAGCGCAGAAATATATGCCTGAATAATATAAATTAATTATAGAAGATGCTTTAAGAAAAAAAGGAAGGATAATACTGATGAAAAAATCACTGGGTGCAAAAACAATTCTTTATCCGACACCGGCACTGGCCATTGGTTCATACGACAAGGATAAAAAACCCAATGTTATGACAGCGGCATGGGGCGGGATCTGTTGCTCTAAACCGCCATGCGTAGCCGTATCCATCAGAAAAGCAAGGTACACATATGGCAATATCCTTGAACATAAGGCATTTACTGTAAATATTCCCTCTGTTGAACATGTTGAAGCCATCGATTATTTTGGCATTACTTCCGGTCGAAAAAAAGATAAGTTTAAAGCGGCAGGAATGACGCCCGTTAAAAGTGAAAAAGTTGATGCGCCCTATATTGAAGAATTTCCTGTTATTCTGGAATGCAAGTTACTTCAGGTGGTGGAACTGGGTGTCCATTTTCAGTTTATCGGTGAGATTATTGATGTGATGGTTGATGAGGATATGCTGGATGATAAGGGTGTACCGGATATGAAAAAAATAAAACCGATCCTGTTTGCCCCGGAAATTACAGCATATTACGGTATTGGTGAATTTCTTGGAAAGGCTTTTTCAATTGGCAAGAATATATCATAGATGCCGATAAAACGGTTATTGTCCACAGACAGTTATCAGTGTTATAAAAATTAAAAACAAAAGGGCATAAGAGTGGTGCGGTTTGCAGAACTTTTCTGATATTTATCAATAATGGATAATCAGAATGACAGGGGTTGAATAGGAACTACAAAAGTTTCTCTGCACCAACGTGCAGAGAAACTATGATTGAAGGTGTATTTCTTTTTCTAACAGGTAAAAAGACTGTATAGCAAATGCGAACAGTGTTTGTGAAAGTCAGCGGTTCAGGTTTTGCAAAACAGTTAAAAATCAGTCTTTTGGATGGCACTCATTACAACCGGTCGGGCCTTCGGGGAGTAATTCAGGTGCCAATATAGTTTTATCTGCCTCTGTCGCCTTATTTTTCATTTTGATTTCTTTATGGCAGTCAATACACTGAGTATGAAAAGCTTCTTTATAATATTTGGTTGAAGCCATTTCATCATTCTTAACGACCTCAGTCCGGTCATGACATCCAGAGGTCATACAGCCAACAACTTCAGTTGTGCCGGACCAGCTGTGATGGCAAGTTTTACAGTTGTAGTCAAAATGAACACCATGGGGAAAATCCACGTCAGCTTTTTTTGCTTCAACACCGTCCGGGGCACTCAGTGTAATTGTCCCTAGCGGAACAATCAGATCGCCTTCAGTTTCCTGTGCAAAACCGTTATATAAACCACCACTCAAAACAACCATCATCAGACACAATACCAAAATCCGAACTTTATGCATCCTCATCCTCCTAATAATGCTAATATATATTAAATTTATGCCTGCTATAATACGTCTATCCAAAACTTTCAACGAAATATTTAATATTATGAGTTTTTGTCAAGCATTGATCGGGCTAAGTCTTTATAATTAGTTGATATTATGAGATTTTTAACTGTATTGAATATGATAATTCAACAGCATATAATTCATATCCACATGACCATGAACTTCTGTCAGAAACAAAACACCCGGAGCCATTAAGAAGAATTAAGAAGAACGTTGTGATTTGTCTATTGATCATGATATAATAATTAATTATTGTAATTAATGAGACTTTCCATGGGATATATTTTTAACTTTCATGATGCCTGCGCTTACGAGCGCTGGTTTGCTGAGCCTGCCAACAGGCCTGCAACTGAAATGGGCATCCGCCTCATGTGTGAGATGATCAATCCTCATAAAGGTACTTCCCTGCTTAATATCGGTTGTGGCACCGGTCATGAACTTTTGCCCGTACTTGATATGGGTATTGAAGTTTCCAATATTGATCCATCCCCTTATATGATTGATATTACATTAAAAACTCTTCAAAACAGATCAGACTATCACCGCGGCTTTGCTGAATCACTGCCGTTTGATGACAATAGTTTTAATTATGTCTCCATAATTTCAACACTTGAGTTTGTAAATGATTATGTCAAAACAATTGAAGAGGCATGTCGTGTTGCCAAAGACAGGGTGTATCTTGGTATATTTAACAAACTGGCTATTAAAGATATTCAGCTCAGCATGAAGTATTTCTATTCAGACAGTGTCTGTAAGAAGGCACACCTGTATACTATATGGGAACTCAAAAGAACAATCCGACAGATATTGGGTGATGTACCCATTGAATGGAAATCGGTTTTACGGTTTCCGGCGACACCCTGCCGCAAAAAATCCCGATCAATTGAAAAGAATTTTATTATGGATCGGTTTCCTTTTGGCGCTTTCGTCGGGATAGCCATCACACCGGTACCACGTTTTAAAACAAGACCACTATCAATGAAATATTCGGCTAACGTATCTGACGGTGCTTTTGTCAGTTAGGCCTTGCCTGTTCAATCTGCAAATGGAGAAAACATGGATGGAAGCGCTTCTTTATGAAAAGCTGGAAGATAAAAAGGTTCGGTGTAACCTTTGTCATCATCACTGTGTTATAAAAGATGGGAACCGGGGTATCTGCAGTGTACGGGAAAACCGGGGGGGTATTCTTGAATCTCTAGTTTACGGGAAATTGATTGCCCGGCATATTGACCCCATAGAGAAAAAACCACTTTTTCATTACCTGCCGGGGAGTCTTTCTTATTCCATTTCAACTGTCGGTTGTAATTTCAGATGTCTGTTTTGCCAGAATGCCGATATTGCACAGATGCCTTCTGACAGAAAGGGGATGATCATGGGTGATTACTGTTCGCCTGAAGGTGTCGTTACAGAAGCGTTTGAGGGTAACTGTAAGACAATCGCCTATACCTATACAGAGCCCACTGTTTATTTTGAAACCGCTCTTGATACAGCAAAAATTGCACATGGAAAAGGGATCAAAAATGTTTTTGTAACAAACGGTTACATGACACCTGAGGCGGTCAGGCTGATCAGCCCGTATCTGGATGCCGCCAATGTTGATCTGAAGGCCTTTAATGATGATTTTTATAAAAAAATATGTGGTGCTCGCCGGACTTATGTTCTGGAGACACTCAAAGAGATGAAGGCCCAGGGGATATTTCTTGAAATTACCACGTTAATTGTCCCCGGACTGAATGACGATATGAAAGAATTGGGCGCACTTGCCGATTTTATTGTAAAAGCGCTCGGGCCTGAAGTGCCGTGGCATATCAGCAGATTTCATCCAACCTATAAACTGATAGACAGGCCTGCAACCCCACACGCCACGCTGATTAAAGCGCGGGAGATTGGTATAAAGGCCGGTCTCAGATACGTCTATACCGGTAATGTCCCCGGAGATGAAGGCGAACACACTTACTGTTATCAATGTGGGAAACTTTTGCTAAAACGTATGGGTTTTTGTGTCCGGCAAAATTTTATTCAGGATGGATGTTGCCCTGATTGCGGGGCGGTGATCGACATTGTTTTTCACCGCAACTGAGGTAACTTTTAATTATCATTTCATAAACTATTCATATAACCTGTTGGGTTATTAATATATATTAATCCGTAATACTCTGACTTGACCAAAATAACCGGTTGGTGTATATTTACCTTTTGTTAGAAATGACTGCATTTTATTTTTCTGTAACGACAGTCCCTGAATATAAATTAATGAGGTAGATAGTATGGCTGAATACGCAACATTAGAAATAGAAGGAAAAAAATATAAATTTCCTATAATTACCGGCTCTGAAGGTGAAAAAGGAATAGACATCTCAGCTTTGCGCCGGCAAACCGGATATATTACACTGGATACCGGTTACGGTAATACCGGAAGCTGTAAAAGCTCCATTACATTTATGGATGGCGAAAAGGGTATTCTGCGTTACAGGGGTATCCCTGTTGAACAACTGGCCGAATATTCAACTTTTACTGAGACATCCTATTTGCTGCTTAACGGAAAGCTTCCAACACGAAATGAGCTCAACAAGTTTTCCGTCATGCTCAATGATCTTTCGCTTGTCCATGAGGATATGCAGACTTTTTTTCAGAATTTTCCAAGGGCATCTCATCCCATGGGAATTCTTTCATCAATGGTTAATGCATTGAGAAGTTTTTATCCTGAACTGAAAGATGAAGACGATGATATAGAAAAGACCATGCCGCGACTGTTAGCCAAGATTCGTACTATGGCAGCTATGGCGTTTAAAATTTCCCGTGGTTACAAGGTGGTTTATCCAAGACCGGATCTGTCTTATTGTGCTAACTTTCTAAATATGATGTTTGACAGCCCGGTCAAGCCTTATGAGGTCGACCCGGATGTTGTAAAGGCGCTGAATGCCTTCTGGATTCTCCATGCGGACCATGAGCAGAACTGTTCAACCTCTGCGGTTCGTGTTGTCGGCAGTGGGCGTGTTAATCTTTATGCGGCTGTTTCAGCCGGTATGGCTGCACTCTGGGGCCCACTTCATGGCGGTGCAAATCAGGCCGTTATCGAAATGCTCAATGATATTCATAAAAGCGGTACCAAACTGAAAAAAGTTATTGAACGGGCCAAGGACAAAAATGATCCTTTCCGCCTGATGGGTTTTGGACACAGGGTCTACAAGACATATGATCCCCGCGCCAAAATTATGAAAAAAATGGTTGATAACTATTTTGCAAAAAACAAACTTGAAGATCCTCTCCTGAATCTTGCTAAAGAGCTTGAAGAGGTTGCGTTAACTGATGAATACTTTATCAGCAGAAACCTCTATCCCAATGTAGATTTCTACAGCGGCACTTTTTTAAGAGCGATCAATATTCCGACTAACATGTTTACAGTGATGTTTGCCATTGGTCGTCTACCCGGATGGATTTCCCAGTGGAAGGAAAGTATTGATGATCCGGACTGGAAGATCAGCCGGCCGCGTCAGATCTATACAGGGCCGACAGAGCAGCAGTTTGTTTTAATCGATGAACGCGAATGAGACCGATAAAAAATGTTCCCCTTTGGCCAACCACGGCGTTGGTCTGAACTTTTTAATCCTCGAAAGACTACAAGTACTCCTTCGGTTAAAAAGTCCAGCCCGCCTTGATTTTGACCAAAATTGAACACTTTTTAAATGGTCTCAAGAGAAATAAGAAAATATAAAGGTGCTTACTATATATTGGTAAGTGCCTTTATCCATTTGATAAATAAAGTAAAATCATAATATATTTCATGATATCCTTTGAAAAATAAAAGTATCGGTATTTGTAATGAAATACTATTTGTGATCATACCAAAACTTAGCCACATGTTTATTTCCATTTTCTTTGAATAAGCAAATCACACCATACCTTCCTTTTTCATCAAATATAAAGTTGGATGCATACATGCCGTTGAAATCTTTTAGTTTTGCGACCTGTTCCTTTCCGGATGGGTTGATGATTTTTATCTTACCGGCTACGTTCATTATTTGATGATCCATTTTATCATGCATGAATTTTACCATGATGTGATGGGTGTTGCCTTCAGGGTCTGTCATGTTTATGCCGGCCAGACTCATCACCTGGAAGTCGGCAAGAATGCCGTCAACGGTTTCTTTGTGCCTGAAAGTATCCATTGATGGGTGATTTGTTGTCGGGTGATCCATTGTGGCGTGATCTGCTGATGGATGTTCCGCAGTTGGATGGTCTCCGGCAAAGGCGGTTCCAAGGCTAATTAAAAATATCATTATAAGTAATATTAAAAGTTTTTTCATTGTTCTTCCTCCATTATAGTTATGTGCTAATTTAATGTTTTGTAAGTTTTTCCATAAGTTTTTTTCAGAATGACATCATTATTTGGATAATTTCCATCCCTTCCAGATGCCGTATATGGCCGGTACTACGATAAGGGTCAGGATGGTAGCGCTCACCATACCGCCAACCATGGGCGCTGCCATTCTCTTCATGACGCCTGCGCCTGTACCGTGACTCCACATAATAGGCATGAGCCCAGCCATAGTTGTGACTACGGTCATTATTTTCGGCCGGACGCGCAGTACGGCACCTTCCATGATTGCTTCATTAAGGTGAGTTCGATTGAAAGCTCTACCATGACGTTTTTTAAATTTTTTATATGAGATATCAAGATAAATCAGCATCACGACTCCGGTCTCAGCGGCTACACCGGCCAGTGCAATGAATCCGACACCGACAGCTATGCTCATGTTATAACCCAGCAGGTACATAAGCCACATGCCGCCAGTCATTGCAAATGGCACACTGAGCATGACGATCAGACTTTCGGTTATATTTTTAAAATTAAAAAAGAGCAGAAGAAAGATGATAAACAGCGTTGCCGGTACAACAATCAACAGCCTTTTCTGTGCCCGCTCCATATACTCATACTGTCCGCTCCATTTCAGGCTGTAGCCGGGCGGCAGTTTGATTTTTTCCTGGATAACCTCTCTGGCATTTTTGACAAATGTTCCAATATCAATACCGGTAATGTCGATATACACCCAGGCCGTGTTTCGGGCATTTTCACTTTTGATGGCGGAAGCGCCTTTAATAATGCGGATATCTGCCACCTGTGTAATGGGTATCTGTGCGCCGTCTGGTGTCGGAATCAGAATTCGTTTCAACTTTTCAGGAGAATCTCTGAGTTCAGAACCATATCGCAGGTTGACCGGATATCTTTCCAGACCCTCGACTGTACTGGTAATATTCATACCACCGACAGCGGACATTATAATATCCTGTACGTCACCAACGGTCAGGCCATAGCGGGCCGCCGCTTCACGATTGATCAGGAAATCAAAAAAGTTGCCGCCAGTTACCCGTTCTGCATAAACGCTGAGTGTTCCCGGTACATCGCGCATGGTTGCTTCAATCTCTTCACCAATGGAATTGAGCACATTCAGATCTTCACCCATAATTTTAATACCGACGGGTGTTTTGATGCCGGTAGAAAGCATATCGATGCGTGTTTTGATGGGCATGGTCCAGGCATTGGTCAGGCCCGGAAACTGAATGGCCTTATCCAGCTCATCAATCAACTTTTCAACCGTCATTCCGTCGCGCCATTCCGATTCGGGTCTCAGCATGATGGTAGTCTCAATCATGGAAAGCGGTGCCGGATCAGTAGCGGTTTCAGCACGGCCGACTTTCCCGAATACATGATGCACTTCAGGAAAAGAGGCAATAATCCGGTCCGTCTGCTGCAGCAGTTCCTTTGCCTTGGTAATGGAGATACCCGGTAATGTTGTCGGCATATATAAAAGGTCGCCTTCATACAGGGGTGGCATAAATTCAGAACCGGTCCTCTTCCATGGAATAACGGTGACGGCCAGAATTAATACAGCTATAATAATTACGACCGGTTTAGCTTTCAGCACCAGATCAATAACAGGTCTGTATATCCATATCAAAAAACGGTTAATCGGGTTTTCATGTTCGGAACGAATACGTCCGCGAATGAGAAAGCCCATCATGACCGGAACAATGGTGACTGCAAGAAAAGCGGAACCCACCATGGCATAAGTCTTCGTAAATGCCAGTGGTTTGAAAAGCCTTCCTTCCTGGGCTTCTAACGTAAACACCGGTAAAAAGCTGACAGCAATAATCAGCAGGGAGAAAAAGAGCGCCGGTCCCACTTCACGGGCGGCATCTGAAATCAGTTCCCAGCGGGGTTTGGTGTCGCCGTATGCTTCAATATGCTTATGCGCGTTCTCTATCATGACAATGGCTGCATCCACCATGGCCCCGATGGCAATGGCGATACCGCCCAGACTCATAATATTGGCGTTGATACCCTGCCTTTCCATGATAATGAAGCTGATTAGTACGGCCACCGGCAGTGTGAAGATAATGACAAATGCGCTTCTGAAATGAAAAAGAAAGAGAACGCATACGATGGCGACAACAATACTTTCTTCCGTTAATGTCCGTTTCAGATTATTAATGGCGCGTTTAATCAGATCAGAACGGTCGTACACGGCCTTAATGGTGACGCCTTCCGGTAGACTGTGCTTAAGTTCATCCAAACGGGTTTTGACATTTTCGATAACGGTGAGCGCATTTTCCCCATACCGCATCACAATGATGCCGCCGACCACTTCGCCATTGCCATTATAATCGGCAATGCCGCGTCTTAATTCAGGGCCGATCCTCACGGTGGCCACATTACGCAGCAGAATAGGCACACCCCGCTTATCCACGCCCAGCGGGATACGCTGAAGGTCTTCAATGCTTTTAATATAACCCAGACCGCGCACCATAAATTCGGTTTCGCCCATCTCCACAAGCCGGCCCCCAACATCATTATTACTTTGCTGAATAGCCATTCTCACTTTTTGGAGCGGAATTTTAAATGCAATCAGTTTATTGGGATCGACAATTACCTGGTACTGTTTGATATAGCCGCCAATGGAAGCCACTTCAGATACGCCCGATACACCGGTCAGCTCATACCTGAGAAACCAGTCCTGAATGGATCTTAGCTGGGAAAGGTCATGGCGATCACTTTCAAGGATATATTCATAAACCCATCCCACACCGGTTGCATCCGGACCCAGCGAAGGTGTAACACCTGAGGGAAGGCGTTTTGATACATAGTTCAGATATTCCAGAACACGACTGCGCGCCCAGTAAAGATCCGTACCGTCTTCAAAAATAATGTAGACAAATGAGAAGCCGAAAAAGGAATAGCCGCGAACCACTTTGGCATGCGGCACCGCCAGCATGGCGGTTGTCAGTGGATAAGTAACCTGATCTTCTACTACCTGAGGTGCCTGGCCCGGATACTCTGTAAATATAATTACCTGAACATCAGAAAGATCCGGAATAGCATCCAGCGGTATCCGCAGCATAGCTATGATTCCAGCCGCAATAACTAAAACCGTTATAAGGACGACCAGAAACTTGTTATCTATTGAAAATCTGATTACTTTATCTATCATGTGAACACCTGCTTCGCCTTAAATTTCTTAACCTTAATCGGACTCTTAATCCCTCATTTGAAAACCCGATTAAGATTACGATTAAGAATACCCCAAAATATTTAATTTTTACTCACCCATCGTGAGATCCGTCATATCCAAATCATCGTCCATCGTCATATCACTCATATCCAGATCATCATCTTCATCGCCTGCTGTTCCCTGCTTTACATCCAGCATCTTCTGAATGGCTTCACGTAGGCGACTTTCCGAGTCGAGCATAAACTGGGCGGATACAACAATTTGCTCACCTTCTTTTAAACCTTCCAGAACCTGAAACTCATTCTGATTGCCTTCAAGACCGAGTATTACTTCCCGGGGCTCAAATTTGCCTTTACCCAGTGAAACAAACACAACTTTGCGAACACCGCTGTTTATTACGGCATCCTGGGGAATAACAAGAGCTTCAGTTTCTGTGACTGACTGGAGATAGATATTGGCATACATACCCGGCTTCAACTGACCATCCTGATTGGGAAATGA
Organism: Desulfobacterales bacterium; assembly: GCA_021737275.1. Lineage (GTDB taxonomy): Bacteria > Desulfobacterota > Desulfobacteria > Desulfobacterales > JAIPEE01 > JAIPEE01. Next base: position 209,574 of record JAIPEE010000002.1, read on the forward strand.
CAGCCTTAGCTTGGCGGTCCGGGTTCGCGGCTCAAGATAAGGATAGATATACAGAACCTGTCCTGAAAATTTCTTGCCGGGCACATAGGCTAGCTCCATTTCAGCAGGCATGTTGTCTTTTACCCATGGCAGTTCATATTCATAAACATGTACATCCACCCAGACATCGGAAAGATCGGCAATCTCAAATTGGTGTTCGCCCGCTTTTACAAACTGGCCGGCAAACGCATTCTTCTTTACAATAACACCTGAAGCAGGTGAATATATTACCATTGTTTTGCTTGCTTTACCGGATTCTTCCAGCCTTTGAATCTGGCGGTCATTGAGATCCCAGTATTTCAAACGGGTGCGGGAAGCATTCCGCAAACGTTTTGCACTCTCCTGGATTGTCGGGTAGGCGCTGTCTGACAGTTTTCGATATTGCTGCAGGGCAAGGAGATATTCTTCCTGTGCGGAAACCAGTTCAGGGCTGTATATTTCAAACAGGGGCCGGCCTTTTTTTACCTGAACACCTACGAAATCAGCATAAAGTTTTTCGATCCAGCCGCTGAACTTTGTATTAACGGTATGAATTCCGGTTTCATTATAAGTTATGTTACCAAATGTCCGGATCTCCTTTATCAGGTGTTTTTTACTAACTTCCCCAAGCCGGAGACCCATATTCTGAACTGTAACCGGATCAATGCGAATGGTTGAAGTAGCTTCCTTTTCTCCGCCTGCTTCTCCATAGACCGGAACCAGATCCATGCCCATGGGCGACTGGCCGGGCTCATTACGTATATAGGAAGGGTCCATGGGCGCGGCCCAGTACTTTATATTCTTACCGGTTTTGGGATCAATCATTCCCGCTTTCAATGGTTCGTCAGCAGCTGTTGCTTCCTGAATGATCTCGAAATTTTTCAGGTCATGATTTGTTCCAAATATGAACAATCCGGACATGATCAGAAAAAGTAATGCGGAAAGTGTTATAAATAGTCTTCTCATGAATTGTCTCCCCAAAGAATCTCCTGATGGATTGTACCGCCCAGCACCTTTTCGAGCTCTGTAATCTTCTGATAAATTTCGAAGAGGTATTGTTGTTTCTGAAGTTCAAACCGTAAAAGTCTGATCTGGGCATTTATCATGGTGTTAAATTCGAGTTTGCCGACTTCATATGCAGATAGGGCGGAGCGGGCCCATTGATCAGCCTGAAGGATCAATGCATCATTCACCAGATTATATTTTTCCTGATAACTGTTGATTTCACCAGCCAGCGCATCAACGCGGTGGGAGAGCGCTTTAATCAGACCTTGATAAGACTTCAGGGCGGCCTCTTTTCCCTTTATTGAAGCGGATAGATTTTTGCTCTGTTTTGTTGTTTGCCAGAGGGGAATATTTATCACAACAGCACCCGAAAGAAAGTCCGGCAGATCACGGCCGGTCATATCTTCATCCCGATAACCATATGAAACTTTAAAATCCATGTCAGGGTAGTAATCTTTTTCAGCCAGATCGATACCGGCTTCAGCCATGTCTATTTCTGCCTGTTTGACGGCAATCCAGGGGTTAGTCTGTATAGCCTGTTCCTGGAGTTTTTTTATGTCTAATGTCAGATCCGGGTAATCAGGTAAGTTTGGCGGAACGACAGCTATAAATTGCCGGCGGTTTATAAGCTCATTAATCTTGTTTTCAAGGGAGCGGCGGTTTTTATCCAACATGATTTTTTCATCCATCAACCAGGTTGCTTCCACCTGTGCCTGCAGCACATCCTGTTGAAGCCCCTTGCCGACCGAATACTTGGTCTCTGCAACCCGGAGAATTTGCTGCATCATCTCTGTCATTTTAAAATTGATATCCTGACTGTAGGCAATATAACCCAATCCGTACCAGGCCGACGCAATCGCTGTGGAGAGCTCTATCTTTTTTGCTTCCAGAACTGCTTCCTGACGAACGGCATTTAAAGCTACGCGCTTGGATTTAAGATTTAGTTCACCAAACCACGGGATTCTCTGTGAAATAAACAGTTGTGCCTGGGTCATGGGTTCCTGACTCAGGCTGAAGGTATCTGTCGGCACACTCAGCAGGCCAAGCCCCAGTTTAGGATCATCAAGGCTGCCGGCCACAGAAACCTGATCCTGTAACGCACCAACCTGTGCCTCAAGGCTCTGGATATCGTTATTAAGCGTTAACCCTTCTTCAATGAGCGATGCCAGTTCGGGTGATGCAGATACTGACACCTCAGCCTTTACAAGTGTGTTGAAAAAGCCTGAAAAGATGAAAACGCCCAATATTAGAATAAATATTTTTAGTCGCATAACCATTTTTGAGCTCCTGATAAACATTTAGGTGACGTTGGTTTATTAATAAAACAAAGCAATAAATATGCCACAATGTGGTATAAAAAATAAACGTTTATTATAACGCACTATAATTGTTAAGTTAATCTTAAAAATAATTATTTGCAGTATTATTATTATGTTGAATATGTGTATAATTATTACCCGGAGAAGATCTGCTGACGCATTGATGCGGGTAGTTAGGATACAAATATAAATCTATAATCTTAATGGAGAGAGCTGATTGTGGTTGAATTTTTTTATATGGCATGGCATTTTGGTGATTCACAACACTACGAGAAAAATGGTCAAACAAAACAAAATGTTTCTATTATAAATTATTTCAAATCGGAGGATTATTATGAGCAATCCCATTGATCAGTACTGGAAGGTTAAGTTAGGTGAGCTGAAAAACACACTCGAAGAGAATAAGTTTGAAGTTTTTCTGGCAGAAAATGCAGCAGATGCCAAAAGGGTTGTGCTTGAAAAGATTATTTCTGAACTAAAACCCAGAAGTGTTTCATGGGGTGGTTCTATGACCTTCACCGCCACATCTCTTTATGAAGAGTTGAAGGAGAACCCGGATCTTGTGGTAATTGACACCTTTGACAGAAAGGTGTCCAGGGAAAAAGCACTGGAAAGAAGACGCCAGGCACTGGTGGTTGATCTGTTTATTACCGGCAGCAATGCCATTACCCAGGATGGCCGGCTTGTAAATCTGGATATGATCGGCAACCGTGTAGCGGCCATAACATTTGGCCCCAATAACGTCATTATTCTGGCCGGCCGAAACAAGATTGTACCGGATCTTGAAGCCGCTATGCTCAGAATAAAAGATTATGCGGCTCCGGCCAATGTTATGCGCCTTTCTTTAAAAAACCCATGTGCTAAAACAGGCATCTGTATGGATTGTAGAAGCCCGGATCGAATTTGCAATCACTGGACCATTACGGAAAAATCGTTTCCGGAAAAACGGATCAAGATTGTGTTGATAAATGAGGATCTGGGATTGTAATATATGGTAATGAGCCATGAGAAAAAAATAAAGTACTGAGCGACGAATTCTGATAAAAGAATGAGATGAGTAAAATGAGACGGAATAACAGTATTTTGCCCTTATTTTCTCATTACTCAGAACTCAGTACTTTTTTTATTTTTGCTTCAGCACTCAGTACCTTTTCAATTTCTTCGTCAGTACTTTTTTTATCTCTCACTCGGAACTTGTTTTTCTTTTCCTAAAACTTAATCTAATTCTGACCTCAAAAAGTGTTTTTATAGTGCCAAAAAATCATCCCGGCCACGACATATGGGACATTTCAATTCTTGACACACAACAAATATTAATTTATACACAAGTTGGTGAAAACTTTAAGATTAACTCTAAGTTTTGACTGTCTTTTGCCCGTCAGGGTGATTCATTAACAGGTTTGTTTTATAATCAGATTTCAGGGAGGTATTTCTTGAAACTAAAGTTTAGAGTTACAGCTCCACCTGGCATCTCATTTTATAGGTGGATGATTTTTAACAATTTGCTCTTTTACAATTAACGGTGCACCCTTTACTACAGTCAGGTACAAAATGGCTCATTTGGCGGTTTGAATT
>JAIPEE010000021.1 GCA_021737275.1 Desulfobacterales bacterium
ATTTAAAGGGAGCATTAAGACCAAACGGTTTAGTGCGGCGCTTGATGTTGATTATCTGGAGGAAATTATGTTCACCTGATCAAAAACATAACGCAAACATGATAGGGGCTCTATATATTTTACATGCGTTGCCCCTTATTTCATACTTCCGACCTATTGATTTGTTCTCAATGATCCTATAATCTAAACGAAAAGAAATATTTTTCAAATGTATTAATTTTTTATGTGGAATTTTTGTTTTCATGAATTTTCCATAAATTGTATTCTTTCATTGCAACACAGTTTTTATTTGCTATTTAACTGTTTTTCGGTCTTGTCGCATCTAAAATCATCTTTATTATCGATAAATTATTTATAGGGGGGGGATATGAAAAAGTTTTTAAGCTTATTAATTGGCATTTTATTGGTGTTTATGATCGCCGGGGGTGTAAATGCAACCCTGCTAACTTCCTTTTCCGACTATAGTGGGCCGGGGCTAGATTTATCTGCTTATCAAACAGGCAGTTATAATTTCACATTTGGGCCGGAATCAATCCCAGGCGGAATCACTTTTACCGCAGCACCAGGTGGTGGAGGAAATTCAGGACAAGGGTCAGTTCTTGGCCAGGGATCTTACGGGCTAGCTTCAAACGGGTCTTTTGGGGGGGATGCAGTATATGCAGGAGTTGACTCCCGCACAGGGTATGCCGATTTTACATTTGATTCTGAATTGAGTTCTTTTGGCGCCTTTTTTAACTACGCTCCCCAATATGGAGATGCACCCACCATTTCCGTTTTAGATAGTTTAGGCGTTACACTTGAAAGTTGGGATTTGTCAGTATATGCCCCAATTTCTACACCCGGAGGGTTTAATGAGTTTGAATTTCGTGGAATAGATTTGGGGAATGATGTCTTCAAAACTTTTCGTTTTGGCGGATCTTATATATTAGCCGCTGCAAGTCCATCCGGTGATCCTACTAATCCCTTACCTGCCGTACCTGAACCGACCACAATACTCCTTTTCGGGATTGGTCTGCTCGGTTTCGCCGGTGTGGCCAGAAGAAAAAAACAATAATATTAAGCAATAGCTTATCTTTCAAAAAGGCAGGGTCGTAATGGCGCTGCCTTTTTTATTGCCTTAAATCTCAGTTTATGAGTTTTTACAAGCGTTTGCCCTAATGCGCCATTCATAGATGTTGACAAAAAAAATAAATATTTGATATATATATATAATTGGCTGGGAATAACACAATTTGTAAGAGATCCTATCTTTTGTGATTAATCCGGTTGTTATACACATAGCTCAACTTCAGTCTAAATTGCTTTCAAAAAGAAACATCTTTTCAACGCTACGTATTAAATTATTTTCTAACAAAAGGAGGTAATATCAATGAAGGTGGTTCTAATGGGATCCGGAGGACAAGGAGGACCATGTGCTTCTGTTCTTGTAAAAGATCCAACGGTTACCAAAATTAAATTAGCAGATGCCAATATCGGTATGGCTGATAAGGTAAAGGTAAAAATTAATAGCGATAAAATACAAACGGTAAAAGTTGATGCTACCAATATTGATGCGATAGTAGCAGTTGTACAAGATTCAGATATCATTATTGATATGATGCCTGTATGGCTTGGACCTACTGTGATGAGAGCCGCTTTAAAGGCAAAAAAACATTACGTAAGTACTTCATTTGATGAACCATATTTAGACCAGCTTGCATTAGGACAACCGTTAGCGTTGGCGGAAGATTTTAAAGCTGCGGGGCTTTCAGCATTACTTGGCTGTGGTTTATCGCCAGGATTTATAAACGTAATGACGAGATATTATACTGATACGTTAGATACGGTAAAAAGCATAAAATTAAGATTAGGAAAAACAAAAACAGGATTACCCAAATATAATGATGTTACAGCTATCTGGAATCCCGGATGGTCGCCCAGGCAGGCTTTGTTAGATTGTTCAAATTCCTGTTATGTGTTCAGGAACGGCAAATTTGAATCTTTACCTCCTTATACGGAAATTGAAGAGTATACATTTCCAAAACCTGTTGGGGATATGCTAGTATGTCACCATACACATGAAGAAGTAACCAGTTTGCCTTATGTTATAAAAAAAGGAATAGAGTATTGTGACTATAAATATTATATAGCACGACAAGCAGCAACATTTGTTGCAATGGGAATGACCTCTCAAGATGAAATTGAGATAAATGGCACAAAAATAAAACCCATTGATTTTCTACTTCATTTTGTTCCTAAACCCGGAAATGCTTTTCTTGAAGAAGATATTGAAAAATCAGACATGATTGATAAAGGCACAGCGTTATATATGGTAATTGAGATTACTGGCATCAAAAAGGGAGAAGCAGTTGATTATGTAGTTAATTGCCCAAAGCTTACAGGCTCTGCAAGAAAATTACATGAATTATTCGGGACTTCTCAGATCGGAGTTGCGCTTCCTGCAGTTATAGGCGCTAAAATGGTACTTGAGGGGCAAGATTCGGGGATTTTATTTCCGGAACATCTCGATCCGCGCCGTTTCATAGAATTGTTTTTAGATACAGGCATTCCATATAAGTGGGAATTTTCAGAAAAACAGAGAGCTTAATCTTTGTACAGCATTTCCAATTTTTCTGTGATTCAAGTAAGGTATTAATATATAGTGAGAAAATCCTGCCAGGTAATACCCTAAGCAGTCGCCTTTACCGGATAAATATTTAAAAAAATAGTACTTTTTTCATACTAAAGGCGTATTGACTTCCCCTTGATGGTCATCTATTTTACACCCTAACACGAAACTACTGAAGTGCCTTAAGAGAATAGATATGCTTAACAGTTTTTATAAGTTCTTTAATGTTGACGTGTCATCATAATGAAAGTTCTTATCAATTATTACATGTGATATTAGATAATTGACGTAATACCCGCTATTCCGGGATAGTTATTGTGAAAGCGGTTAATCAGAATGGCAGGTTATTTAGCGAACGCAAATCTGTTCAGAAAGCAAGAGTGAAATGCCACGGGTTTTTACGGATAGCTGGATTGCCAGTTTCATAGTATAGTTCGCTTTCAAAAAATAAGTACTTATCAATGAAAGGAGAAAAATTGTGCATAAATTTTTAATAGGAATGGTCGCAGGATTATTGTTAATCGTGGGAACAAATACCACTTCAAATGCTACGCCGATAAGCTTTACAGACGTTTCTGGAACAGGCACATTTTTTACTGGTTTCCCAACTGAACAAATAGGAAATGCAGGACTAGGCTTACTAACTGACGGTATTTTCCCCGGCGAGTGGAGTTATTGGCAATCGAATCAAACGGTTTCCTTTAACCAATGGGGTGCAGGTTATGATAGAGAGTATTTTACTTTTGATATGGGGTCACTATTCATTGTAGATGATATAAACATATCGGTTGATAACAATGATTCTTATACAATAGAATACTCGATAGATAATGCTACCTGGTCGGACCTTACTATTGCTGATCTCTCATACGGAGAAGTTGGTAGTGGAATGGATACCCTATCAAGCATTTCAGGAAATTCTGAATATGTACCTGAATTAGACTTTGCCCAGTCAGGGCCTGCACGGTATCTAAGGATATTTGTGGATGGCTATCAAGGTGTTGGACCTACTTCAGTTCCTGACGTAGGCGATGGCGCATATGCAATAGGTGAATTTCAAGTATTTGGAGAGGCATATGACGATGGCTCTGCAGCCCCAGTACCCGAACCAGGAACAATGCTTTTGTTTGGAACTGGACTAATAGGATTAGCAGGGATCGTTAGAAGAAAAACAAAGTAATGCTCCGGTAATTCCGGATATAAAGGCAGAGTCAGAGATGGCCCTGCCTTTTCTTTTTGTCAAAGCAGAAAATTGTTCCAGATTGTCTTGCTTTTAATTAATCTTCAATTCTTATACTAAAAAAATCATCAGATTTGGCTATCAACTTAGGTTTGTAGACAATTGAAGAGATCGGAGTTATTTTGTTACAAATTCAGGGTGAACAATATTCATCAATCCAAAAAAACCTGCTGAACAGAGAGTATGTTGGGCAGCGCGTTAAGATCCCCAATTACTTTTTCGTCAGCAGGAGCGTCTATGTTGACAATACAAAATGCTCTGTCTTCCCGGCGGCCAAGATGAAAACGGCCGATATTGATATTATGATTACCTAATGTGGTTCCAACATTTCCAATGACACCGGGTTTATCATAATTTTGTATTACCAGCATAGCGCCTTCGGGAATGGCATCCATGTAGATGGTTCCCAGCCTTACAATCCTGGGATTGGTTTGACCGAAGATGGAGCCCCATATCTCATCAGGACCATCTTCAACATTTTCCAGTTTGACACCAATGGCCCCGGTAAAATCTCCTTTTACTTCACTGACAGATGTCTCTCTGACGCCGATGCCTCTCTCTTTGGCAAGGGCAGGCGCATTAATATAATTAACCGGCTGATCGGTAAAGGACCCTAGGAGACCTTTTAAAACGGCATGTGTCAGAATGCCGGTATCCAAGTTGGTAACATCACCGCTGTAAGTGATGCTTACATTGTGAAGTTGTCTGACAAGCTGCCCCATCATGGCGCCCATCTTTTCTGAAAGATCAAGATGCGGTTTCAGGCGCATCATGGCATCTTTTGAAATTGAAGGGAAGTTGATGGCATTCGTGGCAACACCGTTTAAAAGATAGGCAGCTATTTGCCCGGCAATCATCTCAGCAACCTTGTTTTGGGCCTCTGATGTACTGGCGCCCAGGTGTGGTGTGAATATGATATTGGGATGTTTAAAAATTGCTAAGGAAACATCAGGGGGTTCGGTTGGAAACACATCAAGGGCCGCACCGGCGATATGCCCACTCTCTAACGCTTTAAAAAGATCATCCAGGTTAACGACTTCACCTCTGGAACAATTAATGATCCTGACACCGGGTTTCATCATGCTGATGGTGTTGCTGTTAATCAGGTTTACGGTTTCCTTTAATCTGGGAACATGAAGGGTGATAAAATCCGATTGGCTGAGCAGATCATCAAGGCTGACCAGCTCAACATTTAGTTCACGGGCAGCCTTTTCACTGATAAAAGGATCGGTTGCAATAACATTCATCTTCAGGCCGTTGGCCCTGTTGGCCACAATTTTACCGATCTGGCCAAGTCCGACAATACCTAATTTTTTATCTGTTATTTCAACGCCGCCCAGCAGCTTCTTTTCCCAACGCCCCGCCCTGAGCGATGCAGTGGCCTGGGGAATATTTCTGGCAAGGGAAAGCATGAGTGAGATCGTGTGTTCGGCAGTTGTAACGGTATTACCACCCGGCGCATTCATCACAACAATGCCGCGGCGAGTTGCTGCGGCAATATCAATATTATCAACACCAACACCGGCCCTGCCGACAATCTGCAGCCGGCCAGCATTTTTCAGTATACCTTCATCAATGTGCGTCTGGCTTCTGAGAGCAATGCCATGAAATTCGTTAATAATTTTTGAGAGTTTGCCGGGCTCCTTGGCAGAATTATCTACAACAACTTCAATTTGGCCAGTGGATTCCAAAATGCTTGCGGCGACCGGTGCCATGTTGTCACAGATCAAAACCTTGAACATGCAGTATTCCTTTCAGCAAGATTACCGTCAATCATGCTACTGCGTTGGAATTACTTATAGATAAATTATAACAAATTTCAAATTTAATTGAAGCGCATTTTAATTCTTCAGCTTCCCTTCCTGTGCCTGTTTCCAGAATGGAGACATTTCTCTCAGGCGTTCAATAATTGGCGGCATTTTTTCTATAATATAGTCAACCTCTTCTTCAGTATTATAGACACTGAGGCTGAAACGTATAGAGCCATGTGCTGAAGTAAAAGGTACACCCATTGCCCTCAGAACATGGGAAGGCTCAAGAGACCCGGAGGTGCATGCAGAACCTGATGACGCACAAATGCCGAATTCATTCATCATCAGCAAGATGGCTTCACCTTCTACATAGCCAAAACCGATACTGGTTGTATTTGGCAGCCGGTTATCTTTTACGCCATTAATATCAGCATCGGTTATGCGTTTAAGAAGTTCAGTTTCAAGCTTGTCCCTTAAAGCCCTGACGCGGGTATTTTCCTCTTCAAGCTGTTCACCAACCAATTCACAAGCTTTGCCGAGCCCGATAATTGAGGGGACATTCTCAGTACCGCCTCTTCTTCCTTTTTCCTGATGGCCGCCGATCATAAATGGAGAGAACTTGGTTCCCTTGCGGACATAAAGAACACCAATACCTTTTGGGGCATGGATTTTATGGCCGGAAAAGGAAAGCATATCAATGCCGGTTTTTTTAACATCAATATCAATTTTACCAACAGCCTGAACCGCATCGGTATGAAATACGATGCCGCGGTCACTTACTTCACGGCTGATTTCTTCAATAGGGAAAATAACACCGGATTCATTGTTTGCCCACATAACACTAACAACTGCCGTATCGTCAGTAAGGCTGTCATACAGGTAGTCAAGGTCAAGGATTCCTTTGCGGTCAACCGGAACAAACGTTACACGGTAACCGCGTTTGGCCAGATGTTCATAAAGATTTTTGACGGCCGGATGTTCGACACGGGTTGTAACAATATGTTTTTTATCCGGGTTTGATGTTATCGCCGCCCTGATCGCCGTATTATCACTTTCGGTCCCACAACTGGTCAGTACGATTTCACTCGGATCAGCATTGATCAGCGCCGCAATTTTCTGACGTGCTTCAGCTGTTTTTTTTGCAACCTGGCCGCCAAAATTATGCATACTGGAAGGATTGCCATAAAGTTCATGATAAAAAGGAATCATTTCATCCAGAACCGGTTTGGCAACCTGTGTAGTAGCATTATTATCTGTATAAATGACGCGCATTATTTGACCTCCTCAACAATCAGTTCAGGTGCAACCAGCTCTCTCAGTTTTGATTCCACATAATCTTTCAGTGTTAACTGTGACATCGCGCATGTTGCACAGGCGCCACACAGTTTGACCATTACCAGATTTCCATCAACATCCACAAGTTCAATGCTGCCGCCGTCCTGTTCAAGGGCCGGCTGAATTTCGCGTTCAAGGGTTTCTCCGATAAGTTTGATTTTTTGTATATTTGTTAATTTGGCCGGTTTTTTCTTAACAGAAGGCTCCTTTTCAAGGATTTCATCAATAATTGCCTGAATATCATCATGGCACTTTTCGCAACCGCCACCTGCCTTAACGTAATTGGTGACATCTTCAATGGAGGTCAGCTTGTTTTCTGTGACTGCACGTTTTATTTCGAGATCGGTTACACCAAAACATTCGCAAACCACTTCACCTTCCACCTTTTTTTCTTCTTCGCCCAGGTAGTGGGAAATCGCCTTTTCAAGGGCATCTCGTCCCAGTACGGAACAGTGCATTTTCTCTTTTGGTAATCCACCCAGAAAATCCGCAATGTCATCATTGGTTATTTTTCTGGCCTCATCAATGTTTTTGCCCTTAATCATTTCCGTTAGAGCTGAAGAGGATGCAATAGCGCTTGCACACCCAAAAGTTTGAAATTTTGCGTCCAGTATTTTATTACCATCAAGTTTTAAATAGAGGGTCAGCGCATCACCGCATGCGAGAGATCCGACTTCTCCGATTCCGTCAGCATTTTCGATTGTACCAACATTTCTCGGTTTTAAAAAATGTTCTTTCACTTTATCAGTATAATCCCACATATTATCCTCCTGACCCGAATTTTCGGGTTATTGTTTTTTAGCTTCGTTGATCTATTAAGTTAATCATTTTATTGTAAAAATAAAGCTAAAATTCAATATTATTTTAAAATAATATCACAATGGTGTGATTTTTGACATATGCAGAGCCAAGCCTTTATTTACAAGCTTTTATAGGATAAAGACAAATAATAAAAAATAATTTTATCTAAAAAAAAAGTTGGACTTCTGTGGATGATTATGGCAAATTTAGCAAAAAGCAGGTTGTATAATCAGCTCTGTTTGATCAAACAGAATATCAAATAATATTCCCAAAATTAAAATTGTACCGGACTATTTTCCCATTCATACTGCTTTTGCAGAATCTTTTGTTAAAAACTGCAAATGAACCCGGAGGATTTGATAGTGGAAACAAGAAAAACCGCTTTTGCAGGGAGTTGGTATCCTGACACACCTGAAGGATGTGAAAGGGAAATTTCCATGTTTACAAAAAGCTCAGGGAATACTGAGGTTAATGTAAAGAAACCTGTGGGAGGAATCGTTCCACATGCAGGGTGGTTTTTCTCAGGAAAGATAGCCTGCCATGTGATACACACACTTAGTAAGGGGTATAAGCCGGATGTTATTGTTATGTTTGGTATGCACCTTCACACTACAGCCTCACCCTGTATAACAAAAGAAGGGGCTTTTGAAACACCTTTTGGTGATCTGTTGATTGACAGTGAGTTTGCCGACATTATTGCCGATAAATTTGATTTCAAGGTCGAAACGACCCAAAAATATACCCAGGACAACACCATTGAACTTCAATTGCCGTTTATAAAATATTTTTTTAAAGATACAAAGATTTTACCGATGGGTGTGCCGCCAACAGCCCTGGCCATTGAAATCGGCCAGACTGCTGCAAAAATAGCAGGGCAGCTGGGGCGCAAGGTCAAAGTTATCGGATCAACTGATCTGACGCACTATGGTTATAATTACGGATTTGTTTCACATGGTTCGGGGGAATCAGCTGTCGAGTGGGTAAAGAAAGAAAATGATAAAAGTGTAATTAACGCCATAGAGATTATGGATCCGGAGCTGGTTATAAATGAGGGATTATCCAAGAAAAACGCTTGTTGTGCCGGTGCAGCGGCCGCGGCAATTTCAGCAGGTAAGGTACTTGGCGCTGCAAAGGCGGAAATGCTGTCCTATTCGACAAGTTATGATAAGCGGCCTAATGACAGTTTTGTGGGTTATGCCGGTATCATTTTCTGATTTTTAGGCAGCCCAGACATATTAACTAAAAATAGCCCTGGCTTCTTTTTGTCAGGGTATTTTTTTAAAAAAATCTGCTTCTTTCCTGTATGGGAGATTTTTGATGAATCAGGCCAGGAACATTTGTCTTCGACCGGGTTATGATTTGTTAAGATAATTGGAAAGCATTTGTCCTTGATATTATTGATCAAAATAATGTAAGGGTATGCCAGCGGTTATATCGGTTAAAACTCATGAAACTGAAAGTGAATTATTATGATGCAAAATGAAAAGTCAAACAGTGCTGTTGCAGGTGCTCAGTCAGGCAACTTTATCCGCAACATTGTTGAGCAGGATGTTTCAAATAATAAAAATGATGGTCAGGTTCATACACGATTTCCACCTGAACCCAATGGCTATCTTCACATCGGTCATGCAAAGTCCATCTGCCTGAATTTTGGTCTTGCATCAGATTTTAGTGGTTTATGTAATCTGAGGTTCGACGATACGAATCCAAGCAAGGAAGATGTGGAGTATGTTGACTCCATTCAGTCCAATGTCAAATGGCTTGGTTTTGATTGGGAGGATCGACTCTATTACGCATCAGATTATTTTGAAAAACTTTATGATTATGCGGTGCGGCTTATCAAAAAAGGTAAAGCTTATGTCTGCAGCTTGAGTGTAGATGAGATCAAAAAATACAGGGGGAGCCGGACAGAACCGGGGCAGAACAGCCCATATCGTGATCGAAGTGTAGAAGAAAATTTAGATCTTTTTGAACGCATGCGGACCGGCGTATTTGAGGACGGTGATCATGTGCTCCGTGCCAAAATAGACATGGCATCACCCAACCTGAATATGCGTGATCCGGCTATCTACAGAATTAAAAAAGATAATCATCATCGTACCGGGAATAAATGGTGTATCTATCCCATGTATGATTTTACACACTGCCTTTCTGATTCAATCGAAGGAATTACACATTCCATATGTACACTTGAGTTTGAGGATCACCGGCCACTTTACGACTGGGTTTTGGATGAGCTCGAAACACCCTGTCATCCCCAGCAGATAGAGTTTGCCCGTCTGAATATTTCCTACACGGTACTTAGTAAACGTAAACTTTTGAAGCTGGTGGAAGAGGGGCATGTAAATGGTTGGGATGATCCGCGAATGCCGACCATCTCGGGTATGCGTCGCCGCGGTTTTTCGGCATCATCGATCCGGAATTTTTGTGATCGTATTGGTGTAGGCAAAAGGGAAGGCACCGTTGACCTGGCTTTATTGGAGTTCAGTGTTCGTGAGGATCTTAACAACACCTCTCCTCGTGTCATGGCCGTTTTAAAGCCGGTGAAAGTGGTTATTGATAATTATCCTGAAGGCCGGTCTGAAGAGCTCGAAGGACCTTACCATCCTGAAGATGCTTCAATGGGATTCCGAAAACTGCCGTTTTCAAAAACACTGTACATTGAGCAAGATGATTTCATGGAAGATCCACCCAAAAAGTTTTTTCGACTTTCACCGGGCCGGGAAGTTCGTCTCAGGTATGCCTATTTCATAACCTGTACAGATGTCATTAAGGATGAAAGCGGAAATATTACTGAAATACATTGTACTTATGATCCGGCAACCAGGGGCGGAGATGCGCCGGACGGTCGAAAAGTTAAGGCGACGATGCACTGGGTTTCAGCAGAACATGCGATTAAGGCTGAAGTGCGACTTTATGATCGCCTGTTTAGTGAACTGAATCCGGAGAGCAGTAATGATGGAGATTATACCGCATGTCTGAACCCGGATTCACTTAAAGTTTTAACGGACTGTTATCTTGAACCAAGTTTGGCCGGTGCAAAACCGGAAAGCAGGTATCAGTTTGAACGGCTCGGATATTTCTGTGTTGATTCAAGAGACTCCAAAGATGATACGCCGGTATTTAACCGGACGGTTACCCTGCGGGATTCATGGGCCAAAATTACTAAACAGAAAGTTCTGCGGCAAGAACAGAACGTTCAAAAAAAGAAAAAAAAACAGGATACCATATCTTTCAAATAAAAAAGGTCATCACTTGAAAAAGGATGACCTTGATTTTATTGGTTGGGCGACTAGGATTCGAACCTAGATTGACGGAGTCAGAGTCCGTTGTCCTGCCGTTGGACGATCGCCCATTAAAATTATGATCCAAATACAATAATCGAATAATTGAGTCAATAAAAAATTATGACTGATTGACGCCATCAGCAATAAATGCTGCTGCATCCTTAATCCGTGAAACTGTTTTATCTTTTCCCAGCACCTCAATCACTTCAAAAATACCGGGACTTACTGTCGTGCCGGTAAGAGCAACCCGGACCGGTTGGGCAATTTTACCCAGTTTAAGTCCGGTGCTTTCCATAACTGCTAAAAAAGCCTGTTCAAGGTTCTTTTCACTGAAATTTTCAATGGCTTCGAGGTTTTCTGCCAGCATCTTCAATGGTTCAAGTGCAGCCTCTTTCAGAAACTTTTTGGCGGCCTTTTCATCATATGAAATGTTATCCCTGTAATAGAACATAGCACTGTCAGCCATTTCCAGAATGGTTTTGCTGCGGGTATTCAGGGTCTTAATAATTTGATCGATAAAGGCTCCCTCTTCAGCATCACAGCCCCTCTCTTTTAAAAAAGGTATTAGAACTTTTGAAATTCTTTCAGGTGTGGCGGCTTTAATATGTTCCGCATTCAGGGCAAGCATTTTATCAGGATCAAAAATACCGGCAGATCGGCCGATGTTATCAAGGGTGAATTTTTCAATCAGTTCATCCATGGTAAAAAACTCCTGGTCACCATATGACCAGCTTAATCGTACCAGGTAGTTTAAAAAAGCCTCGGGCAGAAAGCCCATATCACGGTATGCCGTCACCGACATGGCGCCGTGCCTTTTACTGAGACGTTTACGGTCATTTCCAAGAACCATCGGCACATGGCCGAATTCAGGAAGTTTAGCACCCAATGCCTTGAAAAGCAGGATCTGCTTTGGTGTATTGTTTACATGGTCATCACCGCGGATGACCCTGGTAATCCCCATACTGATATCATCAACAACAACAGCGAGATTGTATGTCGGTGTGCCGTCACTACGCTGAATGATAAAGTCATCAAGCTCCGAATTCTGAAAGACAATGTTTCCTTTTATTATATCCTTTATAGCGGTACTGCCGGTTGAAGGGATCTTGAAGCGAACAACCGTATTATCAGCTTTTTCAAGGCCTTTTTCGCGACAAGTGCCATCATATTTCGGTTTTCCGCCTGAAGCCATCGCCTTTTTACGCATTTCATCAACTTCTTCAGATGTGCAGGTGCAGTAATATGCATGGCTGCTTTCAACGAGCTTTTCAACATATTCGTTATACACGGAAAATCGTTCAGTCTGGAAATAGGGGCCGTCATCCCAGTCAATGCCCAGCCATTCCATTGCATCAAAAATTGCATCAACGGATTCCTTTGTTGATCGCTGCGTATCCGTATCTTCAATTCTTAAAACAAATTTGCCACCGGTATGGCGCGCATGAAGCCAGTTAAACAGGGCGGTCCGTGCACCTCCAAGGTGAAGGTAGCCTGTGGGGCTAGGTGCAAAACGAGTGATAATAGTATCCATTTCATTTTTCCTTAATCTTAAATCAACATTGAGTAATAATGTATAAGTATCTAAAATTATGTAAATTAGTTTAAATTAATTACTTGTACTGAATCGATAAAATTAAAGTAATTGGAGTAATTCGGTGAAACAATAATTTTAAATATAATATTATCCGATAAAAAATTTGGTATAATTTAAGTCACCATATATTCTGTTCTGTTGATTCTGTTTTATTCATATTTATGAAAAATAACAATTAAATCAATCTATTAAAAACAAATCAATTTAAATTTTATTTAAGGTGAGCCTACCTAACATATTCGAGAAAAGAGTACAAGTGTACAAAGAAAATATGTGAAAATGCTTGACATTAGGCATGATTTCAATTACTAATGCAAACTGCTGTATCTGTCAGTAGAGATGCCGCAAAGAATGCAATAAAAACATATAGTTAGGAGATTACTTATGGCAGTACCAAAGCACAAAACATCAAAGTCAAAAAAGGGAAAAAGGCGGACTCACCAGAAGGCTGCTTCACCTAATCCTACAACATGTCCGGAATGTGGAGAACCTAGAATGCCGCACCATGCATGTCCAAGCTGCGGAAAATATAAGGGCCGGTCTGTAGACGGTGAAGAATAAACAAACAGGATCACTGTATCGGTACATGTAAATGGGAGGAACTGTGAAGGGACTTGACACTGAGTCACGGGAAATGGTGGTTGACACAGTCAGGCAGCTTAGGAAAAGGCTTCTGACCAAGGAAAAAATACTTGAATATGATAGAGATGAAATTTTTCCGGAAGATGTAATCCGGAAAATGCTGGATCCTGAAATTGGCCTTCAGCTTCTTTTTATTCCGGAAGCGTATGGCGGGCTGGGTGGTGGTGCCCAGGACTGTGGTGCCGTTACCCGTGAGATGGCCAGAATTTGTCTGGGTGTGGGAACTGCATTTTTTGCTATTCAGCTTGGTGCCGATCCGCTTCTTGTTGGTGGTACTGAAGAGCAGAAGGCAAAATGGCTTGGTAAAATTGCTGAAGGCAATACACTTGTCGCCTATGCGGTTACCGAAGCTGGTGCAGGCAGTAACCTGTCTTCACTGAAAACCAAGGCAGAGCCGATCACAAATGATGCAGGCGAAGTTACCGCCTATAAAATAAATGGTACAAAACAGTTTATATCCACAGGTGGTTATGCTGATTATATTACGCTGCTGGCAAACACACCTGAAGGCCCGACCTTTTTTGTTGTAGAAAAGGAGGCTGAAGGATTTGTACGTGGCAAAGGCGAAGAAAAACACGGTATCCGGGCCTCAAACACATCTCCGCTCTCTTTTACAGATGTAATTGTTCCCGTGGAAAATCTTATCGGTGGTGTACCGGGTGTCGGCATGAAGCAGGCTAACCAGGTATTTGGTTATACCCGTCTGATGGTGGCTTCCCTTGCTCTTGGTGCAGGCCTTGGTGCACTTGATATTGCCATTCCATATGCAAAAGAGCGTATACAGTTTGGTACACCGCTTTCAGAAAAACAGGGTTATACCCATAAGCTGATTGTGCCGGGCGTTGTTAAAATGACCGCCGCAGAAGCGTATATTGAAGAAATTGGTATAAGGCTGGATTCCAGTGAGGAAGATCTGCAGGTTGAAGGCTCCATCGGAAAATTGTTTACAACTGAAACCGCAAACAAGACAGCTGATGATTGTATTCAGGCGCTTGGCGGCTATGGTTATATATCCGAATATGAAGTAGAAAAAATCAAAAGAGACGTTAAAATTACCTGTATCTATGAAGGTACCAGTGAAATCCAGCAGAGCATTATCAGTACTTTCCGCTGGAAAAAGAGCCGCAAGACCAAGGGGGCATACTACGGTGATATTGCAGCTGAACTGGCCGCACTTTCTAATGAGCAGGGTGATATTGGTGCAGATACTTACAGTCTGGCAACTACAGCACTGAACGAGACTATAAACTTTCTTCATGATAACCGTTTGACCAAACAGCAATATGCAATGTTTACCATGGCGGATATGATGACCTATGTCGAAGTTGGCGCTGCAATGGCTCGCAAAGCGGCAAAAGGCGGTTCGGAAAAGAAGAGGGTAATATCCCGTATCTTTGCCAATGATGTTGCGCAAATGGTTGCTGCAAATTCAATGAAGATTGTAGCAGGCTCGGATGTTGCAGGTCAGGATGCGATTAATGCATTTATGGACAAAATTTCTTATCAGAAACTGGTTTGCAGCGCAAAGGGTCTCATGAAGGATATGGACAGGGCTGCAGAAATTATTTTTGAGTGATAATTATGGCTGAAAATACAAAACGAACAGTTGTGGTAACAGGCGGTTCCAGGGGTATTGGTCGCGCAATCTGTCTTGCGTTTGCAGATGCAGATACGCATGTTTATTTTAATTACTCTTCTGCCGCTACCGCTGCAGCGGAAACGGAAAAGTTGGTCGCAGATGCAAGCGGAAAGGCAACCGGCATGTGTGTCAATGTGGCTGATCAAAAGTCTGTAGAAGACTTTATGGATAAAATTGTTGAAGAGACCGGCCGTATTGATGTGCTGGTAAATAATGCCGGTATAACGAAAGACGGCCTGCTGGTCAGAATGAGTGAACAGGATTGGGATGATGTCATGGACATTAACCTGAAGGGTTCTTTTTTCTGCACCAAAGCGGCAGCCAGGGTAATGATGAAACAGCGCAGCGGCAACATTGTAAATATTACATCTGTTGTCGGTGCTTCAGGTAATGCAGGCCAGGCCAATTATTCTTCATCCAAGGCCGGTATGATCGGGTTTACCAAATCTGTGGCAAAGGAACTTGCCGCAAGGGGCATAACCGTTAATGCGGTTGCACCCGGATATATTGAAACAGATATGACTGCGGAGATGTCTGAAAAGGCAACTGCCGCAATGATGGGCCGGATTCCCTTGTGTCGTGCCGGAAAACCTGAAGATATTGCGGGCGTTGTCCGGTTTCTGACTTCGGATATGGCTTCTTATATTACAGGACAAGTAATTCACGTAAATGGTGGAATGTATATTTAACAGGAGGAGAAATAAATGTCAGTCGTAGAAAAAGTAAAAAACATTATTGCAGACAAATTAAGTGTGGATCTTGACGAGGTTGTTCCTGAAGCAACATTCGCTGATGATCTTGGCGCAGACTCACTTGACCTTGTTGAGCTGATTATGTCTATGGAAGAAGAGTTTGATATTGAAATTTCTGATGATGATGCAGAAAAGCTGGTATCTGTAAAAGACGCTATCGATTATATCAACTCGAATTCATAATGGACCGGCCTGTTGTGCACGTGTGCATAGCCGGTTTGTAATATGAATAAATAAGCATTCAATTTTCTGTCCGGGAACACCGGCCATTGTTATTGGTAGCGGTGTTTCCCGGGTAGTGTGAATCCAGCGGTAGCATCTCTGAAACATCTATAAGATACCTTTCGATAAGCTGTTGTATGTTTGCTGGGAAAGAGGAGGTTCTCTTGAAAAGGCGTGTTGTTATAACTGGCGTTGGACTGATAACGCCGCTTGGAATAGGTGTTGACGATTCGTGGGAAGCACTGTGTGCCGGGAAATCCGGTATTGGTGAGATTACCCGTTTTGATACGACCAATTTTGATAGTAAAATTGCAGGTGAAGTTAAAGGTTTTAATGCCGAAGATTTTCTGCCCAAAAAAGAGGCGAAGCGTACGCAACTTTTTATTGCCTATGCAATGGCTGCAAGCCAGATGGCTATGGAGGCTTCCGGCCTGAAAATTGATGATTCAAATGCACCGAGGGTTGGTGTGCTGACGGGGTGCGGTCTTGGCGGACTTGAGATTCTTGAAGAGACAGCAAGGGTTTTGGAAAAAAGAGGTCCGAAGCGTGTAACACCATTTTTTATTCCCATGATGATCGGTAATATGGCGCCCGGAATGATTTCAATCCGGTTTGGTGCCAAAGGACCCAATGCATCAATGGCAACGGCCTGTGCAGCCGGTACGCACGCTGTTGGTGAAGCTTTTGAGATTATACAAAGCGGCAGAGCCGATGCAATGATTACGGGTGGTGTTGAGTCGGTTATTACGCCCACTTGTGTAGCGGGTTTTAGTGCCATGAAGGCACTTTCAACAAGAAATGATGATCCTCAAAAAGCGTCAAGACCTTTTGACCGTGATCGTGATGGATTTGTTGTAGGCGAGGGGAGTGGTATCCTTGTTGTTGAATCTCTTGAAAATGCCGAAAAACGCGGTGCAAATATACTTGCAGAAATTGTCGGTTACGGCATGAGTGGCGATGGCCACCACATGACCGCACCGAGTCCGGATGGTGACGGAATGTCCAGATGCATGCAGGCTGCATTAGACAATGCTGGAATCTCTTATGACCGGATTAACTATATCAATGCGCACGGTACTTCAACGCCGCTTAATGACTATTATGAGACGCTGGCCATAAAAGCCGTTTTTAAGGAGAGGGCAAAATTGACACCGGTTAGCTCCACAAAATCCATGACCGGGCATCTGCTTGGCGGTGCCGGTGGTATTGAAACTGTATTTACGGCGCTGTCTATCAGGGACAGTATTATTCCTCCGACGATTAACCTTGAAAATCCGGACGAAGAGCATGATCTTGACTATGTGCCCAATGCAGCGCGCAAGGCTGATCTGGATTATGCCATGTCCAACTCATTTGGATTTGGTGGAACGAATGCCACGATAATTCTTAAAAAATTCAAGGCATAAGTTATATATATTGAATAATCCAAGGCAGCAGAATACGGTTTCTGCTGCCTTTTTTATCGGGCATTTATAATGCGGCTTTAAATTTTTGTAATCCGAATTAGGAATACGAGTACGATTATAAAAATAATATGCGGGTTTCCATGCCGGAAGGGCCTGAATAAGAATACGCTGAACCTCTGATAAACAATAAGCCTTTGTCAGCGTTTCCCCCTGTTTTACCCCTTACATCACTGTAATAGCCTATTTTTTCCTTGCGGTTAATCGGATAAACATGTACGTTCAAATATTTGAAATATGGTATATATTGGGGTGTTTTATGACATAATGCATATATAAGGGATAAAAAATGAGCGAAACCAATAAGCCAATAATTATCGGTTGTGATCATGCCGCATATCAACTTAAAAATACGGTCAAGGCCTACCTGGAAAATCGAGGGGTTGAAGTAAAGGATGTCGGTGCATTTGATGAGACATCCGTGGACTACCCTGACTATGCTGCCAAGGTTGCCGGCAGTGTAGCCAAAGGTGAGTTTGAACGCGGGATTCTGATTTGCGGAACCGGGCTGGGTATGTCAATGGCGGCCAACAGGTATTCTAAAGTACGGGCGGCGCTATGCAGTGATATTTTTACGGCTAAAATGTCCAGGCAGCATAATAATGCCAATGTCCTGGTGATGGGCGGCCGGATGATTGGTGATATTCTGGCACTGGAAATTGTAAAAACCTGGCTGGAGACGCCGTTTGAAGGCGGACGTCACCAGAACCGGATCGATAAATTTGATAACCTCTCATGTTGTCCCAAATAAGGGATACGGATTGAAGTAAACTTATAAATAGAAAGGGTATATCGGTGGTACCGGAGTACATTAAAAAGATTGATCCTGAAATTGCTCAGGTGATGGATATGGAGCGTGATCGCCAGGAAAACACATTGGAAATGATTGCATCTGAAAATATTGCCAGTAAATCCGTTATGGCTGTTCAGGGAAGCATACTTACAAATAAATATGCAGAGGGTTATCCGGCAAAAAGGTTTTATGGTGGTTGTGAATATGTTGATATTGCAGAAAAGCTTGCCATTGATCGAGCCAAAAAACTGTTTAATTGCACGTTTGCAAATGTACAACCCCATTCCGGATCACAGGCTAACATGGCGGCCTACTTTGCCCTTCTGGAGCCGGGCGATACTGTTCTGGGAATGGATCTTGCCCATGGCGGACACTTGACCCATGGCAGCCCTGCGAGCTTTTCAGGCCGCCTCTTTAATTTTGTTCACTATGGTGTGACAGAAGATACAAACCTGATTGATTATGAGAACCTTGCCGTTCTGGCTGAACAGCATCGTCCCAAAATGATTGTGGCCGGTGCCAGTTCATATCCGAGAACACTCGAATTTAAAAAATTATCTGAGATTGCCAAATCCGTTGATGCCTATCTGATGGTGGATATGGCCCATATTGCCGGACTTGTTGCCGGAGGTGTCCATCCTTCACCACTACCGTATGCCGATGTGGTGACGTCCACAACACATAAAACACTTCGGGGTCCCCGGGGCGGATTAATTTTGTCCAACAAGGATCTGGGTGACAAACTCAACAGAAGCATTTTTCCCGGTATGCAGGGTGGCCCCCTGATGCATGTTATTGCCGCCAAGGCAGTGGCTTTTAAAGAAGCGCTTTCGGATGGTTTTAAAGACTATCAGAAAGAAGTTGTTACCAATGCCGGTGTGTTGGCCAACCGACTGATGAATGCCGGACTTGATCTGATTTCAGGCGGAACAGATAACCATATGATGCTGGTAGATCTGAGAGAAAGAGATATTACCGGAAAGGATGCTGAAACCTTGCTGGACAAGGCGGGTATTACCGTTAATAAAAACGCCGTACCATTTGAAACGCGAAGCCCGTTTGTTACCAGTGGAATCCGGATTGGAACGCCATCTGTTACAACCAGGGGGATGCGTGCATCTGAAATGGAAACAATCGCACAGCTTATTTCAGGTGTGTTGGACAGCAATGGTGATAAAGGCGTAATCAACCGCGTCCGGAATGATGTTCAGGCGCTTTGTAAGACTTTTCCAATTTATAATGATTAACATTAATCCGGAGGAGTAATAAATTTATGCCGCAAGAATTGCAGCGTCCATCCTGGAGAAAGTATTTTATGGACATTACCGCCCTGGTTGCAGAACGATCGACCTGCACAAGACGGGCTGTAGGCGCTATTATTGTCCTTGATAAACGGATTCTTTCAACCGGTTATAATGGCGCACCGAGCGGTATCCGGCATTGCAGTGAAGTCGGGTGCCTTCGTGAACAGATGGGGGTGCCTTCGGGCGAAAAACATGAACTCTGCAGGGGTATTCATGCCGAACAAAATGCAATTATTCAGGCGGCGCAGCATGGTGTTTCCATAAAAGGAGCAACACTTTACTGTACCAACCTGCCCTGTTCAATTTGTGCAAAAATGCTGATTAATGCCGGTATTGTCAAAATTTACTATAAATCCGGATATGCAGACGCCATATCAAAGGATATGCTCAAGGAAGCCAAAATTTCGCTAATTAAACTTGAAGATAAGGAGCCGGAGGAAAATTCATGAAATGTCCCTTTTGCGGTGAAATTGATAACAAGGTAATTGATTCCAGGCTGAGCAAGGACGGTAATGTGATACGCAGGCGGCGTGAATGTATCTCATGTGAAAGGCGTTTTACAACATATGAGCATATTGAAGAGATTCCGATCATGATTGTAAAAAAAGATGGCCGTCGGGAAGTCTTCAGTCGTGAAAAAGTTTTTGCCGGTGTCATGCGGGCATGTGAAAAGCGTAACATTAGCGTGAATGTTATTGAAGAGTTTATCGACGAACTTGAGCACGACCTGAGGGAGACCGGAGAAAAAGAAATCCCTTCAAATGAAATCGGCAGCAAGATTATGCAAAAGCTTCATGAACTGGATGATGTGGCATATGTCCGGTTTGCATCTGTCTATCGGGAGTTTAAGGATGTAAATGATTTTGTTTCGGAATTGAAAACACTTTTGACCAACCAGTAAGGCCGGCTGTAATAAATGAACGATCTGGCATATATGAAAATAGCCCTTGAACTTGCTGTAAAAGGTGCAGGTTATACATCACCCAACCCTATGGTCGGGGCGGTCGTCGTAAAAGAGGGAAAGATTATTGGAAAAGGCTGGCATGAAAAAGTAGGCGGGCCGCATGCAGAAGTAAATGCGATTAACTCGGCAGACACATCATTGGAAGGTGCCGACATTTATGTGACTCTTGAGCCGTGTAACCATACAGGCCGGACACCGCCGTGTACAAAAATGATTTTAGAGGCCGGAATAAAAAGGGTTGTCGTAGCCATGGATGACCCAAATCCTGATGTTGCCGGTGGTGGAAACACTTTCTTACGGGAAAATGGTCTGGAGGTTATTTCCGGAATCTGTGAAGCTGAAGCGATAAAACTTAATGAAGCGTTTATTAAATATATTACCGAAAAAAAACCGTTTTTGACCGCCAAATGTGCCTGTACGCTGGACGGTCGGATTGCCACACGTACAGGTGATGCAAAATGGGTAACCGGTGAAGCATCACGGCGCTATGTACATCAGATGCGTCATGAGATGGATGCCATTATGGTGGGCATCGGAACAGTGATGGCCGATGATCCCATGCTTACGGCTCGGCTGGAAGGAATTGATATAAGGCATCCCGTTCGGGTAATCCTGGATTCGAAATTATCTGTTCCCATCAATGCAAAAGTGCTGGGTAATGACGCAAAAACCATTGTTGTAACCGGTCCGGACGCTTTTGGAGAAAGAAAGGCAGAAATAGAAGATAAAGGCGTTAACGTACTTGAAGTGCCTTTGAAGAATAACAGAATTGATCTCGGACAGCTAATGAAAAAGCTGGGCGAACAGGGCATCATGAGCATTCTTTTAGAAGGCGGCAGCAGTGTGATGGCATCAGCACTGAAAGCAGATATTGTAGATAAGGCGATGTTCTTTTATGCACCAAAGATACTTGGCGGAGATGACGGCATACCTGTCTGCAGTGGACCGGGGCCGAAACTGATGCGTGACAGTCTGAGATTGATTAATATATCATCACGCCGCTTTGATGATGATATATTAATAGAAGGTTATATTGACAGAGGTTGAACTTGTCTTAAGTTACGACCGGAAACGTAAAAAATGTTTACTGGAATAATAGAAGGTTTTGGAAAAATTGCAGATATCAGGCCTGCGAGTCAGGGTAAGGTGCTGACTATTGATACGGAATTTGATCTTGAAGGTACTCGTATTGGAGACAGTATTGCCGCCAATGGCGCATGTTTGACAGCGGTAACAATTGACAGCAGAAGATTTAGTGCTGATGTATCCCCGGAATCTCTTGACAAAACCACGTTCGGTAAGGCAAAAATCGGTGACCGTGTCAATCTTGAGCGAGCCCTGAGACTTTCAGACCGTATTGACGGCCATCTGGTGTCTGGCCATATTGATGGTGTCGGTACCATAACCGGTAAAAAAAATGCCGGCAATGCCGTTGTTGTGACCGTAAAAGTGCCTGAAGATCTGTTTCGGTATATGATCGTAAAAGGATCGGTGGCTGTTGACGGCATCAGCCTGACCATAAACCGTTGTGAAACCAATATATTTGAAGTCAGTATTATTCCACATACGGCCAAATTGACGACAATCGGTTTTAAGGATGTGGGTCGGGACGTAAACATTGAAACTGATTTAATAGGAAAGTATGTTGAACGCTTTGTTACTGGAAAGCGCGGTGTAAGTATAAAAGCTTCGGGCGTTGATATGGCGCTTTTGGCTAAATCCGGATTTCTATGATCCGTGAAAATATGAGTTAAGGAGTTTTAAAACAAAACGATGGGTTTAATAACAATCGAACAGGCAATTCAGGATATCAGAGCCGGAAAAATGGTCATCCTTGTCGATGATGAAGATCGTGAAAATGAAGGTGATCTCACTATGGCCGCGGAAGCGGTTACGCCGGAAGCAATAAATTTTATGGCCAAATATGGTCGCGGTCTTATCTGCCTTTCACTGACACCGGAAAGGGTTGAACAACTCGGACTTCCGATGATGGTTGAGCAGAATACATCCCAATTTGAAACGGGCTTTACGGTTTCCATTGAGGCGCGTCATGGCGTTACCACCGGTATTTCTGCGGCGGATCGGGCCAAAACCATTCAGGTGGCCATTGCAAAGGATGCAAAACCGGAAGATGTCGTACGCCCCGGGCATATCTTTCCGTTGAGGGCAAGACGCGGCGGTGTAACGGTAAGAACCGGTCAGACCGAAGGTTCTGTGGATCTTGCCAGACTGGCGGGCATGAACCCTTCCGGCGTTATCTGCGAAATCATGGATGATGACGGTACAATGTCCCGGATGCCGTCACTGGAAAAATTCAGCGAAGAACATGGCATCGGCATTTGTACGGTTGCCGATATTATTGAGTACAGAATGAGAACAGAGTCCTTTGTTCACAGGGCGGTTGAGGCAAACGTGCCGACAGCACATGCAGGAGATTTTCACATTATTGTTTATGAAAACGATGTAGAGGATCTTCAGCATATTGCTTTTGTTAAAGGTGAAATCAATTCGGATGAACCAATTCTGGTCAGGGTTCATTCGGAATGTATGACCGGTGATATTTTTGGATCGTTGCGCTGTGACTGCGGTGATCAGCTCTATAAGGCGATGGAGATGATTGACAAGGAAGGCTGTGGTGTCCTGCTATATGTCAGACAGGAAGGTCGCGGTATTGGGCTGGTTAACAAACTGAAGGCCTATAATCTCCAGGATGAGGGGTTTGACACTGTTGAGGCAAACGAAGAGCTTGGCTTCAGGGCTGACCTGAGAAACTACGGTATAGGTGCACAGGTACTGGTTGATCTGGGTGTAAAGAAGATGAGGCTTATGACCAATAACCCGAAAAAAATGATTGGCCTTGAAGGTTATGGCCTGAGTGTAGTTGAGCAGGTGCCCATTGAAATCAAACCGAATGATGTCAATCGTGGATATCTTGAATGCAAAAAACTTAAGATGGGACATTTGCTTAATATTGATGTTGAACCATAATTATGGAAACAGGGAGGTTATAAATGCCGAACTATATTGAAGCCAAACTGCAGGCCGAAGGCAAAAAATTTGCAATCGTTGTCAGCCGTTTTAATGATTTTATCACAGACCGGCTGGTGGGTGGCGCAATGGATGCACTGGTAAGAAGCGGTGCCAGTGATGAAGATGTAGATATTGTAAAAGTGCCCGGCGCTTTTGAAATTCCATTTCTGGCCAAAAAAATGGCTGAAAAGGGAAAATATGATGCTGTCATCTGCCTCGGGGCAGTGATCCGGGGTGCAACACCGCATTTTGATTATGTGAGTGCCGAGGTTTCCAAAGGTGTTGCAATGGCCGGAATGGATACAGGTGTACCTGTAATATTTGGTGTTATCACAACAGATACGATTGAACAAGCTATTGAGCGGGCCGGCACCAAGGCTGGAAACAAGGGCTGGGATTCAGCTATCAGTGCTGTTGAAATGGCCAATCTTATGGCAGAAGTTGATCAGGCATAATAATTATGGTCAAACGCCGAAGAGCCAGGGAGCTTGCCCTGCAGGCGCTCTTTTACATGGATATGAGCCCGGATACTGCAGAAGAAAAATTTGTGCTCTATTGCAAGGACTTTACACCACCTGTCAAAGCCTCGCCATTTTTTTCAGAACTGGTAAACGGGGTCAGTGACAAACAATCAGAACTTGACGGTGTTATTGAGAAGTTTTCCAGCAACTGGAAAGTGAGCCGCATGGCCTGCGTCGATCGAAATGTTATCCGTGTTGCTGTTTACGAAATGCTTTTTTGTGATGATATTCCATTTAAGGTATCTATAAATGAAGCAATTGATATTGGAAAAAAATTTGGCACCGAAGAGTCCGGCGCATTTATAAACGGAATTCTTGACAGTGTGCGTAAGGCCATTGAAAGTAATAAAATTGATATAAAATCTAAATAAAAACCGATCACACATGGAGGAATCATGGATGTAAAAAAAGTAATCCTGACAGATGATGAAATGCCGCGTCAATGGTATAACATTTTGGCAGACATTAAAATGAACCCACCGCTGGGGCCGGATGGGAAGCCTATTTCGCCCGAAGCGCTTGCACCGGTATTTCCCATGAACCTTATTGAGCAGGAAGTCAGCACAGAAAGATGGATTGATATTCCTGAACCTGTCCTCGATGTGTTAAGACTGTGGCGACCTGCCCCTCTCATCCGGGCAACGGGCCTGGAAAAGGCACTGGATACACCTGCCAGAATTTACTATAAATATGAAGGCGCCAGCCCTCCGGGTAGCCATAAACCAAACACAGCGGTTCCCCAGGCATATTATAATAAAGAGTTTGGTATTAAAAAGATGACAACGGAGACCGGTGCCGGACAGTGGGGTAGCGCGCTTTCCTTTGCCTGTGCCCAGTTTGGCATAGAATGTAAGGTTTTTATGGTTCGTGTGAGCTTTGATCAGAAACCGTACCGTAAAGCGATGATGCAGGCCTGGGGCGGAAACTGTATTGCAAGCCCAAGCATGGAAACAAGGGCAGGGCGCGCGGCCCTTGAAAAAGATCCCAATACACCCGGCAGCCTCGGTATTGCTATCAGTGAAGCCGTTGAAGCCGCTGTTACTGATGAAACCGGTCAGACCCGCTATGGGCTTGGAAGCGTTTTAAACCATGTGATGCTGCATCAGACCATCATTGGCCTGGAAGCCAAAAAACAGCTTGAAAAGATCGGCGAGTATCCGGATATTATCATCGGTTGTGCAGGCGGCGGCAGTAATTTTGCCGGAATCGCATTCCCTTATGTGCTTGATAAAATAAATGGAAAACAGGTAGAAATTTATCCGGTAGAACCTGCCGCTTGTCCGACATTAACAAAGGCACCGTTTGTTTACGATCATGGTGATACAGCAAAATATACACCTCTCCTGCCTATGCATAGTCTGGGACATGCATTTGTACCGCCACCATTTCATGCCGGCGGTTTGCGTTATCATGGTATGGCACCTACCGTCAGTCAGCTTGCTGACGAAGGCTTGATAACACCTAAGTCCGTTACCCAGCTGGATGCATATAATGCCGGTATTCTGACAACACGTACCGAAGGTATTATCCCCGCTCCGGAAACCAACCATGCCCTGGCTCAGGTAGTTGCAGAAGCCAAACAGGCCAAAGAAGAAGGTAAAGAAAAGGTTATCCTTTTCAATTGGAGTGGTCACGGATTGCTGGATCTGGGCGCATATGAAAAGCATCTGGCCGGTGAACTCAAAAATTATGAGCTGAGTGATGAGGATATGATAGAATCTGAAAAGGTATTTGCAGATTTTCCCAAACCGCAATCATTGAAAAGCCGCTAATATTCAACAAACCAAATACAGGCGTATCCGGATTTTTATTATCGGTTATGCCTGTTGTTTTTTTATTATGAAAATAGACGAAGATAAACTGGAAAGAAGATGCCCGCGTCTGGGTGGCCAGATTGCATTCAGGTACTGCCTGAATTGCTCAGAAGACCACCAGCCGTGTTTCAAGATAATGGATTGTTGGTGGGAACAATTTGATATTGCCGGATATCTCAAAGAAAATCTGAGTGAAGCGGCATATGAAAAGATTGCCGGTAACAGTAAACCTCAGCCAAAGATTGCTTCCCTGCTGGACTTGATAGAACAGGCAAAAAATCGGAATAAATAAAAAAAGTTAAAAGAATACAAAACACTTAACTTGCCTGAATTTATGGAAGACTTCCATTATATTACGATCGCGCTGAAAGTGTACAATAACTTCAGGCATTTTTATTAGGAGGCTGTTTTGATAATTAAACATTTGGAAGTCGGACCGTTGATGGTTAACTGCTATATTCTTGGATGTGAGTCAACTAAGGAAGCGGTTGTAATTGATCCGGGTGACGATGTTGATAATATTCTGGCTATTTTAGATAACGCCGGATTGAAGCTGAAATATATTATTAATACGCATGGACATTTCGACCATGCGGGCGGCAATAACCGGCTAAAACTCGCAACGGGTGCCGATCTTATTATCCATGAACTGGATGTACCGATGTTGAATATCATTTCTGAGTCTGCCGGTGCCTGGGGTCTTTCTGCAGAAAACTCACCGCCACCCGACCGAACAGTGGGCGAAGACGATACAATTACTTTCGGGGAAATAACACTCAGGGTAATCCACACACCCGGACATTCACCCGGCGGCATTTCACTTCTGACGGATGACCATCTGTTTGTAGGAGATACCCTGTTCAGCGGCTCCATCGGCCGGACGGATTTTCCCGGCGGAAGTCATGGAACATTGATATCAAGTATCAAAGACAAACTGTTTTTACTGGGTGATAATGTAAAGGTTTACTGTGGCCACGGCCCGGAAACAACGATTGGGCGTGAGAAACAGTATAACCCTTTTGTAAGATGATTTGGTGAGAAGTTGCAGTAGCCGAATTTTCCTTCGAAACCGAATGCCAAATTTAATAGCCAATTCAGAACCGTACATATAACAACCACGAAAAGCGGGTGTAATATGCTTCAACATAAACAGAAAACAGGCCAAAACCGATCACAATTTGTATATGGTTTAGGGATAGATGCCGGCGGCACGTATACAGATGCCGTTATTTTAAATATTAATACCGGTAAAATACGCGCTAGTACAAAAGCACTGACAACACCTTATGATCCAAGTATCGGAATCAGTAATGCACTTTCGAAACTGTCTGAATCAGAACTAATAAAAGTAGATTTTGTTTCTCTGGCAACAACTTTTGCAACCAATGCCATTGTTGAAGGTAAAGGGGTAAATGCCGGTCTGATTTTAATCGGATATGACAGGACACATCCGTCACTATCTAAGCTTTCCCCTTCCCTTTACCTTGAAGGCGGACATGATTATTTGGGCAAGGAAACGGCTCGACTGGACCTTGATGCCAATTTAGATGAAATTATATCATTTGCAAACGGGCTTGAAGCGATTGCCATATCCGGTTATTTTTCTACGCGTAACCCTGATCATGAACTAAGACTAGCAGAACTTATTAATTCCAGATGCAGCTTACCGGTTGTATGCGGCCATAGCCTTACTTCTCGTCTTGACGCACCTAAACGCGCCACAACAGCCTGGTGGAATGCCCGACTGATTCCACTTATCAGACGATTGATAGAAGGTACCCGCTCGGCTCTTTCTGATTTTGAAATCACATCGCCCCTGATGGTGGTAAAGGGTGACGGAACAATTATGTCTGCAAGGGAAGCAATGAAACGGCCTGTAGATACTTTATTATCCGGACCTGCAGCAAGTATTATGGGCGCAAAACACCTTGGGGGAATTAATAATGGATTAATTGTTGATATGGGCGGCACAACTACGGATATGGCCACTTTATGTGATGGCAGAGTTGACATTGATCCTGAAGGCGCACAGGTTGGTAACTGGAAAACACATGTAGAAGCTGCAAAAATTCATACATGCGGCCTTGGCGGTGACAGTATAATCCGGGTTTCAGGCAAGACCGATAATGGCCTTCATATTGGCCCTGAGCGTGTTGAGCCCTTATGCGTAATGGCCGAAAAGTTTCCGGAAATTGTAACTGAATTTGAAAAGTTTCTTTCATTACATATATCCGTATCAGCAAGTTTATATCATCCATGCACAGTCTACACAGCAAACCAAAAATATCCCGATCGTTTTTACGAAATTCCCAAAGAATTAATTGAAAAGCCTTTTTTTGTATTTAACCTTGATTTTGAAACTGAAAACAGTCTCAGCCACAATCGACTACAGGCGCTTGAGCGCCAGGGGCTTCTAATCCGGTCTTCTCTTACCTTGACAGATTTATGCGTTGCTTCCGGAGAATATAAATTTGGCAATAAAACAGCATCACAGTTAGGTGTTAAACTTTTTGCCAAAAAGACGGGGTTGCCTGAAGATGAGCTTAAGCAACTTCTGGAAGAACTAATTGCCAAAAAACTTTGTTTGCAAGCAGCAGCTCATTTGTCGGGAAAAGACTCATCATCCATAGCTGACCTTATACACCAATGGTTTCCTGTAGAAAAAAACAGAAATAATACCAAACCCGGCATCCAACTTGACCTGAAATTAACTCATCCGTTAGTCGGCATAGGAGCGCCTGCAAAAACATGGTTTCCCAAATCATTTAAACATATTCATGCCCGGTGTATTATTCCTGAAAATTTTATGGTAGGGACTGCAATCGGGGCAGCAATAGGCACCGTAGGCTTCACGATTGAAGCAGAAATCAAACCTGTCAAGTCCGGTAAATATACCATCTATACCCTCTATACACCTGCCGGCATGGTTAGGTTCTTAAATCTGGAAAAAGCCATTGCTGCAGGCAAAAAAAAGCTTAAGACTTTAGCCGTCAAAAGAATGAAAGAAAACAATATAAAATTTCCATTACTGAAGTTTCATATTGATGAACAAAAATTTACGGTTCCAAGTGGTGAATTACACCTGAAAACGGTTATCAAGTTGAACGCATCAGGACGGATTGACCATGAACTGAAGGGCATTCCCTTCAATAATCTTAAAACGGAAACAGATAAAGGATATAAGCAAAACCCTGAATTCTGAAAAAAAGAAATAACGGTTACCACTAATAATGTAACGGGTGAAATCATTATCAGAAGAGAGAAAAAAAATAACTGCCAGAGGCCGTATCAGATCTTTGGCGGTTTTTTATTACCCCGTCTGCTTCGATACAAGGTCCGGTAAATATCTTCCCGCTGTTTTAAAATATCGTAATAAATCATTATCTGGCGGGTATAGGTGACGGGTTCCGTGCCCAGACAGAATCCATATGCGGCATCCTGATAATACTTGCGAAACCTGAGCAAGGGCAGGACCTGTTCTATGGAACTCCATTTCAGGGGGTCAAGTCCCATTTTTTTAGCAAGGTTGATGGCATCATACATGTGCCCCTGTCCTATATTGTAAGCAGCCAAAGAGATGAGAAGACGATCCTGTTCCGTTTCACCCATGTAATTGTCATGAAGCGCTCTAAGGTGCCTGACACCGGCTTCAATATTTTCTTCAGGATCCCAAATGCGTTCAACACCAAGACTTCTTGCTGTTGCAGGAACAAGCTGCATCAGGCCATATGCACCGGCATGGCTTCGACTATTCGGTTTGAAGTGAGATTCCTGATAAATTTGTGCGGTAATCAGGCGCCAGTCAAAGTGATATTTTTCTGATGCTTGCCTGATCTGATGAATATATCTTGGCAGCTTTTCTTTAATCCGTTTGTGGAAAATCCAAAGATCTACATAATCGACATCTTCAATGTTGGAATAATACCGGTTATATATTTCATCAAACTTTTTGTTTTCTTTAATAATTTCAAAGAAATAACTCATTCTATCTCGCAGGAAATCCGATCCGGGCTCAACGGCCCATGCCAGACTTTCTTCCCAGCCTACCGGAAAAGAGTTAATCGCATGCGGGTAATAGCGCCGGTTCATAAATGCAATATTACTGTCAGCAACCGTCATGTCAATCTGTTTGTCGGCAACCATTTTAATGAGTTGATCTGCTGAAAGTTCTTCATGAAGATTAAGTGTGATATCAATACCGCGATTTTTCATTGTATCAAGGCGTTCATGGTAAGATGAACCGCGCCTGACATCGATAGATTTACCTGACAGGTCTTCGATTTTGTTAACAGGTTTTGTATGTCGCCTCGAAACAATATGCTGCTGGATGGTCATATAGTTTTCTGAGAAACTAACCTGCTGCTTTTTCATGGGTGTCACCGGTATGTTTGCTGCAATAAAATCACCATTCCCATTGAGCAGTTCACGAACCATATCGTCCCAGCGTTCAATAATAATAACGTTGAGCTTCACACCCAGAAAATCGGCAAACGTTTTTGCCATATCATATTCAAAGCCCATGGCCTGGCCCCGGTTGAGATAATAACAGTGGGCATTGTTTCTCATTATAGCGGTAATTTCACCGGATTCCAGTATCCGGTCAAGGCGAGTTTGTTCAGGTGGTTTTCGACATCCGGAAAGTGAAGTAGTTCCGATAAGAAACAGAACGACCGTTATAAGACAGTAGTATGTTATTGGATCGGTATTGCTAGTAATGCGCGGTTTCAAACCTGTCAGAATGCTCCCAGCTGGCAGGGTCTGATTTTTACGCCAATTGTTTCACAAATACTGCTGACCCGAAGTTTGGGAACATTAAAATCCAAAGCTATCTGCCATACTTTTTTACAGGTAAGATGATTATCCGTCAAAGCGCTTTTTATCGCATCTGAAATTGCAGGATCAGCATTTTCAGCAGGTTTGACAATCTTCTTTTCAGGTGAATAACCAAATAATCCCAGTTGACATTTAACAAGTCTGAAATTTATAAGATCAACGGTTTTGCCGACTTCGGATGGTGAGACATCCAGTTTTTCTGAAATCTTAAAGGCAACCGCACAGGGAAGTTTTCCGTCGGTTGCTCTTTTTTCTATTTCAGCCTTGACTGATGCATTAATTACAGCGTCAGATCCATGCTTATCCGAAAAGGATTTTAAATCATGATCACTCATATCTACTCCCACTTAATAGTTGGTTACATTATTATCCGTATATGCAGAAAGGCAGTGCCCGAGAAATATTAAAATGAAAATTTTGAAGAAAAGTCCCATAACCTTTAATTGCATTTTATAAAATAATTAAAAATTATATCCGACTTTGAATGGAAAAACAATATCAAAACGCCATTGCTAATTTCAAATAACATCAGGTATCTGTTAAACTTGAAAGATGGTATTTTTTACAAAAATAGAGCGCTATAAAACTTGAAGAAAATGGGCTGCTCTGTTAAATAAGTTAAGATACGCCAAATTTTATCAATATTTATGGTTTTCAGAAAAATATGACACAATTTATTATTAATAGAAAAAAAACAAAAAAAATACGGATAGGTCATGTGGCGGTTGGGGGAGATGCGCCGGTTTCTGTTCAGTCTATGACCAATACCTATACCCAGGATATTGTACAAACAGTTGCCCAGGTTAAACGCCTTGAAGAAGCCGGGTGTGAAATTGTCCGGGTTGCCGTTCCGGATGAAGAGGCGGCTAATGCCATATCTTCAATAAAAAAAAGTATTTCAATTCCACTTATAGCCGACATTCATTTTGATTATCGTCTGGCAATAGCCTCTGCAAGGGCCGGTGCTGACGGCTTGCGTATTAATCCCGGAAATATTGGCAGTAAAAAAAAGATCAAGGCGGTCGTTGACTGTGCTAAGGATCATAACCTGCCCATTCGTATTGGCATTAATGCCGGTTCTCTTGAAAAGGATATTCTGAAAAAAAGCAATGGTAGTGTGACGGCACAGGCAATGGTTGAAAGTGCCCGGAGAAATATTGACCTGCTTGGTACTTTTGATTTTGACCGGATAAAACTATCCATTAAAGCTTCGGATGTACCCCGCACTATTGAAGCATACCGGTTGCTTTCAAAAAAAACCGACTTTCCCCTGCATGTTGGTGTGACGGAAGCCGGAACCCTTTTTTCAGGGACGGTCAAGTCATCTTTAGGTATTGGAATGCTTCTGGCAGAAGGTATTGGTGATACAATTCGTGTATCTCTTTCACGTGATCCTGTAGATGAAATCAGGGTCGGGTATGAGATTTTGAAGGCTCTTAAAATACGGGAGCACGGGCCTGAAATAATTTCGTGCCCGACCTGCGGGAGATGTAATATTCCCCTTTTTGATATTGTCGACAAGGTTGAAGATGCGCTTTTGTCATCGCTTTTACCGATTAAAATTGCTATCATGGGCTGTGTTGTCAATGGTCCCGGAGAAGCTAAAGAGGCAGACCTTGGCATTGCAGGTGGTGACGGTAAAGGTATTTTATTTAAAAAAGGAAAGGTTATTCGATCATTTCCGGAAGAAAAGCTGGTTGAAAACCTTTTATCAGAGTTCGAAAAGATCCAAAATGAGCATTCCAAATAAGGAGTAAAATGGGAAAACAGGCAAAAACGGCAATTACGCCAACACGCGCAGAGGATTATCCTGAATGGTACCAGCAGGTGGTTGTTGCTTCAGATATGGCTGAAAAGTCAATCGTAAGAGGGTGTATGGTTATAAAGCCGTGGGGATATGCCCTTTGGGAAAATATCCGGACAATTCTGGATAAAATGTTCAAGGCGACCGGCGTTAAAAATGCCTATTTCCCGCTTTTTATTCCATTAAGCTTTCTTGAAAAAGAGGCTGAACATGTGGAAGGTTTTGCAAAGGAGTGTGCTGTCGTCACCCATCACCGGCTCGAAAAGGGTGAAAACGGCGGGCTTGTTCCAGCTGGTGAACTTGCAGAGCCGCTTGTTATCCGCCCAACTTCCGAAACAATTATTGGCGATTCATTTTCAAAATGGATCGGCAGCTACCGGGACCTTCCCATGCTCATTAACCAGTGGGCCAATGTTGTCAGGTGGGAGATGCGGACCAGAATATTTCTACGGACCAGCGAATTCCTATGGCAGGAAGGCCATACGGTCCATGAGACATCCGAGGAGGCTGTTGATCGAACCCATATGATGCTTGGTGTTTATAAAAAATTTGCAGAAGCGTATTTTGCCATGCCGGTTCTGACCGGTAGCAAGACACCATCCGAACGATTTCCCGGTGCGGTTGATACATTCTGTATCGAAGCGATGATGCAGGATAGGAAATCCTTGCAGGCCGGTACGTCTCATTTTCTGGGTCAGAATTTTGCCCGTGCATCCGAGATTAAATTTCAGTCTTCTGAAGAAAAAGAGGAATACGCATGGACCACATCATGGGGTGTTTCAACACGCCTGATTGGGGGCCTGATTATGACTCACAGTGATGATGATGGTATTATCCTGCCGCCCAGAATTGCATCTGCCCATATTGTTCTCCTGCCGATTATCAGAAAGGATAAGGAGCGGGAAACGGTTATGGAATATACCCGGCAACTGGCTTTAGAATTGCGGGAAAAAGTCTACTATGGGCGTAATATTGAAGTTGAAATTGATGCCAGGGATATTGGCGGCACCAGGGGCTGGGACTGGATAAAAAAAGGTATCCCGGTTCGTGTCGAAATCGGTCCGCGCGATATTGCCAATGATTCTGTTTTTGTGGCGCGCCGTGATCGCTCCCATCGGGACAAGGAAGGTATTG
Source organism: Desulfobacterales bacterium (assembly GCA_021737275.1). Classification (GTDB taxonomy): domain Bacteria; phylum Desulfobacterota; class Desulfobacteria; order Desulfobacterales; family JAIPEE01; genus JAIPEE01. The sequence goes on from JAIPEE010000021.1 coordinate 33,532, forward strand.
CAAGGTCCGAATTTGTTGCAAACATTGGGGATCTGCTTGATGATATTCAGCAGACACTTTTTGACCGTGCGCTGGCATTTAGAACAGAAAATACAGTCATCATTGATGATAATAGTAACTTTTATAATTATTTTACGCCAAAAGATCCGGATAATCCTGAAATTCATGGCGGGTTTGCCATGTCCCACTGGTGTGGCTCACAAACGTGTGAAGAAATTATCAAAAAGGACTTAAGCGTTACCATCAGGTGTATTCCTCTGAATAACGAGCAGGAGCAGGGCTCTTGTATCTGCTGCGGCAAACCCAGCAAAGAACGGGTTGTTTTTGCAAAAGCATATTAAGATCAAATGAAATATTAAACAGAGTTGTAAAATGTTTTTTTACAACCAGATTTATCTGTAACTGAAGTAACAACAGGCCGCCATGATCCGGATAAATGATATTATTGACAAAATTAGCGATTATTATCCTGATGCAGATCTGGATTTAATAGACCGGGCATACATTTACTCTGCACGGGTACATGATGGTCAGGTGCGTCTGTCCGGGGAGCCCTATCTTTCTCATCCCCTGGAGGTCAGCGGAATTCTGGCAGATATGCGGCTTGATGTTGTCAGTGTGACGGCAGGATTGCTTCATGATGTTGTTGAAGATACTCATGCTACAGAAAACGACATCAAGGAGATGTTTGGCCCTGAGGTGGCACATATCGTTTCCGGTGTCACCAAACTGAGCAAACTTACCTTTGACAGTTCACAGGCACGCCAGGCTGAGAGCATTAGAAAAATGATCCTGGCCATGGCAGATGATATTCGTGTTATCCTGATTAAACTGGCTGACCGTCTGCACAATATGCGAACGCTTTCCTTCCAGAAACCTAAAAAGAAGATAGTGATTGCCCAGGAGACAATTGATATTTATTCTCCGATTGCGTCCAGGCTGGGTATCTTCTGGATCAAGAAAGAGCTGGAAGATATTGCATTTCGGTATTTGCAGCCGGATGTCTATAATAAAATAATTGAAATGGTTGATCAAGACAAGCTGGAGCATGAAAACTACATCGATATGGTCAAGGATCGTATCCAGCGTGCCATGGATGAAAATAATATCAGATGCGAGGTTCAGGGTCGTTATAAGAATGCATACAGCATTCATCAGAAAATGATCAAACAGAGCCTTGCCTTTGAAGATGTCTATGACATTATTGCGTTCAGAATTGTTTTGGGAAACTCCATTCCCCAATGCTATGAAGCGCTCGGTATCATCCATTCCATGTGGAAGCCGATCGGGAAGAAGATTAAAGACTATATTGCTGTGCCAAAACCGAATATGTACCAGGCGCTCCATACAACCGTAGTCGGCCCCTCCGGTGAACGGATTGAGATTCAGATTCGTACAGAGGAGATGGATAAAATAGCCAAGTCCGGTATTGCCGCCCATTGGAGTTATAAGGAGGGTAAGCAAGTTGATGAAAAGGCAAATAAAACCTATGCATGGATTCAAAATCTGGTTGAAAATCAAGAGAGCTTCACGGACCCGAAAGAGTTCATTGAAAATGTACGGATAGATCTTTTCCCGGATGAGGTTTATGTCTTTACACCAAATGGTGAAGTGAAAACTGTGCCCAAAGGTGCTACACCTGTTGATTTTGCATATCTGATCCATACTGAAGTGGGTAATCAGTGTACCGGGGCAAAAATTAATGGACGGATGGTACCGCTTCAGTATCAGTTAAAAGTGGGTGACAGTATTGAAATCATTACGACCAAAGGTCACACACCCAGCAAGGACTGGCTCAATTTTGTAAAAACCGTCAAGGCGCGGTCAAGAATTCGGCAATGGATTAAGAGTCAGGAAAAAGAGAGAAGCCTCTCCCTTGGCCGCGAGATGTGCGATAAGGCTTTCAGAAAGCATCGCCTTAATTTTTCAACACTGAGTAAATCGGAAAAAATGCTTGAGGTGACAGCTCATTTTGGTTTTAAGTTTTTTGATGATTTGATCGCCAGTGTCGGCTATGGCAAAATTACACCGCTTCAGATTGTCAGAAGATTCGAGCCCAAAGAGGAAGATGAACAGACCCAGGATTCATTTATCGGCAAAATTATTGGCCGCGTAAAAAAGAAACATATAAATAAAAGTGGTGTTACCGTTAAAGGGATAGATGATGTGCTGGTCAGGTTTGGGAAGTGCTGCCAGCCTGTTCCCGGTGATAGCATATCCGGATACATCACAAGGGGCTATGGTGTAACGATTCATCGTTCGAATTGTGTTAATCTTTTAAAAATTACACCGGATCGGCAAATTGAGGTTGAGTGGGAAGGTCATTCCAAAGAAACATATCCTGTGAAAATAATGATCAGGTCCAACGACAGGCGTGGACTTCTGGCTGATATTGCGGCAGCAATCAGCAAACTTGATTCAAACATTATCGATTTAAATACAAAAACCAGGGAAAGTATGGCTGTAGAAAGCTACTTTACCCTGGCTGTAAAAAATACAGAACATCTGTTTGCGGTACTGAACGCATTGAATAAAATCAAATCTGTTCAGGAGGTCAAGCGGTTAGATGTTAAGATGCCTTAACAACGTGGCCTGACTTGATACAACCGGTACAAACAAGCATCTTTTGAATTTTTCCGTCCTTTACTGCACGAACCTTCTGAAGGTTCGGATTAAAGCGACGTTTGTTTACATTATGTGCATGGCTGACATTGTTTCCAACCATTGGTTTTTTCCCGCATATTTCACACATTTTTGACATGATAACTATCTCCTTAATACCTGATATAAAAACCGAATCTGGCTTAATATAATATATTTTTAAACATGTAAAGAGTTATTTACCATCTATTTTGAATTCCCATTTTTCTTCAAGTTCTTCATAAATAGCGGCATCACATAATTCAATAAATTCAAGTGCTTTATCATTAAGCCCGACATCAGGGTATTCATTTATTACATTATAAAAACGTTGAACCGAAGACTTATAATGCCCGGTTTTAAAATACCATTCGCCAATATAAAATTCGTTTCCAGCCAGACTCTTAAAGCAGTCCACGATGTGTTCTTCTGCTTTGACTGAATATTGATCATCCGGATACTGTTTCTGAAGCCTTTTAAAAATATCCAGAGCCTGTTTGGTAGAGGCCTGGTCCCGATCAATGGTATCTATTCGGTCAAAGTAGCATCTGCCGATCTGATAAATAACATAAGGTATGGCTTCATTCCGGGGATGAAGATTTTCAAAAGACTGATAAGCACCAATCGCCTCTTCATACTCTTTGAGATGGTAATGTGAATCTGCAATTTTAAGCTCTGCAAGAATGGCATACTTGCTGAAAGGATACCAGTCTCTTAACTGCTCAAATGATTCAAGCGCATTCCTGTAGTCACCATCTTCAAAATTTTCCATGCCGTGACCGGCCAGCTCTTCAGCGGATTTTTGTTCTTCCCGCCCAAACCATGAACATCCTGAAAAAAATACCGGAATAAGCAGACACAGCAACAGTTTTAAAACAGATTTTTTCAAATTCAATTTAATGATCCCCGGGTAAACATAAAGATCGGCGGTGAACCACAAAGGCTTGCCGCCGAAAAAACAAACAGTGTACTTTTTTTAGATCAAACCGTTAATGGCATCTTCAAGCTTGGATTTTGAAACCATACCGGTTATCTGATCAGCAACGTTTCCGTCTTTAAAAAAGATCAGTGTTGGAATGGCTTTAATTCCAAATTTGCCGGGTGTAATTGGATTATCATCCACGTTACATTTGGCAAACTTCAATTTATCTCCAAAACTTCCTGCGAGTTCTTCTACAATGGGACCAATTGCGCGGCAGGGGCCACACCAGGGGGCCCAGAAATCTACGAGGACTGGTTTATCAGCTTTTAAGACTTCAGCTTCAAAACTGCTGTCATCAATTTCCATAACACCTTCAGCCATGATTTTATCCTTTCTAAAACTTTTTGCAGAATTAATATTAATCGTGACTATAATATTGAGACTGTTCATTGTCAACCAAATCGCTTAAAAATAGGGTGCTGTGTGATGAAAAGAAAAAGTGCTGAGTGAGGCGGGATAAGGACAGTGAGGAGAGAGAAAGAAAGTGATGCGTTCTGAGTACTGAGTGAAAAGATGAAGAGGGGGTAGGAGGGAGTAGTAAGAGAAAAGCGATGAGTGATGAGTTCTGAGTTAAAGGAATGTTTAAATGTGTCTGATTGACACCTTGGGGCTTATCTGGTAGCTCTGCGGGTGTTAAGCAAAACAGAACACACCTGAATAATACCATAATGAAGGTTGGAGAGATAAAAATGGCAGATAAAATCAAAATCGGTGTATTGATTTCCGGAGGGGGAAGCAACCTTCAGGCAATTATTGATGCCTGCGAGGCAGGATCAATTGATGGTAACATCGTTTTTGCAGGTGCTGATAATAAAGAGGCCAAAGGGCTTGAAAGGGCAAAAAAGAAGAACATACCAACCTTTGTTGTGGATTATCCTGCTATTATCAAATCGTATAAATCTGATCCCGGGAATGCTGATCTGCCGGCGGATTTTGATTTTAACGAAATTGCTGCCCGGCAGTCTCTCTTTCATGGTGCTGCCGGGAGTGAAAAGGTAAAAATATTTATCACCACAAGGGTTATAGCCGAGGCAAAACTGATAGAAACCATGAATCAGTGGCCCTTTGATCTGCTTGTGCTGGCAGGGTTTATGAGGAATCTGACACCCTATTTTATTGATCGGCTGAACCATGTGTCGGGAAAGCCCCGTATAATGAATATCCATCCTGCATTACTGCCATCATTTCCGGGTGTTGACGGTTATGGCGATACGTTCAGATATGGCTGCAAGGTTGGTGGTTGTACGGTTCACTTCATTGATTATGGGGAAGATTCAGGGCCAATAATCGGCCAGAGAGCATTCCCCATCGAAAGAAATGATACCCTTGATATGGTCAAAGAAAAAGGCCTTATCGAAGAATGGATTTTATATCCCGAATGTATTCAAATGTTTGCCGAAGGAAGGCTTGAGGTCATTAGCGCCGAAGGTCGAAATATTGTAAAGATAAATTGATCAAAATTATCAGGTAGATGCCTGAAACAGTTTTACAATTATCGGCAGGGCTACCATGGTTCCTAATGAACTGCCGATGTTGGTAAAAACCACAACCAGCAAAATACGTGTTACCTTGTTTCTCCAGAAACCCTTTATAGAATGAATATCTTCGGGAAGTGCCTCCAGATCCTTCACTTTAGGTTTGCGTGAAAAAGTCTCCACAAGCCCGGATACCCATCCGGCTGCAATCATAGGGTTTAATGACGTTAATGGTGCTGCCAGAATAGAGGATAAAATGGTATAAGGGTGTGCCAGTGCGATTATTGCTCCCAACCCGGCCAAAACACCATTCGCAAGGAACCACCACCAGATCATATCTGTACCTGTTTTGGCGCCGCCATAATAAAAACCGCCGGCAAAAAGAGCAATGATTATGGAGGGGAGACCCCATTTAATAATACTGCCGGCTTTTCCTTTTGGCGGAAGCTGTTCAAGCGCGTTTATATCGGGATCTGTGTCCCAATATTTTTTAATGCCCGGAACATGTCCGGCACCCACAACAGCTACAATTTTTTTGCCGGGTGCTGATTTAATCTTGCTGCAAAGATATTGGTCACGCTCATCAATGAGAATATTTCTTAAAACCGGAAGGGACTTTTCAACTTCAGAGAGCAGGGATTGGAGCACATCCTGCTGTTTCATCCGCTCTACTTCCGCTTCATCGATTTCATCAATTTCACCCAGGGATAAAACGAGCTGAAAAATCAGCTTTATTTTATCTTTCAGCCCCATAGTCCGCCATACCCGTGACAGTGTGATACGAATGTCCCTGTCCGCGAGATGGATTTCAGCATCTTGTGCATTAGCTGCATCAATGGCTCTGAGCATCTCTTCACCGGGTTTAACATCAAGCTTTTTGGCAACCCGTTTTTGAAAAGAGGCCAGCAGCAGATTTGTAAGCAGCAGAAATGCTTTCTTTTCCTTGATAACCTTGATGATATCCATCTCCTGCCACTTGTTTTTCTGCGTGATGGACTGGTATCTGGATTGGCAAAGTTCAATGCAAACCGTATCCGGTTTTTCAGCATTGATCACCGCTGAGACAAGCTCAGCACTCTCCTTTGATACATGGGCCGTTCCAAGAAGGATAATCTCCTTGTCACCATTTTGAAGATGGTGGATATCATTATGATTATTTTCCGGCATAAAAATTCCTTAATTTGATTTTGAATGCAGATAAATATAATACTTGGGCTTTCATTGCAATATGAAATATTTATAACCAATGTCTTGAAGAACTATCTGAATCAATGTAAATATAAAGCCATATTAAATATTCCTGTATTAATATGCATTTTTGTAAAAGGACCAAACCGTTTAGATCAATCATGGTGCCGGCAGATGTTAATCTATGATGATATATATTCCTGGGAAGGGTGGGGCGGCAAGCTTCGCCTCGGGAGTGGATCATGTCATTTGCAGATATTTGATCTTGATCAGCCCGATGTGGCGGAGATCACCCACATCAAACCGGTCATTGTAATCGTATCAGATATTCAGGAAAGCGAACTCTCTGTCAGAAGTTGTGCCTCTCACATTGCAACCCGTGTGATGGCCGAGTTTTATATTGAGCACCAGCGTATGATGTGGATTGAATATTACCCTGAAAAAACATATGGTACCGTCAAAATGAACAAAATCCCTGAACGGTTTGATATGGTTGACTTTGTCTGGCATGAAAAATCGGCAATAGATCCGCGTTGGCGTCCCTTAAAGCCACCTCTGCTTGATATGGTAAAGGCGCTTGTCAGGGCAAAAACATAAGTTCAAAACAATATTTATCGGCAAGGATGTTCGAGAATAACGCCCTTCTCCCACTCAACAATAAAATACTGAATTAGCGTGAGATCTATGTCGGCATTTTCCGCAGCAAGGCTGAGTGCTTTTTTTACAGCATCAATTTTTTCCATATTTTCAGTAAGTAAAAATATTTTAAGGCTTCTTTTAAAATAGTCTGCCGCCATGTCATATTTTTCAAGCAAAAAATAGGATTCACCTAGTGCAAAAAGATCTTCCGCAATGGCTATTGATATGGCACTTTTCTTGTCGGCAGTTAATGCGGCTTTAAAATAGCTGATCGCTTCATTATATCGGTCAGACTTTTTCATAAGATCACCAAGTGCGAAATTTGTTGATCCGATTGATGAAAATTCTTTGCTGCCGATAGAAGAGAGTGCATCAAGAAGAAGGATTTCCGCTTCTTTAAAATTGTTTTTCTTAATACTGAGCTGTGCCCTGTACTTTAAAAAGTCGGGGTGCTGTGAAGCATCACTACAAATTAACGTTGCATTATCAAGTGATTTTTCGGCTGCATCTAACTTGCCCGCTTCCATCAGCGCAACTGCTTTGTTTGACAGGGCTTTAGCAGCGCTGTCACTATCACCCATATCAAGATTTATATGGTGCGCCTCATCGAAAAAAAGAGCAGCCGTTTCAAAGTCTCCGGTCTTCAGGTAGATATTACCCATGTCGTTCATCGACAGGGCAATGCCCTTTAAGTGGTCGCAGGATGCAAAAAGCTCATGGGCTCTTAAGAAACAGGCCATTGCATAATCATAACACCCTTTTTGATACAGATCTGTTCCGTTAGATATCTGCTTCATTCCCTGGGTAATTCTTTTATCTGTCTGATCAACAGGTGTATTGCTGACGGCACAAGATAAAAAATAAAACATTAATAAAATTGATGTGGCCGTTAAATATCTTTTCATTTATAGATCCTTCCTGAATCTGATATTATCCAGGGAAGTTGAAATAATAAAAGTAAATTGCCAAAAATCAGTTCTATTCTTTTATTTGACATCAATTGTGAATTTAAGTAAGTATTTTTATCACATATTAATAAATTTTCAAAATGATTTCATGTATTAACGAGCCTCAGGAAATATGTTTTATCCTTTTTATGGAAGTTTATCTGCAATTTTTTTTGTTTATATTAATCACATTGGCAGAACAATAATTTTCGGAGAGTTGCTATGAAAACAAGTTGTCAGTATCATCCCGGTAAACCGGCACACTGGTATTGTCCCGAATGCAATCAAAATTTTTGCCCGGAGTGTATTGATAAAAGAGATAAAGGGGGGTATCAGGCCGGAGAGTTTATGTATTTTTGTTCAAATTGTAATGTTGAGCTCACCTGGATAGCCGCTGAAAATACTATAGAACCATTCTGGAGCCGGTTGCCCAGATTTTTTAAATATCCATTGAAACCGGCACCTCTAATCTTTAATTGTATAATAACGCTGATTTATTTACTATTTGACAGTATCCACGTATTTGGTTTTTTATTTAAGATTATTCTCTGGTTTCTATTGCTAAAATATGCTTTTACGGCATTTACTGAAACAGCAAAGGGAAACCTGGTTCCTCCTGAAATCAGTTCAAGAACCATATCTGAAAATATGCATCAGGTTTTGAAACAGTATATTTTGTATATACTGCTGTTTGCTATAGGATTTGGTTTCCTTTTTACCGGTCCGTTTTCGCTTATATTACTGCCCGTCTATATACTCTATGTGGTGCTTTTTTTGCCGGCAATGATCATGCTGCTGGTAAGTACCGACAGTGTTATTCATGCCCTGAATCCACAACTTACTTTCGGACTGGTCTTCAGAATAGGCCGGGGTTACCTTCTGATGTTTTTCTTTTACGGTCTTCTTGGCAGTGCGCCTGCACTTCTGGGCGCATATGCAGCCAACATCTTACCGGGCTGGCTTGCCGTTATCGTTTATAAGTTTGCAGAAAACTACTACACGATTCTTACATTCCATCTCATGGGCTATGTTCTTTTACAGTATCATAAAGAAATCGGTTATGAAATTGAGTTGGAAAATTTTCAGACTGAAGATACTGACACAAAAGCTGAAAAGGTCGAGCCGGCTGCAGTTACACTTAACAGGGTTAACCGGCTGATTCAGGAAGGGAACCACGATGAAGCCATAAGTACGATTAAGGTGGAAATCGACAAGGGGATTGAAGATGTTAATCTTTCGGACAGATATTTCAGCCTGCTCAAAATTAATGACAGGACTGATGAAATTCTTGAATATGGTGTTACATATCTTACCTATCTGACACTTAATAATAAGGAAAAAGAGGCACGGGAAGTATATAAAACCTGTATGGCCGTGGACAGCAATTTTACGCCGGATGCCTCGGCCTTGTTTAAGTTAGGGAGCATGGTTAGTGAAAAAGACGCAATAGATATTTATACAAGACTGATTGAAAAATATCCGGATTCCCCGGATACGCCGGTCGCCTGTTTTCGTTGTGCCCAGATATATAATGATCGACTGATGATGCCTGACAAGGCTGCTGAAATATTAAGGGATCTTATGTATCGGTTTCCCGACCATGAGATTGCTCTAAAAGCAAGGAATTACCTTGAGTATATTGGTAAGGATTAATTCTTTAAATTATGCGCTTACTTATAATCATTTGTTTGTATGAGTAAGCGTATCTGTTTATATCAAAGAAACAGGAAATATTATAAATGCTAATTGTCCCTATCACCGGTAAAATCAGTTGGAAAAACCCGCCCGCTGTTACAATTACAATCATATTCTTAAATATTTTGGTCTTCTTTTTGTTTCAGGTTGGCGATGGTTTAAAAAGTTATAAAGCTCAGGGATATTATTTCAGTTCCGGTCTATCCGGAATTGAAATTCCTGAATACCGGGATTATGTTGAAGTACACGGTATGCCTGAAATGCCTGTTAAAGTGGAAGATATTGAAAAAGAGCAGATGGACGAGTTTTATTACGTTGCGATGCAGATGGATCAGGGCTTTCAGGAAAAGCTTCACAACGATGAGATCATAACAAATAGTGATGATGAGTATGAGAACTGGAAAGAACTCAGAAATAATTATGATGACAAGATGTCGGGCATTACTTCTATGGAGTATGGTTTCAGGCCGGCGTATAAAAAGATAGTCACTGCATTTACATATATGTTTCTGCATGGCGGTTTCATGCATCTGCTTGGTAATATGGTTTTTCTGTGGTTGGTTGGATGCTTGCTTGAAATGGGCTGCGGCAGAGTCTTTTATTTGATATTATATGTTTTTACCGGTGTAGCTTCTGCTGCGTTTTTCTGGATGTTTAATCAGAACAGTATGATTCCGCTGGTAGGCGCATCCGGAGCGATTTCAGGTGCGATGGGTGCCTTCGCTGTAATGTTCGGCACCAGAAAGGTTAAGGTTTTTTACTCACTTGGTGTGTATTTTAATTATCTTAAGGTTCCCGGATTTATACTGTTGGTGTTATGGCTTGGAAATGAGCTTTATCAGGTGATCTTTGGAGAAATGAGCCAGGTGGCATACCTTGCCCATATCGGAGGGTTGTTAAGCGGTGCGGGATTAGGATTTATCGGCATGAAACTTCTCGGGATCTTTAACGAGGATGTTATCAGGGAAGAGCCTGTTGACGAACTTACCCCCCTGCTTGAGGCTGCACTGAAAAAGATTAGAAATCTGGATATGGAAGGTGCAAGGCCAATTCTGGTGAAAGCACTTTCCAAAGATCCGGATAATGTTATTATCCTTACGCATCTTTTTAATGTGGACAAGCTTAATCCCGAATCACCCGGATTCAAAGAAAGTACTGAAAAATTGCTGGCACAGTTAACGATATCCCCTGCAACATTTTCCGCAGCAATGAAAATATATGAAGCGTATAAAGGCCGGGCAAAAGATTATAATCTGCCGCCAAATATCTATTCAAAAATGGTACAGATATATGCGGAATCGGGGCAGGTGGATAAAGCGCTGGATATTATAAAGATTCTCATTAAAAAGTGGCCGGATTTTCAGGGTTTACCGACAGCATTTCTGAAAATGGCTAATGTGTTTAAGACAGAAGGCATGAAGGATGAAAGAATTAAGTATCTGAAAATCATTCTGGAAAAATACCCGGATTCAACTGAAGCACAGATTGCAAAGAAAGTATGCCAAATTAATATGTGAAGCAAAAATAAGCGGAGATATCATTATGAAAAAAAATATTTTTATAGCAGGCGTATTAGTCTTAATGCTGATGGCCGGAAATGCAGTGGCCGCCCCCCCGGTAATACTTGAATCCGAAATACTTGAAGCCACCGTTTACGCAGACAGGGCTATGGTTACAAGGGTTGCGGAGATAAAGCTTCAAAAAGGAGAGCATGTTCTTTTATTTGACAATCTGCCCGATGTAACTGAAAGAAATTCTATTCAGGTCAACGGGAAGGGAAAGGCGCTGCTTAAAGACATTAAATTTACCCGTTTGCATTTCGCAGACATTACAGATGAAGCGGTTAAAGTACTGTATGATAAAAGAGAAAAGTTAAGCGATGAGATGACGGCAGCAAATGATGTTATGACTCATGCGGCCAATGAAAAAGTGTTTGTTGAAAATATAACTAAAAAACTGACGTCGACAAACAAGGAATCAACAGAATCTGTCCTTGATCCTGCCAAGTGGATGGAAATGGTATCATTTTACCGGTCAAGACTGGATGAACTCGATAAGGAGATCAGAAAAACGGAAAAAGACAAACGAGCTATCCAGCAGGAGTTGAACAAGGTTAATCATGAAATAAATGAAATTGCCAACCGCCAGTCAAAAATGAAAAATCAAGTGAGCGTTCTGGTAAATATGAAATCAGACGGACCGCTTACATTGATGTTATCATATATTGTTTACGGCCCCGGATGGTATCCGGCATATGATATCAGGGTTTCAACTGATAAGAAAAATATGAACATCAGTTATAATGCAGTAATAAGACAAAATACTACCGAAAACTGGAATAATGTAAAGATAAAGCTTTCCACTGCAAAGCCGAATATCAGTGGCCGGCAGCCTGAACTAAGGCCGTGGTATGTTGATATTATGAAACCGGGTACCTCTGCGCCGGCCGAAAAATCTTTAGGAGAAGCAGGCGCAGTCCGGATGGATAATCAGATGTTTCTATCCAAAAGCGCAGATGACAAGCTGAAAGATGAGGATGATGAACAGGAAATGACGATCCGGACCGCGAGTATTGAAACAAAGACAACATCAGTCGTTTTTGCAGTTCCCGGTCAAAATACAGTCAAAAGTGATAATCAGGAACATAAGGTCACAATCGGAATTGAAAATTTTGCAGCGCAATTCCGGTATTCTGCCGTACCAAGGCTTTCCCCGTATGCTTATCTGAAGGCCAATGTTACAAATAAAACCGAATATCCATTCTTACCGGGGAAAACCAGTATCTTTCTTGACAATAACTTTGTCGCCAATGCCAGAATGAATCTTGTTGCTGCAGGTGAAGATTTCTGGACATTCCTGGGAATCGATGAAGGAATCAAAGTTGAACATAAACTCGTGAAACGATACCGGAAAAATGAAGGAATTTTTACCCAGAAACAAAAGGTGATTTATGAATACCTGATGGAAATTACTAATAACAAAAAAACAGAGGAAGAGATTGTTATATGGGATCAGATTCCCATTTCTAATAATCAGGCAGTGGTTGTAGAGCTGATTGAGCCCCAATACAAAGAAGACACAGACAAACTGAAAAAGAATGAACATGATTTTCTCGAGTGGTATTTTAAACCGGAGGCTGGAGAAAAGATTACAATTCCGTTTCAGTTTTCAGTGGAATATCCAAAAGATCAAAAGGCTGTAGGGATATATTAATACACTTTTTTTGCCGGAGTTAATTTTTAATGGATCGTGTAGAAACATTTCAAAGAATAAAAAAAAAGATAGATATGCTTCCGTTATTTGATAGTGATATTTTTAAAATAATAGCACTGCTTGATGATAAAGATAGTGATTTTGAGCAGATAATTAATAATCTTTCTCCGGGTATTGCAGCAAAATTTCTCAGCGTTGCCAATTCGTCCTACTATGGCCAGGAAATTAAATCCATTAACCATGCATTGCGTGTTCTAGGTTTTAACGGGATGAAAAATATCCTGGTCACATCAATACTTTATGATCAGTATTGCGATGATGTAGTCCATAAATATTTTAATGTTTCAAAATTTCATCTGGAAGCCAGGTTTTGTGTGATTGTATCAAGCGTGATAGGCAAAATTTTTGAATATAATCAGCCTGAAAAGCTTTTCACTGTTGCCTTGGTGCATGACATCGGCAAGCTTGTTGTTGCAGCCAATTTTACGGACGAGATCCAAAAAATAAACGAGATTAAAGACTCTAAAAAGATGCCTTCTCGCAAAGCGGAACTTGAAGTGCTGGGTGTACCCCATTCAATAATAGGTGCATACCTTTTAAAAAAAATGAAAATATCAAGGGATATTTATTATGCGGTTGCACAACATGAAGAAAAAAAACCGATTGTATCGGAAAAGGGAGATTACAGACTGGTATTGATTTTAAGGGAAGCTTCAATAATTATTAACCGATATTTTCTACCGAATGAAAAAAAACTTCTGGAGATTTTTGAAAAATTAAATGCTATGGCCAGAACCGTTCAGGGCAATTTCCAACAGAATTTTAGAAAGGCAATGCTTGAAAACGGACAAATGGCAGCATTTAAACAACAACTGCCATTTATAAGAGATTTTATTTTTAAGGAACTTGGCGATAACCTGGAAGAAAGATTTTATCCGGCTGCATAACGCTTCAGCTTACATATCGTTTCCCACGAAAAATCTTTTCCGGTACAAGGCATAATGGCATTGTTTGTTAAGATGGGGTCGGATTCAATATCATATCGTGAAGCCGCCGCCGCTTTTTTCCAGAGCGCTGTGTGGGGGATCGGCGTATAATATGCCGGAATGGGAGTAATCTCACTTTCTTTGACCAGTTTAATCGAATCTATAATGGCATCTGTAGATTGTCCTGGAAGGCCCGCGAGCAGATATGCACCAACCTGCTCTTTTGTAAAACCGGCTTTTTTCAGACTGGCCACTGCTTTGATAAAGTCTTCTTCGGTTACCTTTCTATCAAGAGATTCCCTTTCTTCAAAAGCCGTTGTCTCAAGTCCGAGCCTGAGGGTTTTAAATCCGGATTTATACATTAACCGGGCTGTTTCATCCGTGATATTACGGATATGAACGGCATTAGGGGTATGAAAGCTCAGGTTCAGATTGGCATCAATAATTTTTTGTAATATGGGGACAATGTGATTTTTTGCATTAACCAGCAGCGCATCATCATAAAATGCAAAATTATGAACACCATATTTTTTATGCCAGAAAACAATTTCTTTAAAAACAGCATCAGGGCTTCGGATCAGTCTTTCCGGATTAAGAAAATTAGAAGCACAATAGGTACAAGAATAGGGGCACCCGGTGGATGTTAAAACCGGCACATAATTGATCTTATGCTGAAGATCAAATGCAGGGTAGGGGTAAGTATCAAATTCAGCCGGATTAAACTTCAGATCAGGTTTAAAACCTGTATATACGGCGGCCAGTTCCAGAACAGACGCTGAGCCCGGGCCGGTAAATATCTCATCGGCACCGGAATATTGTTTTGCGTGTTCTGTACAGAGCGTCGCGTAAATGCCGCCCAGAACAATCGGGCTTTCGGGAAAAAATTCTTTTAGTGTTTCAATTGTTTTATGTACACCCGTATACCAGTATGTCATCAGAGATGTGACAAGAACAAGATCAGGTTCAGGTATGGATGAGAGGTCTTCACAAAACCACCCTTCCAATATACCGTACCGAGAGTATGTCCGTGAGATATTTTCAAGACCCCTGGGCTTTGGAACTTCTGTTTTTAGATATGGGCCACGTCCGCTTCTTGCATCGGGATTAGTTTGAGGTGCGTTGGGGTGAAAGCGATCCAGGCAGTCAATATATGAAACATTAAAGCCATGATGTCTTAAAATCGCAGCAAGCATCAGCAGCCCAAGCGGTTTGGCCCAGACGTCATAGGCGGCAAAATCGTAAATCCAGGGATTTACAAGAAGAATGTGAGGGGCATCATTATTCACAGGGAGCGCTTGAATTAATCATCATCATCCGTATGGAAATATGTCATGGAAATTTTTTTAAGTTCCTGCCTGCTGAAAAGCAGTTTATAGTCAAGACAGCCCGATGCTTCAGACATTTGGCGAGCTGTTTCAAAGCAGGCGGATTCATTTTTTGCATGTACCATTGTATAAAGATTGTAGGGCCAGTCATTTTTAGGGTCACGTCTGTAGCAGTGAGAAACAGCCGTAAAAGAAGCCATCTTTTCCCCTACTGTTTCAATTCTATCTTCATCCACACGCCATGCTACCATGGCATTGGATTTAAAGCCGGATTTCTGGTGCCTCAATGTTGCACCAAAGCGTCTGATCACCCCACGATCATTAAGATCTTTCAGTGCATCAAGAAAGTCCTCTTCAGAAATACCGATTTTTTCAGCAAGATCTTTATAAGGTTGTTCTGTTACCGGAAAGTCTCCCTGAATAGAAGCGATTACCTGTTTTTCAATATCTGTAAGCATAGTCGATTTATTAACTTTGGTTAGCGTTTGTCAATATAATTAAATGTTATCTCTTTTCAGGAAAAAGCTGTTTGACCCCTTTTTCAGTAGCCTTGCATACGCCGCGTTCTGTTATAAAACCGGTTACCAGCCTGGCCGGTGTGACATCAAATGCAAAATTCATTGCTCCACTGTTTTCAGGCGGTACGAGCACACTTTTCAATTCGCCGTCATGCAGCCCCTGTACATAACGGACCTCATCCGGATCCCGTGTTTCTATGGGAATATCTTTTAACCCATCAGAAATGTTCCAGTCAAAAGTGGAAGAGGGTAGAGCGACATAAAATGGGATATTGTTATCCTTTGCAGCCAGTGCTTTGAGGTATGTACCGATTTTATTGGCAACATCACCGGTATAGGTGGCTCTGTCCGTGCCGACAATTACCATATCCACTTTACCATGCTGCATGACATGGCCGCCGGCATTATCAGTGATAACCGTATGGGCAATGCCATGTTTTCCCAGTTCCCATGCCGTTAATCTTGACCCCTGATTTAAGGGACGTGTCTCATCCACCCAGACATGAACATTAATCCCCTTATCAAAAGCCGTATAAATAGGGGCGGTGGCGGTGCCATATTCCACACAGGCCAGCCATCCGGCATTGCAGTGTGTGAGAACGTTAACTGTTTCACCCGATTTCTTCTTGCTGATCGCTTCAATCAGTTCACAACCGTGGAGACCAATATTTTTACAGTTTTCAACTTCGAATTCTTCAATAGAAAGCGCTTCCCTGCGTGCAGTTTCAATACGGTCAGCAATATCATCACGTGCCAGTGCACTTTTCATGACCTGGTCAACAGCCCATAAAAGATTAACAGCAGTCGGTCTGGCCGCCCTGAGACGATTACAGGCGGCAATCATCTTCTCTTCTCCATCCGGCTGATTTAAAAATGTCAGTGCCGCCAGAAAGACACCATAGGCAGCCGTTACGCCGATAAGCGGTGCACCACGGACATACATCTCTTTGATGGCAAGAATAGTATCATCTGTAGTTTTCAGATCTACGATAACAAACTCGTGAGGGAGTTTTCGCTGGTCAATTATTTTAACCGTTTCAAGGTTTTCATCGAGCCAGATCGGGCGCAGATCCTTTCCATCAACTTTCATATTATATAAACCTCGCATGTTATTAGAAGCTATCTCAAAAAAGCGTCTGAGGCTTCATGGTTACGCTATAGCGGGATTACATGTCAGCTCAAAATGATCAAAAATACTAAGTGTATGCTCCGCTTTTTCACTTCCATGTGCCTTGCCTTAAAGCCTGATTTACATTTTTGAGATAGGTTCTATTAAAATTAAAACTTTTTTCTTATAGCATAAAATTAGGTTGTGGGCGAACTGAAATCTTGACGTATTGCGAGAATCCGGAGTATGCGTTTATGAAATACCAATCAATAAATGGAAGATATAATGAAAATAATCGATGGCATTACATATAATTTGCGCGGATTTTGGATGGGAATAAAAACACCCAAATTGTTAATACTCGGGTTGATCAGATTTTTTATTGTGGCAGCAGTCACAGTATTTTTTGCAAGCCTGATTATAATGTATAATCAGGAGATACTTGATCTCGTCTGGTCAAAGCCTGAAAGCAAATGGATTGTCTGTTTATGGTATATACTGTCATGGTTGATGTCACTGCTGCTCGTTGGTGTTTCTGCTATTCTGTCATATCTGGTTTCCCAAATACTCTTCAGCGTTTTTATTATGGATTATATGTCAAAAGTGACGGAGGAGATGGTAACCGGCCGGGTGATTGAATCAGATATGCCGATTTTTAAGCAGTTTTTTTTCCTGATAAAACAGGAAACGCCAAGGGCACTGATCCCCATTCTTCTGACATTGATACTGATGCTGATTGGTTGGCTAACCCCCCTGGGGCCGGTTGTTGCAACCATATCATCCGTTATTGCGGTAATTTTTCTGGCCTGGGACAATACAGATCTTGCTCCGGCACGCCGTCTTGAGCCATTTAAAACACGGTTTAGATTTTTGCTGAGTACTGCTTTATTCCATCTTGGTTTCGGCATTCTTTTTTTAATACCGGTTGCCAATATTTTCTTTCTTGCTTTTGCGCCGGTGGGAGCAACAATTTACCAAATTGACAATTTAAAAAAGAAGCAGAACGAAGATTGAATTTAAGTATCCTTTAAGGCCACCTCTAATAAATTGCCTGCCGGCATCAGTTACTGTGTTATATAAATTTTAACCTTTTATGGGTTTAATTCCCCGGTCATCGCTACGATGGATTTATCCTCCAGATGCACCGCTTTGCTTGTAGCGGGGCCATTCATTTTATTATGAATTCAGAGCGAAATCCTGATTTTAGAAATACCCATTATTTAAAATAGTGGTTTTAGCTAACATTCAATATTTTTCAACGATTTTTTTTTAGAGGGGTTGACTACCCACCAAAGTGAATTAATTTTGATTATTATATTGATAATGTATAATCAATCTACTGTTAATGCGTAAAACCGAGATACCCAGTTTAAAAGTAATAAGGTTCTTTTATAGAAATGTTTTTTCGTTTTAAACCGTAACCGAAAAAATAATAATTTTTTAAGTTAAAATGGCTGATATTGAAAATATGTTTTAGATTAACCGAAACAATTGGAGATAAAAGTCTATGCAAAATGAGTTAAATGAAATTTCAAAAATTATTACTGAAGCTGAAAAAAATGCAAAAAATGACACTTTTTATGAAGCATCACCGGAAACTGAAAGTCATTTGAATTGGCCTGTAGAATGTACTGTTGGGCCTGGTCTGGAAGGTGCTATCGCCTGCGAGACAAATATAGGATATGTTAATGGCTCAAAAGGGTGGCTTGTCTATAGGGGATATAATATTTTTGATTTATGTGCCAATGCAACTTTTGAAGAAGTTGCATTTCTGTTACTTAATGGCGAATTGCCTTCGCCATCCGAACTTTCGGGTTTTAATAGAAAGCTAAATGACTACAAATATATTCCTGATGTGCAGCGTTTATTAATGAGCTTTCCCTTAGAGGAAATGAGTTCGATGGCTGCTTTAAGGCTTGGTGTTGGTTTGCTCAGACAGAAACAGACCTACCGTGATAAAGAAAAAAAGTACTCAAACGTTCCTCAGGCTGTCGCTTCGGACGATGATTCATATGCTATGGAAAGCGATCTGAAAGGTAAGAGCGCAGCGACATATGAATTTTCACAACAGTCCTATCTTAAACTTAAAAACGTAGAAACGGACCTTCTGGGTTCAGAAGATATTGAATCTTGTTATCATCTAATTTCAGGTATATCCACTATTGCGGCCACCATCGCTCGAATAAAATCCGGACATTTGCCTATTGAGCCTGATCCTGATCTGAGCCATGCGGGGAACCTCATTTATATGATGACAGGCCGGCGGCCATCAACGGTTGAAGAGCGAATAATGGACATTTGTTTTATTCTTCATGCAGATCATGGTATGAACGCCAGTACGTTTGCTTCACTTGTTGTGGCTTCGACATTATCTGATATATATTCTGCCGTAGGCGCCGGAGTGGCAGCCCTTAGCGGCCCACTTCATGGCGGTGCAAACGAAAAAGCGTTATTGATGCTTAAAGAAATTGAAAAATCAAATAACTTAAAAGAGTGGTTTCAAAATGCGCTAGCAGAAAAAAGAAAAATAATGGGTATTGGACATCGTGTATATAAGGTTTATGATCCACGTGCCAGGATATTAGGACCACTTGCAGAATATCTTGTCAGTAAAAACCCGGAAATGAAATCATTATTTAATACGGCGCGAGCACTGGAAAATGAGGTAAACAGTACACTTGGGAAAGAGAAAAAACTGTTTCCAAATGTAGATTTTTATGCAGGTATTGTATATCATGCTCTGGGAATTCCTACAGAGTTTTTTACACCCTTGTTTGCTGTCAGCCGGGTTGCCGGCTGGACTTCAAGAATTCTTGAATATTTAAAGAATAACCGAATATTCAGGCCCCGTGCGCTTTATGTAGGTCCTTATAATAAAGAAATAATAAAAAAATAGGCGTGTTAATCTTTTGTTGATAGTTTAGTTGATCAAAGGAGGTTTCCAATGGCAAAAAGCTACTTCACAATACTGGAAGTAACGTCAAATGCATCTTGCGATGAGATACGGTCTGCATATCGGCGATTAGCCAAAGCGTACCATCCTGATTATTATGTTGGAGGCAATGAACCTTTTCAGAAAATTCAGGAAGCATACTCTGTTTTGGGGGATCCTGCTAGACGAAAAGCGTATGAGAATGCAATAACGAATATACGAATCAAAAAACCGATGTATAAAACACTCCGATCAGAACCTGAACCTTTGGTTCCGGAACAAGGTACAGTTGATCTGGGAAAAATTTCACCCGTTCGATTTTTTGAAACATTTTCACCATCCTATGATGAAATATTTGACTGGTTATGGGATAATTTTTTAAATATTGAAATGCCAAAATCCGGAAGAATTCAGAATCTGACAATGGAAGTTCCTTTAACAAAGGAACAGGCGCTTCGTGGCTGAAATGTTAAAGTAATGCTACCTGTTCAGTCGATTTGTCCAATATGTAGAGGAAATGGCGCAATAGGTTACTATGAATGCAGTCGATGCGCAGGAGAGGGATCAATTTCAGGTGAAGCACCGGTATCAATACCTTTCCCTTCAGGAATTATTAAAGATCATTCAGTGGTTATTCCTTTGAAACGGTTTGGTATAAAAAATCTTCATTTTGCAGTGCTATTTAGACCTGTAGATGTTTTATAACAATAATAAACTTAGGGTTAGTGTTAATTACAAAGCTTGAATTTGAAAAATTGTTTGATAATATTTCCGGCCAGAAAAACTATCTGGAGAAGTTTCTATAGATGATTGTCAGGATAAAACAGCTGAACAATTTTAAACTGCTCAACATCCACTACCCCTTTGTCCGTAATCTTTATTTCCGGAATAACCGGCAGTGCCAGAAAGGATAAAATCATAAAAGGATTTTTTAAAGGGGCTCCAAAGCCATGAACAACTTTTATGATTTTATCCAGTTGTGAACGTACTGTCTGAACCGGTTCGGTTGACATCAACCCTGCAATCGGAAGCGGGAGGGCAGTAATATCGTTTCCAATTGCAGCAGCCAATCCGCCGCCCATTTCCACAACTTTACTTACGGCAGAAAGCATGTCTTTATCATTGGTGCCGACCACAATAATGTTATGTGAATCGTGAGCTACACTGGATGCAATGGCACCTTTTTTAAGGCCGATGCCTTTTACAAAACCTTTTCCCATATTTCCTGTATTATTGTGGCGCTCTATAACAGCAATTTTAAGAATGTCCCGGGAAGTGTCAGAAACTGCATGATTGTTGATAATCGTAGCGGGTTCAATTTGTTGTTTAGTAACAAGCTGATCAGGAACAAGTTCAATTACCCGAATTTTATCGGTTTCGGCTTTAATTTTAAAATTAATGTTCTTAATATTGACATTCATTGATGGTGTTGGCGGTTCGGTTTCCGGTTTTTCAATTTCGGAAAGCATTTCACCGTTTTCTGCTACAATTTTTCCGTTAGTAAAAACTTTTTCAATCTTAAAATTTTCAAAATCTTTAAATACCACAAGATCTGCTTTACGGCCCGGTGCAATGGCACCAATATCCTTTAGTCCAAAATATTCAGCCGGATTTATCGTTGCCATTTGAATTGCCGTAACAGGATCAATACCTGATTTGATGGCATCCCTGATAATAGAATCAATGTGACCCAACTCAACAAGATCATGAGGGTGACGGTCATCCGTACACCACATCATCCTTCGGGATGTCTGCTCATTTATAACAGGCAAAAGTGCTTTAAGGTTTTTTGCACCGGTTCCCTCACGGACCATAATATGCATGCCTGCTTCCAGCTTTTCTATCGCTTCTCCAGGCGTGGTGCATTCATGGTCGCTTGTTATTCCAGAGCCTGCATATGTATTTAACTCTTTTCCTGAAAGTCCCGGCGCATGGCCATCAACCGGTTTGTTGATACTTCTTGCGGCATCAATTTTTGAAATAACTCCGGGGTCACCAAAAATAACACCGGGAAAATTCATCATCTCAGCAAGTGCAATGACTTTCTCGTGATTAAAAAAAGGGGCAAGGTCTTCAGCAGAAATTGAAGCACCTGAAGTTTCCATATCGGTTGCCGGCACGCAGGAAGGCAGTGTAAAGAAAATATTCATAGGTTGATTTTTTGCAGAATCGAGCATATACCGGATACCGTCCGCTCCCAGCACATTGGCAATTTCATGGGGATCTGCTGCAACGGAGGTTGTCCCAAATGGAAGTACTGCCCGTACAAACTCAGAAACGCAAGTCATTGAACTTTCAATATGAAGGTGGGCATCAAAAAAACCGGGTGCTACATAAGCACTGTCTAAGTCGATAATTTCTTTTGCCTTGTACTCACCTATGCCGATGATGGTGCCGTCTGAAATGGCAATGTTACCGGTAGTAATCTTTCCTGAAAAGACATTTATGATTTTGCAATTGATAAAGAGGAGATCAGCTTCTTTGTCTCCTCGTGCGATGGGGATATAGTTATCGAGATTCATGGTGCTTCCTTCTATAAATTAAAACGATTATCTCTCGCCCGCTTCGCCCGAGATGCAGAGATTGCTTAACAATAAAATCTTAACCTCATTTATTTTAAAATAATTTTTCCGATTTCATTTGCTTTGGCCATAATATCTTCTGCATCAAGACTTAAAAGCTTTCGATCCCTGACAAGAACTTCACCCGCCACCAAAACATCTTTTACATCAGGCCCCTGAGCGGCATAAACGATATGAGATTCGGGATGATAAAGCGGGGTGAGATGTGGTGCGTTAGTATCGAGTATAATAATATCTGCTTGTTTCCCGGCTTCAAGAGAGCCGGTGATACTGCCAAGGCCGATGGCTTTTGCGCCCTCTATAGTTGCCAGTTTAATGACAGTTTTTGCATCCATCACCGTAGGGTCAAGTTGGTTAACCTTATGGAGCTTTGCAGTCATATCCATCTCCTGAAACATATCCAGGTTGTTATTACTGGCGGTGCTGTCTGTTCCCAGTCCGACTGTGAGGCCGGCCTTAAGAAATTTTGAAATAGGTGCTATTCCGGATGCCAGTTTCATTTCGCTTTCGGTTGTAACAGATATGGTTGATTCCCTATTTTGTACAATATCAATATCTTCATCATAGAGCCAGATGGCATGTGCAAGAAGGGTTCTTTCATCAAGAAAGTCAAGACTGTCAAGATATTCTACCGGTGTTTTATTATGCCCGGTTTGTATCTGTTCCAGCTCAGTTTTAGTTTCTGCAACATGAATTTGTAAAAGAAGGTTTCGTTTTGATGATTCATTTTTTGCAGCCATAAGCGTTTTGTCGGAACAGGTATAAGGTGAGTGGCAAAATATTGATGGTGTGATCAGGGGAGAAACAGCTTGCCACTGTTCTGCAAATTGGACGGCAGTTTCAATGTTTTTTACCGGATCAGGAACACCCGGTGCCGGAAAATCAATTACACCTTGTGCCAGAACAGCTCTTATGCCCGACCGGTGAACTGCGCGGGCAACATCATGCTCATGGAAGTAGCCATCACAACAGGTGGTTGTCCCTGACAGCAGCATCTCGGCACAGGCCAGAAGTGAGCCGTAAAATACAGTTTCCGAATTAATATGCGTTGCCTCTGCCGGGAAAATATGCCGGTTAAGCCATACTAAAAGCGGCAGGTCGTCAGCCAGCCCCCTGAAAAGTGTCATGGGAAGATGGGTATGCGTATTTATGAGGCCGGGCATTATAATGCCGCCTTTTGCATCGATTACTTCTTTTGATTCAGTTCCCGACTGGTCCGGTTTTTTGGTTATTATCCGGTCGATGATGCCGTCTTTGACACAGATAATGCCGTCATCGATGATCTCAAAGTCAGGATTGACGGTTACGATTATGCCGTTGTGGATGATGGTATCAAATTTCATAATCTGTTTCTTGTATGGATTTTACGTCGTAATCATAATCCTAATCGGATATTGTAAATCAAAACCCGGATTAGGATTACGATTATGGAAAAGAAAAAAAGTTAACTTTTTACAACATTTTTAGCTATATCCCTGATATCCGCTATCACCGTTTCAATATCAATTGTCTTTAATGCCCGGTTTTCCATTACGACTTTTCCATTAATTATTGATGTATCCACATCACTTCCCCGAACTGCATAAACCAGATGGGACTCAGGGTGATACATGGGTGTCAGGTGCGGTTTGTGGGTATCAATGACAATAATATCCGCTTTTTTTCCGGGCTCAATGGAGCCGGTTATTTTATCAAGTCCGAGAGAACGTGCCCCGTCAATGGTAGACATCTTAAGGACAGTCATGGCATCCATCACTGTGGGATCAAGCCGGTTTACCTTATGGAGCTTTGCAGCTGTATCCATTTCCAGAAAAAGGTCAAGGGCATTATTACTGGCACAGCCATCAGTACCGACACCTACGCAAATACCTGCATCTATAAGGTCTGGAACTGGAGAAATTCCCGAAGCCAGTTTCATATTGCTTTCAGGATTATGGGAAACTCTGGTGTCGGATTGTTTTAGTAAAGAGATATCCGCATCATTTAAAACAACACAGTGGCAGGCCAGGAGCCTTGGTGATAAAACACCAAGCTCAGCAAGGTGTGAGACCGGTGTTAACCCAAATCGTTCCTTGATCTGGCTGACTTCAAATTCTGTTTCTGAAACATGAATAACTAAAGGAACATTATATTTCTCAGATATGTCAGCAGCTTTTTTCAACAGCTCCGGAGCGCAGAGGTATGTTGAATGGGGTTCAACTGCAATGGTGATGATCGGGTCATTTTGCCATTTCTTAATGAGATTTTCCGTATATTCAAACCCTTTTTCCAAAGGGCCATAATGGGGCGATGGGAAATCATAAAGCACTTCACCCACAACTGCCCGAATTTCAGCCTGTTTGGCTGCTTCGGCTACAGCACCCTCAAAGAGATACATATCGCAGAAAGTCGTTGTGCCGGACATGATCATTTCTGCGCATGCCAGCATGGTGCCTTTAAATACCATGTCCCTGTTCAGTTTGGCTTCAGCCGGGAAAATATAGTTATTGAGCCATTCTGCCAGTGGAAGATCATCTGCAAGCCCCCGAAAACAGGTCATGGCGGCATGAGTATGGGTATTGATCAGTCCCGGCATAATAATACCGCCTCCGGCATCTATGGTTTTATCAACAGCCCATCCGGAAAATGAAGTAACTTCATCAACGGCTGTTATCTGATCACCTGTTACAGCCACAGCACCATTTTGAATAACCGCCAGGTCGGGATCCATTGTCATGACAATGCCGTTGGTTATCAGAAGTTCAACCTTATTCATGGATATGCCCCACTATATGGCTGATGATGGATGCCAGTTTAGGTACGGCTTTTCCGGCAACGTCAACAATTTCTTCAAGTGTGGCAGGAACAGGGTTATCAGGTGTGTGGACATTGGTTATTGTTGAAAGTCCCAATATCCTGAACCCGGCATGAACCGATGCAATCACTTCCTGAATTGTTGAAAACCCAACCGCATCAGCGCCGATTTTTTTCAGATATTTAATTTCAGCCGGCGTTTCAAGAGATGGCCCTTTTAATCCCGCATAAATTCCATTTTGAAGAGATATTTTTTTGATTCCTGAAACAACCGTACAAAGATCTGCCAGTTGCCTGTCATATACCCTGGACATATCCGGAAACCTTGGTCCCCATTCATCAATATTTGGCCCGACAAGGGGATTTTCTCCGGTCAGGTTAATGTGGTCATTGATGACCATGATGTCGCCGGATGCAAATTCGGGTTTCAGGCCGCCGGCAGCATTGGTGATGATAATATTTTTTATTCTCAGTTCCTGCATAACCCGAATGGGGAAAGTGACTTCCTGCGGAGAATACCCCTCATAAAGATGGAAACGACCCTGCATGGCCAGAACAGGTTTGCCTGAAATATTTGTAAAAAGAAGTTTGCCCTTGTGGCTCTCTACCGTAGAAATCGGGAAATTGGGAATATCCTTGTAATAAAACTCAGCAAAAACGTTCGATGAAGCAACACTCTCTCCAAGCCCTGTTCCGGTCATAATTGCTGTTTTCGGTATAACCGAAAGATTTTCTTTCAGGAAATCAGCAGCCTGTTTTACATTCTGTTTATACAATGCCATCGGTATCCTCAAATTATGTAACAGGTTATCAGGAAAACGGGCTGATAGAATTGACAGCCCAAACAGCCTGACATTTTTGGCAACCCGTGAAAAGTGCAATGATAATAGAACAAAAAAAGCATATCCGTCAAGGATGCAGAAAGGATGCAGAAAGAGGGGCTTTAAATCAATTATCATAAAAATCAGTACAAATTGGATGCGGCAGAGCGTTGACATTTTAACCTGTTTATGAAATGTTTCCGGTGATAAATTAAAGGATAAATATCAGAATTTAACCTGTAAAAATATGAATTTAGGAGTTTAATGATTATGAGTGCAATTCGGCCGCAACATCCGGATATTTCTGACGATATGTGGATCAAAGTTGACGAAATTATTGATACAAATAAGAATACCGACGGTTCAATTATCACCGTACTTCGAGAATGCCAGGGCACTGTCGGATATCTTCCTGTAGAACTTATTGACTATATCAGTGCCGGCATGAACCTGCCAAATAGCAATGTTTATGGTGTTGCATCATTTTATTCTCTTTTTTCTATGACCCCCAAGGGACGCCATACGATCAAAGTGTGCACCGGTACAGCGTGTTATGTAAAAGGCATCAAAGAGGTTATCATCAGAATTGGTGATAAATACAAGGTTGGAGAGGGTGGTACAACCGAAGACAGGCGCTTCTCTCTTGAGCCGGTTCGCTGCCTGGGTGCCTGTGGCCTTGCACCGGTTATGGTTATCGGTGAAGATACACATGGTGACGTATCTGCCGATAAGGTTATCGATATTGTAGATCAGTACAAATAAGTTAGGTTCCGGATTGAATATGATATTTTACGGCAGGGTACATAAAGCCGAAGGAGATAGATTATGGAGAAATTAACGGTTCAGACGCTCTCCGAGATGCAGCAGCGATTGAAAAGTGAGTTTGAAGCGAGTAAAAAAACTTACCTGCTGATTTGTGGCGGCACCGGTTGTCATGCCACCGGCAGTATCAAGGTTAAAGATGCCCTTGCAGGTGAACTTGAGGCCAAAGGGCTCAATGAAAAGGTCCAGATTGTTGAAACCGGATGTAACGGGTTTTGCGCCATGGGTCCGCTTATGGTTGTTCATCCGGATGGTATCTTTTACCAGAAGATGAAAGTTGACGATATTGAAGAGATTGTCACTTCACATCTTATCAATAAAAAACCGGTCGAAAGACTCCTCTACAAAGATCCGGTAACCAAAAAATTTATCCCCAGACATGATGAGATTCCTTTCTTTGCACACCAGATGCCCCGTGTTTTAAGAAACAAAGGCGTAATCGATCCGGAAAGCATTAGTGATTATATCGCCCGGGATGGTTATTCTGCAGCAGCCAAAGCACTGTTTGATATGGGGCCGGAAGATATTGTTGCCGAGGTTAAAACATCAGGAATTCGTGGCCGTGGTGGTGCAGGTTTTCCCACCGGAATGAAATGGGATTTTACCAGGGCCAGTAAGGGCGATACCAAGTATGTGCTCTGTAATGCTGACGAAGGTGATCCCGGTGCATTTATGGACAGGAGTATTCTTGAGGCAGATCCCCATGCGGTTCTTGAGGGAATGATTATTGCGGCAAAGGCGATTAACTCTAAAAAGGGTTACATATATGCCCGAACCGAATATCCCCTGGCCATCAGCAGGCTTCAGATTGCCATTACCGCAGCCAAGGAGATGGGATTGCTTGGAGAAAACATTCTTGGATCAGGTTTTGATTTTGATGTTGAGATTTATCAGGGTGCCGGTGCATTTGTTTGTGGTGAAGAGACTGCGCTGATGCGATCCATTGAAGGGCAGCGCGGTATGCCGCGTCCCCGTCCGCCTTTCCCGGCTCATAAGGGCTTGTGGGAAAAACCTACGATTTTAAATAATGTTGAAACACTGGCCAATATTCCCCAGATTATTATTAACGGTGGTGCCTGGTATGCCTCTGTCGGTACTGAAACAAGCAAGGGAACCAAAGTGTTCGCCCTTTCCGGAGATATAAACAATATTGGTCTTGTTGAAGTACCCATGGGTACGACCCTGAGATCAATTGTATATGATATCGGTGGCGGTATTCCGAACAAGAGAAAATTTAAAGGCGTTCAGCTTGGCGGCCCTTCAGGTGGCTGTGTGCCTGAACATCTTCTGGATACGCCGGTTGATTATGAAGCAATTGCAAAAGTTGGCGCCATTATGGGTTCCGGTGGTGCCATTGTTATGGATGACCGGACTTGTATGGTTGATATGGCCCGATTCTTTATGGATTTTATCCAGGATGAGTCCTGCGGTAAATGTACACCATGCCGTGAAGGAACCCGGCGCCTGTTGGAGATACTTGAAAAAATCTGCGATGGAAAAGGTGTACCGGAAGATATCGACTTAATGTTAGAATTATCGGAAATGATCAAGGACTCCGCACTTTGCGGCCTGGGACAGACCGGCCCGAATCCGGTGCTTTCCTCATTGCGTTATTTCAGGGATGAATTTGATGCCCACATCAATGAAAAACGATGTCCGGCAAAACGCTGTGCAGCCCTTCTGAAATTTGAAGTGGATCCTGATTTGTGTAAAAAATGTGGTATGTGTTTCAAAGCTTGTCCGGCTGATGCCATTACATGGCAGAAAAAGGAAGTTGCGGTTATCGACAAGGAAAAGTGCATTAAATGTATGACCTGTTTTGAAAAGTGTAAGTTCGATGCGATTTTTTAAAACATCGTTCATTATAATTCGAACGAGGAGAAAATAATATGCAAATAGCAGTTGCAGTAATAGGCGGGTTGGGGCTTATTGTCGGTATTGTTCTGGCGGCGGCTTCAAGAATTTTTTATGTATATGTTGATCCGAAAGTTGAAGCAGTTGAAGGTGAACTGCCGGGTGCCAACTGCGGCGGCTGTGGCCTGCCGGGTTGTTCAGCCAATGCTGAAGCAATTGTTTTAGGAAAGGCTGCGCCAAATTCCTGTGTTGCTGCCGGTCCCGAAGTTGCTGAAGCTATTGCAGCGATTATGGGCATGTCACTGGAGGCAAAAGAGCCGGATATTGCTCTGCCGGGTTGTACCTATGGTACACAGGATGCCGATATAAAATTTGTTTATGACGGCCTGAATGATTGTCGTGCCGCTGCCTTGATGGGGGGCGGTATGAAAGTGTGTAACATTGGATGCCTCGGGCTTGGTACCTGTGTAACCGCCTGCCAGTTTGGGGCGCTCAAGATGGGTGACAAGGGGTTGCCGGTTGTCGATGAAGCACTGTGTACCGGCTGTGGTGCTTGTGAAAGAATCTGTCCGAAAAATATTATTAATCTGTCGTCTGTAACCAGGCGTATTTTAAAGGAATACACTACCGAAGATTGTACAACACCCTGCCAGCGAGCCTGTCCCGCAGGTATTGATATTTGTGAATATATCAACCAGATATCCAAAGGTAATTATTCCCGAAGTGTCCAGGTTATTAAAGAACGTAATCCATTCCCGACCATCATCGGCAGAATCTGTCCGAGGCCTTGTGAAACCGAGTGCCGTCGACAATATGTTGATGAACCGGTTGCCATTAACTACCTTAAACGATTTGTTGCAGATTATGAAATGGAAAAGGGCGATAGAGTTTTGCCATTTAAGGCACCGGAAACCGGCAGAAAGATTGCCGTCATCGGTGGCGGCGTCCAGGGCCTTTCTGCGGCGTTTTTCTCCGCCCGCCTGGGACATTCTCCAACCGTCTATGAGGCCACTTCAAAAATGGGCGGCCTTTTGAGAAGCGCCATCGCAACCGAACGCCTGCCGCATAAAATTCTGGATTGGGATATTGACGGTATTGCCCGGATGGGTGTTGAGTTGATGACAAATACGGTTATGGGCAAGGATATTACGGTTAACACGCTTCTAAAAGAGGAATATCAGGCCGTCTTTCTTGCTTCCGGCGGCTGGGACAGCAGGTTGACCAGAAAGAGCGGCAAAGAGCCGGATATATCACCTATACCGGGTGCATATCTGCTCATTGATTTTACCAGAATGAGTTCCGCATCATATGGTGAACATGTGGTTATTATGGGCAGCGGCTCACCGGTTGTTGATACTGCAAAAAGATGTAAAACAGCCGGTTCAAAAAGTGTAACCATAGTTTCACGGGATTGTATCGGTGAGCATGGTATGACACCCGAAGAGATTGGTGCCGTTCAGGCTGAAGGCATTAATATGATATTTAACGCCGCTGTGAGCAGAATTCTGGGTGAAGAAGATAAGATGACCGGTATTGAATATGCCGATCTGACCAAAAATGAAATAACAGCGGTAAGTGCTGATACACTGATTATATCTGCAGGGCGCTTCCCGGAAGTTATTCTGAGGAAGGTTGACCCTGAATCCGAGATGGATGAAATCTTTGATGATAAAACCGGTCCGCTTTACTGGGAAGGCGTTTTGCCTTATAAAAACCCGGCACAATATGGGAAAACAGGACTGTTTGCAGAGGGTGAAACCCTGACCGATTTCAGCGCTGCCATTAAGGCGATAGGTGCAGGCCGCCGGGCCGCCGCATCCGTTCATCAGATTATGTATGGTATTAAACCGGAACTTTCTGAAAAAGTTCTGAAAAGAGGAAATGAAGTTCAGAATATTTTCAGTGTCTCCGGTGTTCAGATAAAGCCAAGGCTGGTAATGCCTGTCAGCACAGCAAAGGAGCAGACCTCAGGTGCGGAGTTAGAAAAAGGTTTTACGGAAGAGATGGCAAGGATGGAAGCATCAAGATGTCTCAAGTGCGGCCTGATCTGTTATGAGCATGCGGACAAAAAAGCCTGTGCTTGAAATGTTCATCTCTAAATGTCTATTTTATCGAATTTCTGCATGAGATAAAACACCTGATTCTTGAAAAATATTATGGCTTCAGGCGGAATTGATAAA
The DNA here is from genome assembly GCA_021737275.1 of Desulfobacterales bacterium. Taxonomy (GTDB): domain Bacteria; phylum Desulfobacterota; class Desulfobacteria; order Desulfobacterales; family JAIPEE01; genus JAIPEE01. The sequence continues at coordinate 64,232 of JAIPEE010000021.1, forward strand.
ACACTAAGGTGCAGGGAATGTCTAATTCCTTGCACCTTATTATTTAGTGATTAAAATATTTAAATATTAGAAAGTCATCCTTTAATTTTTCTTGTCCATTTTTGGAAAGAGAGACAGGTTGAGGAGTTTATAAAAATGGCTACGGAACAGGGATTAATATTGCAGAACCGTCCATCAGGAATGGCTCTGGTCAGAACAATGAAAACCGCAGAATGTGAAGGCTGTTCATCAAAAGGTTCATGCGAAGGCAAGGGCAATGACATGGAAGTGGAGGCCATTAATGAGGTGGACGCAAAACCCGGAGATACGGTTGTTCTGGCCTATGCAACGTCATCTCTTCTTAAAGCCACGTTCCTTTTATATGTTTTTCCTATTATATGCATGATTATAGGTGCTGTTATCGGCCAGAAATATGCACCCGATATGAGCATGGGCGAGTCCGCTGCGTCCGCTATTGTGGGCTTTACATTCTTTTTTGTTGCTGTCTTTGTCGTCAAAATCAGCGGCAATAAGATGGCTGAAAAGGCAAAATACACCCCAAAAATTACCAGAGTTATCCGGCATGATCCTGACTTTATCCAGGAATAATCATATAAAAAATATTTTGCAGCAGGTGGCTTATGTTTTTTTTTATTCCCTTTGATTGGTCAAAATTTTCTGGACAAACAGATATGAAATATCATAAATAAAACTATAATATAACTATTTTAACTAAAGTTTAGAGTTACAGCTCCACCTGGCATCTCATTTTATAGGTGGATGATTTTTAACAATTTGCTCTTTTACAATTAACGGTGCACCCTTTACTACAGTCAGGTACAAAATGGCTCATTTGGCGGTTTGAA
>JAIPEE010000022.1 GCA_021737275.1 Desulfobacterales bacterium
ACATTTAAAGGGAGCATTAAGACCAAACGGTTTAGTGCGGCGCTTGATGTTGATTATCTGGAGGAAATTATGTTCACCTGATCAAAAACATAACGCAAACATGATAGGGGCTCTATATATTTTACATGCGTTGCCCCTTCCCGGTTTGAATGGGATCTTGCAGTATATTTTTTTCTTTATTATAATGCAGGCGGTTTGTAATTTTATTCAATTTTCATACTTTCTTTTGTCGTATACTATCCGGCACCTTTAACCGGAGACAGAAAATGAAATTAAAAGTAACTTGCTATGACGGGCATCAGGGAGAAGAAAAACCACAGCGTTTTGAACTTGGTGATAATAAAATTGAAGTAAAAAATATAGTTGACCAGTGGCTTTCAACTGATTACCGGTATTTTAAAATCATTGGCAATGATGATTCAACATATATAATACGCCATGATCTAAATATCAGGATATGGGAGCTGGTGATGTATTGTAAAAAAGGCACCGGCGGCTTCCAATCCTTATCATTCAAAGACGCCTGACAAACTCAAAACTCTCCTGTTGCTTTTACAATTTTTTAACCGTATAATTCAGATATATAAAAAATTTAATAATTTAGAGAAAGATTGAAAAGGTACAAGGTTTAGAAACATTTTGATAAAAAAATTATTTAAAAAAGTTTACGATAAACTTTCAGGAAAAACTCAATACAAGAAACCATCTCCGGAACAAGCCGTAACAAAACTTCCGGAATCTCATAAACCGGATGACCAACCGGAACAAAAAAGACAAGCTCAACAGCGCTCAAAACCTGTGGCCGGGAAAAAGTGGTGTATTTCTTCATTCCATGTTCCACCTGAAGAAGGCAAAACCCGGTTTCATGATATGGATCTTCCGTTACCATTGATGCATGCCATTTCAGATCTGGGTTTTAAGTACTGCACACCCATCCAGGCAGAAATTCTACCCAGCACACTTGCCGGCAAAGATGCTTCGGGACGGGCTCAAACCGGCACAGGAAAAACAGCTGCTTTTTTGATAACCGTAATAACAAAACTTCATACGAAACCGATTAAAGGAAAAAGACGATCCGGTGTTCCCAGGGTTCTGATTCTTGCACCTACACGAGAACTTGTTCTCCAGATTGCAAAAGAGGCCATGGAGCTTACAAAATTCTGTCACTTAAAAATTGTCACTGTTTTTGGCGGTATGGATTATAAAAAACAGAAACGACAGCTCTCAGAAGGTATTGTTGATATTGCCGTGGCCACACCCGGCAGACTGCTGGACTTTCTCAGGCATAAAGACATCAATCTCAGAAAAGTTGAAACACTTATCATTGATGAAGCAGACCGCATGCTGGATATGGGCTTTATTCCGGATGTCAGAAAGATTATTTACAGTACGCCCAAAAAAGAAAATCGGCAGACACTTCTTTTCAGCGCCACATTGACGCCTGAAATAACACGTATGTCTGCCAGTTGGACCTGTGACCCGGTCAGTATTGAAATAGAACCTGAACAGATTGCCGTGAATACGGTTGATCAGGTTGTCTATATTGTTACCAATGACGAAAAGTTTGCACTACTTTACAATGTTATTACAAGAAAAAAACTTACACGTGTTATAATTTTTTGCAATCGTCGGGATGAAACCCGTGATCTTGAAAAAAAGTTGTCACGATATGGAATGAACTGTGCACTTCTTTCAGGAGAAATCCCTCAAAATAAACGTATTAAAACACTGGACAATTTCAAGGCCGGCAAAATACAAGTGATGGTCGCCACTGATGTAGCCGGTCGGGGTATTCATGTTGAAGGTATGGATCATGTTATAAATTATATGTTGCCCCATGATCCGGAAGACTATGTTCACCGAATTGGACGTACCGGCCGCGCAGGCACTGCAGGCACTTCCATCAGCTTTGCCTGTGAAGATGACTCCTTTTATATTCCTGCAATAGAAGAATTTATTGGGAGGAAGCTTGATTGTATCCAGCCGGATGAAGACTGGCTTATAGCACCGCCGCCGCCACCCAGAAAGAAGAGGTCTCCCCAGGAAAAGTCCCAAAAAAAGAAATTTTATTCCAAAAAGTATCAGGGCGGTAACAAAAAACCTGGAAACAGGCGTCCAACTAAAAATCGTCCTGCCCCAAGGCGCTCTTCAGCCGCTTAAGACGCAGGGAGTGCTTCATAAAAGCCTTTCATGGAAACTGCCGTTGTTTTCATAACGGCAGTTTCCATTACTGTGGGTACCAGGGGTTAGTGAATTGTAATCTGCTTTGGTTTTGGTGCTTCAGGTTTTGGTATTTCAATTTTCAGAATTCCATCCTTGAAATCTGCTTTGATCTTTTCAGGATCAACTTCAGCAACCAGATTAAAAGCTCTTTCAAACTTGCCAAAAGTTCTTTCTCTTCTATAGTAGCTGTCCTCTTTGACCTCATTGTCAGACGAACGTTCTCCTCTCAGTGTGAGAACTTTCCCCTTAACATCAATTGAAATATCTTTTTTATCCACACCCGGGAGCTCTGCCTTTAAAACAATTTTATCTTCATTATCATAGATATCGACTGCCGGATCCCAATTGCAAAGGCAAGCCTCTTCATCGCTTTTTACAGCCGGTTTCCAGAAGTCTTCAAACATCCGGTTAACATGACTGTTCAGGCTGAATAAATTTTTTGTCGGATTAAATCTTACCAGTTCCATATGAGTGCCTCCATTTTATGTTTGTTAATAAATGTTTTATTTTTCTTTTGATTAAAACATATGATCATTTTTTTTGTTGTCAATATCATAATTTATATTTTTTTATTGCATTACTATTCATATATTAATATATAAGTAATGAATTAAACAAATAAGACAAGATACTGAAAAAGCTTTGACACATTCAATCTCCGTGGAGGTATAACCATGGCTGAAAACAAAAAAAACGGATGGACAATTAACATCTCCCTCCCCAAAACAACATCATCAGCCCTCAGGGGGAAGCAATCTGTGAGAGCAACGTTCAAGCTGCCGGAACGAACAATAGATGCGATCAGCATCGTTGCTACCCATCTTGGAATAAAACAAAAGTCACTATTCGACCATCTCTTAGAGGACATACAAACCCTTGATACAATTGCCCGTAAAGTCCGGGAAGCAAAACAGGAGATTAAATCACGCAGGCAAAAAACCTTTGTCATGAGCCGTAACACCCTGTCTTCAATAGAAAAAATATCAAGAGACTTTGGAATCCCAAGAGATACCCTGGTAGACTATTCCATTCAACGGCTCATGCCGATTATTGAACGGGAACGGGAAAAGCATAAAAAAAGAAAGGCGATTGCAAAAGAGCTGATTAATCATTTTAAAGAGGGTGAAAAAATTTTAAAAAAAACAAAGAAACTCCTTGGAGATGATGATCCGGTTTCTATTGAGCTTCAAAATGCGATGATTGCCTGTGTCAATTCTTACCGGAACATTGATGCTTATATTGAAAGAGGAAATATTATTGAAGGGTTTTAAAGATCTGTTATATGGAACAGGGCAGTTCTCTCCTCTCAACATCAAGAAAAGGCCACACCGAAGCATGGCCCCATTTAACTATCTGATTTGACTTTTAAAGCTATAATTCAGAGACCAACAGACAAACACACAGAGACACACCTCCTGTTCAAAGCAACTATCAGATGTTATGCCCGTCCGGGAACCTTTCCCGGTTAAGGCTCGGGCTCTTCATGCAATATATCCATAACCTGTCTTGTCCCAAAGGAATCGAATGTCTCCGATATCTGTGCAGAAGATAACATTTTATAAGCGTTTACAAGCCGGTTTCCTATCAATCCGGCTATCCGCTTAATAAAAGCAATTCCATTCACCGGATCATTGCATATGATTTCATCGACCGTGGGCTTTTCAAACACAATCAGATCAGTTGGCTCAGCGCAAAATGCGGATGCAGAATAAAAATTACGCTCAACCAGGCTTGACCAGCCAAATGCCTCTCCAGCATGGTTAACTACATGGACCATCCGGCAGGCACCACCGATACTTATCTTTATACGGCCCTTGATCAGGATATAAAAATGATCCGCCGGGCTTCCCTCTTTAAAAAGATATTCACCTGCATTGTGGCTCTTTTTTGATGAACGCTCAATCATCTCCTTAACAAAATCATGATCGAGTCCCCAGAAGATATCAGCCTGTTTTAAGAACATGACACCCCCTTTCCATAAAACAGCGTGCTCAAACATACTATTTTATGTTTTGCAAAAACAAATAATGTAAATCCTGTTGCCGGAGCCAATAGAAAACCTATTCTTCCATCGCAAAAAAAATAATCATCCATCTTCTTCATGATAAACCGGTTGCCCGAGTGATTTCAGTGAAAAATTGTAAAATACATGATGCCCGTCATAGTCCATAACCCTTAAATCGTCAGCCTGTTTCAAATCTCCCAGGATCACCTCATAATGTTTTCCATAGAGTTCCTTCACCTTACTCTCCGGAACTTCATAAGCGATATATTTTTTAATTCCTTTTGCGGCGAGCTTGATCACGAGATTAATGTCATCCAAAGAATCATACGTTGTGAGGATCAGTATCGGGCCGGTTCCTGTAAAAAAAATACCAGCTTTCATGACAAACCTCCTTTTTTAAAGCACCCAATGATCTAATTTATTAAATATCAGGAAGGTATCCGGTTTCTATCTGACGAAACAGGTTTTGTCTAAACAATACCCAATAATGGAGTTATGGATTATATCCTACGGGCTCATCTAAAGCGGGTCAGCCCTATCCGAATACCCCCTGATATTGTTGCAGAAATTACAGCCCGTATTTCAAATATAATTTAGATTGACATCAGGTCTGATAATTAAGAGAGATAGCAGCCCTGAATGAATACCATTTCATCGCAAAAGGAATAATGCATATAACAAAAAAAGCAGTGAGTGTTAGATTTAGGAAATATGATTGAAATTCGTAAGAGAGGCGGATCAATTTCAGATTGTTTATATTCGTATATTAATTCTCCAACAGCTAAAGTCAAGATAAATGAAGCATTAAAGGCAGATATTCGGATTTTTTTCACCATCAAAATCATCACTTGCCATTTATCCGCACCCTATAGCTGTTTTGCTATTTATAAAGCCCGGCCATCTTTTCAGCCTCAGCCCCGATTTCATCTTTCAGGGCCGATGGTTTTATCACCATCGCCTTTGAGCCCCACCCAAGTAACCAGAATTTAATCTCATCCGTTCCAGCCACCTCTGCCTCAAAAAGAATTGAGCCGTCATCCTGTGTGTGAATCTGCTGAGTTTCATGCCACACTTTTTCTCTTATATATCCTGCAATATCCGCATCAAACCATATCTTTACTTTTGAAGGTTCGCCCTGAAAAACGCCAAAACTTGTCCGCATAAAATCCTCAGCACTAAAATCATCTGGAATTTCGAAAGATTCTTCTACAAAATCCAAAGCGTTTATCCGATCAAGCGCAAACAAGCGAACCGATTTTCGTGTTTTACAATAACCGATCAGATAAAATGTACCGTCAAAAAACCAGATATGATATGGTGCCACTTTTCGCAGGGCCTCCTCATTACGGCTCATGGTATAATACAATATTTCAATATATTGTCTGCTTTCTATGGCTGAATTGATCTGATCCACCAGGTCTTTGAATGCTCCAAATTGTTTATAGGGCCGCTGCCCGATATGGAGATTTTTTTCTATCTGCTCAAGAAAATTGATATATTCGGCCGGAAGCATGGTTTTTACTTTTTGAAAAAATGACTTCAGGGAATCATAGAACACAGTTCCCTTAAGCACTTTGAGCATATCACGGCCAAAATAAAGCGCCATCAGTTCAGTCAGGTTCAGGGGAATCGGCATCTGATGCTTTTCTGCATCCAGCATAAACCAGACATTTTTCCCGTCCCTCTTTTCATTATAGATAGGAAATCCGGCTTTTTCGAGTGCTTCAATATCCCGGTAAACCGTTCGGGAATGGCACTCAAGCTCTTCTGCCAGATCCGGAACAGACTTGCCTGCCCTGGATGCTGTCAGCGCCTGTATAATCTGCCACTGCCTTCCAAGTTGATCACCGCGCGCCATAAATTTTCCTCATTTCATAAATAACTGTTTTTATAAGATTTATCATAATATTCCACCAATAGAAAGAATATTTATCTAAAGCATAATTGATAAAACAGCCAGGCCTTCAACATCAAACCCGAAGAGGCAGAGGACGCCTTAATATACGATCTTGGAAATCGGCAATGGGATATTCCCAAGCTAAGAGAATTATTCGAGATCTTTCTTCCCCAGAATTCCGTATTTCATGATGTTGAGGTGGAACATAATTTTAAGAACACAGACTGGAAGATAATGTATTTGAATGCGCGGCGTATCTACAGAGAGGCAAACCGGACCGAATTGATTCTGCCGGCCATCGGGGATGTGACTCGGCGTGAATATATTATCAAGGTGTTGGAACAGGTAAAGTGGAAAGTGAGCGGCATAAACCATACGGCTGAAAACCTTGGCCTTGAACGCATCACCTTGCGCTCCCGCAGGTATAAACTCAATATCCAAAAACCATAAATTCTCATCTCAAATTCAATCCCCTTATTCTTTGCTATTATAGATTCCGAAAAATGCTGAAAAAAGGTCATATATAACCATCGGTTAAATGTGGCCCTTTTATATGGTGTTTAATCACTTCAATGAACGGGCTTTTGAGCTGTTTATTCAAATAAATCAAACGGATGTGTAATAAAAACTAAATCACATGAATCTGGCACAAAACTTGAGTCTATAAAACCTAAAGGCGCTCTTAATCTGTTAACTTTAATTCTGATCTAAAAAAATGTAAAAAAGGAGATCCACAATGAATCGTATTTATCTAAAATTTTTATGCTTATTGATATTACTTGGCTTTGTTGCCAGCTGCGCATCCTATACCCGGCCCGACTTAAATCAGCTTGATATACAACCAATCCAGAAATCCGGAATGCAGAAAGTTGATAATTTTTTCATCATCATGGATCGCTCACAATCTATGGATCGTGTTTTTGATGGAGAGCGTAAACTTGATGTTGCAAGAACAACGATTGCCCGCATGAGTGAAACGCTGCCAGAAATGGAAATTATGAGCGGATTCAGAACATTTGGTTATCATTATTTTGGGGACGGAACAGATTTGATAAATGGCCTGTCATCTCACTCAAATTCTGACCTGAAAAACAATCTGATCATGATTAACGATGGTGCCAGTAAGAATTATCTTGATGAAGCACTCTATGCTGCCGCTACTGACCTCGAATCTTCTAAGGGAAAGATCGCTCTCTTTATTGTTAGTGATGGTATGAATATGGCTGCAGGTAGTAAAAAAGCACTTTCACATTTAACAAAAGCTTTTGGTGACCGGATATGTATTTACCCGATTTCAATTGGTAATAACGAAGCCGGCAAGGCATACATGGATGAGCTGGCAAATATCGGCAGTTGCGGGTTTGCTGTTACAGCAGATGATATTGCTTCACCGGAAGCCATGACGAGATATGTTTATAAAGTCTTTTTTATTGATTACCAGGATAGTGACGGTGACGGCGTAATAGATCCTATGGATGAATGTCCCGACACACCGGCTGGTATAGAGGTAGATAAAAATGGGTGTGAAAAAGACAGCGACCGGGATGGTGTTGTGGATTCAAAGGATAAATGCCCCAATACACCGGCTGGTATAGAGGTAGATAGAAATGGGTGTGAAAAAGACAGTGACCTGGATGGTGTTGTGGATTCAATGGATAAATGCCCAAACACTCCCAAGGGTGCAATGGTTAACAATTATGGCTGCTGGGTCCTCGCAGACGTGACTTTTGACACTTCCAAAGCAACCATAAAAGACAGCTTCATGGAAGAGTTGAACAATGTTGTTAAGGTTCTGAAGAAAAATCCTGATATCCAAATCATGGTTCAGGGATTTACCGATAATGTTGGTAATATCGGTTATAACCTTAAACTTTCCCAGAGCAGGGCTCAGGCTGTAATGGAATACCTCGTGAGTAACGGTGTTGATTCATCACGCTTAACTGCTAAGGGTTTTGGAATAAACAATCCGATTACGACAAACAGTACGGCTGAAGGCAGGGCAAAAAACCGCCGGGTTGAGTTGAAACCTGTTCAATAAAAAATCTGAATCATTATAAGATAAGGTGCGGCTCCCTCACATTCTGGAGAGCAGTGCCTTATTTTTTTACAACCAAAATCAAATTTCACAGTTTTACGATCTTATAACAAAACGCCATTTTTTTCGTCTCCACCCCTTCCTGTCCGGTGAAGCTTTCGCACATATGGAAATTCCAACCACCCATATCTCCGTATCCTCAGTACGCACTGTTCAGCGCTTTTTTATTTCCTCTCACGCCTTATACTTTTTGTTATTTTTTTTATTTTTGTGACCGTATCTGTCACACACCTTCCGTATGATGAAATCAACATCAAGATTAACCTTGGCAATTTAGTTAATGATTTCAATGTTTTTATCATTAAAAAAAAATAGCCGAATAAAAGGAGAAATATTATGTACGCAATCAATTATGATGAACAGACAACCAATGAAATGGCATTAATCGCTTATCAGGTCGGCAATTATAAAACAGCTTTTTCCATGTGGAAATCCCTGGCTGATGAAGGTGATCCCATTGCCCGATTCAATATCGGCTATATGTTTGATCATGGCCAGGGCATCAAAAAAAACTACAGGGAGGCACTCAGATGGTATATTCTGGCAGCAGAACAGGGAAATGCTGATGCCCAGTACAACCTCGGCTGCATGCATGATGCCGGAGACGGTATTAAAAGAGATTACCTTAAGGCTGCCCGGTGGTATCTTGAAGCTGCCCGCCAGGGACATATGAAAGCTCAGTTTCATATTGCAAATATGTATGAACTGGGTCAGGGCGTATTAATGGATAAGACAGCGGCAGCGGCATGGTATCTGAAATCTGCAGCACAGGGTTACACCGAAGCACAGGTTTATATTGGATGTATGTATGAAACCGGAGAAGGCGTTGTGCAAAGTTATGAAGATGCGCTTAAATGGTATGAAAAAGCGGCTACCCATGGACATAATGAGGCCACAAAAAGATTTTCAACACTTTCAGAAAAAATTATACCGAAAGATGATGATAATGTACTGCAGTTCAAATTATTTTAAGCAATTTCATCAGATATCTTCAGCAACACGGAAAAACAACCTGCCGGCGAGAAGTGTTGGATATCATAATAATATCCAACACTTTTACTTCCATTTGCCTTAATATTTATTTTTACCTATTATTTCAGCATATTATTTATTATTTTATGCAATCCATCTTCTCCTTGAAACACAAATCCCATCATGCTATTAGCCCTACAAAATAAAATATTGGGGAGTTGAAATTCAAGATCATGTTGTTTGATCAAAAGTTAAAAAATATTATTAATGAGCATAAAACGCTATTCATGGTTTTGCTGATCGGACTGTTTTTACTGGAAATGGAGATCTTTCTGGTTGCAGCGACGAAGGCCGGCCATAAATCATGGCTTCAGGTTACTGATGCCAAAGGTAATGTGATTTATAAAACAGTTCGGGATGATATCATCACTCTGAATCATGATAAGTTTGAAAAGACATTCGGACCACTTAAAAATTACCATGTTAAACAGGTAACGGAAAAAGTACCCTTCCCTTTCAGGGCATGGTTTGTAGCCGCAATAGGTCTTCCAGTTGGTGGGATGCTGCTCCTTGGTTTTGTTATCCGGTCCTTTTCAGCCATATTTACCGGTGACCGGCGCCTAAAGACAACCCGGGAAAGTGAAAGTCTGATTCATAATGCTGGCAGCCGGTTTGAAATGTTTGTAAATAAAATCAGCCGGCTCAATATTTTTGTAATCGGGTTTTTGATATTTGCCGGTATCATCAGCTACTGGATTATCCCCAATTTTTTTGTTTCTGCAGGAAAAATTGGTCTTGAAACCATAACCCGGTATAAATGGTTCTTTCTTTCAGTAACAGCTATAGGTATCGCCGTATTCTGCTGGATCATATACCTGAGATTCCTTCTGGCTAAAAAACAAATTGATAGTCAGACAGAGATTGAAAAGGTTCGTCTGCAGATGAGATATGAGCCCAAAGGCCCCAGAAAAATACTGCCGGTCAAGCCATCACTTACAGGGCACAGCACCCCTCCGGTAGTGGAATGGAATAAGGATTCAATCGTCGATCTGGCCGACCACAGATGACATATCCGCCTGTCATTTAAAATAATTCAGGATTGCACCCGGTACTCAGAACTCCGGTTTTTCCAAGTTCCTGTTTTATCCTCCCCACGCCTTATCCCTGACTTTCCACTCTCTTCTAACTCATCGCTGTACGCAGTACTTTAATAATTTTCACCTTCTTTCCCCAACCAAACAGGAAATCTCAACTTCTCCTTTACCATTTTTCAGAATCAGGGTTTTATCAAGTTGAAGCGGTTTTACTTTAAACAGCTCACCGGTCTTTGTAATATCATTCAACTGAAACGGCTCAGTATAAACCGCTCTCATATCTTTCAGCTTAAGTTTTCCACCTGTCACCGTTACAATATCAGGTTTCAGTATCACATTTTCCAGAATCAGATGCGGCATAAGTTTGCCTGTCCAGTTAATCTGTACCGGCAGCTTTTTACTTATTTCCTGGTCCAGAGTAATATCAACCACCGACGGAATTGATTTTATCAGGGCGATACCTGGCGGCAAGCTAATGTTATTTTTGCTTATTTTATAGGTATTTTTCCCAAGTTTTGAATCACTTAAATCAAATTTAATCTGCATTTGTTCCGGCCTGATGGACTTGATCAGGGTGCCGGATCCACTTAAAAGCAATTGGACACTGTTTACCGAAGTACTGAATATCTGGATATCCGACTGGCGGTTTGAGTATTCAATGGGGACATCCACAGTCCTGACCGTATCAAGGCTTCTGGCAAAACTGAACCATACTGATGTAACAAATAAAAATGAAATGACAGCGGCATAAACAATTCGTGTTTTTTCCCTCCGGACAAACTCCGGTTCACCCTCATCAAAACCAAGGTGATTATGTAAAATGTCCACCAGGTGTTCACGACTGACAATGTTTATAACCTTTAAGCCTTTGGCAACAACTATTTCGCCACGCTCTTCCGAAACAATAATGACTAACGCATCTGCCTGGTCAGCAAGCCCGATACCGGCGCGATGCCTTGTGCCGTAATATGAGGGCAGATCCTCTCTTTTGGTCAGCGGCAAAATCGCCCCGGCCGCCATAATCTTGTCATCTTTAAGGATTACCGCACCATCATGAAGCGGATTACCATGCCAGAATATACTGGTAAGTAGTTCACTGGATATTTTACCTCTAACCTCTATGCTGCTTTGTATGAAGTCCTTGAGATCTTTTTTCCCGGGACATACAATTATAGCGCCGTCTTTTCTTTGTGACAACTCAAAAACACTATCCACAATACTGTCGATGGGCGTATCTGTAAACTTATGAGAAAATCCCCATAAAATGGATTTCATATTTGTGGCTTGCAAAACGGACCTTATCTCATTTCGGAAAACAACAATGATAATAAGCGCTGCAACTGCTAAAATCCCCTGAATGGCATAACTGGTCACGATCAGCTCAAGCTGCCCGGCAATCCTGCCAAAAATCAGCAGCATGGCAAAACCGATTAAAACACGAATGACATAGGTGCCTCTGAAAAGCACATAAAGCCGGAATAGAATATAGCTGCTAATTGCAATATCAATAAGATCCTGCCACCGTATATTGTACAAAACTAAAAAGAGATTTTCCATATTGATTATTCCGTAATACTGAAGCTTAATATCTTGAATACTTTTCCGTTCGGATCGGTAATTTCAACCTGCCAGGGCCCCATATCGCTCTCTCTTATCCGGATCCGGCTGAATGTGCCCCAACTCGGTACCTGCAGGATCAGCTTGAAACTGCTGATCAGTTTTTCTTCTTTGTACCAGTTATGAAAAATAAATGTGTTCTCAAAAACCGGATCAAACTTTGAATAACAGTACACAAACTCCTTATCTGCCGAAAAAACAATGGTTGGAAAAGTCGGTTTGAAGTCTTCAACGCCCTCACACATGTTTGCCACAGTTAGAACAGGCGATTTCCGATTCGAACTATTAACAGGCGCCTCTGCGCTATGAGCAGCGTCACAGACTGTTACCATTATCAATATAAAAATCAATAAAACCAATCTATTTTTTAAAGATTCCATTTTTGTCCCATTGGATAACAATTCATATCTGATCACTCAGAAAACTAATTTTATTAAAATAATTTGGGCGTTTCTTTTTAACGGGTTTTCATTATAGCACATAAACATCAGGTCCAATTAAATTTTTTTGATTTTTTTATAAATATTTCTTGACTACATAACAACGTTATGTTCACATAACCTAATTATGCAACATGCATTAGCCACACTGGAGATACCATGACCACTTTCTTTGCCAAGCAGAAAGAGACGGAGAGACAGCATCGGATCGACCATATTCTTGAAGCTGCAAAAACCGTTTTTATGGAAAAAGGTTATAAAAATGCGACACTCCGGAAGATTGCGCTCAAGGCCCAGATCACTACCGGAGCCATATATGTCTATTTTTCCGGCAAAGATGAGCTCTATGCTGAAGTCTGCAAGCAGATCTTTCACCTGATGAACAGTTATCTGGATAAAGCCTCAAAAGTCGATGGCGACATAAAACAGCGAATCATGTCCATGGCTATGGCTATCCTTCGGTTTGAGAAAGACCATCACGATGCTGCAGATATGCTGGCTGCCAACTTTTCAATACTGAATCTGCCGGATAAACTTTCTGAGGAACTGTCTGAACTTGGCAGTCAGACAACATACTATATTACCCGGATTATAATTGACGGAAAAAAAGAAGGCTTTTTCCCACCGGACAAAGATGATGTCCGTTTAGCCCTTTCACTATGGTCAAGCCTTGAAGGTTTTCTGTATATGAATGATTATGGCATTTTTGATAAGTACGACATCGACTTTGAAGAACTTGTTAAAGATCATATCAACTATTTTATCTGCGGAATTCAGCAGTACAAAGAGGAGGAAAACGCATGAAAAAGATACTCGTCGTCGGCGCCGGTGCACAGGGTGGACCATGTGCATCCATTCTTTCAAAACAGGAAGAAATTTCAGAAATTCGTCTGGGTGACATCAATCTTGATTTTGCCAAAAAAATCGCAGCAAAAATTGGCGGAGACAAAATTAAAGCGATAAAACTTGATGCGGGTAACAAAGATGAGATTATTAAAGCAGCAGAAGGCGTGGATGCCGTTATCAACCTGACCCTGATTGATTTCAATGATAATATTCTTCAGACAGCTATCGCTGTTGGCGCCCATTACATTGACACGGCCAATGATTATGCCTATCTGAAAGAGATGGCTGCCGGATCAACCACCCTGCCATATCAGGAAGCGTTTAAAGGTACCGGCAAAACTGCACTTATGGGCTGCGGTGCATCACCGGGCGTCACTAATGTAATGGCCCGTTATGCCTGCGATCAGATGGATGAAGTAGAAAAAATTTATGTCCGGATCGGCAGTGCCGGACTTGGCAAATCTGAAGAAATTGTCAGTGCCTGGAACCCGGGCTGGTCTCCTGAAATTGCGCTACTTGATTTTGCAGAAAAACCGATGATTTTTGAGAATGGAAAGTATAAAACTGTTCCGATTTTCGGACGACCTGAAAATTATCAATTTTCGGAACCATTTGGTAAAAGTCTTCTGGCATCTCACTCTCATGAAGAGCCATACACGATGCCTTACTATATCGGTAAGGGATTGAAAGAGGTTGATTTCAAATATCCGGTAGATTATATGGCCGGTACATTTGTAAAGATGGGCTTTGCCGATGACCGTGAGATCGAAATTAAAGGTGTAAAAGTGTGTCCCAGGGATGTTCTGATGAAACTGGTACACAGACCGGCCAATGAATTTCTGGATGAAACAGAAGAGTCAATCCATGAATCAGCAGGCTATGCATGGATTATGGAAATTGAAGTTAGCGGTCTGAGAAATGGCAAAAAAGTAAAACACATTATTGAACAAAAATTTGTTATGGATAAAGAGGCCAGGCAGTATTTATTTAAGACGTTTGGTTCAAGCCATATTGGTGTATCGCTGCCTGCAGTGGTCGGCACGAAAATGTGTCTGGCTGGTGATACGGAAAGCGGCGTCATTTCATCTGAGTGTCTTAGCCCGGATAAATTTTTTAAGATAATGGCCGATATGGGTTCTCCGGTTAAGCTTACGGAAAAAATTGAAATCATAACCAGTTTCACATAATTATATTTTTACTACTTTTCTCCCTCATCTTCCTTCAGAAGGAGAAAGAAAATTTTTAATACTTTTTAAAAATTATAATATGGAAGCAGTAATATTTGCATTACTTTCCTGTATTTGCTGGGCCAGTGCGGGATTCATCGGCGGGTTTAAAAACAAAACCGTTCACATTCTGTACATACTGGCTGCATCTTATATTACAGGATTTGTAATTATATCAATCGTAGTCACTGTCAGGAGCCGGGGATTTCCAATGGACTCGCATCTGCTCTATGGTGCTTTTGCCGGTATGATTGCGCCCATTGCAGTGGGCTGTCTGCTTCGTGGTCTATCTGTCGGCAAAATGGGGGTGATCTCCGCCATTGCTGCAACCGGTGTTTTAATTCCGTTAATATATGACCTTGTTCTGGGCAATTATCCAAATATATACCAGTTTGCCGGTATGATTATGGCCATTATCGGCGTTATGATCATCTCGCTTGAAAATGCAGGCCACCAAAATGGCAAACGAATTGTGGCCGGTGTCGGGCTGGCGCTCTGTTCAGCATTTTTGTTCGGCTTTTTTAATTTATTCATTGATGCCGCCAGTAATATTGATCCGTTCTGGACCATTTTCTGCCTTCGTGTCAGTTCACTGGTATGCATCAGTTTTGCACTTGCAGTAAAACGCCCTAAACTGGAGTTTACCCGGCGGGACCTGCCGGTGATGCTTTCCATGGGCCTTTTTGAAACGGGCGGTTCCCTGTTTTTTGCACTGGCTTCAACAAAGGGTCTGGTCAGTGTTATTTCGGTGATTATTGCCATTAATCCTGCTGTTGTGGCCCTGCTTGCATTTTTTATTTTAAAACAACAACTAAGCAGAAAACAGATTACAGGCATTTCGGTTGCTCTGGCAGGCGTTTCTATAATTGTTTATGGTTGAGCTGATGATAAACTTGATATACAAACAGCATAAAATTATCATTTCCCCTTCTGATATTGACGATATTCTTCTGGAACTTGCAGTCTGGTAGACCATTTAGATTTTCATCTGTAATAATTATCTTAAAAAAATTTACCCGGCAGAACATGAGCAACAGTTTCTATTGTTGTGTTCACATAAAACAAGGAGTTTTATAATGAAAAAAATATTAGTTGTGGGCGCCGGTGCCCAGGGTGGCCCCTGTGCCTCAATTCTGGCAAGACAGGAAGAGATTTCTGAAATTCGCCTCGCTGACATCAACCTTGAATTTACTCAGAAAGTGGCAGCAAAAATCGGAGGCAATAAAGTCAAACCGATAAAACTTGATGCCGGTAACAAAGAAGCGCTGATTGAAGCGGCCAGAGGCGTTGATGCTGTTATAAATCTGACATTGATTGATTTTAATGACAATGTCATCCAGGCAGCTATTGCTGCCGGGGCCCACTACATTGATACTGCAAATGCCTATGAATATCTGGATGAAATGGCCAAAGGTGTATCCACCTTAAAATATCACGAAGAGTTTAACAATATCGGTAAAACCGCGCTCATGGGCTGTGGTGGAACACCGGGCCTTACCAATGTGCTGGCCAGGTATGTGTGTGATCAGCTTGATGAAGTCGATAAGCTGTACATCCGTATTGGCGGAACCGGACTTGGAGAACCGGATGATATTGTCAGTGCATGGGATCCGGGCTGGTCTCCTGAAATTGCATTACTTGATTTTGCAAAAAAACCGATGATCTTTGAAGATGGGCAGTATAAAAAAGTTCCTGTCTTTAGTCGCCCTGAAGATTATCAATTTGACGAACCGGTCGGGCAGAATCTGCTGGCATCTCACTCCCATGAAGAGCCATATACCCTTCCATATTTTATCGGCAAAGGCATAAAGGAGGTCGATTTTAAATATCCGGTGGATACAATGGCCGGCACATTTGTAAAAATGGGTTTTGCCGATGATGAAGAGATTGAGGTCAAGGGTGTAAAGATTTGCCCGAGAGATGTATTAATGAAACTGGTTCACAGACCGGCCAATGGTTTTCTTGATGAATCGGAAGAAGAGATCAACTCATGGGAAGGTTTCTCATGGGTCATGGAAATAGAGGTTACCGGTTCACGCAACAACAAAAAGGTCAGACACGTCATTTCCCAAAAATTCCATATGGATAAAGCGGCCAGACTAAACCTTTTTAATACATTTGGCTCAAGCCATATTGATGTTGCGCTGCCGGCTGTCGCCGGCGCAAAAATGTGCCTTGCTGATAATACCGATACCGGTGTTATCTCTTCAGAATGTCTTGATCCCGACTCCTTTTATAATATTATGACAGGCATGGGGTTTCCGGTTGAGTTCGAAGAAAGGGTTGAAAGCATTACCCGTTATGGAAAATAATAGCTGAGAAGTAGTGTTGCTCCATTATTTTTTAATTAAAAATAGAAAAGGAGAAAATTTAAAATGGAAAACAAAAAAGAAGCCATATTAAAAGAGCTGGCAAAACGTACACCCAAATCCGGTAAATACTGGGAAGAATCCAAAGATTTGATTCCAGGCGGCCTCATGAGCGGTGCACGGTCAATGGCGCCTTATCCCGTTTATGTAGAACGTGCAAAAGGTGCCTACCTATGGGATATTGACGGAAATAAATATATTGATTGTGTCTGTTCATATGGTGTTCATCTGCTGGGCCATGGCCCTGAATCTGTTGTAGAAGCAATAGGTAAGCAGTATGACCTGGGCTTAAGCTATGGCACACCGCACACACGGGAGATAGATTTCAGCAAACGATTTGTGGCGTGTGTACCGTGTGCTGAAATCGGCATGGTTTGTAATACAGGAACCGAAGCCACTTTACTCGCCTGGCGCCTTATGAGAGCAGCAACAGGAAAAAATAAAATAGCCAAATTTGAAGGCTGTTATCACGGCTGGCATGATTATGCCCAGTGGAGCGTAGGAATTAATCCGGATAAAATGGGACCGGCAGATCGGCCCAACATCAATCCGGGAGCCTCAGGGATTCCTGATAAAATAAAAGAAACCATGCTTATGCTCCCCTTTAACGACAGTGCATTTGATTTAATTGAAGAACATGCTGATGAGCTGGCAGGTGTGGCAATTGAGCCGGTTCTAGGCGGCGGGATGCTGCCCGTTGATAAATCCTTTCTTGAAAAATTAAGAAAAGTGACTAAAAAACTTGGTATTTTACTCCACTTTGATGAAGTCATTACCGGATTCAGGCTGGCCCTGGGCGGATACCAGGAGATCACCGGAATTCTTCCGGATCTGGCCACTTATGGCAAAATTGTTGGCGGCGGACTGCCAATTGGCGCCATTGCCTGTTCCAAAGCCCTGGTGAAAGTAGCCCAGGAAACTGATAACGGTTGGGCTGCTGCAGGAACATTCAGCGGTAATCCCCTGACCCTGTCAACCGGTGCAGCAACATTAAAATATCTCCAGGAGAACACTCATATTTATGAAGACATGATGAAGAAAGGTGAGTTTCTCAGAAACGGATTTAATGATTATGTCAAATCAAAAGGTTATCCGTTCTGCATGACCGGCCTCGGTTCCATGTTCCAGATTCATGCACAGGCTGAACTGCCACTTGTTCCCAGGGATACGCTGTATCAGGATGAAGATGCTCTTGAAAATCTTCAGCTTCAATTCCGCCTGAATAATATCCTGCTGCCATGGATGCATCTGGCTTTCTTTGGTGCAGCGCATACTGAGGCAGATCTTGGAGAAATGCTGGAAGGATTCAAGGCTTCAGTGGATGGTACAATGGAGATGTAATTGTATTTTCAACGCTTCAAAACCTTAATCATTGTTTAGATTCAGGTTACGATTAAGAGTAAAATTATGAAAAATCAGATCTCCAAGTTCGGTGAAAGAATATGGTGTATCCTGTGAAAAATTGTAATTCATGAATTGGTTTGTTAACAGATGGCAGGGTCCGGGCGGATATCGTGAAGTCCTGAGAATTGCATTTCCGCTTGTTTTGAGTACCGGTCTTACCGCCATACAGTATGTGGTGGACCGAATTTTCCTTGCCCGATATTCAGCTGAAGCTATTGCGGCGGCACTACCGGCCGGTCTTCTGAACTGGGCCGTGATGAGCCTTTTTTATGGCATGGCCCAGTATGTCAATACATTTACTGCCCAATATTATGGTGCTGACCGAATGCACCGGATCGGCCCGGCCCTCTGGCAGGGCATCTATATCGGGGTTTTTGGCGGACTTTTCATGCTGCTGCTGATTCCGTTTTCGCCATTTATATACAATCTGATCGGACATGATCCTTTAATTCGAACCTTTGAAACTGAATATTTCCAGATTCTCTGTATGGGTGGTATGCCGGCCATGGTTTCAGTTGCCTTTTCAGGTTTTTACACAGGCCGGGGAAATATCTGGCCGGTACTGGGTGTAAGTACGCTGATGACGGCTGCCAATGTTATTCTGGACTACACTATGGTTTTCGGCAACTGGGGCTTCCCGGAAATGGGTATACACGGTGCCGGCTATGCCACCGCTATTGCTGCGCTTATCTCATGTGCAACGTACTCATTCATGACATTTTCTCCTGGAAACAACCATCGCTGGAAAACATTGTCCGGATGGCGGCCCGACCGGAAACTTTTTTTCAGAATGATCAAGTATGGCTTTCCATACGGCGTTCAGATGTTTATGGATCTTCTTGGTTTTACAGTTTTTGTGCTGCTTGTAGGACGCCTGGGAATTGTTGATCTGGCAGCAACCAACATCGCTTTTAATATTAATACACTGGCATTTGAGCCCATGCTGGGCGCCGGAATGGCGGCATCCGTTCTGGTAGGACAATATCTTGGAAGCGATCAGCCGGAACTTGCTCAGCGGTCCGCATATTCAACATTTCATATATGCCTTCTTTATATGTCAATCGTATCACTGAGTTATGTGCTGGTTCCGGATCTTTATATTTCTCTTTATGCATCAGAGCGAAATGCAGAAAATTTTAACCGGATGCGTGATCTTGTTATCGTATTACTCCGTTTTGTCGCTGTGTACTCCTTGTTTGACGCTATTTGTATTATTGGCGGATCCGTTCTTAACGGTGCCGGAGATACCCGGTTTGTTATGAAAACAAATCTTCTATCGTCCATGTTGATATTGGTAATTCCTACATATGTAGCCATTGTTTTGTTGGGATACGGATTGATGACATCCTGGGTTCTGGTTACCTGTTACATGATTATTATTTCAATCATATTCTCCCTGCGTTTTTTAACCGGCAAGTGGAAAGATATGCGGGTAATCGAACGGCAACCGCCAATTACAATTATTGACAACGATATCGAACCTTTAAGCACATAGCCGCACAGGTATTATTCCTCTCCCTGCCGCCGCTGCCATGGTGCGGGAAGTACGCCCGTTGTCTTTTCTCGTCGCTCAGCACTCAGCGCTTTTGTTTTATCTCCGCACTTTGGTTTAATACCCCCACCCCTGACGCCTCATCGATCAGCACTCCGGTTTTATTCTCAACACTCTGGTTTTTCCTTTATCACTGCCCTTTTTATTTTTCCTGAAATATGCTAACAATCTCCTTATTATTAAAAGTTGTTTATAAGTGAATTATATATGGATACTACTGACCTGAACCCATATGAAATTTTGAATCTGACACCCAATTCACCGAAGATTGATATCAAACGGGCATACCGCCGTATGGCCATGGAGTATCATCCGGATCATAATGCAAATAACCCGGAATCTGAAGAGATCTTCAAGAAGATCCAATGGGCATATGAAGAACTTACAGATGAGAAAAAGAAAAAAAAGGAATATCCGAAACCTGTCCGAACACGGCCCCATCCACCCAGTTTTTTCAAAAATAAAGATCCGCTTATGAGTTTTATCTATACCATGATGGAGCGGCAGCGATATAAGAAACATTTTGAATCCACCAAAGCAAAACAGTCTACTGATTAAGTAACGGAGATAAGCCCGGCTCGATGAAACGCGCCGGTACAGAGCATGACAAGGAGTCCCGCATTAATGCAATACGCCAGCCCTGACTTAGCGTATTTATAAAAAAGGGTTATAAAAATTAACGAATTTTAGTATTTTACTGATTCCAATTTTTCAACAAACGTTGAAATAGGGTTTTATAATGAAGGTAAAACGAAAAGACATTACAAACGGCGCTATCCATGCCCTTCAAAAAGCTTTTGAAAATATTCCGTTTATTGAAATGATCGATATTGGATTTGAGGCTTCCTTTGGAAAAAACAGCTCAAACCTGATTTTTAATCTGAAACTACCGGACAGGATCAAAAAGGTGATTGTTGAGATAAAGCCCAACGGGCAGCCCCGTTTTGCACGGGAAGCAATCGACCGGATTGTTCAATATAATCAAAAGGCCCCTGATTCATACGGTGTTTTCATGGCACCTTATATTTCTTCGACTACGGCTAAAATTTGCCGCATTAACAATATCGGCCATATGGATCTTTCAGGCAACTGTCAGATTTTTTTTGATAATATCTATATAGAAATGTCCGGCCAATCCAATAAGTATAATGAGAAAAGAGACCTGCGATCAATTTTTTCACCAAAATCAGAACGTGTGCTGCGCGCCATGCTGCATCATCCCGGGAAAAAATGGAAAGTTGAAGAACTCAGAGATGAATGCAATGTCAGCATCGGACAGGTATCCAATGTCAAAAAACAGTTATCGGACCGGGAATGGCTTTCGGTTAAAAGGGGCAGTATACACCTGACGGAACCGGCAAAGCTTATCAGGAAATGGGCATCCCGGTACCATCTAAAATTAAACAAAGTCCTGGAATTTAATACCCTGAAAAGCGCCCGGAAAATTGAGCAGGATCTTACCGATTATTGCCGGGTCAGAAAAATAAATTATGCCCTAACCGGATTTTCCGGAATGGCGGCAGCCGACCCTTCCTTTCATCATATGAGCGCCATGATGTTTATGGATGAAATCCCTGATGATATCAACATTGCGTTGTCATTAAAAAAAGTGGAAAGAGGCGGCACCCTTACACTGTTAATCCCCTATGATGATGGAATTTATTATGGAACCCAATCATATGATGGCCTGAACGTTGTTGCCCCGCTCCAGCTTTATCTTGATCTTAAAGATCTTGAGGGTCCTGGGAAAGTAGCCGCAGAAACAATATATAAAAGGATTATCGATAGCTGGACGTAAATGTTTGGAAAAAACAGTATTAATTTTTAATCGGTTAATCATACTTTATAAAAAGCCAATTTCTTATTCGGATATGCCGCAATGAACGATACAGAACTAACACATAAATCAGAAAAACCCGCCGGCACCCTCGGTACTTTTGCAGGGGTATTTACCCCGAGTATTCTCACCATTCTCGGCATCATCCTTTTCCTCAGGTTGAGCTACGTCACCGGCAGCGCCGGCATCGGCCGTGCTTTTCTTATTATCCTGCTGGCCAATACTATTTCCGTGCTGACCAGCATGTCTCTGTCTGCCGTAGCGACCAATATTAAAGTGAAGGGCGGCGGAGATTACTTTCTTATCTCACGCACGCTTGGCCTCCAGTTTGGAGGTGCTATCGGTATGGTTCTGTTTCTGGCACAATCTGTTTCTGTCGCATTTTACGCTATCGGTTTTTCCGAAGCCGTAACTGCGCTGCTCCCGCAATATACTTTTTTATCCATCAGAATCGTATCAACCTGTGCTGTTTTGTTTCTTTTTGTTTTTGCCTGGCTGGGTGCGGATTGGGCGACAAAATTTCAATATGTGGTCATGGTACTTTTAATTGCTGCACTGGCTTCATTTTACTGGGGCGGGCTTCCCAGGTGGGAAACCTCTCAGTTTATGGCCAACATCTCTGCACCTGATAATGCACCGCCGTTCTGGATTATCTTTGGTATCTTTTTTCCAGCCGTCACCGGATTCACCCAAGGCGTCAGTATGTCCGGCGACCTGAAGAATCCCGGTAAAAGTTTGCCGTTAGGAACTTTTCTGGCTGTCGGGATTTCAATTCTGGTTTACTTTTCTGTCGCATTTATTTTTGCCGGGATATTGCCCAATTCAGCCATGATGGATGATTATAGTGCCATGAACAAAATTTCCCGTTTCGGCTTTATTATAGATGCCGGTGTTATTGCCGCTACACTCTCTTCTGCCATGGCATCATTTCTCGGTGCGCCCAGGATATTGCAGTCACTGGCAGGGGACAAAATATTCCCTTTTCTCGGTTTTTTTGCCAAAGGCCATGGCGTGTCAAACAATCCCAGACGCGGCATTCTGCTCACAGCCGTTATCGCTTTTTGCATCATAGCAATCGGCCAGTTGAACCTTGTCGCTAAAATTGTATCCATGTTTTTTTTGATTTCATACGGTCTTTTGAATTATGCCACCTATTACGAAGCCAAAGCGGAAAGTCCGTCATTCAGGCCAAGATTTAAATGGTTTAACCGGAAGCTGAGCCTGGCCGGATTTATCATCTGTCTTATCGTTATGATGGCACTTGATATCGAATATGGTATTATTGCGGCGGCTATTTTATTTGCTATTTATTACTATCTGAAAATGAAATCAGGGCCTTCACGATGGGCTGATGCCGGACGATCCTATCGCTTCCGGGAAATCCGAAACCTCTTGCTGACAACAGCATGCGAACCCGATCATGCCCGTGACTGGCGTCCGAATATTCTGGCATTTACCAATGACTCGGAAAGAAGACAACGCTTACTGAAATTTGCCGACTGGATTGAAGGCGAAAGCGGTTTCATTACGGCAGTACGAATCATTGTCAGCAAGGGCGGTAAAGCCATTAAAATGAAAGCGGCGGCTGAAGCTGAACTTAAGGCTGATATTACTAAATACAATATTCCGGCATTTTCACTGGTTGTGCGGGCGCCGGATATTTCTGATGCCATTTCTGTTGTTCTGCAAAGTTACGGTATCGGAGCTCTCCATGTGAATACTGTATTGGTAAACTGGTTTGGTGAAACCGGCGAAGGGCTTCAGAGTATTAGCTCACACAACTATACGCACCATATTCGAACCACATTCCGCTATGGATGCAATATCATTATCTTCTGTGCAGATGAAAATAAATGGGACAGACTGTCTAAAATCGAGCCCGGCGCTCGTCGGATTGATATATGGTGGCAAAACGATGCTACCGGCAGCCTGATGCTGATACTGGCACACCTGATGACAAAAAGTAAAGAGTGGGTCGGCGCCGGAATTCGTGTCATCGCCCAGGGCGACACCATCAATCTTTTGGGGGAAGAGGAGAAACTCCGGCAAACCCTGGATGATTACAGGATCGATGCGACGCCATTTATTGTCAATGACTTCTCTCGTGAATCCATTGTCAAACACTCTGCCGATGCTGCGCACGCTTTCATGCCCTTCAATATTGAAGGTGATAAAATTACAGATAGAGACGGCGGATCTTTTGAACGCATTTTCCCCAAAATGCCGATGGTGGCATTAGTAATGGCCGCAGAAGACATTGATCTGGATGCTGAACCGGATGAGGGTGCTGCCGGTGAAATTGCTGAGATTATAGATCAGGCAAAAGAGATCCAAAAGAAAGCAGAAAAGGCAGAAAAAGAATCCGGTATGGCACAAAAGGAAGTAAAAGAGATCAAAGAAAAATATTACGATGAAATCAGTGACGGTGTTCTTGCGGAGGATGTTAAAAAAAAACTGACTGAAGCCGAAGAAATGGCCGAAAAAACATTCAGGAAAGCAACCAGGGCACGCGCCAAAGCGGATGAAATTGAAAAAGATGCAATTGAAAAAGGCATTAATATTCCAGTATCAGCCAAAAAAAAACCGGATGCCGGTAAGTAATATTCCCCTTCCTTTTTTTCCGGTTAAACACACCGGCCATTCCCAGGCATTTCAGGCTGATTATCGCACTAATTGGCAGAAAAGCATAGACATCCGGCGGTCTTAGAACAAACATCATCTGCCCTTTGCCGGGCTATTAACAAAAACAGAAAATTAAAGAAAAGAAGTCATGGATGTGGTATATATTTTTAAAATTTTCAGAAAATACTTTTAAACCTTATAAAATAAGGAGTTCAGTTAATGAAAAATTTCTCGCCTTCTTACTCTCCACATCAAGGTTATAAACCACCCGATTTATATGAGTATTTTGTTGATAATTTCTGGTTTGAAACCACTGACCTTGTAGATAAAAAAATAAATGTTCCTTTGCGTGGCAGCCACAAAGCGGATATCGTTATTATTGGCGGCGGCTATACCGGCCTTTCTGCTGCCTATAATATTCATAAGCAATTTCCGGATAAAAAGATTATGATCCTTGAAGGTGCCTGCTGCGGTTATGGCGCCAGCGGCAGAAACGGCGGATTCTGCACGGCAACTGCAATGCTGGATGAAAGTTGCAAAAAAGATCATGATGCGCGACAGAAATGCATTAAAGTAAGCACCCACGGTATCTCTCAGATCAAGGAAGTCATGGATAAATACGGCCTGGATTGTGATTTTGAAGAAAACGGTATGCTTGATGTGGTTTTTGATGAAAAACAGGCTAAAACACTGGAAGCTGAATGCCGGAATCTGAAAGAGTGGGGACTGACATCCTCTTTTATCCAGGGACAAGTCCTTCAGGATGAAATCAAATCATCCCGGTGTATCGCAGGTCTCAATACCGCCCATGGCGCAACGATTAACCCTGCTAAACTAGCGAGAGGCATGAAAAAGGTTGTTGAGGGCCTGGATGTTGAAATCAGGGAGAAATCCGTGGTGATCCGCATTATCCCCGGCAAAACCCATCATATACATACTGAACTCGGAGAAGTAAAAGCGCCGGACATTGTCCTGGCTACCAATGCCTATTCTCATAAAATCGATTTTTTCAAAAATCGGGTGTTTCCCATGTGCACATTTGCGGTGGCTACCGAACCGCTTACCTCATCACAAATGGAAAGCATCGGCTGGCAAAATCGTCAGGGAATTTCCGACCGCAGAATGTTATTCAATTACAGTATCCTCAGTAAAGATAACCGGATTGTCATCGGCGGATCTGATTTTCTCTATTATGCCAATGACGGGCTCAGTTCCGGTAACAATATGACGGTTACCAATAAGATTATCAAGGACCTTCATAAAACATTTCCGTCCCTCAGGGATATCAAAATCGAACATGCCTGGGGCGGTTCAACAGCCGGTTCCATTGGATATACACCATCTATCGGTGTTATGGGTGAACACAACAATATCTATTATGGTGTTGGATTTAGCGAAGGCGTTCCGGTTACGCAAACTGCCGGTAAAATTATCGCGGATCTTATGGCCGGCAAACAAAATGAATTTACCACGCACTCTTTTGTCAATCGTAATATCCCCTATGCAGGCCCACGATTTTTAAGATCCATGTTCGGTACCCTGGCTAAATGGTACCTGGTGAATATTATTCGTGGTGGGGGGCATTGATCTTTTTGATTTTTATTGCCCGGTACAACAATTCTCTTGTTTTTCGACTATGTAGGAAGGGCACGCTTCACGTTGCTCATCCTAAATTTTTCATGATATACAATCCCAGCTTAAATTGCTAACATTATACAAATTTTAGAGATATCTATGGATAATCGGCCAAAAGTTGGAATCGCTGTAATTGTTTTAAAAAACAAAAAGGTACTTCTATGCAAACGAAAAAATACCCACGGTGAAGGGACCTGGTGTTTTCCCGGTGGATATCTTGAATATGGAGAATCTTTTGAAATATGCGCCAAACGCGAGGTTTTAGAAGAAACCGGTTTGAAAATTTTCAATATCCGGCATAGCACCTTTACTAACAATATTTTTGAAAAAGAGGCTTTACACACGGTTACACTCTTCATGATTGCAGACTACGAAAGCGGATCAGCTAACGTCCGTGAACCGGATAAATGTGAAAAATGGGATTGGTTTGACTGGAATGATCTGCCAAAACCGCTGTTTCTGCCAATCAGAAATTTGATTGCAAACGGTTTTGATATATTTCAGGTATAATCCAATTTTAGCATTTCATCATGATGAAATATTTTAAACCATCCACCTTAAAAAATACGATGGATGGTTGAGCTGTAACGCTAAACTTTAGCTCTTAATACTCACCTTCTTTTATTCTTTCTCAGCACTTATGTTTTTATTGACATGTGTTTCCTGATGCTTATCTATTGGTATACCTGTTAAAAACATTGAACTGCATTTCGTACTAATAAAGGAGCGTTTGAATATTAAATTGTAAAATGAGGTGGTTATGCTTTCGAAACCCAATGTGATAGGCATTGATATCGGATCTATTTCCATTTCTGTTGTCGAAATGTCTCTCGACAGACTCATCCTTAACACCGCCTATGCCTTCCATCACGGTGACATTGAAGAAACCGCCGAAAAAATTCTGAACGGATTTGATCTTTCAAAGATTTCATGGATTGCCGCCACAGATTCCACACCTGCCTGTATCAGGGCACAGAAGAAATATAACAGCCAGATTGCCGTTATCGAAGCCGCACAATTCCGGCAGAAGGAATTCAGGTCCATCCTCTATGTGGGCGGTGAAAAGTTCGGCCTGATTGAATTTGATAAAAACGGGCATTATGCGAACCATAAAACCAATACATCCTGTGCGGCCGGAACCGGCAGTTTTCTGGAGCAGCAGGCCCGGCGACTGAATCTGCCGGATATCATGACCCTCAGTGAAATTGCTTTCAGAAACAGGAGACGCACACCCAAAATCGCCTCCAGATGTTCGGTCTTTGCCAAAACAGACCTGATCCACGCGCAGCAGGAAGGCTGCACACCTGAAGAGATCTGTGACGGGTTATGTCTGGGTCTGGCCAGAAATGTAGCGGACACGGTTTTCAGCGGACAAAAGGATGTCAGTCCGGTTCTTTTTTGCGGTGGCGTTTCCAAAAACCGGGCTGTGGTCAGACATATAAAGAATCTCACTTCATATGACATTATAGCAGACGAAATATCTCATCTTTACGGTGCCATGGGTGTGGCCCTGGCCCTTTCCAGGGAGATGATATCCCTTAAGGAAACATCCGTCCGGCCCTTAAAAATTAAATCGCCCAAAGATATCATCATTGCACAAAAACAGGAGCGGCAGTATTTTTATGACCCATTAAAACTTTCGCTTTCAGACTATCCGGATTTCACCACCCATGAACAGTATGTTTTTAATAGCAATCATTCGCCTGCAGCAGTTGAGGCCGATCTTTACAAGGATTTTACCTGTCTGAAATCTCCGGATGTATATCTCGGCATTGATATCGGTTCCACCAGCACCAAGGCAGTGATCACCGGCAAGGACAAGACCGTTCTGGCCGGCGCCTATACCATGACTGCCGGTCGTCCGGTTGATGCGGTCTGTGCCCTGTTTGAAGCATTTGACGATATGATCAAAAGGAAAAAGGCAGCCCTCAATATCATCGGCTGTGGCACAACGGGATCAGGTCGAAATTTTGCCGGGAAAATCATTGATGCCGACATTATGATTGATGAAATATCCGCCCATGCCCGCGCGGCCTTCGAACTGAATCCCCGGACGGATACCATCATTGAAATCGGCGGTCAGGATGCCAAATTTACGACCCTCAGAAACGGAATGGTTACTTTTTCCGCCATGAACAATGTCTGTGCCGCCGGCACCGGCAGTTTTATAGAGGAACAGGCCAAAAAAATGGGATGCCCCTTGTCTGAATATTCGGACCACGCAGAAAACACTAAAGCGCCCATGGCCTCTGAACGATGTACGGTTTTCATGGAAAGGGATATCAACCATTATCTCAGTGAAGGATTTTCCCGGAATGAAGTCCTTGCATCTGCACTTCATTCTGTCAGGGAAAATTATTTGCTGAAAGTGGCCACCGAAGGCCTTATCGGCAATACCATATGCTTCCAGGGCGCAACTGCCAAAAACAGGGCACTAGTCGCTGCATTTGAACAGCGCCTTAGAAAACCGATATTTGTATCCAGGTACTGTCATCTCACCGGTGCACTGGGCACCGCCCTGACCCTTATCGATGAACAGGTAAAATGTACTTTTTTCAGGGGCCTTGACCTTTTTGGAAAGAAGATCCCTATACGGACGGAAGTCTGCAATATCTGCAGCAACCACTGTAAGATTACGATCGCAGATATTGATGAAAATCAGGCGGCCTATGGGTTCCTGTGCGGTCGGGATTATGACACCAAACATTTTGTAAACAACAACCGCTCCGGTTTTGATCTGCTCAAAGCCAGAAAAAGGGCATTCCGGATAAAACCCGAACCGGCTGTTGAAACCACAAACCAGCCTGAAAAACAGATCACCATCGGTATCCCCGCAGCACTTCATCTGTATGAAGACCTCCCGCTGTGGAAAAAATTCTTTGACCTGCTGTCAATCAACATCATTACCAGCGAAAGTTTCAAAGACAGTGTCAAACAGGGCAAACAGATGACCGGTGCTGAGTTTTGCGCACCGCTCACTTCTCTTTACGGCCATGTCCGATATCTTGCGGACAGGGCTGACTATATTTTCCTGCCCCTTTACCTTGAAAACAAAAAAACAGAAAACGGCAGCCGGCGGCAGTACTGTTATTATACCCAGTTTTCCCCTGCCCTGGCATCGCTCTCCGAAGGCCACAACAGGCAGAAATTCCTGATGCCGGTCATTAAATATCTCTACGCCGGCCTTCACACCCGGCTCCAGTTATATAAAATGATCAAGCCCATTACCGATGGCATCAGCTTTTTTGAAGTCACATCCGCCTATGAAAAAGCACTGGCCTTCAGGGAAAAAGCTGAAAGAGAGCTGAACCGCATATTTCATAATGAACTGGAGAAGACAGAAGATATCAGCGTTGTCCTGCTGGGGCGTCCCTATACGGTCCTGAACCCGGCTGCCAACAATTCCATTCCGGATATTTTCGCATCCATGGGCATCAAAACATTTTACCAGGATATGGTCGGCGAACCTGAAAATAAAAAAAATACTCTAAAACCCCTTCTGGATGAACTTCACTGGTACTATGCTGCAAAGATTATGGAAACCGCCGAAACCATTGCAACCCGGAAAAATGTTTATCCTGTGTTGATTACAGCTTTTAAATGTGCGCCGGATTCCTTTATCAAAAACTATTTCAAGACAATCATGGAGCGCCATGAAAAGCCCTACCTGATCCTTGAGCTGGATGAACTGGATTCCAGTGTGGGCTATGAAACCCGGATTGAGGCTGCTATCCGATCCTTCAGAAATCACCATAAATCCGCCAATATTTCCGAAACGGCGCTTACGCAGCCGGAGGAAACGGTTTCATATATATTACATCGTCACAAGGTCACATCCTCACTTTCAGGAAAAACACTGGTCATGCCCAACTGGGATCCGGTTACCGTCTCTTTTCTTTCAGCTATCCTGAAAAGAGAAGGTGTTGAGAATATCATTATGGACGAAACCGCGACATCCATCCGGCAGAGCATGAAATTCAATACCGGCCAGTGTATTCCGCTCAATGCCATTATTCAGGGCTTTATTAACAGTGTCGAACAGCATGGACTTGACCCGGCAGATACCGCGCTCTGGATGGGCCATTCCGAAATTGCCTGCAATATCCGGCTTTATCCCTGGCATGCCAGACAGGTCCTGACATCATTTGGCAAGGGCTTTGAAAAAGCAGATATCTATACCGGGCAGATTTCATTTATTGATATTTCGCCAAGGGCCGCCATGGACACCTATTTTGCCTACATGTTCGGCGGGATGCTGCGGAAAATCGGCTGCCGGATCAGGCCTTATGAAGTCACCAAAGGTGAAACCGACCGGACCATAACAAAAAGCATTTCAGTTCTGTCCGACACATTTGCCGGGCTCCGATCAAAGGAAGATGCAGTTTCCGAAATCATACACTGGTTTGAAACCATCACCGTCAAAAAGGAAATCCGACCCAGGGTCGCCATATTCGGTGATCTCTATGCCCGGGACAATGATGTGATGAATCAGGATCTGATCCGGTTTATCGAAAAGCACGGTGGTGAAGCCATTACCACAACCTATACAGACTATTGTAAAATGATTGCCCCGGCCTATTTCCGGAAATGGTTTATAGAAGGGAAATTTCTTTACATGATTTCAACCGGCACACTCTTTGCCATGATGCGCCGCCTTGAAAAAATATACTATAAGCTCTTTAACAGCATTCTTGACGAGCCGTATCCGGAATTTAATGATTCACCTGGAAGTATTCTGGCTGAATTTAATATTTCGCGTGAAAATACCGGTGAATCCATGGATAACATCCTCAAGATCCACTATATCAAAAAACATTACCCCGGTGTCTCGTTGTTTGTCCAGGCCGGCCCGGCCTTCTGCTGCCCCTCTCTGGTCACCGAAGCCATGGCAAAAGATATTGAACGCCATACCGGCGTTCCGGTTGTTTCCATTACATACGACGGCACCGGCGGAAACAAAAATGACGCGATTATTCCCTATCTGAAATATCCGCGAATCGATCGTTCTGAAATAGATATACAGCAAAAAACACGGCCCGGATAATAAAATGGACAGATACGGTATTATAAGGCTGGATAAAATGACCAAAAACAATGAACCGGTTGTTTTAGCAACTGACTTCAAGGTTGAGTTTGGACTGAATAACTTATCACATATTTCATGATTTTTTCTTATCATACGAAAAATAATTAAATCCAACTTCACGGTTGACCTGAATGCTGTTGTGCTCCAACAGTTGGATTTTAGCGGACTAAAATCTAACGAGTATCAATATGTCACGGATGGTCCCAATATTTCTTACAACTTTAATTCACCTAATGTTGTATTGCATTATTAAAGTATAAATTTAATAATAATACGATTGAGAAAAACTTATCTGAATTAAATTAACGAGGTTGGCAATGAATTTAAAATTAAAAATATATTTTTCTGCTCTTATTTTTATTTTATTAATACCGGCGCCGAGCGCACAAAGTGCCGAAATAGAAAATGTATTTTTTGAGGACAGCTTAACGGTTGATGAGACGCGTCTGTCGGCTCGGGGTACGGGTCTGTATCGATATCTTGTCGTTATAAAAGCCTATGTCGGGGTACTTTATGTTGAAGAAGGCAAATCGACCGGGGATGTGCTTTCAAATACAGCAAAACGGCTTGAGCTTGAATATTTTCATGCTATCGATGGTGAGGATTTCGGGCATGCCACCAATAAAGTAATCGGCCAAAATACGGACTCAGAAACGCTGGCGAAGTTGCAACCCAGAATTGAAGCATTCAACGCCCTCTATAGAGATGTAGAACCCGGAGACCGATACGCGCTAACCTACATTCCGGGTAGGGGAACCGAACTGGCCCTGAATGGAACAACACTTGGTGTTATCAAAGGTGAAGACTTTGCATCGGCGATTTATGCGATGTGGCTGGGCCGGGAACCCATGAATAAATCGTTTAAACGGCAGTTAATGAAGTCACCATAAAAGGATAACGACAGGGCGAACCAGCAACAGATGGTCGTTTCATATAAACAAATCCCGACATGGCAGCATTGACAATCACCCCATTTTTATATAAATAAATGATATTTAAATAATTTTATTTCGCACTTCCAGTAAAATAATTATTTTAAATATTTCTCAATAATGCCTCTTCTGACGGGGACACATCATATATATCGTATATTCAGTATTATTTACCAGCAGACATTTATTAAGCATGTCTGATGCGGTTCAACCAATCGGCACCAGAGGTATCATGGAAAATTTCCTTAATATATACCGAAAACTCAATGCAGAAAATCTGGATCTGCTGGCAACCGTATATGCTGATGATATCCGGTTTGTCGATCCCGCCCATGAAATAGTTGGACTGGACCACCTGCATCGATATTTTGACAGCCTGTACCAAAATATTAAATCTATTGATTTCAGATTTAATCATCACATACAATCGGGCAGAAATGGATATGTGCAGTGGGAAATGACTTTCTCTCATCCCAGACTGAAGGGAGGCAGTAATATATCAGTCCCGGGTGCCAGTTATATTCAGTTTAACGGGTCGAACAAAGTCAATTTCCACAGGGATTACTTTGATCTCGGCGCCATGCTCTATGAACAGCTTCCGGTTCTGGGCCGGATCATAACCATCGTAAAAAGGAGGCTGGGCTCATGAGAATTCTTATAACCGGTGCAACCTCAGGTATTGGCAAACAACTTGCTCTGGATTATCACGCAGAGGGCCACGAAATCTGGGTGGCAGGTCGCAACGAAAAAGCCCTTGCCGAACTTGCGGAAAAAGGAATTCATACCGGCAGGGTTGATCTTTCTAATCGGGAAGAGAGTCTTAAATGGTTTGCTTCGCTCGATGCCATTGATCTGGCCATTCTCAATGCCGGCACCTGTGAATATATTGATCTGCCGGAGTTTGACAGTGCGCTGGTCTCCCGGGTCATGCGCAACAATGTCGAATCAATGGCCATTTCCATCGAAGGGTTACTGCCGTTGCTGCGTAAAGGGATCCGACCCCATCTGGTAGGCGTGGGTTCACCCTCTTCATATGTTCCGATGCCCCGGGCCGAAGCCTACGGTGCATCAAAGGCGGCAATTGCTTACATGATCGATACATTGCGGATATCACTTTACAGAGAGAAAATCGATGTCAGCCTTGTCTCTCCGGGTTTTGTAAAAACCCCGTTAACGGATCTGAATGATTTCCCGATGCCGTTTATCATTACTGTGGCAGAAGCCAGCGCGTTTATAAGAAAAGGTATCGCCCGAAGGCGTCTGGAAATTCATTTCCCGAAAAAATTTACCTTAATCCTGAAACTTCTGGCCTGGCTGCCCCGATCGCTCTGGTGCAGGCTTGCCCAACGGATGATCAAATAATGAAAAGAAAAAAAATCGCTATCATCGGATCAGGCATCTCAGGGTTGACCTGCGGATATTACCTTTCGCCCGTTCATGATATTATCCTGTTTGAAGCAGAAGACTATATCGGTGGTCATACCCATACGGTTGACGTTGAAAAGGATGGAGAACAAGCTTCAATTGATACCGGCTTTATCGTTTTTAATGAACGCACCTACCCTAACTTTATCAGGCTCATCAGGGAGATTGGTGTTCCTTTCCAGAACACTGAAATGAGTTTCTCTGTCGCAAACGATGCCATTGACCTTGAGTACAACGGCACGAATCTTGACACGCTCTTTGCCCAGCGCGCCAATCTGCTAAGGCCCCGGTTCTGGAAAATGCTGACAGATATTCTGCGATTTAATAAGGACGTACGGCGCAGCGCTATTAATGATGGCAGCCTGACCATTGGTGAATACCTCGTAAAGGGCGACTATTCAGCGCTTTTCAGAGATAACTACCTACTGCCGATGATATCGGCTGTCTGGTCCATGGGGCTTGACAGCTGCCTTGATTTTCCCTTGCAGTTTTTCATCCGTTTTTTTGACAATCACGGATTACTGAACGTAACCAACCGACCCCGGTGGCTTACAATCAAAGGCGGTTCAAGCCGGTATATCCCCCCACTGATTAAAAGATTTGAAAAAAATATCAAACTGCAGTCGCCCGTTACCGGGGTAACCCGGCAGGAAAACAAAGTACTGGTAGAGAGCCCGAACCATAAAGACGTTTTTGATGAAGTTATTCTGGCCTGCCACGGCGATCAGGCCTTTAAACTGTTATCGAAGCCGACAGATCAGGAACGCTCGGTCATCGGTGCATTCCGGTGTACAGAGAATCAGGTAGTACTTCACACAGATGTTTCTCCCCTGCCAAAAAGGAGAAAGGCCTGGGCAAGCTGGAATTACCGGATGGTCGATGCCGGCAGGGAACAAACCACCCTTACTTATAATATGAATATTCTCCAGCGGCTGAATAAACGGCACACCTACCTGGTCACACTTAATCAGGACATCAGGGAGCAGGATATTCTGGCGCGTTTTACTTACAGCCACCCGGTGTATACGACCGATGCAATCAATGCCCAGGAGTTGTGGCACACAGTTTCCGGTGTCGGCAATATTCATTACTGCGGGGCTTACTGGTTCAATGGTTTTCACGAAGACGGCGTAAGAAGTGCGCTCAGAGTATGCGAAACGCTGGGAGTAACACCATGAAATCTGCCCTGTATGTCGGAAATATTGCCCACCGCCGTTATATACCCAAATCGAACCGGTTCAGATATCCCCTTTTCATGTGGTTTCTGAATCTTGACGAACTCGACAGTTTGCCGCCGCTGGGCCGTTGGTTTTCCACCCGAAAATGGGCAATAAGCCGTTTTCACCGGCCGGACTACCAGGGAGATCCGACCGAACCGCTTGCTGATGCAGTAAGGCGCAGAATGGAAACATTGACCGGACAGTCGGTTACCGGGCAGGTTTGCGGACTCATGAATATGCGGACTTTTGGTCTCTATTTCAGCCCGGTCAACTTTTACTTCGGTTTCGACAAGCAGGATAATTTTACGCACTTTCTCGCCGCGGTTTCCAATACGCCCTGGAATGAGCGGCACCAGTATGCCCATTATGTGGCCGGTGGCCATTACAAAATGGCCAGTCCGAAAGTATTTCATGTCTCCCCTTTCAACCCGACAGATCAGCATTATCGCTGGGAGATATCCCCCCCCGGAGATACAATTGGCGTATCGCTGAAAGTGGATGACCCGCGCGGCCATATTTTCGAGGCACGTCTGCGGCTGAAGCGTTATCCCCTTACCATGCAGTCCGTGAAAAGGCAGCTGTTGAGAAAACCGGTAATGACAGCTTATATTTTAACCGGTATCTACTGGCAGGCACTTAAACTTTATTTAAAAGGTGTGCCCTATGTCCCATACCAGAAGGAGATGATATGAGTCGCTCATCTGCAAGCGAACGATACGCGTCCATAAAAAATAAAACCTCGGTTTCAGAAAAATGGTCCAGGACCTTTGTCCTGAAAATGTTTGCCCGCATCAAATACGGACAGATTACCCTGCAGGAAGGATCGGACCACCGGACCTTTGGCAGTGATCCATCACTGAAAGCACATATCATCGTTCGAAATCCCGGATTTTATAAAAAGGTACTTTTCGGCGGGTCGATTGGTGCCGGTGAAGCCTATGTGGATCATCTGTGGGATGTGGATGACCTGACCCAACTGGTAAGAATAATGGTGCGCAATATGGATCTGCTTGATAGCATGGAGCAGGGATTTGCCTGGTTTCTTCGTCCTTATCGCCGCATCCGTCATGCACTAAATATCAACAACAGGCAAGGTGCAAAGCGGAACATACTATCTCACTATGATCTGGGTAATGAGATGTATAAAACTTTTCTGGATCCGACCATGATGTACTCTTCCGCCATCTACCCGAATGAACAGAGTACCCTGAAGGAAGCCTCTCTGAACAAACTGGAAACAATCTGCCGGAAGATTGATCTGAATCCGGCGGACAGAGTCATTGAAATTGGTACCGGATGGGGTGGTTTTGCCATTTATGCGGCCCGGAACTACGGGTGCCACGTGACCACGACCACCATTTCCGATGCCCAGTATAAAGAGGCGGAAATAAGGATTGCCGAAGCAGGCCTGACGGAACGCATTACCCTTCTCAAACAGGATTATCGGGATCTTACCGGTCAATTTGACAAACTGGTCAGTATCGAAATGATTGAGGCCGTGGGTGACCGCTACCTGCCTGAATTCTTCCGGAAGTGCGGTAATCTGCTTAACGAGAAAGGGGTGATGCTTCTTCAGGCCATTACCATTAAGGATCAGAAGTATGAACAGTATGTTCATACGGTTGATTTTCTTCAGCGCCATATTTTTCCCGGCGGTTGCGTATTATCCAACAGCAGAATGATCGACCTTATCTTTAAAAAAACGGATATGGTGGTGCGCCATCTTGAGGATTTCGGTTTTGATTATGCCAGAACCCTGAAGGACTGGCGAACCCGCTTTAACGAAAATTTTCAGACCCTCAAAGATAAGGGGTACGATGAGACATTCAGAAGGCTCTGGGAATTTTACCTTTGCTACTGCGAAGGCGGTTTTCTGGAACGCCCCATCAGCGTGGTTCACCTTATCACCACGCGTCCGGCAAACCGGGAATGTATGAAATCAATATGAAACTAATAATTAATGTTGCCATCTACCAGATCATCTGGTTTATCTGCATCCTCGGTGAAAACAGGGGTGCCTGGTTCGCACTGCCCCTGCTGGCAATGCACCTGTTTATAACGCCGGTACTGAAAGCCGATCTGAAAATGATGGCACTTTTACTTTTTACCGGTCTCTTCATTGACGGAATTCTCCATAAAATAGGCTTCTTCAGTTTCAATGTCGCCGCTGTGCCGATTCCTTTCTGGCTGGCCATCATATGGCTCGGGCTCGCGATTATGCCTCATAATTCACTTGCCTGGCTTAAACACCGCCTGCTGCTTTCAGCTTTTTTCGGTGCACTTGGCGGCCCGCTAGCTTACTGGGCCGGCATCCGAATGGGCGCGGCCTTTTTCAACTGGCCCCTTATACCATCACTTATAGTGCTGGCAATCATTTGGGCGCTTCTCTGGCCGGGTATTATGTACCTTGCCGGCATTGATCCTGCCGCAAGGAAATTGGAACATAAATAACGTTGAATTCAAGTTGTAATTGAATCACTTAGAACCTTCGAAAAGACATCATAAGAAGACTGGCAGTCATCGTTTGAGCCGCCCTCCTATCTCCTAATACCTTACTGCCCTTCTCTCATCGCTCAGTACTCAGTACTATGGGTTTATCTCAGCCCTTATGTTTTTTTGCTTCGAGCCTCAAACCTCAAACAATCCCCCCCTCTCTGTTTTTCTCATCGCTTACTTTTTAAAGCCCTATTTTGATCTATTATAATATTTATATGACTTTAATAGCCATTAATAAGGCTATTATATATTTTTATTGACATTTTTATTTATAAAATTATAATAGCCCTAATTAAGATTATTATTAGGTTAATATATTAATAATAGAATATAAAAAGGCTATTATGGATCATTATTCACTGACAGATAAAGCCATTTGTGCTGAAACAGGCCGCCGCATCAAGGCACTTCGTCTGCGCAAGAACCTGACCCAGCAGCAATTATCAGAAGCGACCGCGCTATCTCTTAATTCAATTAAAGCCCTTGAATCAGGAAAAGGAAAGCTCCTCACCATTATTACCGTGCTGCGAGAACTCGGTGCACTGGATGCTCTGGAAAACTTCATTCCGGAGGTCACCATCAGCCCGTTACAGATCGCCCGGCAGCAGGGTAAAAAGCGACAGCGGGCATCCGGCAAACGCGGAAAAAAAAGCCCGGGAGAGAAGGCATCATGGTAGAACGGGTTGAAGTGGCCACCGTTTATCTTTGGGAAAACAAAGTGGGCGCCGTTGCATGGGAGGAAGACCGGGGACATGCTGTTTTTGAATACGAACCGGATTTTCTGAAAAAGGGACTCGACATTTCTCCGATTCATATGGGATTGGATATTGCCCGGCAAGGTGATGGAATTTTTTCTTTCCCGGGGTTAAGCAAAGATACCTATCGCGGGCTGCCCGGCTTACTAGCCGACATGCTTCCGGACAGATTCGGCAATAGTATTATTGATACATGGCTGACACGAAATGGCCGTGATCCCAAAAGCTTCAACCCCATAGAACGTCTCTGCTATACCGGAAAACGCGGTATGGGCGCACTGGAATTTTCGCCGCAAATTAACAAGAAGTTTGACCGGTCAGTACCGGTTGAGGTGACGGCGCTCGTTAAGCTGGCCGAAAAAATAATGTCCGAACGCCTGGCCCTTGATGTTGCAATTGGAGACAGTGAAAAGGAAAATTCGAAAGCCATTATGGATATCCTGCGCGTCGGCACATCAGCCGGCGGTGCACGACCCAAGGCTGTCATTGCAATGAATAGCAGCGGAAACGTCATCTCCGGCCAGGCCGATGTCCCGGAAGGTTATGATTACTGGATCCTCAAATTTGATGGTGTTCACGATCTTGAGCTTGGTGAACCCAAAAGATATGGCCGTATCGAATACGCCTATTATCTCATGGCAAAGGCTGCCGGCCTTGATATGGCAGAATGCCGCCTGCTGGAAGAAAACGGGCGGGCCCATTTTATGACAAGACGGTTTGACCGTCAAAACGACATAAAAATACATATGCAGTCTTTATGCGGCATCGCCCATTATAACTTCAACCGCCCAAGTGCATATGGTTACGAGCAGGCTTTTGAGGTAATGCGAAAATTACGCCTGAGTAAATCAGACGCCATACAGCAATACCGGCGGATGCTGTTTAATGTCTTTGCCCGCAATCAGGATGATCATACCAAGAACATTTCATTTCTGATGTATCCTGACGGACGCTGGAAATTATCGCCCGCCTTTGATGTGGTCTATTCTCACAATCCGGCCGGCAAATGGACCAACCGGCACCAGATGAGTATTAACGGCAAACGCGATCAATTTACAATTGAAGACCTTACCCATGTGGGCGAATCCATCAGCATCCCGAAACCGGCAAAGATCATTAATGAAGTACGTGACGCTGTTGAAAAATGGCCCGGGTTTGCCCGTAACGCCGGAGTAAAAGAAAAATACATTTCAGAAATCGGTGGCCATCATCGTTTGTTTTTTTAGAAGATCTATGGCAACAAAACCAAAAATTGAGAGTACCTGCACTTTGCTCTTTCCCCGCCCCGATGCTTTCTCCTTACTCCTCACACCTAACGCCTTCCTGCCCTTCCCTCATCGCTCAGAACTCAGAACTCGGAACTATGGTTTTATCTCAGTCCTTTGCTTTTCCCCTACTTTCTACCCATAACCCCTTACCCTTATTAATAATAACTGTCTTTAGGATCTGAAATGTGATAAAGAAAACTATCTTTCAAAAATCTTATCTAATGAGGGAAAAATGAAAAAGTCTTTTGCACCAGACAAACCCTTTAATAATTTACCACTTTTGCCGCCTAAAGCAGATTTAGAAACCAGAGCAGTTTTAAAGCAGCTAATAAAAACCAACCAGATTCTTGCAGAATTAAAAGGATATTCAGATCTTTTACCCAATAAAGCGATTGTCATTAACTCCATCATACTTCAGGAAGCAAAAGACAGTTCTGAGATTGAAAATATTGTAACAACTCATGATGATTTATATAAAGCAATGGCCTCGGACCAAAAATCAGTTGACCCTGCCGTAAAAGAGGTACTGAACTATCGGAATGCTCTATACAAAGGGCTTAGCCTTGTTAAGCAAAATAATATTTTAACAACAAACACCATAGTTGCGATCCAGGAAGCATTGGAACAAAACAAAGCGGGTATCAGAAAACTACCTGGGACAAAACCTGTCAATGATAGCACTGGTCAAATTATGTTTACTCCGCCAGATAACGAAAAGACGATCAGGGATCTTCTGAAAAACCTGGAAGACTATATTAACACTCAAAAAGAAAACATCCACCCCTTAATTAAACTGGCTGTTATTCACTACCAATTTGAATCTATTCACCCCTTTTATGATGGAAATGGAAGGACAGGACGCATTATCAATGTATTATACTTGGTTCTTAAAGATCTGCTGAACGAACCATTCCTCTACTTAAGCCGGTATATTATCCAGCATAAATCTGATTATTACAGATTATTGAGAAAGGTAACCTCTGAAAATACCTGGGAAGAGTGGATACTTTTTATGCTTGAAGCCGTTGAAAAAACTGCGACCCATACGCTTTCATTAAGCAAAAAAATTGTAAATTTGATGGATAATGCCCGGAAAATCATACAAAATCAAAAACCTAAAATATATACCCGGGAGCTTGCAGATACACTGTTCACTAATGTATATATCCGAATCGGACATATAGTTGATAATAAAATCGCCTCCAGAAATATTGCCAGTCGATATCTTAAAGAACTGGAGGAAATTGGAATTTTGAAATACGAAAAAACCGGGCGCCAGAATTTTTATATAAATACCAGGCTTTATGATTTGATCAAAAATTTTGATATGCACTAATTCTATTTGTTTTAGTGCATGTTTTTTTAATATGCACTGGTGCAGTGCATATTAAAAACCTCGCTACCAGAGGTGAAGGCTTGGATTGTTTGAACCGTAACCCTACTCAGAACTTATCGCTTGTACTTTTCCAACCTCATATCTTCCCCCATTCAGTACTCAGAACTTCCGGTTTTAATCTCCTCACTCCTAACGCCTTGCTATTCAATTTCTTTTCTCATCGCTCAGGACTCAGCACTCAGAACTATGGTTTTATCTCAGCCTCTATGTTTTCCCCCTCCAACCTCAAACCTCAAACCTTTTTTCCCTCTCATCGCTCAGTACTCAGAACTCAGCACTTTTGTTTTAACAGCCACTTATTCTTTCTGATCTTTTGCTGCAACTTTACCTTGAAATTTCATATTTTTTTATTGATTTTTCAATATAAAAATGACAAGTTAAAATCCATGAATAAAATTATAAGATCAAAAGATTATAATGAAATAAAGTATTTAATACAAAATTTCTCCGTTACAGCAATACTGGGCCCACGACAATGCGGAAAAACAACTCTTGCCAGAGACTTTAAGGCCGATCATTATTTTGATCTCGAAAATCCCAGGGATATTGCAAGGCTTGATCAGCCTCAATTGGCACTCGAAAACCTCAACGGCCTTATCGTAATTGATGAAATCCAGAGGATACCCGAAATATTCCCCCTTATCCGTTACCTTGTTGATAATAATCCTGAGCAAAAATATTTAATCCTGGGCAGCGCCTCGAGCGAACTGATTAAACAGAGCTCCGAAACACTGGCCGGTCGAATTGCCTATTGTTACCTTGGCGGTTTCAGGCTCTCCGATATCGGATCTGATAACCTGCAAACACTATGGTTCAGAGGCGGATTTCCAAAATCATATCTGCCCGCCACTCACAGACAAAGTATTACCTGGAGGGAAAACTATATTACCTCTTTTCTCGAAAGAGACCTCCCTCAGCTGGGCATTAACATCCCGGCAAATACGCTTCGAAGGTTCTGGACTATGCTGGCACATTATCACGGCCAGGTACTTAATTATTCGGAACTGGGGCGTAGTTTTGGAATATCGGATATGAAAGCCAGAACATATATCGACATTCTGGAAGGTACGTTTATGGTACGCCTGCTTCAACCCTGGTTTAACAATACGGGAAAACGGCTTGTAAAAAGCCCTAAGCTTTATCTTCAGGATGCCGGTATTTTTCATTCTCTTCAAACCATTAACAGCATGGAGCAGCTACTATCTCACAATAAGCTCGGTGCATCCTGGGAGGGCTTTGTACTGGAAAATGTCTGCAGAAGTATCGGAAAAAGGAATCACGAATTTTATTTCTGGAAAACCCATGCCGGGGCAGAACTGGATCTTTTCTGGCAGCATAATGGGAAAAACTGGGGTATTGAAGTTAAATACCACGATGCACCAACGTTATCGAAATCCATGAAGATTGCCTGTCAGGATCTTGAACTTGAGGCTCTTTGGGTTATTTATCCCGGGAACTCAGAATACAAAATTGCTGAGAACATCTCAGCTTTACCACTTAAAAATATTTCTGATACCTGGAATTACGATTTGAGTTGATTTTCACACTTATCACTCATCGCTCAGCACTTTGGTTTTATCTCAGCTCTTATATTTTCGCCTCCAACCTCAAACATTTTTCCATAGCCCCTCACTCCTTCTTGCCCGCCGTAGCCTTGGCGAAGGCGGAACTCCTGTCTCCTGATTATCAATTAAATATCATTGTTTTCCATCTTCAATTTATGCTATACGAACCCAGTCTTCCCAGTAGTACCTTAGTACAGAAGTTCTTGAATTTAATACTTTAAAATCGGAAACGGTATCAAATGACACGTAAAAAAGATCTTATTATGCCTGACAAAGCTTTGATTGAAGATGTTCGCCAAATCATCGACGAGACGCGTGCCCTGGTGGCTACAGCTGTTAATACCGGCCTTACTAAACTCTACTGGGAAATCGGAAAGCGAATTTATGAAGAGATCCTCAAGGGAGAACGCGCGGATTATGGTAAGCAGATTCTTGCCACACTGTCCCAAGAATTGGTCAAGACATACGGTAAGGGGTTCAATCAT
The DNA here is from genome assembly GCA_021737275.1 of Desulfobacterales bacterium. Classification (GTDB taxonomy): domain Bacteria; phylum Desulfobacterota; class Desulfobacteria; order Desulfobacterales; family JAIPEE01; genus JAIPEE01. Next base: position 42,463 of record JAIPEE010000022.1, read on the forward strand.
TCAAATTTAACTCGTATGGTAAAATTTTATGAGTCATTTAAAGACATAACAATTGTTGCCACACTGTCGCAACAATTGAGCTGGTCGCATTTTCGTGAACTATTACCGCTTGAAAAACCCTTGCAGCGTGATTTTTATGCAGAAATGTGCCGCATTGAACGCTGGAGTGTTCGCACCTTACGGCAAAAATTGATTCCATGCTTTATGAACGCACGGCTATTTCTAAAAAACCCGATGAACTTATTCGCCATGAAATCGATTCGCTGCGTGAAGCCAATCAGTTGACTCCGGATCTGGTTTTTAAAGATCCTTATTTTCTTGATTTTCTGGGGCTTAGGGATCGCTATCTCGAAAAGGATCTGGAAGATGCTATTTTGCGCGAACTTGAACAGTTCCTCCTGGAGCTGGGGGCCGGGTTTTCATTTATTGCCCGTCAGAAACGAATTCAGATAGACAGTGACGACTACTATATTGATCTTCTCTTTTATAATCGTAAGCTTAACCGCCTGGTGGTTATCGATCTGAAGCTGGGTGATTTCAAACCCGCTTACAAGGGCCAGATAGAACTCTATTTGCGTTGGTTGGATAAGAATGAGCGGCAGGATAATGAACTGGCACCCATCGGACTGATTTTATGCGCCGGTAAAAAGAAAGAAACCGTAGAACTGCTGGAAATAGAAAATAGCGGCATACGGATGGCCGAGTATATGATCGAACTGCCATCACGTGAAATGCTTGAGCAGAAACTTCACAGGGCAATTGTGCAAGCGAAGCAAGAGTTTCAAAACCGGCCAGAACTCCCGTTAGGAGAAGAAAACGATGAACCGACATGTTAACGCCTCAAACCTCCAACCTTGAGCCTTTCGTTTCCCCGCCTTACTCCTAACTCCTAACTTTTTTTCTGATTTTATACTCAGCACTCAATACTATGGTTTTTCTCTGCCCTTTGGTTTTCCCCTCCTCACTCCTTACACCTGACTCCTGACTTTTTTTCTGATTTTATACTCATCGCTCAGAACTCGGAAATCAATGCTTATGGTTTGTTTCTCAGAACTCGGAACTCAGCACTTCGGTTTTAATCTCCTCACCCCTTACACCTTTCTCCTGACTTTTCAAGCCGTTGAACAAATAACACTGTTATTTGGTCAAATTTTGTGGTACAAAACTTCAAATTTAGTTTTATCTATCGGAGTTCGTTGATGTAAACAGTAGTGTCGGATTTCTTAATGATAGATCGTTATATAATAAGTTTTCAAAATCTACGGACAGATATAAACAAAAACCGATGGTCTTCTGCCACCTGTTTCCGAGCACCTCATAAACCGTCCCTCCTTTTATCAATTCTTTCCTTAATTCAAAACAAAAACTCATTGCAAAAGTATTGGAGTTATTCATCTTTTCCTAAATGCCATGGCATTCTGGATTTCATAACGGCTTAATTAATATGAAAATAATGTCATGGAACCTTAATCATCGTATTCAAATGAAAAAGATACCTCCTGGGGTGATTTCTGTTATTGGGTATATAGATCCAGATTTGATTGCACTAAATGAGTATGTTGATGGTAATGAAAGATCCTCATTTAAAGAAGAATTAAAGAAACTTGGCTTTAAATATATATCGGTATCTCAAAAAATCAAACGTCAAAATCAAATTCTAATCGCTTCAAAAGGACATCATAAAAAGGGTGATATATCTCCACCCAACTACGATGAATCCGCTATTACAAACTTTCTACATATAATATTTTCTGAGCAAAATCTTGAAGTCGTTGGTTTACGACCACCAGCTTATAAAAAACCAGCTGAGCTCAAAGATTATTGGAAAGAATTATAAAGGGGTCAAGTCTCCGTTTGACTTTTATTTGTGTGAATAATGAACGCCCGTAAAATACGGACATTTCCCCTATCCTTCAAGCATTCCCTATACGTATTCCTTTAAAGACGCAAAACCATACCCCTGCTCAACAATATTTTGCATTCTCAAAAGGAATCGTTTAATGATCAGATGTTGGGTGTACCTGCTCGACCGGAATCATGACATTTATAACCCGGGATATCCGCCATGGATATAGTTACCATAATTGTTTTTCTGATTGCGTATACGGGCATTGCGCTGGGCCGGATACCGGGCCTGGCGCTTGACCGGACCGGTATTGCCCTGATCGGCGCCATTGCCATGGTAATTATCGGCCGGGTGCCGCTCGGCAATGTTCTGCCTTCTATTGATTTCCCGACCATTTTGCTGCTGTATGCCCTCATGATTCTTTCTGCCCAATTGCGTCTGGGCGGTTTTTATACCTGGTGTGCCTTAAAAATTACTTTTTTTATGAATCGTCCGGCATTTTTTTTATTTATCCTCATGCTGGTCAGTGCTTTTCTTTCTGCCCTGCTGGCCAATGATATCATCTGTTTTGCCTTTACACCGGTTCTTATTCTGGCACTGAGAAAGGCCCGGCTGAATCCATTACCGTTTCTGCTCGGCCTGGCCATTGCCAGTAATATAGGCTCTACGGCCACCATTATCGGCAACCCTCAAAATATGCTCATCGGCCAGGTGGGGCATCTGGATTTTGGTTCTTTTATGGCATGGTGCGCGCCGCCGAGTATATTGTCGCTGGTTTGCGGATTTCTGATTATCCTGTGGCAATATCAAAACCGGTTCCGTGAAAACGAACCGTCTTCCGATTTACAGCAGGATATGGACTGGCCCCCATTAAACCCGTGGCAGAGCATTAAGGGGATTGCCGCAGTCGTAATTCTGACCGTTCTTTTCTTTACGGGCATTCCAAGGGAATTGAGCGCCATTGCCATTGCCGGTGCACTGTTATGCAGCAGGAGGATGAGAACGCGCAGCATTCTGGGTCTTCTGGACTGGCACCTGTTGACACTGTTTTGCGGCCTGTTTATCATCATTGCCGGGCTTCAGGCAACAAGCATCCCGGCCGACCTGATGAATAGTTTATCCGCAAAAGGCTTTTCCATGGGTGATCCGCTGATACTGACGGGCATATCCACTGTGTTAAGCAACATGGTCAGCAATGTTCCGGCGGTGATGCTACTGGTGCAGTTCCTCGATATTACCCATCCGGTTCAATGGTATATTCTTTCTGTTTCAAGCACCTTTGCCGGCAACTTGATTATTATCGGCAGTATTGCCAACATGATTGTGATTGAACAGGCCCGTCAATATGATATTGTGATTAGCTTCAGACAACATGCCAAAACAGGTCTTCCCGTTACAATCCTGTCTCTTTTGATTCTGCTGGGATGGCAGTTCTTTTTAAACTGACAGGTTTTTAGAAATAGCTTCTGATATTATGACCGGATCTGTCACATACTTCGTGTAAGATCTCCCATAAAAACTAAGAGAGGTACAAATTGTGATTATCCCATATGAAAAATTATCTCCGGAAGCTTTGCAGCAAATCATTGAGGAGTTTGTGACACGGCCCGGAACGGATACAGGCTATACCAAAACTGATCTCGAACAAAATGTTGCGATGGTAAAAAAACAACTGAAACAGAAACTTGCTTTCATTGTCTTTGATGCCGTTACAGAGACTGCGGATATTGTGTCAAAAAATGCGCTTAGCGGACGCAGATAGCTCCGCCTCTGCATGGACTTTACATAATAAGGGTATCTCTGTCCTGTTCACAGCAGGCTTACAATACATAAGCTGATAAGGCTAAAACCATGGATATTGATCAAAATTATAAACGAAATGTTTTTGGTATCTCAATTGCTGAAGCGTTGTGGGGAATTGGTGCCCCTCTTGTTGTTGAATCAACTTTTCTGCAGCTGTTTTTGAAAAATTTAGGCGCATCCAGTTTTGCTATTGGATTAATTCCGGCACTCTTTTTTATCGGGTGTTCTGTTTTTGCTTTACTTGGCGATTATTGGACAACTCATCTGACATCAAAGCGGACACCGATTATCATCTTTCACCTGTTTTCATCTTTATCGGTCATGATGTTTGGAATTGTTCTGCTGTTTTTTGGAGATAACCGTTTCCTGCTGGTGGCTTTCTTTTCTCTCTATGCGGCATTTTCCATCAGTATCGGTGTGATGGTACCGGTATGGTACAACTATATCGTTAAAATTTTCTCGCCTGAAAAAACAGTTCCGGCACTTGCGATTATGATGATATCGCAAAATAGCGCGAAACTGATCTGCAGCTTTTTGATTGTAAAAACCATTGAAAAATATTCTTTTTCAATTAATTCCTCTGCGTTTATTTTTATTCTTGTCGGATTAGTGTTTGCTCTGAGCGGGCTTTGCTATCTATTTACCAGGGAAATAAATAGCAGTCGAAATAGCGGTAGTTCGGAGCGGGAATCTTTTTTTTATCACTCATTTAAATCGATCCGAATGATTATTAACAATAGAAATTTTCTTTTTTTTCTGGCAGGAGATTTTGATTTTTTTGTTATTATCTCGATAATCTCTTTTTATGCCAATTACGCCACCATTTATTGCGGAATCAACCCTTCTATTGCCGGCGGTGTGTTTGTCGGCTGTATATACTGTGGTGCAATTACAACGAATATTTTATTCGGAATATTCAAATTATTATCATTAAGAAATAAATATCTCATCTCTAAGCTGTTTTCAATTCTGGGAATTATTCTGATGATGCTGTTTAGCAGCGGCTGGAGTTTTTTTCTGGCCAGTTTTTTGTTTGGCATCTCCCGCGATATTCGGCCGCTGGCTTTTGCACCGACTGTGAAAAGGCTGTCAGGATTAGAAGATTCCACAAGTTATTTTGCGGTGGCTCTCCTGTTGAGAATGCCTTTCGCTTTTTGCTTACCATTACTGTATGGTGCTATCCTTGATCGTTTTTCATATTTGAACGGAAATGAGTATCGGATTATTTTTTTTATTTCAATTTTGATTATTTTTGCGGCTTTAATGTGTGTCCTGAAAACAAATTTTCCTGTTGAGCCCCTTCAGGCTGGTATTGATACGGATAAACCGGTATTCAAAAACGCTGAGAAATAAGGGATTCGGTCTCTTGCGAGAGTGAAAGTTTATGAATTATACTTAGCGGGGCTCATCATTTTATTTTTCCGGCTCACCACCCTTATTTTTTGTCATCGTTCGGTAATCAAAATATCCTGCTAAAGCAGGGATCCAATAGGCATCATTTTCCAGAACCATACTTTTGTCCGTTTAAAGAGAGATGCATTTGAATCCGGATTTTTTTTGGCAGCATCCCAGCTGTTTTCCGGAAGAATATCTTCTAAAATTTTATTTTCAACCTGCTTTGCGAGTTGGCTGCTGTTTATCAGAACACCAATTTCCGTGTTAAGGTTGGCTGACCTGGGATCAAAATTAAACGTGCCGACATACAATATTTTGCTGTCTACAACAAAGCTCTTGGCGTGAATTGCAAAAACAGGATCCATATGGGATAGTGCGTCATAGCGTTCAATTAATTCCTTTTTTATCTCTGAATCAGGCCGAAACTCATAGACATTAATTCCGGTTTTTAGTATTTTTTTGCGCTGACTGCTGTAACCGCTGAAGGCCTTTAAATTGTCTGTTGCGGCAAGAGAATTTGTGCTGATTTTTATATTTACACCTTTTTTTATAAGGCCTTCGAACAGTTCAAAACCGCCCTTTGGCATAACAAGATATGGCGATTGGATTATTACACTTTTTTCTGCCTTTTTTAAAACACTTATAATTGTATCGGTTGAAACGCCGCCCCCGCCAAGCCCTTTTTCTTCATTTTTACCTGGCGTATCACGGATAAATTGAATCTCATCCCACACAACTTCCTTTACGAGTTCTGGGAACTTCCGGGGTAATTCATCTAATGTCCGTCTCACATCAAATGAATAGTTCAAGGGATTTTGGGCATATTCATGAAGCGCCTTATAGCTCTTTTCAATCTGTCCCCATGTCATATTTTTTAATTCTTTTATCAAAAGTTTTTCAACCGGAACAGCCAGAGTACTTTCCCAGAATGATTCAAAGCTTTTATGAATATCGCTTACCACAGGCCCGGCCAGCAAAATGTCGCGATCACGAAAATTATATACATGGTCATAATCAAAATATTCATCCGCCATGTTTCGGCCGCCGATAATACTGATTATACCATCAGCAATAAATATTTTGTCATGCATCCGCTGATTTGACCCTTTAAAATCCGTCATGGCATTTATTATACGCTCAAGTCTTGATATCCCCACAGAATGCTTTGGATTATATATCCTGATATTGATCATAGGGTGGGCGGAAAGTGCTATAATTGTCTCTTCTGCTGCTGCTTCGATCAGCAGATCATCAACTATTACCCGAATTTTTACGCCTCGCTCAGCAGCCTGCAGCAGTGCTTCTGCCGCAAGAATGCCGATATTGTCCGTACTCCAGATAAAATACTGAATATCTATTGTTTTTTCAGCATTTTCTGAAAGCCAGGCACGGGAAAGTAATGAGATCTCTCCTTTTTCAAGAATATATGCACCGCTTTTACTTGAATTTTCTGAAATAACAGCTTTAATTATTTCAGGAAAATCAGCCCGAACCGGCGCACTTAAAATATAAAATAATCCTAAAGCGAGTAGTATTATAATTTGATGTTTTTCGAGTGTCATGGTTACTGTAACCTATTATCACCTGTCGTATAGAACATTGGCTTGGATTGAAGCTTCCAAACTCAGAAAATTTTAATAATTTTAATCTGATTTTTTATATTAACATATTCATTAAGTTCAAAACATCTATATTATCTTCCAAAAGAGGTCAAGGCGGAGGGCCGGTCTTTTTAACTGTAAAAAACTATTCGATGATATAGTGGACGTCCGTGACACATTGACTTTTAATGTTTAGCCGCAATGAAACCTTAAAATATTGACATGACCCCCGATTTTTTCTAAATTATTTACATTATGATTCAATTTATTGCAAAGCACCTCTTAGTTTAAAAGATTGTTTTATCATTTTTCATTTCCCGTTAACCATTAAAGCTTCTTATATGTTCAACCGATGCTTAAGAATCTCCTTTTTGGAGTAAATAACGGATACAAACAACATCTTTCAAAAAGATGATGCATATATTCAGGACATAAAGATGGAACTCAATTTAACACTGAAAAACCATTGCATAGAAACCGGGATAAAAAAGCAATCCGAACAACTCATAAAAAAGTATTTTAAGAAAAACATCACGGATGATAAAAAATCAATTATTGAAGTGCAGATTGACGCGCTTAAATTTATTCTTGAACATGCCGACTTCCAAAAATTGAGGCATAACTACCCTGAACTCTGCGACAACGATGAGACGCCGGTTAAAATAATTATTCCAGATAATTATTTTAAAATCATAATCATGTGTTATAACCAAAAAATATCGCCTCCATGGAAGTAACAAATATGATATCAAAATGCAGGCGCCGATTGCTCTATGGAAATGACGGCTTATGGCTTATTCTCAGAGCTCACAACTCAGCACTTATATTTTCACGCCTTTCTCCTCACGCCCAACGCCTTACTGCCCTTATCCCTTCTCATTGCTCAGCACTCAGCACTCAGCACTTACGGTTTATTCTCCATGATCTTCAGGCTTTTTTCTTGCGGTAATTTTTTTATGGGTTAATATAGAACTGTTAAATATTTCTTTTTATAATAGTACGATCGTAAGACTTCACAGGGAGGATATGTATGGATTTAGAAAAATATAAAGATGCGATTTCAGATGCCATTGCAGCTGAAATTGAGGCAAAAAAATTTTATAAAAAAGTTGCTGAGAAAATTAAGGATGATTATCTCAAAAAGCTTTTTGGAACATTTGCCCGGGAAGAGGCAAAACATGAAGAAATCCTTACCGGCATTTTAAACCAGGAAACCATGGATACTTCCGTTTTTAATTTTGAAAAAGATTTTAAGGTGGCTGAAACCATTACAATGCCGGCGGTTAATCAAGAGATGGATCTAAAAGATGCCATTGCCGTTGCAATGAAAAATGAAGAGTTTGCCATGAAAAAATATATGGCCCTTGCTGAAAATTGTGATGATACCCGGTTAAAAAAAGTCTTTGAAGATCTTGCCGCCATGGAACGGGATCATAAATTCAAGATGGAAGAATATTTTGTGGATATTGCCTATACGGAGGTCTGGTAAAATAAAACGATAATTCTTCTGGATCCTCGTGTTCACGGGAATGGCGGTATTAAAACTTTATATCTCTATCGTTTAATTAATATAAATCACCTTTTTAACTGATTACGGGTGGGGATAAATAGTATGTCCCTTAACCCCACCCCTACAACTCAAGCAGCCATTTCAGTTACCATGCCATAACGTTCTTCCCGCTCCCTTAAAACATCAGCACTGTTCAGATAATCATCAAAATTCATTTTCCGATCAATGCAGCCTTCCGTGGTAAGTTCCACAATACGGTTTGCCACAGTAGAAACAAACTCATGGTCGTGGGAAGCAAAAAGAATCACTTCGGTAAAAGCCACAAGCGCTTCATTGAGCGCGGTAATTGATTCCAGATCAAGATGGTTGGTGGGTTCGTCCATAACCAGCACGTTGGAGTCGGACAGCATCATACGTGTCAGCATGCACCGCACCTTCTCTCCACCTGAAAGTACCCCGGTTTTTTTCAACGCCTCTTCACCGGTAAAAAGCATACGGCCCAAAAAGCTTCTAGCAAAACTTTCGCCCTCATCTTTTGGTGCATACTGTAAAAACCACTGAACAAGGGTCATATCTTTTTCAAATAAATGGTGATTCTCTTTTAGAAAACAGGATGTGGAGATCGTCTGTCCCCAGTTGAAGCTGCCGGAATCCGGTTTCATCTTCCCTGCCAGAATCTGGAACAGTGTACTTTTAGCCAGGCTGTTATCGCCTACAAATGCAACCTTATCCCCACCCTCTACCACCAGACTAAGATTATTGATCACTTTTTCGCCATCAATGGTTTTAGTCAGGTTCTCGAGCTCAAGGATTACGTTGCCACATTCGCGCCCTGGTTTAAAGGAAATCCAGGGATATCTTCGTGATGATGCCGGCAAATCCTCCAGGCTGAGTTTTTCCAACAGCTTTTTTCTGGACGTAGCCTGTTTTGCTTTGGAAGCATTTGAACTGAACCGCTGAATAAATGTAGTAAGCTCTTTGGCTTTATCCGTCGCTTTCTTATTTTCATTTTGTTTCTGCTTCTGGATCAGGCGGCTTGCATTACACCAGAAATCGTAGTTACCGACAAAGACATTGATTTTGCTATAATCGATATCTGCGATATGCGTACAGACTTGGTTGAGAAAGTGCCGGTCATGCGAAACAACAATGACGGTATTTTGAAACCGCGACAAAAAATCTTCCAGCCATTTGATAGACTTCAGATCCAGATGGTTGGTAGGCTCATCAAGGAGCAGCACATCAGGGTTACCGAAAAGCGCCTGGGCCAGCAGCACTCGAATCTTGTCTCCGCCTTCCAGCTCTTTCATCTTCAGATTATGCATTTCTTCAGGGATTCCCAGGCCGTTTAAGAGAACGGCAGCATCAGATTCAGCTTCATACCCATTCATCTCGCCAAATTCTGCCTCCAGCTCGGAGGATCGGATACCATCTTCCTCTGTAAACTCCGCCTTGGAATATATCTCATCCCGTTCAATGATAATAGCCTGGAGCCGTTCATGCCCCATGATTACCGTATTAATGACAGTTTCCTCATCAAAAGCGAAATGGTCCTGCTTCAGGACGGCTATCCGTTCGTTGGGCCCGACGCTCACATTTCCTTTGTCGGATTCAATCTCTCCTGACAGGATCTTCAGAAAGGTTGATTTACCGGAACCGTTTGCGCCGATGAGGCCGTAGCAGTTACCGGGAGTAAACTCGATATTGACGTCTTTAAACAAAATACGCTTGCCATAGGCAAGCTCTATGTTGGTTGCGCTGATCATAAAAAAGATTCCTCTATATCACCCTTTTCCGGTACGATTATAGCTACTTATGCAGCGCTTCGCACACTGGCACGATTACTCTTTTTAGGTGAAAATGCGGCAAAAGCCCCTTTATTTGTTCGACTTTTAATCTTTTCTTTTGGCTGGGGTGCTCTCTCCTTACCCGCTGCCTGTGTCCAATTGACACTTGATTGTGGCCGTTTACCACGAGGCTTTACTTTTTTGTTCTGCGATGCTGCCGGGGCATCATAATTGAAATCCGCCAGTGATCGCTTTTCTACCGAACTTCCGATGGCCCTGTTGATGGCTTTAACCATCTGGGTATCTTCACTGGTTACCATGGTAAAGGCTTCCCCGGTGCATTCTGCACGCCCGGTACGCCCGATGCGATGAATATAAGCTTCGGGGGTCGAGGGTATATCATAATTGATAACATGAGAAACATTGGAAACATCAATTCCGCGTGCGGCAATATCCGTAGCCACCAGAACCTGATACTCTCCTGATTTAAAACCGTTCAGCGCGGCCTGACGCTTTCCCTGTGACAGGTTTCCCTGTAATGATGTTGAACGATAGCCGGCTTTGATCAATTTCACACCCAGGCTTTTTGCCCGATGCTTTGTCCGGGTAAACACCAGAACCGATCCGGTGCCATTATTACCCAGAAGCTTTATCAACAGATCCGTTTTTAAATGCTGGGCTACCGGAAATAGTGCATGGCTGACGGTCTCTGCCGGGGCAGTGGTTCCAATCTGAACTGTAACCGGATTGTGCAATACATCATTTGCCAGACCGCGAATCTCTTTAGGCATGGTGGCCGAAAAAAGCAGTGTCTGGCGATTCTTTTGCGGAATGTGGGTCAGAATACGACGAATATCTTTGAAAAATCCCATATCGAACATCTGATCAGCTTCGTCCAATACCAATACTTCCAACTTGGAAAGATTAATTGTCTTCCGGCCTAAGTGATCCAATATGCGGCCGGGACAACCCACTGCAATATCTGCATATTTGAGTTCCTCGATCTGACGATTGATACTAACGCCGCCATAAACCACGGTACTGCGCAAACGGGTATGGCGCCCAAGAACCTTGATGCTGTCATGAATCTGTTCGGCCAACTCACGAGTAGGCGCAATAATTAACGATCGAACCCGACCTCGCGGCCCATTGATCAGCCGGTTAAGGATGGGTAATACAAAAGCAGCCGTTTTACCGGTACCGGTCTGCGCCAGCCCCATTACATCGCGGCCATTTAAGACCTCGGGAATGGCTTTATCCTGAATGGGGGTGGGTGTTACATAACCCGCATTTTTTGCGCCTTCGGCAACAGCGGGGTCTAATAAAAACTTTTTAAAATTCAAATGAATAATTCCTTGCTTGAGATCAACTCTATTGATCTCGTCTCAGGCTATCTCTACAAAACGCCTGTCGGCAAAGAATACATCTGTACCCAAACCGAACCGGACGGCAAAAAGAAGACTTTAACAAATCTTCAAATTCTGATTTTTAGAAATACCTATAAATTTCTACGGATTTTTCGTTCCCAGACTCCTGCGTGTTGGGACGCTTCCGTAATCGGTAAACAGATAAAAACCGCGCAACAATTACGTGGCTTAATCTATTCGTTTGTATACTGGGAATTTCGTGGCAGGAGATTCCAGAAGTATCCACGCTTATCGGGTGAGATACTCCATTTTTGCAGTGAAACAGAACTTAGCTTTTTGTAACATTGACTGCAGAAGGCCCTTTAGGACCCTGCTCAATATCAAAAGCTACCCGGTCACCTTCGTTCAAGCTTTTAAATCCTTCTGAATTTATTCCTGAATGATGAACAAATACATCCGGACCGTCTTCCTGCTCAATAAAACCAAAACCTTTTGCGTCGTTAAACCATTTTACTATGCCATTGGCCATAATAATATCCTTCTTTCTTAATAATTATAAATTTTAAACTGGAGGGTACTTCAGAAAACTACAGAATTGTTCCTACAGAAATAAAATCGCCCCTGCGAACCGCTAATGCAAAGGTCGTGTTAATCTGGTTATAATAGACTAATATTTCACTAAAGCAAGCTAATTGTTGAAATTAAAGAAAATAATCTGAAAAGAAACGATTTTTCAGAAACCCAGAGAAGCGACATGTTGACGAAACCGGAGGATATAGCTAATTATATTAGATTATTTTATTATTTATAAAAAACATGAAAATCAGATGCATTTATGATACAAAAGCTACCTGAATATTTTGACAGCGCATTGAATTTTAAATAACTGATCCCAGGAGGCCCAAGACTTTGACCATTCAACAGAACCCAACCAATAAAGCCATCTGGCCCGGAATAGCCGGCGGAGCCTACAAGCCACTCAGCAATCATGATATCAAGCGCATTCACAGTACCGCACTTGATGTACTTGAAAATATCGGCATTGCACATCCAACGCCGGAACTCCTTGAATATGCCTTGCCTAAAGGCTGTATCGTGGGCGACGACGGCCGGCTGAAGTTTCCCCGCGCACTGGTTGAAGATATTATTGCCTCGACTAAAAAACAGATCCCCTATTATGGCGTTGACCCAAAATATGATTTTGAAGTAAGTGGCGAGAGTGTTTATACGGGTACGGCCGGCGAGGCTGTCAATATTTTGGATTATAAAACCCAGACATATCGACCCTCTAAACTGACGGATCTGTATGATGCGGCCCGCATGGTAAATCAGTTGGATAACATCCACATCCTTATGCAACCCTTTATTGCTACAGAGCATAGCGAAGACCTGTATAATCACGATATTAACATTGCCTATGCCCAGCTGGCAGGCACTGCAAAGCCATTTACCCTTTCAATTTCACAGCCAAAACATATTGACCCCATTATCTCTCTGTTTGATACATTTCTGGGAAAAGAAGGCGCTTTTCTGGAGCGCCCATTCTGCTATATTCTTGGCTGCCCGATTCGATCTCCACTGGCGTTCAGTAAAAACAATCTGGCGGTATTAATTAAAACGGCCCAACTCGGCTTACCAACCGATTCTTGTGTGGCGTCACAGGCCGGTGCAACCGCACCTGCTGCACTGGCGGGTGCAATGGTACAAACATTTGCTGAAACACTGGCCGGATTATGTGTGGTAAATCTTGTTCGACCGGGTATGCCAATGTGCTTTGGCATGTGGCCTTTTATTACAGATCTTCGGACCGGAAACTTTACCGGCGGAAGCGGCGAAGAGGCATTGATTATTTCTGCGGCGGCACAGTTATGTAATTATTATGGTTTGATTACAAGTGGCCCGGCCGGTATGACCGATTCCAAAACCATGGATGCCCAGGCCGGATACGAAAAGGGTATCACAACGTCTACCGTGGCATTAGCCGGCAGTAATATTATCAGCTTTTATCCAGGAATGGTCGGCAGCCTGATGGCCCAGTCGTTTGAAGGCATGGTTATTGATAATGATATGCTGGGCAATGTACTTCGTGTTGTTCGGGGCATTGAAGTGACCGATGAAACATTATCATATGATGTCATCAAGGAAACCGTTTATGGCCAAGGTCACTATCTTGATCATCCCCAGACATATAAGCTGATGAGAAGTGAATTTGTCTATCCTGAAATGGCCGACAGACGTTTACCTGAAGAGTGGCAAAAAGATGGCAGTAAAACAATTTATGACCGGGCCCATGAAAAAGTAAAAGAGATGCTTTCGAACTATTATCCTGACCATATTGATCCTGCTGCTGATATTCGAATCCGAGATAACTTTCCCATTAAGCTAAAACCTGCAGATATGAAACCTGGTAATGGTCGGTGGGATAAAGAATAATAAAGCAATGAGTACTGAACGGTGAGTTCTGAATTGCTAATCCAGATAATTCGCCAGATAGCTTTTCAACACCAACTTCAACTCTCCAAGGATTTCAGCTGCCCGTTTTTTATTGTTTTGGTTATATAGATGTTTGTGCGCTCTCCAGATCATCGTATCGGAAATTTCAATAATATTCATACTGATGATTTCCAGTTTTTCATCACGGATACCATGCATCCTGGTTTTTAATGCTTTTGCAAGCTCTATTGAATATTGATAATTAGACGCTTCATCGTATTCCATCAGCTCAGGACTTCCATTCAGAGCACTTCGGACAGCAATGTAACCGGGTTCATTTATCTGCATTTCATAGTAGGTATCAATCAGCTTTCCCAATGCATCCTGGAAATTGACATCAGGATTTTTCATGTGATCATACCGGCCTTCAAGGAGCCTTATATCAGCTTTGGCATGCCGTTCAGCCAGAGCCTTAATTATTGCAAGTTTGTTTGGAAAATACCGGTATATGCTTCGGATTCTCAAACCTGCCTTTTCGGCAAGAAGTTTAGTTGTAAAGTGGTCGGAACCGACCTTTTCAAGCAGATCCGCCGCTGTATTCAGAATCAGTTCATACGTTTTAATTGCCCTGGCCTGTTTAGGCTTTACCCTGCGCTCAAGTTCCATACCGGTTGAATATCCTTAATAATTAATTGTCTATAACAAACAGATTAAAGACTGCACTAAAAGTGTATTTATTGTCAACGATTAAAAGGGAGCGATACTCCTTTAATTCTTGACATATGCTTTTCAGGATGCCTATTATTCGTAAAAAGGGAGCATTAATCCCTTTTTAATATATTCAAGTACCCTTTCACAAATAAAGAGGATTCATAATGAGTATCTTTAAAGAAAAAATGGTGTTTGAAGAGAACCGGAGCATCTGGATTGAAAACACATCTGGGAAAAGTCCACCGCTGAAAGAAAACATTGAAGCTGATGCGGCTATTGTCGGCGGGGGATATATGGGATTATCATCCGGGCTTCATATCAAAAAGCTTTTCCCTGAAAAACGGGTTGTTTTACTTGAAGCAAAAGAGATCGGCCATGGTGCATCCGGCAGAAATGGCGGTATGTGCCTTACTCAGCTGTCAAGCGATTACATGCATGTGGCACACCCGAAAACGCACAAAGCTTCATATGATGCGACCCTGAATTGCGTTAAGGAAATCGCCGCTATGATGAAAAAATACGGCATGGAAGACGGCCTTAACGAAGTAGGCAGCCTGATGGTAAACTACTCTCCCCAAAAAACAAAATACTCAAAAAAATATGCCGGACAGGCAGCTGATATGGGTATACCGGTCGAGTTCTGGGATCGAAACAAGGTTATTGACGCGCTGGGCACTCATGTCTATTACGGCGGTTTGTATGATCCTAACAGTTTCGAAATACATCCTTCAAAGTATGTCCATTCGCTCAAACAGGCTGCGCTGGACGCAGGGGTTGAAATTTTTGAAGATTCGTGTGTTGAACATATTGATGAAGGCACTGTTAACCGGCTGACAATAAAAACATCAGAGGACTTAATCCATGGTGTCAAAGCAAAACAAGTTGTACTTGGCATGAACGGCTATATCACCAAGCTGGGATACATGAAAAACCGAATTTTTCCGGTCATGATTGAAATGGCATCCACTCCGGCATTAGGAAAAGGAATATTTGAAAAACTCGGCTGGAAAAATAGAATCGGGTTTCATGATGATAATAACCTGCTTTTTCATTTTGGATCTACACATGACGGCAGAATAGTTTTTGGCGGCGGGAATGCGGAATACTATTTCAACAATGGCCTTTCCTACAAAAAAGATATTAACAAGCCGATGAATATGCTCCATAAGGAACTTTCCCGTGTCTACCCGGCACTAAAAAATGTCTCATTTGAAAAAATATGGACAGGCGTTATTTCATTATCATTAAACCAGCAGCAATCTGTCGGCACTACCGGAAAATTTAATAATATCTATTATGCAGTGGGCTGTATGGGGCATGGTGTTTGCCAAATGTATTTTTCCGGAAAAGTAATAGCAGATATGATGTCCGGTGATATCGAAAAATGGAAAGATATGCCTTTTTTTAAAAAAAAACTGCCATTGCTTCCGCCGGAACCGCTTAAGTATTTAGGTGCAAACGCTTTTATGACGGCACTGGGCGTGATGGATAAATTTCAAATGGAAAAATAGTAATCCATATCAGGTTTTACTTTTTATACTTTTATAATTTTGACCATTTCAGCAAAGAAGCGTATAAATCAATAAAAATTGCACCCACTTTTTAATAACAGGAGAAAGCATGGGAAAAAAAGCAAGTATCCCCGCATCCGGATTTTTACCTGAAATTCTGTCCAGGACCGATATTGAAAAAGTCCTTAATAGTGTTTACGAACTGATGTGCGAAGTCGGAATCCGGTTTGACCCTGATCCGAGGGTTCTTGATCTATTTTCCGCTTCCGGATGCGATATTTCATCTGAAAGTGTTATCAAAATTCATAGAGATCTTGTAGAAAACAGCCTTGATTCGGTTGCAAAAAAAACACAGCTCTATGACCGAAACGGAAGCGCTGTTGATATTCCCGGTATCTCTTTTGCCGCAGGCATGGGTTGTATAAATATAGTTGATATTGAAACAGGTGAACGAAGACCGAGTACACGGGAAGATCTGGCTATGGTTGCCCGCGTGGTGGATGCCCTTCCGAATATTGACGGTATTTGCCAGCCCTGTAAAATTATAGAACGATCCGATGTTTATGGTGAAATTGATGAATTTAACGTGATCGCCTCCAATACAACCAAACCGTTTGCGTATATTTCCGAATATGTTGAATCCCTTGAAGCGGCCATTGAGCTTGCTGCAGTAATCCGGGGCGGGCATGATCAGTTAAGGGAAAAACCTTATTTTTCTTATGGTATAACACAAATGCCGCTTTATTATGCCCAGAAAGAGATCGACCAGATTTTTATTGGAATTGAAAATGGAATTCCACTTGGATCCGGCAGTATTATAATCGGAGGTGCAACCGGCCCCATGACCATTGCAGGAAGCCTGGTTCATTGTATTGCCACAGATTTTGCCCTGATTGTACTTGGACAGCTTATTGAAAAAGGTTGTTATTGTGTAAGTAATTCCGAAGTTAATTTCATGGACCCCCGGAACGGTAATTTTGGAGGAATACCTGAAATGCATCTGGGTGAACTGGCCAGAATTCAGATTTTCCATAAACTGGGCCTGTCTGCAGGAAGCGGCGCAGGCGGCAGTACCTCCCCGGTATTTAACCAGGATTGTTCGGCCGATGTGGCTTCATCAATGATGCATGCTTTTTACAGTGGTGCCGATTCCACTTATTATCTGGGCGGCATTGAATCGGGAATGACTTACTCCCTGCATTGTCTTCTTTACGGCAATGAATTGGCCGGCATGGTTCGCCGTATGGAAAAAGGTATAGAAATCAATGAAGATACCCTGGCTATGGCGGTTACAAAAAAAGTGGGATTGAAGTGTAATTATCTGGCTGAACGTCACACCGTCAACCACTGCAGAACCGAATTGTGGAACCCCGGATATTTTCAGAACCTGAATGTGGAACAGTGGGTACGGGAAGGTAAAAAGGATCTGTTTGACCGGATTGATGAAGATTTGAAAAGAATTTTGGCAGAACATCAGCCGGAAGCAATTCCGGATAATGTGCGACAGGGTATGGATGAGGTATTGAAAAAATATGGGGTCATTGAAGAATAATGGCCACAAAAGATACTAAACGTTCAAAAAGCGTTGGGAGGAGCAATGGATAAAACAACCTGTATCGTCGTTGGCGCCGGCCCGGCCGGTTCAGCATGCGCCTTATCCCTTGCCAGAAAAGGAATCGATACCGTTCTGCTGGAAAGAGGCCGTACGCCCGGTGAAAAGAAAGTGTCCTCGTTTGTTTTGTTAATGACAGAACTGAGACGCCTCATTCCGGATTGGGAAAAAGATCTGCCGGTAGAAAGAAATATTATCCGAACGGACCAGGCTATTTTTAACGGTACTGACATCAAGATGATTACAAGTTATAATTATGACAAGCTTAAAAATCCCGTCTACTTTTCAGCTTTCCGGAGAAAATTCGATGAATGGTTTGCCAAAAAGGCGAAAGAGGCCGGTGCCGAGCTTATTACCGGGATGACAGTAACGGATCTGATTATGGATAATGGTCGGGTTGTTGGTGTTAAAATAGATGATGAAGAGCTGTATGCCGATATAGTGGTCGGTGCAGACGGATACCACACTAAAGTCGGTGAGAAAGCCGGGCTGGTCACGGAATGGGATCCTGCACGAGCCAGGCTGGCCGTAAAGGAAGTTCTTGACCTCCCGCCGGAAGTAATCAATGAACGGTTCCAGTTATCAGACGGTCAGGGATGTGACATGGGCATTATTCCATATCACTTTGGGGAGCTGAGCATTCGCAGTTCGACATTATACACAAATAAAGACAGCATTTCGCTGGCAGTTTTTGCCCATCTCGGTGAGTTAAAAGAAAAAAATATTAAACTGCACGATGAGCTGGAAAAATTCAAAGAACACCCCTTTATTCATAAATTTATTAAAGGCGCCACATTGCGGGAGTATCAGGCTCATATCATACCTCACGGTGGCCGGGTAAATCCGGAGAATCTGTATGGAGATGGTGTGCTGCTCTGTGGTGAGGCCGGAGGCACGACGGATACGGCTTCCGGTATGGGTGTACCCACCTGCATGACAGCAGGCTTGATGGCCGCAGAAACTATAGCATTGGCTGTAAAAAAGAAAGATTTCAGTGCTGATACACTGAAGAATTATCTTAAATTTCTGGACAGCACATCAATACTGGATATGATTTATGAAAGCAAAAAAACCAGTGACTACTGGGTGGACAAAGGAAAGCTTGAACGACCCGATTGTATGGCAGCTATAGCAGACAGCTATAACCAGTATTGGAATGCGGACTATATGTCAAAAGACTACCACCCTTTGTTTCTTAATCTTTATTTGAGAGTTGGAAAGTTTTTTGCCCCAAAGCTGATCCGAATGATTGTTACCCCGATATTAAAGGGCTATTCATTTTATGAAAAAACAGTTGAAAAAATTAAAAGAAAAATAAGGCGTCGTTTTTATGAGTGGAAAAAGCAGTATGATAATTGATGAAAAAATGGGTGTAGAAAACTATAATATTATTTCTTTTAATTTTTAATACCGGGAGATAAGATGGAAAAAACAACCTGTATCGTCGTTGGTGCCGGTCCAGCCGGTTCTGCCTGCGCGTTGTCTCTGTCCAGAAAAGGAATCGATACCATTCTGCTGGAGCGGGGCCGAACACCCGGTGAAAAAAATGTGTCGTCGTTTGTTCTGTTTATGACTGAACTGAAACGGCTCATCCCTGAATGGGAAGAGGATCTGCCGGTTGAAAGAAATGTTGTACGGACAGATCAGGCTATTTTTACCGGGAACGACATCAAGATGATTACAAGTTATAACTACGATAAAATTGATGACCCTATTACGTTTACAGCCTTTCGAAGAAGATTTGACGCCTGGTTTGCCAAAAAAGCAAAGGATGCCGGTGCAGAGCTGATAACCGGGATGACAGTTACGGATCTGATTAAGGATAAGGGCCGCGTTATCGGTGTCAGGGTGGGGGATGAGGAATTATATGCTGACGTTGTTGTGGGCGCTGACGGATACTATTCCAGCGTTGGTGAAAAAGCCGGGTTAATCACGGAATGGGATCCGGCAAGATGCACCCTTGGCGTAAAAGAAGTACTTGACCTGCCGCCGGAAGTTATTAATGAACGCTTTCAGGTATCAGACGGCCTGGGTTGTGAAATGGGACTCTGGCATTATAATTATGGCAAACTAAGTTTTGGCGGGACAACGCTATATACAAATACAGACAGTGTATCGCTTGGCATTTTTGCCCGTGTTGGTGAGTTAAAAGAAAAAAATGTTAAGCTGCACGATGAGCTGGATAAACTAAAACAGCACCCCTTTATTCATAACTTTATCGAAGGATCTACCCTGCGGGAATATCAGGCCCATATTATATCTCACGGGGGCCGCATCAAACCTGAAAATCTTTATGGAGACGGCGTTCTGCTCTGCGGAGAAGCAGGCGGACTCATGGACACCGCTTCCGGAATGGGTGTGCCGACCTGTATGACTTCAGGCTTGATGGCTGCAGAGACAATTGACTTGGCTGTAAAGAAAAATGATTTCAGTGCGGGTACTTTGAAAAATTACCTGAAATTTCTGGATACCACATCAATGCTGGATATGGTCCATGAAAGTAAACGTTATAGCGATTCTCTGGTGGGCAACAATGCAGGCAGAGCCAATTATATGGCTGACATTGCAGACAGCTATAACAACTACTGGAATGCGGACTATATGTCAAAAGACTACCACCCTTTGTTTCTTAATCTTTATTTGAAAGCGGGAAAGTTTTTTGTCCCAAGTCTTATTCGATGGATTGTGACCCCGATAGTAAAGGGTTTTTCCTTGTATAAAAAAACAGTTGAAAAAATAAAAAGAAAAATAAGGAGTCGTTTTTATGAGTGGAAAAAACAGTATGACAGTTGATGAAAAAATGTCCACCGTCAAAATCAAGATTGACAAGGAAGCTCATATTACTGTTAACAAAGAGCTCTGTAAAAATTGCACTGACCGGCCGTGTCTCATTATTTGTGCGGCGGAAAACTACAAGTGGGATGAAAAAAGTGATGATCTTGTTTTTAATTACGAAGGATGTCTGGAGTGTGGTGCCTGTCGATTAATTTGTCCGCTGAATGCCATTTCCTGGTCTTATCCGAAACACGGTTGTGGTGTTAAGTTTCGATTCGGCTGAAGGATGAATTTAAAATTGTTCCATCAGTCCGCTTGCTGCATTATTCTGACAGTTTTCTTTCCGAACGAAAGTCAGGATCTTTACACCGCTTTATCATAGTCAGTTGTGCTGTATCTATAACTGTTTTTATTTGACAAAAATTAAAACCTTTTTTAAAGATATTCTCATGTATATCTGATGTCTATATCTCATTCTGAGTGTTTTTATCTGAGTTCGATCTATTAGGAAAACAATTTTAAAAATCACCAAAATCAATTAACGCTAAAGAGAATTGGTGATGGATGAAAAAAATAAAATTTTTCTTACACGACAAGAAGCGCTAAGAGCCATCCGGTTAGACTTTGAACAATACGGCGCACAGCCTCGCCTTTTCACAGAACTCTGTCGGCCGATTCTGGGCGGCCGGGCACTTGTCCAAAAAGGGGGGAATCATGCCGGTGTTTGGGTAAAGCATCGGCATAAAAATAAAATGCGGCGTATCAGAGATGATGCGCTTGGAGAATATCTTCTCAGGGCATTAAATGAAAACAGTTACCCCGTTTCTGTTCTGGCTGAAATCTGCAGCAAGGTTTTTGAGACAAAAGCCTATTCGGGAAAACAGAGTAAAACCGGCTGCGACGGTATCTGGATCGAAACCGGTGAAGAATCATTAAATTGCAGACAGTGCGGTTCATGCTGCATCAACCTTATATACCATAAAGACTGTACTGAAAAAGATTATAACCGCTGGATTGCCATGGGTCGTTTTGATATTCTTGAGCGGGTCAAGCTTGTTCAGTACGGCAGCAAAATAATTGGTTACAGAATATGGTTTAATCCCAAAACCGGTCGCCTTTTTTCAAAGTGCCCCTGGCTGAAAAAAGATGATTCTAAAAACCACTATAGCTGCACAATTCACGATGTTAAACCTGAGATATGCCGGCAGTACCCGCTGACCGGAAAACATGCAGAGATGACAGGGTGCGGGATGTTGACAGATACTTCCTGATTATTTAATCTCTTCTTAATTTCCTAAAGTTTAGAGTTACAGCTCCACCTGGCATCTCATTTTATAGGTGGATGATTTTTAACAATTTGCTCTTTTACAATTAACGGTGCACCCTTTACTACAGTCAGGTACAAAATGGCTCATTTGGCGGTTTGAATTTTC
>JAIPEE010000067.1 GCA_021737275.1 Desulfobacterales bacterium
GGCACGGATGTACGAAAAGGATGTCAAAGACCTAACAGACATCCTCAACTGTATCAATGAAGGCGATTTCAAACTGGCCTGGAGTATCATCGATTCGGTCGACACCGCTGTCCGGGAGGAAGTTCCAGCCCGGCTTTATAATTTCTTAGCTAAGAAGAACGGATACGTTTAATAAATTCATTTTAACCAATTTTCAGAAAGGACAGTATCATGACAACAGTAGTAATCAAAGACAAGAAGGTAACATCAAAGAAAAAGACCGCAAAAAAAGCTGTTAAAAAACCAACCGATAAGCCTGCCGTGAAAAAGAAGACAGCAAAGAAAAACACCGTTAAGAAGGAAACGACTCCCAAAAGCCCCCAGAAAACGTCCACGTCCGCCGGTGTCGGCAAAACGGACGGCAAACAACCCAAAGCCCCTAAAACAACGCCAAAGGCTGACACGGCCAAAGCTGCTCCGAATTCAGCAAGCACCGGCCAAAAGAAGATGACCCAGCTAAACGCTGCATTTAAAGTGCTTCAGGAAAACGGCACGGAAATGAATTGCAAAGCTATAGTCGAAGAAATGATGGAAAAGGGGTACTGGAATCCGGCCAAAGGAGGACTCACCCCCCAGAACACCCTCAACGCCGGGATCGGAACAGAGATTCGCAAGAAAGGCCAACAGGATGCAAGGTTTAAGAAAACCTCTCCTGGTAAATACATCGTCAACCCAGATTACAAAGCAGAATAACTATATTATGCATCAGGCGTTACGAATATATACCGTAACGCCTGATGCTTTTTCAATAAAAAATTGAAACGAGGTGAAACAATGACTAACAGCAATCTACTTACACCGGCTCCTCTGGATGACACATGGGGATTCATAGGAACCATTCTTAGAATAGGAGACATAGACAAAGAAGCTGCTGCTCGACTATGGAAAGTCGCCACTAACAAGCTTGCCGGGACATACCAGGAAACCAGACCGGACGTGATCCGCAATTTTCTCCGAAGCAGGCACGGAAGGCATTTCGCCGATGACGCCAGTAATATGGGCTTGAAATGGAATCAAAAAACGGATTGTGAAAAGGCCCTTGCCGAAGGAATCGAAAAATCACTAAGCGATCCTGACCGCTGGAGCAAATTCTTCAATGAAGTCAAAGAAGCAACCATTTCCGGGAAATGGGAAGACTGATAGTCATTCCTTTGCTTTCCAGTAAATAGCTTCCACAATCCTGATTCGCTGTTTTCACGCCTTAAATGCCTATTCTGCTTTAATTGGATAGAATTTGCCTACCTTTTGCTGATTAGCATTGGACCGGAGTGGATTAATACTTAGTTTTTGTTGACAAGTGGTTCTATTTAAGTCAAAATGCCGTCATTAATCTGTTTTAATGCAAATGCAGTGACCACAGGACGTTATCACAGCAGGAAGAGATTTTCAAGGAAATGAATAGCATGAGCAACAATAATTCAAATGACGAGTCAAATGAAACTGAGGTAATGGAGAAAGCCAAAAGGCTAAAAGAATTATTCCCCCAAGCTTTCACAGGCCCTAAAGGGAAGCACTTAGTTACTTTTGACAAAGATTGCAATTACATCACATATACCCATTTTAAAAAGCGAAGGAATTTTAACAATCCTGAAGAGTTTGTTCAGGCAAGGTCTTATTTAGAACTGATATGCCAATACAAGTATCCAGTTGAGAATATTAGAATCTTTGTGTCCGTGACTATGGGCAGAGAAACCAAAGAGGCCGATATTATTGTTTACAATGACGAAGGCCACCTTTCACCTCATATTGTCGTTGAATGCAAAAAGCCAGATGTTTCAGAACTTGAATTTAAACAATCAGTCAATCAGGGCTTTTCATATGCCGTTGCCGAGGGAGCTCAATACGTATGGATAACTTCCAGTATTAAAAATGAGTATTACAAAGTACCGACCAAAAAGCCAAAGGCTAGAGAAATAGCTCCAGATATACCAAGCTACGGCGCTTCCGGACTTGCTGCTTATAAATATGCTAAAGGTGGAGGCGAAAAAGATGGTCAGCGATTATTTGAATTGGAAATTGTTAAGCAGGATGAGCTAACAAATAAATTCAAGCAAGCCCACCAGGCACTTTGGGGCGGTGGGGAATTAAACCCATCAGAAGCCTTCGACGAACTGGACAAATTGATTTTTTGTAAAATATGGGATGAGAAAAAACCTCGAAAAAAAGGAGAGCCTTATGATTTCCAGTATTTTACTCCAAAATTCAAAGACAATGAACCAGCAGAATCCAAACAGAAGAAAGAGCTTAAAGCTCAAAAGGAACTTCTTGATCGCATAAAAGCCTTATACTCAGAAGGAAAGAAGAAAGACCCGGAAGTTTTCAAAGACAACATAAGGCTATCCCCTTCAAAAGCTAAGACAGTTGTCAGTTATCTTGAAGGCGTCAATCTTGGCGACACAGACCTTGACAGCAAAGGCAGAGCCTTTGAGACTTTCATGGGTTCATTCTTTAGAGGCGATTTTGGCCAGTATTTCACGCCAAGAACGATAGTAAACTTCATTGTTGATGTCTTGCCAATAAAACATGATTCGCTAGTATTGGATACTTCTTGCGGTAGTGGAGGCTTTTTACTCCATGCCTTGGACAAAGTAAGAAAACAGGCTGATCAATACGAGAAAATTGGTTCCGTCAGGCATTACAATTACTGGCATGATTTTGCTCAATATAATCTTTATGGAATTGAGATTAACGAACAAATAGCCCGTACCGCAAAGATGAATATGATTATCCATGATGATGGTCATACTAATGTAGTTGCTTGCGATGGCCTCTTGCCCGACAAGTTAATAAAAAAGGGCGATGAAGAAATAAATGGCATACAAGAGATCACCGGCAACAAAAACTTTGAGTACGGTAAGTTTGACTTCATAATCACCAATCCACCATTTGGATCGGCTGTCAAACAAACCGAACGAGCGTATATGCATCACTATAAGCTGGCCGCAAAAGAAACTGATTGGCTAAACCCGAAAAGCAAACGTGCAGAAAGGCCCTCACAAAGCACCGAAATATTATTTATTGAGCAATGTCATAAATTCCTGGCTGAAAAAGGATATCTTGCTATCGTCATCCCCGATGGAGTACTTACAAATTCCAGCCTTCAATATGTAAGAGACAATATCGAAGAAATGTTTCGTATAGTAGCAGTTGTCTCTATGCCGCAAACAGCTTTCCAGCACACTGGAGCGGGCGTTAAGAGTTCCGTTCTTTTCCTGAAAAAACACACTGAAGACGCTACTAATAATATCAAGGAGCAAAAGCTTGGCTTGCAAAAAGCAATTAAAAAGGATGCAAACTTCCTTGATACACTCAAGAAATTAGAAGCTGAGAAAAAAATTCGCATCAAGAAGCTTCAGGGGCAATTCCCTGATAAACTGTCAAAGCTCGATAAAGAGTCAAAAGAACTTTTCGAGCAGCAAAAAAAAGAAATTTCTGACGATATAAAGCAACAAATTGATGACCTTAGAGAAGAACTTGCTGATGAATATCTTTCAAAATGGCAGAAGCTGCAAGAAGTGGATGACTATGAGATACTTATGGCAATAGCCGAAGATATAGGATATGATTCGACAGGCAACCCCACTGGCAACAATGAATTTGATATTATAGGCAAGGAGCTTGCCCGGTTTATTAGTGCTATCGAGGAGGGTAAAGCATGAGTTTCAAGCTTTCGCCAAAAATCGATCCTGAAAAAATATTCCTAATTAAAAAAAGCGAACTAACAGGAAGATTTGACCCTAGATGTTATTCTATGAAAAATCCTTTTGTTAGTACATGTCATCCTCTTAAGAAGTTAACAGAGTATTTCTATGTCAATCCGAGAACCCATGTACCCCCTAAAGGCGAATACTCATTTGTACCTATGGAATTAGTTAGTGCCGAGGACGCTTCTATAACCGAATTTGCAGAAATTTCATCTGATAAAACTAAAGGTTACACACCGTTCCAAGAGGGAGATTTTATATTTGCTAAAATTACTCCCTGTATGGAAAATGGCAAAATGGCCATTGCCAATAATGTCCCACACTTTTACGCCTATGGTTCTACAGAATTCCATGTTTTTAGAGCAAAAAACTTAAATGTTTCAGAAAGTTATTTACGGGCTATCTTTCTCATTGATGACTTTCGAAGATACGCTAAATTAAATTTCTGTGGTTCAGCCGGACAACAAAGAGTTCCAACTGATTTTTTTAAATACCTCCAAATACCTATCCCAGCTACAAATATCCAAGACAAAATAACTGCTTTAATAGATTCAGCCTTTACATTAAAGAAGCATAAAGAAGCTGAGGCACAAAAGTATCTTGAGAGCATTGAAGAGTATTTACTTAGTGAATTAGGGCTTACATTTCCTGAAGCAAAAGAGCAAATAATTAAAGATAGAATATTCTACAGAAATATAAGTCAGATTTCCGGCAATTCATTCCATCCCAAACTCTATACTTCATCATATAAAGCATTCTACGAGAGATTGAACGCAACTGCTTTTGGACTAGCGGAGCTAAAAGACATCTCTCATGGTGTTTTTCAGGGTGTTTCAAGAAATCTAACTGATGATCCATCTTATGTACTATTGAAAGTCAAAAACATTTTATTAGACGGATCAATTGACACGGACGACATTGAATACATCAAAAGTGTGCCTTCTTATAAGCTCTTACAGGACGGTGACATTATTTCGCCATTTATCGGCGAAGCTATCAGGCAGATAAAGTTTTCAGTTTTTGATTTAGGCTATAACAATTATACTGTTGACAATAACACCGGAGTAATAAGATTAAAAGATAGATACGATCCCCAGTTTATTGCCGCTCAGTTACGTTCAATAATTGGTTCTACACAAATAATTCGTCTTATAGGTGGTGGAGTTCCGTTTATTGGCTCTAAAAACATTTCAAAAATCATACTGGTTTGCCCTCCTTTGGATGAACAGAAAAGAATTATTAAGCATATAATTCAAATCAAAAAAAGAGCAATGAAATTACAAATCGAGGCAAATCAAGTACTCGAAAGTGCTAAAGTTGAAGTTGAAGAGTTGATATGAGGGAGCTAGGAGTCGAAAATGAGATTTAGAGGAGTACTAGACAAATCTTTAGGCAACTTTTTATGCCTTCGTGGTTATGCAAAAATGGGCGATCTTTATGAAATTTCTGAAGCAAAGGAGTATCAGAGGGGCATTGATCAAAAACATAAAAAAGAAGTAAGAGAATTTGTAAAGAAAGGCAAATTTCATTTCTATCCTGAAATAATTTTAGGAGCCGTATTGGCAAGAAATGACCCGGACTTATCAATTGTTGAAGAATTATTTTACAAAATAGACGGTGGAGAGAAGTTCAAATCCGTTTTTGAGCAGCTTTCAATTCAATGCACTTTTACAAGATCAAGATCCACAGATGAAGAGCGCGTTTATGATTATTTTCGCAGAGCACAGTTGACAATTGATGATGACTTGATTGGTTCAGGAGGATTTGAAAAGTTTTCGCGAATAGACGGCAATCACCGATTGAGCATTATCAACCCAAGAAATCAAAGATTCAAAAATATCAATACTCCATTTTGCATAGTATTTTTTCGAGACGAATCGGAGGCTGAAAAATTCGGGGCCGCTTTATTCCATAACATAAATCACAAGGCAAAACCACTTACAATGGAGGAAAATTTAAAGCTTATTCTTGGGGATAAAGAATTATTTCCCGATGATGAGCTAAAAGAAAGCCCATCGTTTGGATGGCCTTATTATCTCGCTCGTAGATTACATGGCAACATAGACTATGAGATGGCCCCCCATATACAAACTCCTCTTGAGAATTGCGAGAGAACTTTTCTGGTGGATGAATTTACCTGGCTAATTGAAGCGGAAGTTTTAGGTGAAAATGAAAATGCAAGCAGACGTTTCAAACAGGCCTTGGCCGAAATAAATACGCTTTATGCTCAATATGTTGAATTAAAAGAAAGTAAAAACAGAGGTCTTCTTGGAGCATTTATTTATTTTCAATTGCAGCCAGAGAATCTTACAGAGTCATTCCTTGATTGGGTTATTGAAAATCATATATATACAATCGAAAAATCTCATTCAAAAGACCTTGTGAAAGTATTTGGATCAATACTAAAAAGTCGAGGCCGAACACTTTTTGTATCAATGAAATTCAATCACCAAAGATCAGAAAACCATTATAGGATAATTGAACGTGTTGCAAATGAGATAAATACAGAATTCAACCTTCAGGTTAAACTAAAACCTCAAAGAGTTGATTGGTTCGTTGACGGAACTTCATATGAAATCAATAACAAAATCTTAAAAATGATATCTGATTGTGGACTGTTGATTGGCAATTTAACTTTTTGTAATCCAAATGTTTATCACGAAATCGGTTTTTTAATGGGAAAAGCCAGGGCAACCGGTGAAGATTTTGGCAATTTCATTTTATTCTTAGATGAAAGTGTTGATAACCAAGACAAGTATGTAGGTTTCAATCTAGCAGGTATTAAACAGATTCGCTTTTCAGAATCTGAAACTTTTGCGTCTGAACTCAAAAAGAATCTTATTAAATACTTTAAACTATAGACCAGATAAATATGAAATAACTGAAATGGAATCAATTTAAAGCCCAAAAGGGATTTTACCATGTCAAAAGGACTGATTAAGACTTGCATCGACATTGCTTCACGCGACAAAGAAACCAGTGAATACTTAAAATCTGAATATCTTAAGGAACTCCGTGAAAACTTACACCGTACGGACTTATTATTTAGTAAGAGAACTACAACTGTATTTATTCTTATCGCAGCATATATCCTTGTTCACGTTCGGGGTGTTGAGGAAGTTAATCTCAACTTCATTAAGATCAAGAACCTTAGTATTCTTCAATCATTTTTGCCGATTATTATAGCTTACATGTTTTCCAATATGTGTAGTCTGATAGCCTTGCGAAAGTTTTTGCGTACAACTCACGATTACTTGTTTACAAAATGCCATACGAAAGCTGCAGAAAGTAACTTGGGAATTAATCTACTGCCTCCCTCGTCATTTATTACAGAAGAGTATATTTGGAGTAGCCAATCAAAACGATACCAAGCATTTAGCGGTATTATAGTATTCCCATTATTTCAATTTATAATTTTCCTACCTATGTTATTTCTGATGGCTGTAATTGGTCAAGATTTCAAAGGCAATATCTTTATGAATATTGCCATTTTATATTTTGTGGTTCGCGGTTTCTACTACATTGTTTGTGCTCCTCATTTCGCTGGTGCAAATAAATAGTAATGAAAGCTTTTTAAAGTAACAGACACGTTTAGGAAAGAATAGAAGCAAATAAGAGAAAGCAAAAATGACAGCCAAAGAAGCCGTAATAAAAGTTTTGAATACAGAAGCCAAACCGCTTCATACCAAAGTCATCACAGATATGATTATTACTCGTGGTCTGTGGCAGACCTCCGGCAAGGCGCCTGCAGCCACAATCGAAGCCCGGATTTCAACCGACATTAAACACAACGGCAACTCATCGCCATTTATTCGCGTTGCGCCCAGCACCTACGGCCTCCGCGACCTGGAAGCCGTCCCTGTTACTATAGTGAAAAAGACCAAGCCGCAAAAAGCCAAAGTTAAGACACTTTCTTTCACAAACGCCGCTGAAAAGGTTCTTTCGCAATTTGGTGATAAAAAACCCATGCACTATCGTGACGTTACCGATAAGGCACTTGAACTTAACTTACTCAATACAGAAGGCAAGACACCTGAAGCAACGATGTATGCCCAGATACTTACCGAGATTAATCGCAGCAAAAAACGCGGTAAGCAGCCTCGTTTTGTCCAGCACGGCAAAGGTTATGTTTCGCTCTCGCAGTGGATGGGCAGGGGGCTTGTCTTTGAGATTGAAAAGCATAATCTTGAAGTCTCTAAAAAACTTCACAAACAGCTGTTTGCATTAAAGCCTGCGGAATTTGAAGAGCTTATTGCCCGGCTGCTTGCGGAGATCGGCTTTGAGGAAATAGAAGTTACAAAGCGGAGTAATGACGGCGGGATCGATGTCCGCGGCCTCCTTGTAGTGGGAGAGGTTATCAAGACTCGCATGGCGGTTCAGGCCAAGCGATGGAAAAAGGGCAATAACATTCAAAAGCCGACAGTGCAGCAGGTAAGGGGAAGTCTCGGCACTCACGAGCAGGGTCTGATCATCACAACCAGTGATTTTAGCCTAGGTGCAAAGCAAGAGGCCCTCCGCCCGGACGCCGTCCCGGTAGCCCTGATGAATGGAGAAGAACTAGTAGCCCTGCTGACAGAACACGAAATCGGCATAACGCTGCAAACACATAATCTATTAGATCTGTCGGGAAATAAACTGCTATAACGAGTCAATTCCCTGTATAACAATGGTGTTTAAGGATAATTTACGGTTATGTTGGCTATTTAAGGCATAAAACTCTTGATTCTTGGCCAATCACGTGTACTATTAAGGAATTAAGCACCAATATGTGGTTTTGTTATATGGTTTGATAATGAGTTGTAAACCTCGAAACAACTACAGAAGTGCAACTTATGGCTAGGGTTGGAGTCACGTTTTTGACTGCTAACCACAGGGAGAGTAAGTTCTGAATTCCGACTTCATTCGGAATAAAGAAAATCGAAGAATTACAAAAAGAATTTAGAAAGAACGGATAGTATCTGTGAATTAGGCCCTGTTTACCGAAAATTGGACAAGGAGTAATATTAATGGCATTAACCAATAAAGACAAAAATGATTTTAAAGATGAATGCCGAAAGTTGGCAGGAATCTTTGATGAAAAATATGATTTTATTAAGTTGCTGGAAGATAATGATAGCGAATACAAAGTTAGGAAAGCGATACAAGCATTTTTAGATAGTACACAGGTATATGATCTTATATATAAGTTAATGCCGTCTTTAGTAGATTTAAATATCGACTGTGGAGTAATTTCAATCATTGATGTTACTAAATTTTGGAGTGGGCGTCACGGTGCTTTGAACCATGTGCTTTCTATTGGGGGAGATGATAAATGGGAAAAACGACTGGGGCCTCAGAATGCAGGGAAAAGTTGGATTGAACTTCAAAAAGAGTTAGAAGGCAGAAAAAAAGACCGTAAAAGCGGCAAAGAAGATGCTCGAGTAAAAGATAGGTATTTAAAGGAAAAGAATTTTGCCAGTGTTTTATTGTCTCCGATTAGGCTTGAAGAAATTTTAAAAGAAAACAAGAATGTTCCATGTTTTGTTAGTGTCCATGGTTCCAAAGATGGTTACCTCGGAAAAATCAAGGATGACAGTGAAGATGAACCGAATAATTCGAAACTCATGAATGACGGTAACCCGAATAATTTGAAGCTTATAAACGAAGACGACCACCCACAGCTAATCTCACTGATATCAAAGGATGCTAAGCCACTTGGTTTTTTGCAATTGAAATTAGTCGATTGCCAATTCAAAGTTGAAGAAAATGAAGTAAAAGAGTTTGAGAATTCTGAAGGAATAGTATTTTATCGCCATGAAGTAGTAAAAGAATTTTCTTTTTTGGCAAAATCTTTGTGTGATATTCTTTTGGCAAGAGTTCTTGCGAGATTGCATGCCGTTATAGAATACTTTAAGAATATCGACGAGAAAGATAAATATTTCCCAATAAACTTTAGGCAAGCTGTGGGGCTGGATAAAAATGGGCATTTCGATCTTTACAAAGATAGCTACTGGAAAACTGAACTAAGGGAGATACAAGATTGCTTTAATCATGGCACAGTAAAAGCTACAGATTTGACAATGGAGATTATTTCAGAATTCTGGAAAGATGTCCGTGGGATAAAAAAATTAGGTTTAGAGGATAGATTTAAGGCAGAAGAAACACTTTTTTTAATCAATAAATACAGAGATCATTTCGTACACACTCTAAAAGTCTTTTTGATAGGCGAAAAAATCATTGCCGAATTAAGAAAAAAATCTAATGCTAAAAGTCTTAATTTGACTCAATACTTTAACGAATTTAATCCCGTACCAGTCCCCAAACCTAAGCCAGAAGATTATAAAGAGCCTGTTGAATTTCAGAAATTTGAATATCTTTGGATGCTTGCGTCAACAGTCCATGACTGGGCATATCCGGTAGAAGAAATATCTAAGGTTCTAGAACATTATTGGGATAAATTTTTCTTCGGTGCTAATTTTGCTGAAGAATATTTCAAAGGAGAAAAACATGGTAAAGCCGTTCTTGAATCATATGCCCGTAGTGTATTTACTGATCACGCATTAGGACACGATGCCTCAACCTGCTTTAATCATATGCTTCATGATTATAAAAACAAGCAACATAATGATACAATTAAAAATTTAACAGATTTTCGTGATAAAAGTCGAAACTTATCATATACTCAAGAAGTTATACGATATATAACGTTGAACAGAGATCACGGAATAGCTAGTGCACTCTGGTATCTTGGGCTTTCTTTTGAGTGCAAGAGATGCAAGCATTATAAACTTGACTGTTTTTATTATGATAAAAAAGAGGGAGGTTGTAGGGTCAACGGCATGAAGGATAATAAAGACTGCGATAAGTTTAGTAGAGAAAAAAAAGTATGTGTGGCTAAATGTTCAAACGTTATTAATGAATATTTTTGCGGTAATATTCCGGAAATGGAAATAAATAAACATTTTAAGGTTGCTCATGCTGTGTACAACCACAATATGGCGACAAAAAACGAGATAAAAACCATAGTAGATTTTAAAAAAAATCCCCTCACCTTTTTGCTATTACTCTCAGACAATCTTCAAGATGAAGGTCGGCCAGTTGGAGGCGATGGCAAAAAAGTTCCGGACAGACCTGTTGGATACATCGAAAAGATCTCTTTTGAGAACAACAAATTGGTAATAGATGTCTCATATAAATGGAAGATGCCTGCAGATTTATGTTCCATAAAGCCTTCTGGCAGTGATGGACTCATCGTGCTAGGTACTAAGGAATGTAAAAATACTTTCTTTACAAAAACAAGAATATGTGAGCAAAAAAAAGGCATTGCTCCTTGTGATTTAGAATGTGAAAAAGTAATTTCTTCCTTAAAACATCTTTCCAAGCTAAAAAATGCAATGACAGGTTTGAATGTGGACATAAATGCGAAATGGAAAAAGACTGCATGGGATGGCAAGTGGGCCACACAGGACCCGAGTTTAGATATACCTAATTTGATGAAAAAAGAATGCCACACCATAAAAATAAGATAGCCAAAGAAAGTATTATGTATAAAATTGCATTATTAGAACCTTCCAGTGATATCAAGGGGTGTTATGTTCACGCAGGGCATAACGAATTTGAACCTATTGCGCTTGGATATATTGCTTCAGATTTAGAAACAAAGGGCTTTAAGGTTGAAATTTTCAGGCAAGGCCTTTTGTCTGTTGATCAAATTATTGATCATATTAAGAGATACTCCCCATCAATACTTGGGCTTTCTGTGATGACACATGCGGCAAACTCTGCGATTAAAATAGCAAAAAAAGCAAAAGAAGCTATTCCTGGCATATATGTAATTGCAGGTGGATACCACCCATCTGGTGATATTAATTTTGTCTTAAATAAACACATAGATTTTTCTGTTATTGGAGAAGGTGAACGTACCTTTTCTGAATTAGCAAATCGTTTGCTTAAGAACCAGAATGCTGATTTTAAGGAAATCAAAGGTATTTGTTTTGCTGTTGATGAAAATAAAACAATATTTACAGGTAATGCAGAAAGAATTACTAAGGAAGAGTTAGATGCAATGCCATTTCCAAAACGCAGCAGAGACATAATCTCCAAAGCAAAAATGCATGCGTTAATGTATCCGCCTCCTAATAAACAGCATAATGTTGTAACATTGCTCAGTAGCAGAGGTTGTTCTAATAACTGCCAATTTTGTTGCAGTAGTGCGGTGTGGGGAAGGGAAGTTGTTTTTAGAAATCCAAAAAAAGTAGCAGAAGAATTAAAGTTAGTTGTTGATGAGTTTGGTACTAATGCTTTTTTCTTTTCCGATCTTACATTTAATAGTAACAAAAAACATGTGATCGCACTATGTAGCGAATTGGCAAAGTTGAAAGAGACTCCTCACTGGTATGCAATGTGTACTGCCACACACTTAGATGAGGAAACGATCAGGGCCATGCGTGAGGCTGGATGTAGAAAAGTTGGCTTTGGTGTTGAGTCTTTATCAAATGATAACCTCAAGAAAATAAATAAATTAGCTATCTCAGCGCAAGAACGAACAAGGGGGATCATGGAGTGTTGTGATGAAAATGGCATTCTTATTAAGGCTTATATGATTATTGGCTATCCATGGGAAACACATGATTCTTTGACTGAGTTTCACGATAATATAATCACATTACCTGCAGATGAAATTCGTATTTCATATTTTACGCCATTTCCGGGAAGTCCGGCATACAAGAAGCATGAAGATATTTTGACTACAAATGACTGGAGTAAGTTTAATGCAATTAAGGATGTCGTTGTGGAAAATGAAAATGGTGTCACAGTGGACAGACTTGCCAAAGCAAGGATAGATGCTTTTAAGAAATTTTATAGTGATAACGCCCGCCAAGAAAGAATAGCGAAAAAGATAGAAAAATTCCCAGAATTTAAAGAGTCTTTCGAAGAATTTGAGACATTTCTTAGAGATGCCAAAGTTATACAATAGAGTATTAAAGCCCTCATGATGTTAATAATAAGGAGATTATTGTGAAAACAAAACAGATTGTAATTGCCTCAGTTGTTGTAATAGTTTTAGCCTTTCTTGTTTTCTTAAATATGCCTTCTCAAAGTGACAGAGAAATACAGATAGGAGGAATATTTTCTTTGACCGGGAAAGCTGCTCCCTATGGTGAATGGATAAAAAATGCTACGGAATTAGCTATTAAAGATGTTAATGCAAGCGGAGGAGTAAATGGTAGGCTATTTACTCTTATTTCAGAAGACACACAAACAGATCCTAAGTTGGCTGTCTCAGCTTTTCAAAAACTTATTGCATTAAATAAAATACAAGTTGCAACAGGTTTTGTGTCTAGTTCAGAAGCTTTAGCCTGTGCACCTATAGCTGAATCATCTAAAGTAGTAATGATCACACCTATTGCGGGTTCTCCGGAATTAAAAGAAGCTGGCGATTATGTCTTTCGTACGCGTGAAAGTGGAGATGTACAAGGTTATAAAATAGCAGAGTATATTTTTAATGATCTTGGCCATAAAGAAGCGGCCATCATATTTGAAAATACGGCTAACGCTGTAGGGTATAAAGATTCATTCATCGAGAAATTTACCGAACTTGGGGGAAAAATCATATTAAGTGAAAGTTACGAAGAAGGCCAAAGTACATTTAGAGGCATTATCACTAAGGCCGAGAGTGTAAATGCAAAAGCTGTTTATGTTCCCGGCGTTGCGGCAATAATTGGCCGAGTCTTAAAGCAATCCAAAGAACTAGGCTTAAACTCTGAATTTTTCAGCTCAGCTGGCATAGAAGATTCGGTGCTATTTGATATAGCTGGCAGTGCTGCAGAGGGATTAATTTACACCTCATCTGCTTTCTCAGAAGACAGTTCTGATGAAAAGATAAAAACTTTTGTTAGTGCGTATCAAGATCAATACGGAAGTGCTCCAACAGCATATGCAGCTAATGCTTATGACACTATAATGCTGATAGCCGATGCCATCAAAAAACAAGACTCAGTTGATGCCGATAAAATCAAAGAGTTTTTATACCAAGTGAAAGACTACCATGGCGTTTCGGGTAAAATTTCTTTTGATAGTTATGGCGAAGTAACAAAACCAGTTATGCTTAAGCAGGTTAAAGGTCATGGTTTTGTGGTCATCGGAGAAAAGTAATTTTATATATATAGCCTTATGATAAACCAAATAATAATAAACATATTAATTGATTCAGCTTGCTACTTTTTGGTTGCGATTAGTTTTATGCTAATATACCGAATTAGTCATTTTTTCCATTTTGCTCATGGAATAGTTTTGGCTTCAGGAGCATATTTAACCTGTTTATTTAAAATGTATTATGACTTGCCACTGTCAATTTCAATTTTATTCGCTATTATGCTTAGTGTGTTACTAGGCTGTTTTATTGAGATTTTGTTTTACAGGCCATTGGTGAAAAAAAAGTCTCATCATCTAATACTGTTACTTGTTTCCCTGGGTGTTTATATTGTAATCGAAAATGCAATTTCAATCCTCTGGGGAAGTGGCCTTAAGGTAATCAGACTTGGGGATATTGAAGAAGGTATGAGTTTTTTTAATGCTAGTATCACACCCCCACAAATTGCAATGATTATAGCTAGCCTCGCAATATCAAGTTTTATTGTTTTTGTTTTGCAAAAAACTAAAATTGGTTATATGGTAAGGGCTGTTGCAAGTGATCGAGAACTTGCAA
>JAIPEE010000003.1 GCA_021737275.1 Desulfobacterales bacterium
ATACGGCAGGCGTCCATGCTATGGCCGAAGCTATCGGAGGCCTTTACGATACCCCGCATGGCGTAGCAAATTCCATCTATCTGCCAATTGTAATGGACTATAATACCATTGCTCTCCCGGAGAAGTTTGCAGATATGGCCGAAGCAATGGGTGAATGTGTTGATGGCTTATCACCTATGGTTGCTGCAAGAAAAGCAGTTGAGGCTGTACGTGAGCTTTCTAAAGACCTTCGTATCCCAACAGCACGCGAAGTCGGCGTTAAAGATGAAGATATACGCTCTCTGGCGGAACGCGCACAGGAAAATGTGGGCACCCCTGATAACCCTAGAAGTGTGACTGTTGAGGATTATATAGCGTTATTTAAAATAGCACAAAAAGTTTAAACTATATAGTATTCTAATAATAACTCTTTATGCTGGAGTAGATTATAATAAGAGCCCTGTTACCTTTTCTGTAGATTTAAATAATATAGCTGAACAAATAAAGATTTATGTTGATAGCTCATTTAAGGATTCAGGAATTAGGGCAAAGAAAAAAACAGAAAAATAGTTATGACTTTAGTCATGGGACCTTCCCAATACCCTGTGTTTGAGTATCCCCCAAACATCTTTCCCCTAACCCTGGAAGGCCCATGACTTTAAAAATACTAAAAATCTGAATATGGACGTTGGAATAGAACGTTGTTATATTCAGATCACATTGGAAGAGATATTAATTTTCATACCAAGTGTTGAAACAGAAGACTCTTTTGATAAAAATTGATATCTATCAAGGAGAAGGCAAACAAAAAAACATTGATAACAATCTGAATTGTACCCATAGGTCAGCATTATCTGCAGCTCGCCAAAGTGCGGATCTGATTGTTTTTCCGGAACTTTTTTCTTACCGGATACAATATTGGTGATGCCGTTATTGAATTTGAGGAGAAATAATCTTTGAATAAAATGAAAAAAAAACAGCGAAATAAAATTGAAAAGGAACTCAAGTATCATCTGGCGGGCTGGATACTTTTTATTCTATGTGCCCTATTCTTTCTTGCATCAAGCCTGAAAAACCATGATACTATGGCGTTAATAGGCAGTATCATTTTTTTTGTAGCCTGTATAATTTTTCTTATACCGCTGGTTAAGTCATTAAAAAGCAACGAATGACACAAAAAAATACTTGATGATAAAACAAAAACAGTTCAGCTGCTACAAAAACCCTATAGCTGATTATCGATATTAAAACTTTTTATATTTACTGCTATAGGTACTCACCTGATAGGCATCCACCAAAAGTTGTGACTGGCAGATCATGTCTTCACTTTCCTCAAAAATATACTTTCTTGCCATAATATGCACACATCCTATATAATCACAGACTACCAGCATAGCTGGTGATTTAATATGATTAAATAGCTGTTCATAAGTCTAAAGACTTTGGCGGAAATTGATCATAATGATAAGAAACTGCATCATCAAAGTTTAATTCAGGTAGCATTATATTCATAGCCTCTCCCATTGATGTTAAAATTGTGATTAATATTAACACCAACCAGGCTTGCCATCAATATATCCAAAAAAATGATCAATAAAGAGTTTTGCCAATTATTTTCCAGCTAATAAGAGTGTCAATCTAATGAAAAATTAAACAGTCTATTTAAGTTTCCTCCAAAAGGTATCAATCAAAACCGGAAAAAAACCATTTAAACAATTTGGAACTATCGGTCAAAATTTTATTCAATAACCATATTTTTTTAAACCTTTGTGACCGTATCTGTCAAAACCGGATGATATATAATCCTAACATGAAAGGATATATATAAATTAAAACAAACATATGTAATAACAGAACAATCAAACAATATCCGTTGGCATTTCTTTTTGCAATGTGGTATATGGGGACAGTTTCACTTTTGCCTTCTCGTTGTTAATTTAATCATAAATAAGCAGTTCCCGTAAGATCTATAAGTCTTTTTTTTAGATCTTACTCAAATAATTATTTTTATGAGAATGTAAATGCTGTTAACGCAGCATTTACAATACTAAAAAATTTTTATTGAATGGAGGTGATAAATAATGACAGATAAGTCTTATAAAATTAAAATGGAAATTTCGGGAAAGACAGCCATGTGGACCAGGCCTGATACTGGTGATTGCCCGGTAAGTTATCCGGTGCCGACGTATTCGGCGGCAAAGGGTATTTTTGAGTCTATTCTCTGGGGGCCAGCAATACAAATTATCCCCACAAAGGTCGAAATATGTACGCCTGTCCAATACCATAATTACCAGACCAACTATGGTGGGCCTCTTCGGAAATCAGGTGTCATAGCAGGTGGCGGTGGATTCCAGCTTCTAGCAACAGTGCTTATAGATGTTTGTTACAGGCTATATGCTGAGGTGGTCCCATCACCTACAAAGAAACGTTTACCTGATAAGGCTCGACAATGGGATCGCCAAACGACATCGCCAGGACATGCTTATAAAGATATTTTTAATCGCCGTCTAAAGCGAGGGCAATGCTTCACTATTCCTTTTTTAGGGTGGAAAGAGTTTGGGCCTGATTATTTCGGTGTATTCCGTAAAACGACTGCAGTCCAATCAGATGTCAACATGGGGATTACTTCCATGTTGCGAGAAGTCTTTTCTGAAGGGTATGCCTCAAAATGTTCATTCACTTATGATCAAGGCGTTAAAATAGTTTCGGGATCGCTTGAATTTCCTAAACAAGGAGGTCATTATGTTAAATGAACTTTATCATTTATCGATGACTATTGAAAAAGCAGGCATTGTGCCTCAAGATTGGCATGGAGCCTTGAAAAGTTTGCCAAACTCTTCACCCAAAAACCCATGTTATAAGATTCTTATTAATGCAGATAGTTCAATAGCCGGAATCGAACCGATGCAAAAAGATCTTGTATCTTCTCTGCGCAAGTGCCAATTTGGCAGCAATGGTTTTTCCTTTCCTGGTTTTAATATCAAATCGCTTTTCTGCATTAAAGATGTAAAAGAAAAAAAGATTTTTGAAAAATGGAGCAAAAGTAAAAAGCCTTTTAATAAAGAACATCTAAAAAAATGGTGTGTTAAAGAAAATGAAACGGATTGGAATGAATTGATGTTAAATAAATGCCTTGGGAGTATACCACAGGAACTAAAACAGCGGTGTGGTCAAATCCCTGACAATTTCGTTGCACTAAATTTTCTTTTTGAAAGAATTGGTTTATGGGGTGATAATGGCTGCTCTGAATTCATAAAGGCCTTAAAAAGCTACATGTGGGTTAAAATAGAAGCTGATGAGAATATAGACAACATTCTTCCATTATTGCTAAAGCTAAAACCTGAAAATATTTCTGTGTATCTTGATGTTCCAGATTGGAAAGAATTTCCGGTGGCGAATGAAAATACAATTCAATATATCAATGAGTGTCTTTTAAAACAAACCGATGCTGTCAAAACTAAAGTGGACGAATGCAATATGAAAGATGCATTTGGTTCAAATATTAACGGTTCCGAATACAAACTTCCAGAAGTTAAGCTTCCTATTCTTGGCAGTATAAAGCTACGTGCAATGAACAGTGAGTCACCGTGTCAATATCGCTATAACACTATAGATGCAAAATCTTTTATCATCGGTAAAGATAGCCGCAAGTCAGCAAAAGGAGCACTTGAATGGTTGGCTTCTGATGAGTTTGAGGGTAAAACCTGGGGAAGAGTTGATGGGAAAGAAATAATTTTTGCTTATCCAACAATCATCCCTAAGTCTCCAGCCAAACTAGCATCTTTTTTGGGCGCAAGAAAGACAGACAATACAAAAGCCCGTTTTGCAAAATATGCCGAAGATGTGGTATGTTGTTTAAAAGGACTTGCGCCCTCACTCAAGGATGTTGAATTACGGATTTTCTCACTTCGCAAGATGGACAAAGCACGAACCAAAGTTATTTTTCATCGCAACGATTCTGCACAACGGCTGGTAATTGCTGCAAAAGAATGGCAACAAGGCTGTAGTAATATTCCTGATATAAGCATGAAAACATGGGGCAAGGATAAGGGTGTAACTATTTTAGCTGCACCGGAAACACCTTTCCCGCTTCAAGTTGCCGAATGCTTGAACCGTATATGGACATTGGATGGTATGAGCAAGAAAGAAGTTAAGTCCATACCTATATCAACAGGAATTGGATTATTACTGGATGAATCACTTTCATTGCGCCATATACCGCACCTAATAAAAATCGCCATAAAAAACAGCAGAGGATTGTTTCTGTCTTTAGGCAATAGCTTACATTTTAATGAAATTATTAAATTTGATGGATTTAATAAACACAAACAATTGATGCCATCAATCATAGGGCTACTGCTCTGGAAAATCGGCATCAGAAAGGAGATCTATATGAATAATCCTCCTTATGCAGTAGGACGTATGCTGAAAATGGCAGACGAACTCCATGCTTTATATTGCAAAGAAGTTCGAAATAATAGTATGCCGCCTCAACTACTCGGCAATGCATTGATTATTACCGCGTTAGATAGCCCGACACAGGCTATCGCTCAACTGGCGTTACGCATATCACCATACCTTGGTTGGGCACGTACAAATTCTACTGGCTCTGCAGGGCTTTCCAGATACTTTCTCAAGGAATTTGGGCTAATTGAATCAAAAGTTCGTAATGCAACATTTCCTGCTCGATTTGATGACGCATCAAAAGCACAACTTTTTCTTGGTTATATTGCCGACAATTCTAAAACAGATGAATCTATAACAAACAATAATGAAGGGATTAAGAAATGATATATAACATCAAACGTGCAACAGGCCTTTTAATTATCGAAGTTGTGAATTCCAACCCAAATGGTGATCCAGATAGAGAGAGCGATCCACGTCAACGACCAAATGGCCTTGGCGAAATATCGCCAGTTTCATTTAAACGTAAATTACGAGATTTAACTGAAGATAAAGATGGACCTGTGTTTAAAGCTATAAGTGATAAGTTAGAGTTAAATATAGACGAATTCCATATTCTTGAATCAAGGGGACGAGATAGAAAGACCATAACTAAAGAAATGGCGGAAAATACAAAGAATTTTGATCAGACTGAATTTTTAAATAGCCGTTTTGTTAAAAAATATTGGGATGGACGATTATTTGGAAATACTTTTCTCGAAGAAGGCGGAAACAAGGGATATATTAAAACTGGTGTCGCCCATTTTACAATGGGGTTATCTGTATCACCTATTCTTATTCAGCGGCACACAAATACTAATAAAGCCGGAGTACAGGAAGGCAAAAACCAAGGAATGGCACCTCTGGCTTATCGTGTAGTCGAGCATGGTGTTTATACTATGCCGTTCTATATCAACCCTAGCAATGCGCATAAGTCCGGATGTACTATTAAGGATGTTGAGCTGCTTAAAGCTCTCATTCCTTATGCTTATGACCATACACGTTCTGCAATTCGTCCAGATGTACGCATTCGTCATGCTTGGTTCATGGAACATCAAAATTCTCTGGGTAGTTGCGCTGATTGGAAGTTGATTGATGCACTTACGCCAAAGCGATTAGGTGACGACTCAATGAAACCCTCGACTTCGTGGCGCGATTATGAGGCACCTGGTGATTTGCCGGAAGATCTGAAAGAAAAAGTATCTTTTTCTGATCTAATGAAGGAGTTCTGAAAATGTATGCGCACAGCCCTGATCCCGAGCGAGGAATACCTCCACAAGATTATGCGGCACATGTTGATGGTGTTGTCACACGTGCCATTATAGCCGCGAATGAAGCTGCCCGACATTCGTTAAACGATGGAGAACTTTTAAGATTAATTGTTCCGCTTGCTGCTGAATTTCACGACCTGGGAAAGCTGGACGTAAAGAATCAGGAGGTGTTATCAGGTAAAATTATAGCTGAAAAATTACCAATCCAACATACCGATGCAGGAACAGCATATTTATTAAACAAAATACAAGTGACTCTTGGCGCTGTTCTCATCCGATCTCACCATATCGGACTACCTGATTTTGTGGAAGAACAAAACCGATCAGAATATGTTTTGAGGGATAATAATGTTTTTGAAAGGGTGAACCGAATGCTGCCAAAACTGGTTCAGTTGCACAAAGAAAAAATGCAGCCAGAAAAAAGAATGGTCATACCTGATACTAATATAAAAGGAAGTATCTCTCTTTTTTCCCGAATCGCCCTATCCTGTCTTGTAGATGGTGATCATACTGACACAGCTTCACATTACCAAAACCAGGAAACCAATGAACCTCTTGTTGAATTACGCCCAGCAGAGCGCCTTGCCGCACTTGATCGTCATGTCGAATCTCTAAAAAAAGATTCCAATCGATCGCATTTACGTTCGGAAGTCTATAAAGCTTGCCGTGATGCCGACACGAGGACAAATATCGTATCATGTGATAGTCCGGTCGGTACTGGTAAAACAACTGCTGTAATGGCACATCTGTTATCACAAGCAGCAAAACGAAAACTCAGACGGATTATAGTCGTTTTGCCTTTTACCAATATTATCAAACAGTCTGTCGAAGTATATCGCGATGCTCTTGTTTTGTCTGATGAAAACAAGGAACATGTTGTCGCTGAGTTACATCACCGTACAGACTTTCAGGATAAGCGCAGTCGGCAATTTACAGCTCTCTGGAAAGCACCAATTATTGTCACAACTGCAGTGAATTTTTTTGAAACATTGGCTTCTAACTCCCCTGCCACTTTGCGGAAACTTCACAATCTTCCGGGGAGTGCAATCTTTATCGATGAGTCCCATGCGGCTTTACCCACCAAACTTTTACCACTGGCATGGCGCTGGATCAATGGTTTTGCTGATGAGTGGGGGTGTTATTGGATTATGGCATCCGGCTCACTCAATCGGTTTTGGGAAATTGAAGAGTTTGATAGAAACAAACCGGATGTCCTTGAAATAATGCCGACAAAACTACGTAAACGTTTAGCAAAGTATGAAAAAAAACGTATTACATTTCAATTCAATAAAACCCCATTAACTTCAATGGAACTTGTTGAGTGGGTCGCAAAACAACCTGGTCCACGAATTGTTATTCTTAATACAGTGCAAAGCGCTGCTGTCATTGCACAGGAATATAAAAAACGATATACACGTTCTTCAATTGAACATCTTTCCACAGCCCTAACTCCAGCTGATCGAGACAAAACACTCTCAAGAATTAAATCACGTTTAGTGGATAAAAATGATAATGACTGGACACTTGTTGCCACAACCTGCGTGGAAGCCGGTGTTGATTTTTCTTTTAAAACCGGTGTACGCGATGCATCATCGCTGGTCTCTCTCCTGCAAACCGCTGGCCGGGTCAATCGCCATGACAATATTAACGCGGAAGATGTTTGGACAGTCTTGCTCAAAGAAGAAGGCCTTCTAAAAAAACACCCTGCAATGAAAGACTCATCAAACGTTCTACTTGAACTCTTCTCTAAAGGGCTAACAATTTCCCCCGAGCTTTGCACAAATGCGCTTAAACGAGAAATCAGACTTGCAGGTTCTTTTTCAGATTCTCTAATAAAGGCTGAAGAAAGTATGCAGTTCCCAGAGGTAGAAAAATGCTTTCGTGTCATTGCATCAGATACACGAACTGTAGTTGTAGGCGAGAAACTTATTAAAAAACTTGAAAATCATGATTCAGTTGATTGGAGGGAGATTCAAAAATCATCTGTACAAATTTGGGGATATCGTCTTGCTAATTTGCGGATTCCGGAAGTTTTAGAACACCCTAGCATTTATAAATGGGTTTATGACTATAATGATTTCATTGGTTACATGGCAGGTATTCTTTTCATAGAATCAGATACATGGTTAATATAACGAAATGAGGTTAAAGGAATTTTGATTTATTCTGAAGACGATTTTATCTCAATATCTGCACTTGCTCATTTT
The DNA here is from genome assembly GCA_021737275.1 of Desulfobacterales bacterium. GTDB lineage: Bacteria > Desulfobacterota > Desulfobacteria > Desulfobacterales > JAIPEE01 > JAIPEE01. The sequence goes on from JAIPEE010000003.1 coordinate 7,901, forward strand.
TTATATTGCAACCGTCGTTGTGCTCTAATCCATATTGAGCAAATATGGACTGAAAATCTTTTTACCGCTGAAGGTAGGATTATGCACGAACACGTCCATCAAGAAGGTTACGAATCTCGCGGTAATATATACACTGAGCATGGAGTCCCTTTAAAATCATTAAGATTAGGACTTATTGGTAAGGCTGATTTGATAGAATTTCACCTTCTTGATAAAGAAAAAAGGCAACCTTACCCAGTAGAGTATAAACGTGGAAAACCCAAAAAAGATAATTCTGACAAGGTTCAGTTGTGCGCCCAGGCCATCTGTCTGGAAGAGATGCAGTACGTTGATATTCCGGAAGGTGCGCTTTATTACGGCAAGAACCGGCGAAGGCAGACAGTTATATTCGACAATGCATTACGCGAAGAAACTGCAAAAACAGCAGAACGTGTGCATGTACTTATTAATTCAGGAATTACACCGGCTGCCGTTTATAGTCAAAAGTGTGATTCATGCTCTCTTTTTGAAATATGTATGCCGAAGGTCATTAACCGCAAACAAACTGTTGAAAAATATCTGAGGAGCATGCAGCGCCCATGAGAAAACATCTGAACACCCTTTTTGTGACTACACAAGGAACATATCTTTCAAAAGAAGGTGAAACGGTAGCTGTTAAAGTTGAGGGCAAAATCCGGTTACAATTACCAATCCACACGCTTGACGGTATTGTTTGTTTTGGCCAGGTTTCATGCAGCCCCTTTCTTATGGGATTTTGCGCAGAAAAAGATGTGGCAATCAGCTTTATGACGGAATACGGTAGATTCCTGGCAAAAGTTCAGGGCCCTGTTTCCGGCAATGTTTTTCTCAGACGTGAACAATACCGGTGGGCAGATAACCATGAAAAAACCGCAACTATAACAAGATCGGTCTTACACGGCAAAATTTTCAATTGCAGGACAGTACTTAACCGTGTCATTCGGGATCATCCTGATAAAATTCCGGTAGAAATGCTTCGGGAATCATCTGATAGACTAAGTGAAATATTGATGCTTCTGAAAGCAGATATTTCACTTGACCATTTGCGCGGTTATGAAGGTGAAGCGGCAAAAATGTATTTCCGGGTATTTGATCATCTGATTACCGCTCGGAAAAATGATTTTGTATTTCAGGAACGAAATCGACGCCCTCCCCTTGATCGGGTTAACTGTCTGCTTTCTTTTCTCTATACCATGCTGATGCATGATGTCCGCTCTGCCTTGGAAACTGTCGGACTTGACCCGGCAGTGGGTTTTCTACACCGGGATCGACCGGGAAGACCCGGGCTGGCACTTGATATGATGGAAGAATTCAGACCTTTTCTGGTTGATCGCCTTGTCCTTTCCCTGATTAATTTATCCCAAGTGCGAACAAAAGGGTTTAAACAGATGGAATCGGGAGCTGTTTTGATGGATGATGAAACAAGAAAGACCGTTCTTACAAGCTACCAGAAAAGAAAACAGGATGAAATGATGCACCCGTTTACAAAAGAGAAAATGCCCATCGGTTTATTATTTTATACACAGGCGCAACTGCTTGCACGCTTTGTGAGAGGTGATATTGATGGATATCCTGTTTTTTGCTGGCGATAAAGGAAATATATGCTAGTCTTGGTCAGTTATGATGTGTCAACAATTGATGACGGTGGAAAGCGTCGGCTTAGAAGGGTCGCCAAGGCCTGCAAGGATTATGGGCAACGAGTTCAATATTCCGTTTTTGAATGTATTGTCGATCCGGCACAGTGGACCATTTTACGCCAAAAATTAATTGATGAAATTAATCCGGAAACTGACAGTTTGCGATTTTATTTACTGGGTTCCAACTGGAAACGCAGGGTTGAGCATATCGGTGCAAAAGAAAGTATTGATCAGGAAGGGCCGCTGATTATTTAACGAAGTTTGCGAACCCAAAGTTGACATTAGTTTCCCGGGGAATTCGCACATGTTTTATTATATTGAATTTATTTACTAAATATAAGAATGCCAATTATAATAATGATAATGAATGGCAAATTCAAAGGCTTTCGCAAGATAAAGCATTCAAAGCCTTATTTGCCAGTATTTTATTAAGAAACAGTCGCACCCCGTGTGGGTGCGTGGATTGAAACAATTAAAATGCCGTCCAGCCTTGTTTCTAAATTAGTCGCACCCCGTGTGGGTGCGTGGATTGAAACTGTATATGTTCCTGTACTATCTTCATATAATGCAGTCGCACCCCGTGTGGGTGCGTGGATTGAAACTCTTAACGGCGTGGCTCTGGACGAGGCCTCTGAAGTCGCACCCCGTGTGGGTGCGTGGATTGAAACGGGCCCTCTTCAAATCTTCCGCGTAACGCTTCAGGTCGCACCCCGTGTGGGTGCGTGGATTGAAACAATTCTACTGGCGCGCTCTTCCTGTTTGACGTAGTCGCACCCCGTGTGGGTGCGTGGATTGAAACATCCCAAGGCAAAGAAGAGTAAGGGCTAAAAATTGTCGCACCCCGTGTGGGTGCGTGGATTGAAACCCGTACGTCAGGCTCACATTGTTTACAAATATAAGTCGCACCCCGTGTGGGTGCGTGGATTGAAACTTATCAACTATTAATCAATTAAATATAATTTAGGTCGCACCCCGTGTGGGTGCGTGGATTGAAACACGTTGGGTTATATCCTTTGGTTGTGGATTAAAGTCGCACCCCGTGTGGGTGCGTGGATTGAAACCTGTTGATCAAAACAATATTAGAATTGTACGGAGTCGCACCCCGTGTGGGTGCGTGGATTGAAACTGCATCAGCAAGGTTTATGACAAAGGGCGTATGGTCGCACCCCGTGTGGGTGCGTGGATTGAAACATGTTATGTCAAAAATGCCCCAAGAGAAGCACATGTCGCACCCCGTGTGGGTGCGTGGATTGAAACAAAATGCCAATCAGCAATTATGGCAAGTGAACAAGTCGCACCCCGTGTGGGTGCGTGGATTGAAACATCGGTATTGCAAGAGAAGCAATCGGACTTGGCGTCGCACCCCGTGTGGGTGCGTGGATTGAAACAACTAACAGCAGAATTAAAAAACGGTCTTGACGCAGTCGCACCCCGTGTGGGTGCGTGGATTGAAACAGGTGAAGCGCCGAACTCTTTTTTTTCATCGAAGTCGCACCCCGTGTGGGTGCGTGGATTGAAACAAGTTTTTTTACATAATGGATAACAAACGACAAAGTCGCACCCCGTGTGGGTGCGTGGATTGAAACTTTCTAGTGTTTTGACAAGACAGGATGACGCAAGTCGCACCCCGTGTGGGTGCGTGGATTGAAACACTGTTGAATATCAGGGCGGTGTTGATTCTTTAGTCGCACCCCGTGTGGGTGCGTGGATTGAAACGATGTATAGCATCAGACCCACGTCAAAAGGATTTTGGTCGCACCCCGTGTGGGTGCGTGGATTGAAACTGGTTAATCCGGATCTTGGGTATTGCGGAAAACGGTCGCACCCCGTGTGGGTGCGTGGATTGAAACATCGTGATTATACTCTGTTATACATGTGCTGTGAGTCGCACCCCGTGTGGGTGCGTGGATTGAAACAGGCACGAGCTATAACAAAATATATGAGATAAAAAGTCGCACCCCGTGTGGGTGCGTGGATTGAAACGACAGTGGTGGGTTGGGTGATTTTCACTTACACGTCGCACCCCGTGTGGGTGCGTGGATTGAAACAAGTTTAAAAACAAAGTTTGATGATTGCAGTTTAGTCGCACCCCGTGTGGGTGCGTGGATTGAAACCTTGGCACGATAAGAGCTATGTAACTGATTTACCGTCGCACCCCGTGTGGGTGCGTGGATTGAAACCCTGTAGCGCCCTGCCCGGTTAGATCTGAATCATGTCGCACCCCGTGTGGGTGCGTGGATTGAAACTCTATAAGATCAACATCGTCAGTTAAATAATGGGGTCAAGTCTACGTTTGACTTTATTATCTACTTCTGATATCGACGAATAAGTATAATCTTATGTATTTATTATCTTGACGACCCTATCAACAATGCCGATCATTAAGCTCATAAATATAAGTGATGCTGCTTGCAACCAACCAATACATCCGGGGTTGCAATCGGTCTTCGGGGCAAACGGATTCAGGGAATCGGTGATGAAAAATATATCAAATCGAGAAAATTACATAACTACCGGATTTTTCAAACCACGATCCCCCAAACCCATTTACCCCTATTGGCAGCCGGTTATTTGATGTTATCGGCAATTTCACGAATATCATCCAGATAACTGGTGCTCAGATTTTCAAACATGGAAATGCACCTTTTCAAAAGATCATCTTTTTCTGTGTCATCCGGTTCTCGTTTATTGACGATACAAAAACTGGCTTTGTTTCCATAATATGCTGTAAGGATATTCGATACGATGTTCATCATGTAAAGTTGTTGTTTTTCCATAAAAACCCCCTTTCAATAATTGTTTTGAGTAAACTTCCATTTAACAATTATTCTAGCATAATATATGCCAGACTTATACTAATTGATCAAAAGCTCTAACCTTCCGGTATTATACATTAAGTTCAATTTATCGAACTGTAGATAAGTCAAGGCGATAAAAGATGTTGTCAGTTATTTTTACAGGTTGGCAAGAAGAGCATAGTGCTGAAAATAAAAGCCGATACGGCGTTAGGAAAAAACAAAGTGATGAGTGATGAGTACCGGATTAAAACAGGGTAAAACAAAAACAGAGATAACCGGTGAGAAATGAGGAAATAAAAAACGGAAAGTCGTCATATAAGATCACTCAACCCAATCCTCAACTGTTAACCCGACAACTCTTTTAAATTCTTTTACATTATGGGTAACAATAACAAAATCATTAGCCTTTGCAATTGACGCAATTTGTAAATCTCTTTCACTTATTGGCTCCCCTTTTTTCTCCAGATAAGCTCTAATAATTCCATATTCCAGCGCTGCGTCTTCATCAAAGGGAAATATGTCTATTTGTGAACAAATTCTTTCAATTTTGTCACGGCGTTCTTTTTTTCTGACCTTTGATTTTTCTATACCATAAAGGATCTCGGCAAGCGTAATTGTTGAAATCGATAAATCACATGGTTTCATTTCCCGGAGCGTTTCAATTATTCGTTTATCACCACGCATCCAGTAACTGACAATATTTGTATCCAACAATTTCATGTTAACTGTCCATATCTAAATCAAAAGGTTTTGATGGTAAAGGTTTTGGCGTTTTAAAACTTTTATCCGGCGAAAATTTAGCCCAAAAGCCTTTATCCCATTGATTTTTCCTGATCGGCTCCATAATAACCTTTTGGCCTTCTCTATATATTTTTACAGCATCACCCTCAAACCTGAATGATTTGGGCAGTCTGACGGCTTGTGATCGGCCATTTTTAAATAATTTTGCTGTAGTTTCCATAGGTCACCTCATATAAGTTTTGATATATATTAGTCTATATCATATTTAAAAAAATGCAACAAAAAATTTAGTTAAAGAAAAACAAAAATACTGAGACTGGTATACAAAACACTGTGCGATGAGTACTGAGTGCTGAGATGTAAAACAAGTAAGGTATCAGGAGTGAGGGGGAAAAGCCATATGGAAATCGGTGATTTGTATTTTTCTCCTGGCCCCGATCACTTTATGGCTTTTCACTCAAAACTCATCGCTCAATACTCAGTACTTTTGCTTTCTCTCCTTGCCGGTTTTTTACAACGTGTACAGATCACTTGACATAAATAAAGGATCGGTTGTCAGGTTTACGCCGAGGCTTCTGATCCCCTCTTCATCACCTCGAGAAGGCATGTGGGTCATATGCATTTCGCAGCCGCTGAATTCTTTTAATTTGTCCATGGCCAGCTGTACCGTATGGTTATTGGTGGCACTTATAGCAAGCGCAATCAATGTTTCCTGAAGATCAAGACTCATGCTTTTTCCACCCAGAATGTCTGTTTTCAGGGTAGTAACGGTATCGCATATACCCTGGGGAAGTAAATGAATTTTGTTGGGAATACCGGCCAGATGTTTAAGGGCACGGGTTATAACGCTGGATGCACCGTGCATGCGGGGTGAGTTGCTCCCGGAAATTATTGTACCGTCCTTCAGCTCAATGGCAGCTCCAAAAAATATACCATCATTTCCCAGGCGAGGATCATTTTCAGCATCTATTGCCGCTTCCCTGGCCGGTTTTACAACCGGGCGGTCTTCAGTATTAAGATTATACTCCTTCATTAAAAGTTCTGCGCGCTGCACAGTCATCTTGTCCGTCAACCCCATGGCATATTCGCACTGATACCTTAAATATCGGCGGATGAGTTCCTGACTTGCCGCTTCTTTAGCACCTTCATCATCAGTGATGGCAAATCCCACCCGGTTGACACCCATATCAGTGGGTGATCGGTAACAGCACGTATCTCCGGTAATTTTTTCGAGGATTCGTTTGAGAACAGGAAAGATATCGACATCCCGGTTATAATTAACGGACTGGGTTCCGTATGCGTCCAGATGAAAGGGATCAATCATGTTTTTATCAGCCAGATCTGCTGTGGCTGCCTCATAAGCCGCATTGACCGGATGTTTTAAAGGAAGATTCCAGACAGGAAAGGTCTCAAACTTGGCATATCCTGCCGAAATGTCATGCCGGTTGTCGTGATACATTTGAGAAAGGCAGGTGGCCATTTTTCCGCTTCCAGGCCCGGGGCCGGTGACGATTACGAGCGGGCTCTCAGTGGGAACATAATCATTGATCCCGTAACCTTCCTCACTAACGATCAGATTTACGTCTGTGGGATATCCTTTTGTAAAATAATGGGTGAAGACATCAATACCCCGGCGTTCCAGTTTATTTTTGAATATTACAGCGGCGGGCTGTTTTTCAAACCGTGTAATAATAACGCCCCGGACTTTAATCTCCCACTGTTTCAGATCATCAATTATTTTCAGGATATCTGTTTCATAAGTAATACCGAAATCTGCCCGGAGTTTTTTACGTTCAATATCCCCGGCATAAATGCAAATCAATACCTCTGCCTGATCTTTTAATTCCTGGAGCAAACGGATTTTAATATTAGGGTCGTACCCTGGCAGAACCCGTGCAGCATGATAATCGAAAAGGAGCTTTCCGCCGAATTCGAGATAAAGTTTGTTGCCGGATTCTTTGATCCGCTGTCTGATTTCAGCAGCCTGTTCTTTTAAGTATTGCTCATTATCAAAAATTGTTTTTTTTGCCATTTTTACTCCTGTTTAAAAAGATTTTTTCACTTTTTCAATCTTAATTTTGCCACCGACTCTATATGATAGGTATGTGGAAACATATCTACCGGCTGAACTTCAAGAATGTCATAATGATCTTTCATCATCTCAAGGTCTCTGGCCATCGTAGCCGGATTACATGAAACATAAACGATGCGCTCAGGTGCAATATCTAAAATCTGTTTTACAACATCCCTATGCATGCCGCTTCGTGGAGGATCGATGATCATCACATCCGGTTTTTTCCGAACATTAAAAAGTGAATCCTTGATATCACCCGGGATAAACTTACAGTTTTCAATACCATTCAGCCGGCAGTTGTTTTCAGCGTCCCTGATGGCGCTTCCAACAAGTTCAAAGCCGGTTACCTCTTTTACCGAATCGGATAAGAATATAGCAATGGTACCGGTGCCGCAGTAAAGATCAACAACCGTTTCATCACCCTTCAGGCCTGCATAGTCTTTTGCCGTCCGGTAAAGATTTTCCGCACCGGGCGTATTGGTCTGAAAAAAAGAATTGGCTGAGATATTAAATTCAAACGCGCCTATTTTATCTTTTAAATAGGGCTCACCCAGAAGCTGAACTTCAAACTCACCAACGGCAACACTGGATTTTCGTGAAGTAACATTATTTACTATAGAAACGATGTTGGGGTGTTTTTTCTTGAGCATCTCAGCCAGCGGCTGAACTTCCGCAGGACAATTTTCGGATGTAATAATATTGACCATCCACTGATCATGAGCTGTTGAATGCCGAATCATAAGAAAGCGCCAGAAGCCCTCATTGCTCCTGAGGCCATAGATCGGCTTATCCGACTTTCTCATATATTCGCGAACATCCCGTAAGATATCATTTCCCTGTGGTTTCTGTAAATGGCATACATCAATATCGAGAACCTTGAAAAATGTACCCGGCACATGCAGACCAAGGGCAAATCCGGCTTCTATGCCTTCACGGCCCAATTCTTCAGGCAAAAGCCATCTTTTTTCAGCACATGAAAACTCCATCTTGTTTCTGTATTCAAAAACCCGGTCGGACGGAATCACAGGGTGAACTTTAACGTCTTTAATTCCACCAATATGATCAAGGGATTCCTCAACATGCATGCGCTTATACTCAAGCTGTTTGGCATAGTCCAGAAACTGCCATTTACACCCACCGCAAAGACCGCTGTACAAGCATGGCGCCTTGATTCGATCCGGTGACGCTTCAATTATCGAAAAGATTCTTGCTTCAGCATAGCTTTTCTTTTTCTTACCTATTCGTGCAATGACCCGGTCACCCGGCACCGCCTTATCTACAAATATGGTAAAACCATCCACTTTGGCGATTCCTTTGCCGCCAAATGCGATACCGGTTATTTCAAGTTCGAGTTCCTGTCCTTTTTTTACTGCCATATGATAGTTATCCTTATATATTAATTCAGTTAGGCAAAACAGTAAAAACAAAGTGCTGAGTGATGAGTGCTAAGTTCCGAGTGCTGAATTCTTGTTACTATACAATCCACCCTGTCTGATTACTCATCACCCGGTATTTTGGTTTGCCTTACAAATCGCTCATCGCTCAGTACGCAGTACTTTTTTATGTTTTTCTATTGGTTTACACCCTATTCTGTTCCATATCTTTCACAATTTTTAAAAATACCCTTATTTATTACATGTTCAATATTATTTAAACTTTCCGGCAATTTATCAGGAGACCCCTTAACAACTACAAGTGTTGCAGATTTTCCGGGCACAATCGATCCCATGGACGGCAAATCCAGTAATGAAGCCCCATTTTGTGATGCAGACTTAATCACATCTGGTAATGAAAAGCCGGCCTCAGTCATCAGCTTCATCTCTTCAATCATTGAAACACCATGATTTACGCCAATACTGCCGGAATCAGTTCCCAGCGCTACATTTACAGCAAGCAATTTGGCCAACTGCAGTTGTTTCATCTGGTCATCAACAGTTCTTCCGGCCACATCAACAGCACGGGGGTTTTCAGCCATTTGCTTTGAGCAAGCCGCCATGGCAAAAAGTGTCGGCACCCATGTAATTTGAGCATCCGCCATTTTTTTAAGGTTTTCTTCTCCCATAAAAAACCCATGCTCAATGGAATGACATCCGGCATCAATGGCCATACCGACCGGTATTTTCCCATTAGCATGAACCATTACTTTTTGCCCCATTTGTTCCGCAGTTTTAACAACGGCTTGTAATTCTTCAGCTTCAAACTGGGGCGGTGTTTCATGTCCGAATTTCAGCAGGCTGTTCACACCGGAATTGATAATCTTGATATGATCCGTATCCCTGTTTTCAGATTCAATTGATTCGGACAGCGTTTTGCCCGGCAAAGGTGAATGACCGATAAAACGACCGTATCTCCCCTTTCGGAACCATGCTTTTCCCGACACTTTAATATCTAAATAACAACTTTCATTACAAAAATATAACTCACTGTATTTTTTAACATATGCATTCCTGTCACCACCATCCCTGACAGCAATAATCCCATATGCAGCGTGATCGTTTATATTGGAAATAATCACATCCCGGATGGTATCAAACCCGGCATTCAACATCCGGTTTCTATCATCAATATCATCTTCACCGGTCATGAAGAGATGAACATGGCTATCAACTAATCCCGGCAAAACAGTACAGTGTGACAGATCCGTTATACCCGGCTCCGGGGTCATTTCCGGACTCACTTCCGCAATAGAATCAATGACCTCCTGTTTGATTCCGATCAGGACATTTTCCCTGATCGGCGCGCCGGTACCGTCAATTAACCACCCTGCTTTTATAACCTGACTGTCTTGCAATATAAGAAAACCTTTTATTGAATTTTGTAAGGGTACTTAATCGTAATCGGCCCTTATACCTTATAAACATCATTAAATTCGATCAATATTTTTGACGCATTAATACCCGTTATATATCTTTATTTCAAGCTTCATGCAGTTGAAGCTGAAATCATGCCATTATTTTCTTGCACACAGACAGGTTTTTTGTAAAAAACAGAAACAGTTGTATCTTTAGCATTTCTTAAATAATTCCATTAACTTTAACTGGATTTTAATGAACACGTCCTCTCGCTATCATATAACAACGGCCCAGGCTGATCTTACTTCGGAAACACCATACCGGGCGTTGATTGATTTTATTCCCGATCCTGTCTTCCTTCTTGATACCGACAGTACTGTTTCATATGTAAATCCCGCGTTTGTTTCTGTTTTTAAATGGACCTCCTACGAACTTGAAGGCAAACGAATTCCCTTTATACCGGATCATCTGAAATCAGAGACAAGAGATGCAACACGCCGCCTTTATCAGGAAGGTGAACTTCATGGTGTAGAATCCCAACGGCTGACAAAAGATGGCCGCTTAATTGATGTTATCCTTGAAGGTGCCATCTTTTATGACGAGTATAACAAACCGGCCGGCCAGATACTGACCCTTCGGGATATCAGCCAGAGAAAGCGGTCTGCCCGAACAAATCAGGCCCTCTTCCGTATTGCCAGTTCTCTTCACCGTTTTCGTGAACTTGATGTTTTACTGGAATTTATTTCAGGGGAAGTTCGTGAATTGATTGGTGTGGATGGTGCCTCAGTTATTCTGCTTGATGAAAATCGAAATGAGTTTTTTTTCAGGATCGCCAGCCTGGGCGATTCAAAATCCAGACAAAAAATGAAGGAAGTCCGCTTTCCGGCTGAAAGGGGCATTGCCGGCCGTGCGCTTAAATCGGGCAAACCGGTCATTGTACCGGACACATCAAAGGATCCGGATTTTTTCCGGCAGGTAGATGATGAATCTGATTATATAACCCGGAGCATGCTGGATGTTCCTATCCGCATTAAAGATCAAATCATAGGGGTGCTCTGCGCCCAGAACAAAAAAAAAGGTATGTTTGACCAAAACGACGTTGAGTTATTGAGTACCATCGCCGGTACCGTTGCTTTCTCCATCGAAAATGCCAGGGTTAACGAAGCCCTTAGCCGGTCCTATGAAGAGGTAAAATCATTAAACCGTGCCAAAGACCGGGTCATCCATCAGCTATCCCATGAACTGAAAACACCCCTTGCCGTTCTCAGCGCCTCTCAGACGCTACTTGAAAAAAAACTCAAAGAATATGGAGACAAAGGGTTAAACAAAATTCTTGAACGCTCAAAAAGAAATCTGAACCGAATGTTAAAACTGCAATACGAGATTGAAGATATACAACGAGATGAGGATTACAAGGCACATCAAACCCTCTCCTTTATGCTGGAGTCCTGTGCAGACGAAATAGAGGCGCTTGCAGTAGAAAATATTGAAAGCCCTGACCCTGTTAATGTTATCCGTAAACGGATTGATGAAATATTCGGCCCAGGGGATGATGCAGCAGAAAAGATCAATCTTGATCAGTTTGTCAAAAAAAAATTTGATGAAATCCGTTCGGAATTTCAGCATCGCCGCATTGAGATTATAAAACATTTATCACCGGCCTCTCCTGTTTTTATGCCGATATCAATCCTGGCTAAAATATTTACAGGGCTTTTAAGAAATGCTGTTGAAAATACACCTGACAACGGGAGAATAGAAATTATTGTACGGCCGGGCGTTGAAGGCCCGGTAATGATAGTCAAAGATTATGGTGTGGGTATTATTGAAGAAAATCAGCAGCTTATCTTTGAAAGCAATCTGACCACAAGAGATACCTCGCAGTATGCGTCAAAAAAACCATATGATTTTAATGCCGGTGGAAAAGGTTTTGATCTTTTAAGAATGAAAATTTTTTCAGAGCGGCACCACTTTAAAATTGATCTCAAATCTGAACGATGCCGCTTTATTCCAAGAGATGAAGATTTATGCCCGGGTAATATTAAAGCGTGCCGTTTCTGCAATATTGAAACCGATTGTTATAATTCCGGTGAAACAACAATAACCTTACGTTTCCCGAGACACCTGCATAAAGCACCAAAGAACAGTGAAGGACAATAATATGAACTGCAAGGATAAATCTCCCCTGGAGATGGCTTGTTTCTTCAAAGACATTGAAGTTGAGTTTCTGATCCATGAACTTAAGGACCCGGTTTCTATCATTGAAACCGGTGCCAGAACACTTCTTGAAAAACAGGATAAATACGGCACCCTTTCCAAACGTCAGGAAAAAACCATGAAACGCGCCCTGAGAAACTCTAAAAAGATCAGGGAAATGCTGAGTACACTACTTGAAGTCGGCCGATCAGAGGCAAATGCGTTTCACTTTACCTTTTTTAATCCAAAAAAAGTTATTGACGAGGTTTTAAAAGACTCAATTGAAACAATGGCCTCCGATATTTTTGATCAAATTGAAAACCACAATACGACAAAAAATACTTATGAAATTCTTTCAGAAAATGGTATTGTTGTCGATATTTCTCAAAATATTGCGAATACTGAACTGAATCAGGATGAAGTAAAGTTTCGCCGGATTTCCGGTAATCTTTTTAAAAATGCACTTCATTATCGACGCAATCAAATTGAAATCAGGTTATTTATGGAGTTCGATAATTTAATCCTTTCTGTAAAAGATGATGGGCCGGGGATTGACAAGAAGTATCATGATATAATTTTTCAGCAATATGCCCGTATAAATACCGGAACTTCCCAGGCACGCAGCGGGCACGGCCTCGGCCTTGCCGGTGCTCAGGTTCTGGCCCGATCACTGGGAGGCGATATAAATCTGACCAGCAAAAAGGAAGATGGTGCAACATTTCGTTTAATGCTGCCATTTTCATTTAATCAAAATAAATAGTAAAGGAGTTTCATTTATGACCGAGCATACATCTATTTTGGAAGGGCTTAATATTCTTGCTGTTGATGATGAGGAGGATATTCTTGAAACGATAGACGATATTCTGGATGAGTCTCATGTAGATTGTGCCAGAGATTATGAAACAGCCTCACAGTGGATACAGGAAACAAAATATGACCTGGCCATTCTTGATATAATGGGTGTAAACGGTCTTGAGTTGCTGGAAGAATCTGTTGCTCGCGGTATTCCGACCGTAATGCTGACCGCTCATGCGATTAACCCGAAAACCTTGATGGAATCCATACGCAAAGGTGCTATATCCTATCTGCCCAAGGAAAAACTCGCTGATCTCGATGAATTGCTTAGCACCCTGCTTGATGCCCATAAAAAAGGAATCCCACCGTGGAAACGTCTTTTTAAAAAACTGGGGAGCTTCTTTGATGAAAGATTCGGCCCTGACTGGAAGAAAAAAGATGAGCAGTTCTGGTCCGATTTCGACCGGACCTATCAGGTTGGCCGCGGGATACAGAAAAGGCTGATGCAGGATGAAAAAATTAAAGACAAGGGTATATAATCCTTAATAATCATATTATTTTTTAGTAAAGATCGGACATATCAAATGGGTTCAGTTTTAATTCAAACGCTTGGCGGCCTGGGTCTTTTTATTCTTGGAATGAAAATGATGACCGAAGGCCTGCAAATGACGGCAGGAAAACGAATCAAAACAATTCTGGGTGCCGTTTCCTCAAACAGATTTACCGGTTGCCTGACAGGTGCCGGTATTACGGCGATGGTTCAATCCTCTTCTGCCACAACGGTTATGCTGATCGGTTTTGTCAGCGCCGGTCTCATGACTCTTCAACAGGCGGTTGGCGTTATTCTTGGTGCAAATGTCGGGACAACGGTTACAGCTCAACTGATCGCATTTGAACTTACCGCACTGGCGTTACCTGCCATAACAATTGGTGTTGGATTAAAGTTTTTTGCACAGAAAAAAAAGGCCCGATATCTCGGTGATGTTATTCTCGGGTTCGGTCTCCTTTTTTATGGAATGACCGTAATGAAATACGGTCTTGCTCCAATTAAAAGTGACCCCATGTTTATCGGCTTTTTTACAAAGTTTGACCCAAGCTCTGCCGGCGGATTACTTCTTTGTGTTCTTGTAGGTGCAACACTTACAATTCTGGTTCAATCTTCTTCCGCTACAATCGGCTTAACCATGACGCTGGCCTCTCAGGGCCTTCTGGCTTTTCCGGCTGCAATGGCCCTTGTTCTGGGCGAAAATATCGGCACAACCATTACTGCAGAGCTCGCAACCATAGGCTCCACTAACATTAATGCCCACCGGGCGGCCAGAGCTCATACCATGTTTAATGTTATTGGTGTGACACTGATGCTCTTGTTATTCCCTTTTTTTGTAAAACTTGTTGAGTTAGTGACAGTGAGTATGGGCGCAGGACCTGCTGGTGAAGTCATAGATGGAGATTATGTCAATATCTCAAGATATATTGCAAATGGTCACACTATGTTCAATGTCATCAATGCAACTGTATTTTTGATTTTCCTGCCGCTTCTTATCAAAGTAGCCGTCTTTCTTTCTCCCAGGGAAACGGAACCGGAAGCGTTTCTCACGTTACCTAATTTTGAAGACCGGTTTACAGATTCACCCATCGCCGCACTGACCAAAGCACGCAGTGAAATAATCAGAATGGCAAATGTTGCCATTGTAACTTATAAATCGGTTATTAAACGTATCAAGGACAGGGATCATAAAAAACTGGGTAAATGGCAGCGTTATGAGGATCATATTGATAACATGCAAAAAGAAATTACGGCCTTTCTGACAAAAATTTACCAAAGCGGCGTAAGTGAGTCTGAGGCAAAAGAAGTTTCAAGCCTGATGAGAATGACCAATAATCTTGAACGAATTGGTGACTCTGTTGAAAACATTGCCCAGGCAACAGGCGAGCTGATTGAAAACAATCTGCATTTTTCTGAAACCGCCATGGATGATCTTGATAATATCTCTGGAGAAGCTCTTATGTTCCTGCACCATATAACAGACGGCATGACAAAACATGATGAAAATTTTATAGATATGGCTGACTCCTATGAAAATAATATTGATGCCATGAGGGAAAAAATGCGTCAGAACCATGTCGCCCGACTTCGATCCGGCGACTGCTCGATTGATCAGGGCCTTGTATATATTGACCTTTTAAGCAATTTTGAAAAGATTGGAGATTACTGCTTTAATGTTGCAGAGGCTGTTGCCGGTCTGAAGTAGAACTAAAAATAAAGTACTGAGTGCTGAGCGATGAGTGCCGAGGATAAACCCGGTGAGGAGTAGGGTAATTATTTTTGTAAGAAATATAATATTAAAGTTGGCAAAGAAACCAGCACAAAAAAGGCCCCCGCAAAAATGCGAGGGCCTTATCTATTTTTAAAATTCAAACCCTAAAAACACACTTACTATAATTTTATGCCCAGATTTCATCATCTGTCGGCACCTTTTTGTCCATTTTTGCATAACCGATTCTGGAGATATTGATCATATGTTTGTAATCAAGGTTTTCTGAAATGGAGTTATTACCCCAGGAACCGCAACCCAATGTTGTTGTTGGCGCAAATCCATTGTAAAGGCTGCCACCGGCTGTTGTTGAACTTGGTGCATTAACAACCAGACGGCTGATCGGCAGGGCAATGCCGGCAGCTTCAATGTGTGCATCGTTATCGGAATGAACGGATGTCGTATGTCCGGCACCTTCAATCATCAGGTTCTTTTTGGCAATGGCAATGGCTTCATCAAAAGAATCATATTTAAATGTAACCAGTACCGGAAACATTTTTTCCTTGCGCAAAAGATCATCATCCTGATCATTTGAACGAAGAAGAATAACTTTCGTACCTTCCGGCACCTCAACACCTGCAAGTTCCGCAAGCCTGGAAACGCTCTGACCGACCGCATCCTTATTTATGTGACCATCTTCAAACAAACTTGATCTGAACTTGTCAACTACAGCCTGATCATCAACATAAAAAGCACCGTTTGCCTTGAATGCATCGATGACCGCATCATATTCATCTGCCGGTGCGATCACTGACTGTTCACCGGAACAGATAATACCGTTATCAAATTTACGACCGGTAATAACTTTTTCAGCCGCGGCATTATAGTTTATTCCTCTGTCGATAATTGACTGAACATTACCCGGACCAACACCATACGACGGCTTGCCGCTGCTGTAAGCGGAAATAACCATTCCAGGTCCGCCTGTAGCGATAAGTACGTCAACGGATTTCATCAATTCTTTTGTCAGGGGGATGGACGGTTTTTCGATACACTGAAGAATATCTTCAGGTCCACCCAATTTTGCAATCTCCGCTTTCATAAGGCGGACGGTTTTCAAGCTGACATTTTTTGCACGAGGATGAGGCGCAATCACAATAGCGTTACGGCCCTTGATCGCAAACATGGAATTACACATTGTTGTTACCGTCGGGTTTGTCGTAGGCGCAACACATCCAATAACACCCATTGGTTTTGCCAAATATAATAATCCTTTTTCTTCATCACGATCAATTATGCCAACAGATTTTTTATCTTTCAGATTATTCCAGATAACTTTTGACTTAGCCTTGTTTTTAAGAACCTTGTCCTCATAAACGCCCATTCCGGTTTCATCGATAGCGTCCCTGGCAAGTTCTTCGGCATTATCATAAATAACTTTTGCCATCACTTTTACAAGCGCATCAACGCCGGCCTGATCATAATCTTCAATCTTTTGTTGTGCAATACGTGCTTTTTTTATCATTTCTTTTATTTGTGTTGCATCATCCATTTTTCATATCCTCTCATCGTTTATTTTAAATTATTTAAATATAAAAGATTACTTTTTTAAACTGATTGCCTCAAGCATTTTTTCACCAATTTCTGCTGCAGTCGGCGCAATAACAACACCGGCATCTTTAAGCGCCTGGATTTTTGAAGCAGCGGTGCCACTGTTTCCTTCAATAATCGCACCCGCATGTCCCATACGTTTTCCTTTAGGTGCGGTTGCGCCCGCAATAAATGCGGCAACCGGTTTATCCACGTTTTCCTTGATATATGCTGCCGCTTCTTCTTCTTCGCTTCCACCGATCTCACCGATCAGGATAATACCTTCGGTTTCAGGATCTTCATTATACATCTTTACAACATCCGTATGGGTAAGACCATGAATGGAATCGCCTCCGATACCGACTGCAGATGTCTGGCCCAGTCCATTTTTTGTTGTCTGATAAACCGCCTCATATGTCAACGTACCGGATCGTGATAAAACACCGATTTTTCCACGCTGGTGAATAAACCCCGGTGCGATACCTACTTTTGCTTCACCGGGTGTAACAAGGCCCGGACAGTTTGGTCCACAAAGGATAACATCCATGCCTTCAAGCGCTTTTTTCACTTTAATCATATCCATTACCGGAACGCCCTCTGTAATGGCCACAATTATTTTAATGCCGGCTTCTGCTGCTTCAATAATGGCTCCGCCTGTAAACGGCGGCGGAACAAAAATCATGGTTGTATCAGCTCCCGTTTCAGCTACAATCTCTTTACAGGAATTGAATACGGGAAATCCTTCGACAGTAGTTCCACCTTTTTTAGGTGTAACACCGCCAACAATATTTGTACCATAATCACGGCACTGAATTGTATGAAACAATCCGGCCTTTCCCGTAATTCCCTGGCATATTACTTTGGAATCTTTATTTACTAAAATTGACATTTTTTATCCCCTCACTGAATAGCTGCTGCGGCTTTTTCGGCACCATCTGCCATATTTTCGGCAAATGTGATTTCAAGTCCTGAGTTTTCAATAATTTCCCTGCCCTGTTTAACATTGGTTCCTTCAAGACGAACAACCAGAGGAACTTTCAGACCTGTAGTCTTTACTGCATTTAGAACGCCGTTTGCGATAATATCACATTTCATAATGCCGCCGAAGATATTGACAAGAATGGCCTTTACATTTGAATCGGAAGTAATGATGTTAAACGCCTTGGTAATGGCTTCTTCAGTGGCGGAACCACCTACATCAAGAAAGTTAGCAGGCTGAGCCCCTTTTGTAAGGATAATATCCATTGTGGCCATCGCAAGGCCGGCACCATTTACCATACATCCAATATTACCGTCGAGCTGGATGTAACTCATATCATATTTGGCCGCTTCAATTTCGGCGTCACTTTTTTCAGCATTGGGGTCTCCGTCAACATCTTTCTGACGGAACAGCGCGTTTTCATCTATGGCAAATTTGCAGTCAACGAGGGCAAGCTTGTTGTCGCCTGTAACAACTAAAGGATTGATCTCAAGAAGGCTGCAGTCTTTTGCCTGGAAAACATCAAACATCCTGTTAAGAACATCTGCAAGCTGATCTGCAAGATCACCTTCAAGAGAAAGGAAGTCGGACGCTTTTTTGCACGCTTCTGCTGATACCGGACTGCCTACCTGAGGATAGATCTTGAGAATTTTTTCAGGCGTTTCTGAGGCAACTGTTTCAATGTCCATACCGCCTTCAGGCGAAATCATGGCAGCAACACTGCTTCTGCTGCGATCAACCAGAAAAGCCACATAAAGCTCACGTGCAATGTCGGATGCTTCTTCAAGAATTACGGATTCAACCTTTACACCTGCAGGTCCTGTCTGATGCGTAACAAGTGTCATGCCGATAATCTCTTCGGCCATCTGCTTTGCCTCTTCTACGCTTTTGAACAACTTTACACCACCGGCTTTTCCTCTGCCGCCGGTGTATACCTGGGCTTTAATTACACCAACCGTTATGCCGAGTTTTTCCAATGCGGACTCGACCTGATCCGGGCTGGTTACCAGTTCCGACTTCGGAACCGGCAATCCTGCCTCACAAAGAATCGCCTTTGCCTGATACTCTAATAGTTTCATAAATTGTTCCCTGATCCTTTAAGTGTTTATAATATGTTGTTAATATGTAAAACCTGTATGTAAACTTTATCTTTAATATTAATTTTTATTATAAATTCATATGTTTAGAATTTCATATGTTGAAACAAAAATTTTTGAGCTAAAAAAATACGATTCAGAGTTTATCAATTTGAATATATTTGATGATGGCGGATATTCGCATAGATTATTTTTGGATCGTATTAAAATAATTTTATGGTTTTTTGTTTAAATACGTTTAACCCTTCAAAATCATATATTTTTCAATTATAATATCGTTTTTTTAGATCAGGATCCGAACCAAACTTTTCGTTTATACGTAGTTGTTTTGTGTGTCAAGTTAATTTGTAATTTTCAGATCAGCCTAACCGGGCATTTGCAATATTTAATACGGCCTGTTTTTACGAAAAATATAATAGGAAAAATTTTCAGGACTTTTCAAGTCAAGCATCTTCTGCAAGTCAATTTCCGAGTTCTGTTGAAGTCTGAGTACCATAAAAGATGTTCCTCTTGAAAAATCTCTAAACGTTTTTTGTTCGTCAACCGGAAAGTTTAATTTAAAAATAAAATTTGATACCTCTGAAAAATCCACATCTTCTTCCGGCATTTTACAGCTTTCGAAAATGATATAATTATAATCAGCGTTCAGTTTTTCATACAACCCTTCAAGAATAGTTAAGTCGTCTTGTTTATTATTTTCCGGTTTCATTGTTTTGGCCATTTTATATCGGTCTAACGACGATCATCGTCTTTCAATAACATAGAACCCTGATGGCGGGTAAACCGGGTTGATGCATATTTTTCCATTTTCCAGTCAGGAATTCGGCACTTGCTGCACGTACCCTTAAACCATTTATTTCTGAGCCACCTTGCAGCACGGCTGGTTCTGGAGTTATTAACAACGAAGGCCTTGTTACAGTGCGTCGTAATTCGTGCCTGATCTCCAATTTTCTCAATTGTTCTTATTCCGTGAAGCACGCCCTTTCTGGATGGCCACAACTTAATCTTGTCAATGAGCCGAAAGAGCTCAATCTTTTTCCTGTAAAATCTCTTTGCGGGTTTTGATGCCATTTAATTATCGCTCCACTCAACCTGATTATTTTTAATACCACTTGTCACAGCCGTGATCGCCATAACGGCAACACCAAGTTGCAGTGTATCATGCACAAACCTGTCTCCGATTTTATTAACCGCACCGGTTGTCAAACCGCACGGAACACCCGGTGCACATATATATGTTTCCGGCAAAATATGTTTTTCCGTTATAATCCCTGCCGAAGTTGTCGCTTCAATTATAAAACTATTTTCCGACAGTGCCGTATTCAAATCATCTTCAACCTTTATCTGAATATCATATGAACGCTTCAGTTCATCAGCCAGTAACTGTGACCGGTTGTGATCCCTGTCATGCAGTGTTATCACTGCACCTTTTTTAATGCTTGCGTTTGCCGCATATTTTCCTACCGGGCCGCATCCGAGTATCAAAGTTTTTTTTCCCGAAAGTCCCCCGGTCATTAAAGAAAGCGCTGCCGTATAAGCCAAGGCCGTGGATGGTGTATTGTGGATAACAATTCGCGTATCAAGATTGAAAGCAACAAAGTCATTATCATCTGATGACATAATAATGTCGGACTGCTTTACGGCTTCAGCAATGCCGGCCATATCTTTTGATTTTGTAATAAATGTATTAAACCCGAGATGCTTTACGATAGATTCAACCGTTTCCGTAAAACCGGATATAATGCCCTTGCCGCTTGTTATCGGCACAATGCCGACTTTTGTCGTAGAAATCAGGGCGCCTATTTCTTTTTCTGAAACACCGGCGACATGACAGGCAATACCAAGCAATGCCCGGCCTGTTCGTGCCGAAAGGCAGATATCATATCCATCCAGATCGTCGGAAATATCACTAATATCTTCCGTTCTGAGCCGGGTCATCTCACATTAACCCTTTATATGCGGCAGGTTCAAGGTCTTCATATTTAACAATATCAAAGTGTTTCATGATATCGGCCATCACTTTTTCCCGCTTCATTTTGGCTGATTCAAGGTCAGTATCTGTAATAATCAGGGTTGCAACCCATTCATGACAGCGGCCGTCATAGTTTGTAATGGCCTCATCAGCACCAAAAAAATCTTTTTCAATTTTCAAGGGTCCGGAACCGCTCATGATATGTTCACCCTCAACTGATAATATCCCGGATTTTACACTGATGTGTTCAAATATCACTCCCCGTCTGAAGCGCTGATCTGCATAAACACTTTCGGGCCCTTTTACATAAAGGTTTCCAAGCATTCTGATGATATTCATACCGGTAGACCAGAAAACGGCTGTCGGCGTCTGGCTTGGTAACCGTGCATCTATCTCAAGAACCTTAAGCTCATCGCCGTCCGGGATTACTTCAACATCCATAATACCATGCAGGTTAATTCGATTGGCTATTTCAATGGCTGTTCTTTTAAATTGTCTGATCTGTAACGCTGAAAGAATGGTCGGTGCCGTTACACGTTTACAGTCGAAAACTGCATCCATTCCAAGATCGGTCACCTGAAGTGCTTTATAGTTTCCGGGAAAACCTACGACCTCTATAGAGTAAGAGTCACCCTTCAGAACTTCCTGCAGAACCCATCCGCGCATTGCATCCGCATCCGGAAAAGCCTTCTGAAGTTCTCTGGCATTGTTGATAAACCGTACGCCATCACTTCCACTTCCCACACTGGGTTTTGCGACAACAGGAAAATCACAGTCAGGCCATGGTTGCGGCGCCGGTATACCGTATTGCTCAAAAAAACTGTCAGATTTTAGCTTTGATGATGTTATCGCATAAGCAACCGGATCAAAAACAAGGGGGATCTCTGTATTTTCTGTAATTTCACAAAGCCGGGATAGTGCATTATCATTTTCAATGGCCGGAATAATAAGGTCAAAACCCTTAAATATGCGATGTGAAAGATTGGCATCACATATGTTCAGCTTTACAAAACTGTCGCATAATCCTGTTGCGGCGGCATCAGGTCTTTTGTCAAAAACAGTGACATCCCATCCAGCCTTCTTTGCAAGATAGGTGGCTTCCACACCCTGAAGATTTCCTCCGATAACGGCAACTAACAAGCGACGCTCTCTTTTAAAGTTTTTTTATCAACATGACTGCATCTTATTTTTATCCAGGATTTGTACTCATCGACAGTGGCCACTCTCAGACTTTCGTCCGACAGGATCCGTTTTACACTCTCCACAGATCGCCTGTCTTCCTCGATATCCAGTTCACTTTGTGCAACACCGGCAAGTCCCTGCCCTGGAGGCACAAGTGAAGTTACAACATTTGCGCCGGCATCAAGTCTTGGTTTTAAACCGTCCAATCCGTCAATGTCCAGTGATGCCGGAATCAAACGATCTGGAAATGCCATCCGCAAAACAGCAATAATCTGAATTTCTTTTTGTGGATCGGCTGGAAATTTATCAAATAAAGGTGTACCTTCCTGCGGTACAAAGCTCATTACTCTTATCTGATCCGCATCCATTTCGCGCATCGCAATGATTGAATCGGCGATATCTTCAATATGATCGCCAACGCCGGTAAGAATACCCTCTTCGATCAGAAGTCCGGAATTATGCGCCGAATATTTTTTACCGATACGTTCGTCGTAATTCTGGTCTAACCTTAGCTTGCTGAAGAGTTTTCGATTATGTGTTTCCTGATAACAGGCATACCAGTCTGCGCCTGCTTTTGAAAAATCGCCAAGTAAAATATCCGGAACAACACCCGGTGAAATCATAACCGGAAGAGATGTTTCTGATTTTACTTCCGAGATTAGCCCGGTCAGCTTTTTGAAGCCCTTTTCACCCCGATCTAAAAAATAGGGGTCTTCGCCCATCGTGAGATCAATCAGATGAACCCCTGATGCTGCAAGTCTTTTAGCTGCCTCAACCACTTCGTCATTATCTTTTCGATAGCGGCGTGACGCCATATTCGGATTACGAAAATAACAGAACCGGCACCGGTTTCGACAATAGGTACTCAGGTAGAGAAAGCCATACAAAAATATTTTGTTATCGAAATGTTGTGAACGGGCATCTCTTGCAGCTTCAAAAAGGCGTTTCTTCAAAGATACATCATCAATAGAAAGAAGAAAAACAAGATCTTCTTTTGTAAGCGGACTACATTTGTCTGATTTTTCAATTATTTTTTCAAGTGCCGTTTCGGCATTATTATTAGTCATTTTAAATATAACCTGTTTTCAAAGCTGATACTATATATTTAACCTGACACCGTCAAGATATGTCAGGCTTCTTCCCATTCGTGCCAGATTCCTGCTATTTTCCCTGACCATCAAAAGCCGTTCAATTCCAAAACCGACACCTACCCAAGTATCTGTAATTTTCCATGCCTGGTCAAGTGGATGAGGTCCCATTGCACCGGAAGCAAGTTCAATATCGCCTTCAGTTGAAACGACATCAATCGTCTCTCCGTAAACTTCGGATGTTTCAGCTTCAATTTTGTAATTCTTAATTCCGGCAGCTTTTGTAACAATGGAAATCAACTCCATCAATCTGTCATGGCGTTGTTCTTCCGGCAAGCCGAATTCAGTAATATTCAGCATCGTAAATTCATTGGCATGCCGGCCGCCCTGGGTCTCTTTTCTGAAACAGGGCCCGATTTCAAAAATTCTGACCGGTTTTTCAAATAATCTGAGCAGATCCTTTAAAACAAAATATAAGTGCGGTGCCAGCATGGGTCTTAAACATTTTTTACTGTCCACCCAGAATACCTGAGATGATAACGGATGGGTTTCATTAATGCCCATTCGTGACAACAAACCCTTTGCCATTATGATCGGTGTACTGACCTGCGAAAAGTCATTTTTTACAAGAGTGGAAACAAGCGTATCTTCAAGAATGCAGTGGGTCGGCCGTCTGGTTTCTTCACGAAAAAACCGTAACCGTTTGCGATGAGCTTTTATGAGTTTAGATTCAAGTTTTTGATATACCCGGTCACGATCTCCGACGCTATCAAACGCCATGGATATTTCGGAATCTTCTGCATCCAGTTCCCACAATCGATTTCGTTGAATATCAGACCATGTAAACGCCAATTCACTTGCTCCTCACCCGGTAAGGCCTGAAAGTAATAAACTTCCAGTCCTGCCGGATGTTTAAATATCTACCGGCAGGACTGGTAATATCCCGATTAAAAAAGATGCTGTTTTAAATTATTTGCCCAACAGCGCTTTAATTTTTACAACCGCATCCTGAGCATCTTCAGCATAAGCATCAGCTCCGATTTTGTCGGCCCAGCGAACGGTAACGGGGGCGCCGCCAACAATTGTCTTGAATTTATCGCGTACGCCTTTGTCTTTCAGAATTTTTTCGAGATCTTTCTGGCAACCCATTGTGGTTGTGAGAAGAGCACTTGTTCCAATAACATCAACGTCAAGTTCTATGGCTTTATCAACAATTAATTCCGTAGCAACATCACGACCAAGATCATGAACGGTAAAACCGTTAGCATTCAGCATTGAAACAACAATACCTTTACCGATATCATGAACATCACCTTTAACGGTAGCAATCAGGATTGTTCCGGCTTTTTCATCGGCTTTATCCGGCAGTGCATCATTAATAAGTGCTGTAACCGCTTTCATAACGTCAGCTGCCTGTACGAGTTCAGGCAGGAAAAGCTGGCCGCGACCAAAAAGGTCACCAACTGCATTAATCGCAGGGATGAATGCATCATTCATCAACTCAAGCGGATTTACACCATCAGCAATTGAACTGTTGGTAAGTTCAATAGCCTTATCCATATCATGTTTGATCACAGCCTCTTTTGCACTTTCAATAATTTTGGCATCCATTAGCAAATCTCCTTGTTAATTAATTAAATCTAAAATGGCGAGGAGTCCGGGTGTTGCACCCGGCTACGTGGATTTAGAGTCCACACGATCACGTAATCGATCCACCCCCCGCAAAATTCATTGAAGTTTATGACAGCCCTCCCGGCTATCAACATGGCTTCAAAGTACGGTATATAAAATTATCTTCTGTACACATTCTCAACAAACAGAAATGCGTACAAAGTTTAAATAAACAGACACTCTGGTCTTTTATTTTGATATTGATTTAAACGCCTCTTCCATTATTGCCAAACCACGTTCCAGCTCGTCATCTGATATAGTAAGCGGCATCAGGGTTCGAATAACATTTCCATAACTGCCGCATGCAAGAAGCAGAAGGCCTCTTTCCATACAGAAACTTACGACAGCCTTTGCAGAATCCGCATCCGGTTCCTTTGTCTCACGATCCTTGACAAGTTCAAGTGCCAGCATCGGACCAAGACCGCGAACCTCTCCAATGACTTCACACTCTTCAGCCCAGGAATCAAATCGTGCTCGAAGTTTAACACCAAGCTTTTCAGCCTGCTGAAGCAGATCGCCCTCTTCTATCATTTCAAGTACGGCAAGGGCCGATTCACAGGCTACAGGGTTTCCGCCATAGGTACCCCCCAGACCGCCCACATGGGGAGCATTCATCAGTTCTGACTTGCCAATTACAGCACTAATGGGCATACCGGCTGCAAAACTCTTTGCGCAGGTAATCATATCCGGTTCAATTCCCCAGTGTTCCATGGCAAACATCTTACCGGTTCTACCGGCTCCGGACTGAACTTCATCAGCAATAAAAACAATGCCGTTTTCACGACAGATCTCAAGCAGTTTCGGAAAATATTCCGGCGGCGGTGTTATAAAGCCGCCTTCGCCTGTTACAGGTTCTACAATCAATGCAGCAGTCTGCTCTGCAGCTACATGGCTGATAAAGAAATCTTTCAGATGGTCCGCACACTGAACATTACAGCCCGGATAAGTAGCGCCAAATGGACAGCGGTAACAATAACCATAAGGCATACGGTAAACTTCCGGAGCCAGCGGACCGAAACCGAATTTATAGGGTTTGACTTTACTGGTCATTGTCATGGTTAAAAGTGTACGGCCGTGGAATCCGGTCTCAAAGCAGATAACACCGGGGCGTTTTGTTGCATACCGTGCAATTTTGATGGCATTTTCATCTGCTTCTGCACCACTATTGGCAAACATGGCCATCTTGTCAAAGTTACCCGGTGCTAAATTACATAGCTTTTCTGCCAGTTTCACATAGGATTCATACATAAAAATGTGAAAGCAGGTGTGGGTAAACTTGTCAGCCTGAGCCTTAATAGCCTCAATAACCTTGGGATGAGAATGACCAACATTCATAACGCCGATTCCACCGACAAAATCAATGTACTCGTTGCCTTCAACATCAACGATAGTGGCGCCCTTTGCTGATGCAGCAAATTTTGTTGTGGCGTTAAAAGGACCGCGGGGTACATAAGTCTGACGCAGTTTTAACAGCTCTTCATTTTTACTCATCATTTCCTCCTGGCACTGTTGATATTTATTATTACAAGGCCCGCGTGATGCCGCTTTACATTATCCTGAATTGACAGGATTTAAGCCCACAACGCCGGCACTTTAAAGCAGAACGTTCAGGATCCAGCTCCGTTGTAAATTTTACAAAAAAGGAAAGTGATTTTACAGGGCTCATCACCATACTTTTATTAAGCTGTACATCAATTGCAGTTGCATCTACCAGCTTAAACAACTGCTCCTGGGCTTGTAGCGGCATGGTCATGTATCCGGGACCAATTCTACAATTTCCAAAAAGTTCCATCTCTTCAGCTCGTTCATTTAAGAACGACTGACAGGCCTCTGCTAAGTTATCCAAAAGACTCACACCAATAGAGTCCAACAACATTGAATTATACATATCGCCATTTTGGGAGATATCCTGGCATGTAGCTTCAAGTTGTCCACCCAGCGTGCATATACAAGCAGCAATATATTTTGTATTTAAATCTATATCCGTTTTCGGCGTATTAATAAAAAAATTATTTTTAAAAAAAAATGTTCCATCCGGATCAATATCAGTTACCTGATGAATTGAATAAACCATGGCAGGAGTAACCATTTCAACGGCATCTTCCAGCATACAAGCCATTTTTTCTCGCAGATCATCACCGGCCTTATATCTGCTACCGCCGAAATATCTGGCAATCTCATCAAGGTTCGTATTAATATCCGCAACAGGAATATCAACCTTGTAATTTACCGGAAACAATTCTGTACCAACGGAATTTAATACTTTCATTAGTAACACACCAAAAAAAACCAGGGTAATAACGGATACCCTTTTTCTAAAGCGACCGGACAACCCCATCGTGAACGATCAGGGTCAAGGGTTATTACAACTTCTTATATTCGATCAGGCAACAAGTAAGCATTCTGCTGCCTGATCGAATATATTTAACGCTACCTTATCAGAACACAAATCGTTCTTCACGGTGAGCAGTAAGATAATTCATACAGAAATTATCTTTCCCGGCAATCGCTTCTGCTGCTATAATATTGGCCATCATTTTTTTATCCAAAGGATTGATAATAGCGCCGTCAAGTCCTTTGGAAATTGACATGGACATGAATGTCTGGTTCAAAAACGGCCTGTTCGGCAGACCAAAAGAGATGTTTGAAAGGCCGCACATGGTGTGAATGCCTTTAAAGTTTGCCATAATACCCTCAATGGCTTTCATGAACTCTACACCAAAGGTTACGTTAGTTGATACCGGCTGTACCAGCGGATCAACATAGATATTTTCTACCTTTACATTACTCTTAATCAGACCGTTAACCAGTTTATCTGCAATAGCAAGCCGCTGATCTGCAGTTTCAGGCATACCGTCATCACTCATACACAGTGCAACAACCTTGAGGTCTGTTCCGGAAAGGATCGGCAGCAGTGCTTCATAACGCTCTTTTTCAAGAGAAATGGAGTTCAGCATGGCCGTTCCCTTATGAACAGCGAGTGCAGTCTCAATGGCTTTTGGATCCGGGCTGTCAATACAACAAGGTGCATCCACAACTTCCTGAACAATTTCAACCAGCCATTTAAGATACTCCGGTTCCTGTCCAACAAAGATACCTGCATTAACATCAATATAGTCAGCGCCGGCTTCAAACTGATCCTTTGCTATCTTCTGAATAGCTTCTTTGTCCTGTGCTTCTATTGCAGCACCCATTGCCTTACGGCTTGCATTGATAAGCTCTCCTACAATAACCATAATAAACTCTCCTTTTTACACGTTAAGTTATGTTTTTCAGGCATCTTGAAACAGCCACATAAATAGATTTTTCCTACTTAGTTAATGTGTGATATATCAGATATCTTATCAAGTCAAGCCTTTTTTAAAGATACCGCTTCTCTACTTTACACACAATTTTTTTAAAGCACATTTCACCTTTTACAATCAGGCTGTCAGCTCTTTAGCAATATCAACAACTGCAGCCGCATTAGCACCATAGGCATCGCCACCAATTTTATCAACAAACTGCTGGGTTACAGGTGCACCACCGGCCATTACTTTTACCTGGTCACGTAAACCGGCTTCCTGAAGCGCTTTAATGGTAAGTTCCATTTTCGGCATGGTTGTTGTCAGCAGTGCCGACATACCAATTAACTGAGGCTTATGCGCCTTAACACCATCAACAAACTGCTGCGGTGTTACATTGGTACCAAGATCAACAACGTCAAAACCACCGCCTTCAAGCATCATGGCAACAAGGTTCTTTCCAATATCATGAAGATCTCCTTCAACGGTTCCTATGATAACGGTACCCGCACTCTTTGCATCGCCTTCTGAAAGAAGGGGGCGTAAGATTTCCATTGCTGCGTGCATTGTTTTTGCGGAAAGAATAACCTCAGGAATAAACATGTCGTTTGCCTTAAAACGCTTACCGACAACATCCATACCCGGCAGCAGCCCGTCACTTAAAATTGTCTGAGGTTCTTCTCCTGCATCAATTGCCTGTTTTGTAAGATCCTGTGCACCGGCAATATTTCCTGCGATCAATGCTTCTGCCATTTTACCAAATAAATCTGACATATCTAAATCCTCCTGAAATTAAAAAAACTAAAAATGATTATACAATTATCTCCTTACCCATAAACAATAAGCAATTAACCTGTTAAAAATTGATCAAAAAAACTGAAAATTGCTAAAATAATATACAAGTGAGCGCTTAAACTTTTGAATGCCTAACATATAATCAAGCGACACACAAACTTGATCGTTTACAGAATACAGAACCGGATGGTAATCGAAAAGATTTCTGACATAATATGGTTTCGCTTAACATCCAGGTAAATACCGGTCAATATATTTTATAAATTTCCGGTACCTGCAATATATAAACCCACACCTCAGCGCACTACTAAGCAATATTCAAGCCAAACAAAAAAGCTAATTAATTATCTTAATTACAGTAACTTACAAATCTGATATTTTAGACAAAAAAAAATATGATTCAATAACAAATCGCTTTATATGAAACCCTTATAAAACAAAGGATTTACAGACGATCTATATTTGAATCGTATTCCATTTTAGGCATTATATATATTATATCAAATACTTAGTCAGTTTAATGATTCAATGTTTAATCATTTAATTTTCAATTTATGTTTTTTTAACTTCCTGACAACACTTGGTTGGCTAATTCCAAGAAATCTCGCCATTTGCCTGGTTGATTTGCAGTGAGTGGCGGCGCTTTTCAAAATCTCCATCTCAACCTCATCAAGTTTCCGGTTCAGGTCGCCGGCATGAGATTTGTTCTTAACCGTATCAGCCCACCCGTCAGTGCTGCCGCCAAGCTGGTTCAGTATAAATTCATCCAGAAGATCACTCTCGCTCATGACAACTGCTTTTTTCATCACACTTTTCAACTCGCGCACATTACCCGGGAAAGGGTAAGATTGAAGTGCCTCAAGTGCACGTGGAGATAATCGTTTGGTGAATTTATATTCCTGATTATATTTTTTCAAAGAAAAGCTCGCCAACTCAAAGATATCTTCCCGTCGCTCTCTGAGCGGTGGTATCTTTATCATAAATGTGTTTAACCTGTAATAGAGATCCTGTCTGAATTTTTTTTGCTTAACAAGGGTTTCCAGATCACGGTTCGTTGCAGCAATGACGATACAGTCAATTTTTATCGACTTCAAGCCACCCAGATGCATGATCTCATGATCATCCAGATAGGTCAGCAGTTTTGCCTGAACGGAAAGCGGCAAATCACCAATCTCATCCAGAAAAAGCGTACCACCCTGGGCAAGCTCAAACAACCCCACTTTACCCTGTTGCCGGGCACCGGTGAATGCCCCTTTTTCATAACCAAACAATTCAGCTTCAAGCAATGTTTCAGGAAGTGCCGCACAGTTAATCTGAATAAACGGTTTCTTTTTTCGCTTACTGTTTTTATGGATAAATTTTGACAACAACCCTTTACCCGTCCCGGACTCACCAAGTATCATAATATTTGAAGATTCAAGATTTCCAAGTTTGAGTGCAAAACGCAATACCTGGCGCATTTTATCACTTTCAGCAACAACCTCCTGCCTCTTTAACTCCAGCATGCTCAACTCTGCGAGCTCGTCCTTATATTTTTCAGTCACACTTCGTGATACTTCAAGCTCTTTCATAAGGCTGTTCAGTCTTGTAATATCACGTTCATGGGCTACAACCATCTCAACATTGCCGGCATCATTAAAAACGGGTGTTCCGGTCAGCAATAAATGTTTTTTTACCTTGGCAACATACTGCATAATATTGACCTGGCGCTTACTCGACAAAGCTTCTATCGTGGCGGAACGATCAATAACACCCTGCGCCACCAAATCTTTCATATTTTTACCAATCATCTCATAGCAATTGATACCTAAAAATTTTTCAGATGCAGGATTCACGTTTAAAACGATGCCGTCTCCGTCGCACACCCAGATTCCATCAGGAGAAGCATCAAATACAGCCTTAAGTTGCCTATACAATGCATTATATGTATCAAAAGCCTTTGCAACCGCCTCAAGATTTTTAAGCTCCTCAAGGCTGCATACCGACCCTCTGACCTTTCCATCATGTTTAATAAGCTTGATACTGACAACAAGATCATGTGCCTTACCTTTAACAAACTGACTTTGAACCGCGGTACCCGTCTTCAGAGACATCTCAAGAAACACACCGGTAGCCGGCAAAAAACCGGAAAAATCCGCTCCGGTAATCTCACTCTTAGACAATCCTATAATCCCGGCCGCCCTGTCGTTTAAAAAGACAATTCGCCCTTTTTTATCTGTTGCAATAATACCCTGCGTGGCATTGTCCAGTATTTGTTCATCGGAAAAAACGGTCTTCATACGCTCCCTCAACCCTTTAGTTTAAGACACCTGTGCCTCTTACCCGTCTAAAGCCTTAATCCTGGCGACACAAGAGCTTTCTCTCTTCAAAATAATAACTTAAGCACAAATTCAAAATGGAACCAGTGCCATAAATATTTTTGCCGTTCCCTTTATAATATACCCCCCGGCCGAAGCAGGTATAACAAAGGAATCACCCTTCTCCACAGCAATCTTTTTATCATCAACATCCTCTTCAATCACAGCCCTGCCGCTTACACAGAGCATTATCTCAACACCGTGATCCTGCTTGCTTTTATATGCCTGTCCTTCGGATAAATTGATAACAGATAGTATAAACTCTTCAGCAGGCGTTACATATTCAGAGGTGGTTTCATTCATTGAAACCGGTGTGAGAATATCCAAAGTCCTTGCCTCAAAGTTCAGTATCTTAAGAAGCTCTTCAATATCCACATACTTCGGTGTAAGCCCCCCCCTCAGGACATTATCGGAATTAGCCATCAACTCAATTCCCGTACCGTCAAGATATGAATGCAGTTCGCCTGCAGGCAGATAAAGTGCCTGCCCCGGCTCAAGACAGATCAGGTTAAGCAAGACAGGTGCAAATATTCCGATATCACCCGGATATTCCCGATAGAGCCTGTTCATCCATTCAAATACGGGATTCACTTTACACAGTTTCGCAGCATTTGTTGCCGCTGCTTCAACAAGTGCGCCTCTCCGCCCTGATTCAAGGGAGACAATGCGTTTAAAGAAACGTTTAAAACCATTTTTATCCGCCTTCAGTTTGAATATTGTAAGATCATCGAACAGACACATGGGGCAAACTTCTTCAAAAAGGGAGATCATCTCCTCAAACGGCCTGAAGCCGCAAAGTGCCCAGAACGGTGTCAATGCACAGATACATTCAGGCTTGTGGTTGGAATCTTTATAGTTCCGATGAGGTGCGGTAAGTGGAATACCAAGTTTATTTTCATTTTCAAAACCGGCCCTTGCTTGTTCAATACTCGGATGTGCCTGAATCGACAACGGTTTTACAGCCGCCAGAACCTTAAAAAGATATGGGAGCGATGGCCCGAACCTTTCCACTGCATGTTTTCCAAGGATATCCGTCGGTTTTTTTTCTATGAGTGCCGACAGAGAGGTCCATCCATCCTTTTCCCGTACCATTGAAGAGGCTTTAGGGTGTGCGCCCATCCACAATTCTGCCTGTGGTTTGCCATCCGGCTTTTCAGACAATAATTCAGGTATGGCTGTCAATGACCCCCATGCATAATTCTGAATTTTATTTTTTAGAATAGAAATTCTCTCCATAAAAATCCACCTTCCCAAAACCGGTTATATTATTAAGGTGAAAAAAACACCTAACGGTTTAACTGTAATCTTGAAGGCCTCCCAACGTGCACACAAATAGCATTTTGCTTTGTTATTGACAACTTAAACCTGATTCATTTTTGAATAACAAACTTAAAATCATATCAAATCAATCTGAAACTGATATTTACTATTTATTGATTGGCTGTTATAAAAGTGTAAAATATTTTCATATTACATTTCTGAAAACTTCCATAAAGAGTTAAGGTTTCAACAATGAAAATTAATGAAATATTTCATAGTATACAGGGCGAATCTCTTAATGCCGGAATTCCATGTGTGTTTGTTCGCCTCACAGGGTGCAACCTGAGGTGCAAATATTGTGATACCCGATACGCATATAATGAAGGTTTTGAAATTTCGATCCCTGAAATAATTGATAAGGTTGATGACTTTAATTGTAATCTTGTTGAAATAACCGGCGGTGAGCCTTTATTCCAGGAAGAGACGCCTCTTTTGATTCGTAAGCTGCTGAATCGGGGCCATGTTGTCTTACTTGAAACAAACGGAAGTTATGATATCCGCATTGTTGATCAGCGCTGTATCAGGATCGTCGATATTAAATGTCCGGGCAGCGGCGAAGCCGATAAAAATAATTTTCGCAACCTGAAATACGTTACGTTAAGGGATCAGATTAAATTTGTTGTCGGCAGCCGGGAAGATTATGACTTTGCCAAAAAAGTTTCTAAAATGACAAAGAACTCTTTTCCGCAAAACAGCATACTCTTTTCCCCTATGAATCCGGCCTTAAAACCCGAAGAGCTTGCCGGATGGATACTTGAAGACCACCTTGAAGTCAGGCTGCATCTTCAACTTCATAAAATCATCTGGCCGAACATTGACCGGGGCGTCTAATGAAAAACAAAACAGCAATCATTCTTTCGAGTGGCGGACTTGACTCCACAACGGTCATGGCTATTGCCAAAAAAGAAAATTATATCATTCACAGTCTGAGTTTTAACTATGGGCAACGACATCTGTTTGAGCTTGATGCCGCAAAAACGGTTGCAGCGGCATATGGCGCATCACACCACATTGTAAAAGTAGACTTGCGTCCTATTGGTGGAAGTGCCCTTACAGCAGATATTGATGTACCCAAATCCGATATTGACGAAATTGCAACAGGTAGCATACCGGTTACCTATGTACCGGCGAGAAACACAATTTTCCTTTCATATGCCCTTGCCTGGGCGGAAGTAAAGAATGCGACTGTTATATTTATTGGTGTTAATGCTATTGATTACAGCGGCTATCCCGACTGCAGACCCGAATTTATTGATGCCTTTGAAAAATTGGCCAACCTGGCAACCAAAGCAGGCGTTGAGGGAAATAAAATAAAAATAAAAGCACCGTTAATAAATATGTCAAAAGCTGAAATTATAAAAAAAGGAACCGAACTGGGTGTTGATTATAGTATAACGCACAGTTGTTATGACCCTTCTGACGAAGGCCTGGCATGCGGAAAGTGTGATAGCTGTATCTTGAGAAAGAAGGGGTTTTCAGAAGCAGGCATTTCAGATCCGACATTATATGTAAAAAGCTTTCTATAAAAACATGAATATTGCGATCATCCATTACCATCTCAAAACAGGCGGCGTCACCACTGTAATCAAACAGCATACGGCTGCCCTGAAAGAAGATTGTGATTTTCTGATACTTACAGGCTCTGAACCTGAAACGCCTCTTTCCATAGAGACCGTTTACATACCCGGGCTTGGCTATAGCAAGATCAGTGAAACGAATACAGACCCGGAAATAGTTGCAGAACGAATAAACAGCGCTATTCATACAAAGTGGCCCGAAGGGTGTGATGTCATACATATCCACAACCCTACGCTTGCCAAAAACAGACATTTTTTGAAAATTCTGAACATCCTCAAGCAGTCCAATACTCTCTTTTTACAAATTCATGACTTTGCAGAAGATGGTCGTCCGCTTGCATACTTCAGGGAAGAATATCTTTCGGATTGCCATTACGGAGTGATCAACACGAGGGATTATCAGCATCTGCTATGTTCAGGGCTTTGCAAAAAGGGTCTTCATATCATCCCCAATACCGTATCACCTGATTTCGATTTTTCCCCTCCGTTTAAAATTAAACCACGGATTCTTTATCCGGTCCGCGCCATCAGAAGAAAAAACATCGGCGAAGCGATTTTGCTCTCTCTTTTTACAGGAGGAAAAGAGATTGCCGTCACTCGGCCGCCGAACAGCATTGTAGATTTTATTCCTTACAATGCGTGGAAGTCGTTTGCAGATCAAAATAAACTGAACATCACATTTGAAGCAGGCCTGAAAAGTGATTTTATTTCACTTGTATTCGCTTCCGAATCCATAATATCAACCAGCATTACTGAAGGCTTCGGGTTTGCCTTTCTTGAACCATGGCTTGCTAACAAGCTGATCTGGGGACGAAATTTACCGGAGATCTGTTCGGATTTTGAAATGAATCATATCAAACTCGACCATCTGTACAGCAATATTCTTATCCCGGTAACGCTTATAGATAAAGACAAGTTTTCCAGTATCTGGAAATCGTGTGTGCTCAGAAACAGCCGGCGATTCAACTTTGTGACAGATCAGAGTATTGTTGACGACGCATTTGAAAAGCTTACCCAAAACGAGACAATTGATTTTGGCCTGCTGGATGAATCATTTCAGAAAAAAGTAATCTCAAGTCTGTTATCTGATAAATCCCTTATAAACAGCCTTATTGATCTCAATCCATTTCTTGCAGAACCGGGAAATGTTGTTGACAAGGAATCCCTGATTGAAAATAACAGGAAAGCGATTCAGAAAAATTATGTGGATGGCTCCATGAAGGAGAAACTTCTCCGAATTTATAGAACCGTCAAAACAACACCCGTTCATCACGCCATAAAGAAAGATATACTTTTCAAACGGTTTTTAAACCTGGAAAAATTCAGCCTGCTTAAGTGGGGAGAATACAGGGATTAAAGGGAATTCTAAGTAATTCGCGATATTCATTCCCATGTCATACAAATTATAAAAAATATCCTTAATTTATAAGGTCATTTGAATACAGGACACTTTCATTATATTTTTCAAGATCTTCTTCATAACGAAGCTTATCCGCTTTATAAATATCGATCTTTTCTTTCAGGTTTTTCAGTTTTTCTTCAAACTCTGCAAGTTGATCCTGCTCCGGTTCCAGCCCAAGAGATTCTTTCAACCTGACCAGCTCATCTCTTTCAACATTTAATATGGCATAATCTTTTTCCAGAAGCTTCCATGAAATATCAAGCCGCTTTCTCTCCTTTTCCAACTCCAGAATAAGATTATAATCAATGTTGTCGCGTTTTACATTAACATTAACTTTTGATTCATAAAATTTATACCGTTCTTCATTTTTAAGGCTATAGTTGTTATCAGGAAGCGTTTTAATTCCGGAACCATCTTCGCCGCCGGACCTTCCTTCATCCCAACCGGTAACTGTTCCATTAGAATTATTCACTAATATTACAACAGGCACAAAAGTCTCATTTCTCCAGATAAGTTTATACATTCCCGGAGGTATGTCTGAGGCATATTCACTTTCGTCAGTTGAAAACATCACCCAGTCCGGAACGCCAAGGAGCTTGACAGCATCAAGTAAAGACATCCCATACGTTATCTGCCCTGCTTTTTGTGAAAGTAATGTTGATTGAGCATATAAATAGCCTGTAACCAACAAAAGAAATATGAACGTTAACGATGTATGTTTAAATATTTTTTTCATATATTAACAATATAATTTTTAAATGTGTTTTCTTAAATATGGTTTCAAATGTATCATCCGGGGTTTAAATAAATCCGGTTCATTTAAACAGTTGTAAATATTAAATATCTAACTACCTGATTAATTTAATTAATACTTATCTAAAATGAAAACATTAATCAACAGGATATTCATAGCTCCATGCAGATATGATAATTCATCATAAATCCGGCTGATAGTCTTCATAGACCGGCAAATCACTATGGCCTTCTTCAATGCGTGCCAACCCATCACATCTTTCATTAAACGGTTTTCAGGCACATCACTATTAAACCGGCCTGACAGTGTCAATTAGCACATAAAAAAAGGCAGGGTTCGAAAGCACCCTGCCTTTAAAAATGGAGGTAGTCCTGAAAATTTATATATTTTTTAGTTTTAAATTTTTCGTCTGAAACCGAGAAGACCTACTAAACCTGAACTGAATAGCCATATAGATCCGGAAATCGGCACAGAAGAGAAAACCTGACCTTGATTGATCGAACCGAAAGTACTAACGGACGGATCTGTCCAGATAAAATCATCATATTCATTTCCTGTACCGGTAAGTTGCAGGGAATAACCTTCCGGTGTTGTACCTGTTTCGCACACACCAATATCCGTGCTTGTAACGCCTGAAGCAATGCCGTCATTGGCTGTAAAAGATCCTTCATAACTCAGAAACTGAACAACTGAATTTGTATCATCAACCAAAGCAACACCATCAGGTGAACCATTCTGCATACTGACTGATGAGAATGTAAAAAATGAAAATCCATAACCATTTTTCTGATCCGAAAAAATTCCGTCCAGGGCTTTAGAGCCGTAGGACGTCCCATTGCTTCCATTATATAAAACAAGCGACCACCCTGACAAATCTAAACCAGCCATACCTGCAAGCTCAACCCCTTCGGATATATCACTGCCATCATTATCATAATGAATTTCATTTATAAAAACGGTTGAAGCCATAACGCCCGGTGCAATAATCATCATAAGTAAAACAAGAATCCAGTTTACGTGTTTCATTTTGTTATTTCTCCATTTTGTGAATTATTTCAAAAACTATCTCTATCTTTTGTTCAGGAAACCTCCTTAAAACACTTCTTTTAATAACGATATGACTATTTAATTTCCTTTACGGTAAAATATTGCTTTTTCCATAAAAAAAGCCTCTTCAGGCACTGCTCAAAAAAATGGCACTACTCAAAGAAGCTAAATTCTTACCAGTCAAAAAACTTTATATCTCTGGCGCAACATCTACGAGACAGACAAGGGCCGGAAAATGAATGGGTTTTGTCTATATATGCTGACAAATCCTTTATGTAAATAATGCTAAAGTATGATTTTTGTCGTATTTTTAATATAAAATATTATGGATGGCCTAATACTTTTTTTTGTGAGATATCTCAGTGCGAAAGATTATGAAGAATTACGGTTTCAGAAAAAAGCCGCTTAAAAAAGTGTCCATTTTTACTTGACCGGGTCAGATAACACCTTACTGAACGCTATCCCATCTTAAGCATAAAATAAAAAAGGCAGGGCCAACTTAATGACCCTGCCTGTATTATGCTTGATATAAAATACTGGATTATATTTTATGTTTTTTCCTTGCAACTCCGGCAACACCAAGCAACCCAAGTCCTAAAAGGAGCATTGTGGCAGGTTCCGGTACTGGGGATGGGGCTCCTTCGTTGAAAGTAAAATCATCCATTGTGAACCAATCATTCCCATTTAAATTAAAAGCAATTGTATCAATTCCCATCCAGTCAGCTTGAAACCATTGTGGTGATGCATAAGAAAGTTGAATATTTTCATAGTACAATATTGTTCCATCAAGTGAACCTGTCACATTCAAAAGTGTATTATCGTGGGGATCGCTAAACCATGCACCGGTCCAATCAAAATCTCCGTTGCTCAGACTAACATCTATTCCATATGAATTGAACGCAGCAAAATCACCAGACACTGTACTTGAATTATAACCACCACCAACACCCGGCCCATAATAAACATCAAAATTTGAAGACCAGTTAAATCCACCATAGCCGGCCTCCATATCCCCCCAATATGTTCCTTGATAGGATGTATCATCAAATGTTAAAACTGTTGCACTTGCCACTCCTACCATGCCGACAAGAAATAATCCTATCACCAATCCGACCAAAAGTTTCTTTTTCATTTTCTCACCTATTCATGACTTTTTAGTGTTTATACTGCCTTCTTATAGAACGTATTCGAGATAGCTACTTGACCAAAGGTCATACTGCTCTGACAAATTTGATTCTATGATGTTGTTCTATCAAAATCAGTTCAATATGCAATCAGGCTTAAGTATGAAAAAAGTATTAATTTATCTTTGCTGTTCTAATGCTAAAGGCGGATTATGATAAATCTATTTGTCCAATAAAAAATAGGCCAACCGTTGAGGGCTAACCTATTGATATAAATGGTACGCCTGGCAGGATTCGAACCTGCGACCTACGGATTCGTAGTAAGAATCTCTGAGTTTTCTAACCTCCTCAGGTTAAAAGAACACGTTGAAATTGTTGAATTAAATTTTCTAAGCTTTTTCTGATTTTATCCAATTTTAGCACATTTTGGAATATTTTTCTCACACAAAGTCTCACACCAAAATTGAATAAATATTGAAAAAAAGATGTATACCAAAAAATCAGATTTATGTACAGAGAGGGGCACCTGTCATCGCAATCTCAGATATATTATTTGAAAAAAGTTTTAAGTGCCGCTTTTATAAAACCTATAATAAAAATCGAACCTCAGTTAAATGCAGTCTCTAATTTAATCATCTGTTGTCTGTCCGAGAGTTATATCAATCAAATTCCCATCAAACCCAAAGAAAAAAGCTTTGAAAATTTATTTTTTTCTTAGAAGGTACCTCTTTACCTATCGCAATTTATGGAATTGGATAGATAATCCATTTGAAATTTTTACCCAATTATACCAGAGTCTGTCCAATTATATACTTCCATTCCGGGATTTTGGACATCATCTTTGGACAGCAATGATTTGAAATATCAAAAATTATATGCAATAGTATTAAACATCATTCTCAAAAAATGCATTTGTCCTAAAATTTATCATCATATATATCTACATATATATCTACAGAGATTATATCATGGCAGAAAACAAATCAAAAGAGACCCTTATGAAAAAGATTCAAGAACCTAAGAAAAAAAAAGAACTCATTATAGAAAACAAGAAATTATGGGAATTTGCCTTGAATGGCGCTAACCTCGGTACGTGGACCTATAATGCGCGTACAGAACAGTTGCAAATGGATCAGCGTGCAGTTGAAATTTACAGATCAAAGCCAACTACTATGGATGAATGGTTATCAATAATTCACCCTGATGACTTTCATTCTGTGAAAGATGAAAATGATGCATTTATGAACGACATACATGATGAAAGGACATTTGAGTATGAATATCGTGTAATAACTGATTCAGGTAAAGTGGCATGGCTTCTCGAACGAGGTCGAAAAATAGAACTTGAAAAGGATGGTAAACCCTTTCGAACTGCTGGCACAATATGTGATATTACAAAGAAAAAAGAAGCTGAGAGGCTGCAGAAAGAAGAAACAGAGCGATATAATCTCGCTGTTAATGCAACCCGGGATGGTATTTGGGACTGGAATATCAAGACAAACATAATCGAATGTACTGACCGATGCCGCGAAATAATCGAGTATCTTGATAGCGATAAACTGGGATATTTAATGGATTCAGATCTTTGGGAAAATCATATATTTCTTGATGACTATAAACGCATAAGTAAAGCTTTAAAAGACCATCTTGAAAAAGGTACAGTTTATAATACTAATTTCAGGTATCGTACTCATAATACAGAGCCATACCGTTGGATAAATTCACGTGGTCAAGCAATCTTTAATGAAAAAGGAGAGCCGGTTCGAATGGTGGGTTGCTTTCGAGATATTTCAGACCTGAAGACTACTCAGATAGCGCTTGAGCAAAGCGAACAGCGATTCAGAAATTTTCTGAATAATATGGCTGATGTGGCCTATGAAATAGACAGTTCCGGCAAGATTACTTATATAAATAAAGCAGCAGAAAATTTATTTAATTTACCAATTGAACAGATAAGAGGAATGTCATTCTTTCCCCTGGTTGCTTCGGAATGCCGGCAATTTGCCATAGATTCTCATCAACAAACGTTAAAGGGCATAAACCGGGAAGAGTATGAAGTGACAGTTGGTAGAGGTAAAATTGCTCAATTTATAAATGAGCCATTAAGGAATAAAGATGGAAAAGTTATTGGTGCGTTCGGGATTGCAAGAGACATCAGTGATCGCAAAAAAATTGAAGAAGAATTGAAGGAAGCCCAAAAGGATCTTGAACACAGGGTTGAAATTCGAACTAAAGAGTTGAAATCTGCGCTCGATGAAATGATAAAAAAAGAAAATGAGGTTGAAAAACATAAAAAATCTCTAAAAAAAATTAATGGTCGTTTATTAGAATCAAATCAGGCACTTTCTGCCCTTGCAAGAAATATTGATGAAGAAAAAAACACGATCGAG
Organism: Desulfobacterales bacterium; assembly: GCA_021737275.1. Classification (GTDB taxonomy): domain Bacteria; phylum Desulfobacterota; class Desulfobacteria; order Desulfobacterales; family JAIPEE01; genus JAIPEE01. The sequence goes on from JAIPEE010000003.1 coordinate 48,833, forward strand.
AGTAATATTCAACAGATAATCAATGCTAAAATAATGCCGATTATCTGTGAACTAAGAAATAGAGAAGATTGCAAAAAGTGGCATGCTGACCTTGGTATAATCGCTAATCATCTCTCCGGGCTTGTCCCGGGCTCAGAAAACCAGCAAAATATCAACAATTCGTTGTCTAATCAGGAGATGAAGATATCGATCCTGATAAAAGATGGTCTGACCAGCGAACAAATTGCAGAAAACCTTTACATTTCATTGCACACTGTGAAAACCCATCGTAAAAATATCAGAAATAAACTCAAAATCAAAAACGAAAAAATCAATCTTGTTTCATATTTGAAAACTGCAATTAAAACAAAGTAGGTAGAATGAATACCCATAATACCCCCCTTTTTTGAATAAAAGTACCTAATAGAGAGAAATATTCAACAGATAATCAATGCTAAAATAATGCCGATTGCCTGTGAGCTTCGAAATAGAAAAGATTGCAACAAATGAAAGCTGACCTTGGTATAATCGCTAATCTTCTCTCCGGGCTTGTCCCGGGCTCAGAAAACCAGCAAAATATCAACAATTCGTTGTCTAATCAGGAGATGAAGATATCGATCCTGATAAAAGATGGCTGACCAGCGAACAAATTGCAGAAATATACTCAACATCAAAAACGAAAAAATCAATCTCATTTCATATTCAAAGCTGCAATTAAAACAAAATAGGTATTGTTAATACCTATAATGCCCCCCTTTATACCCTCCTTGACGAATTTTATATTTTAATTTTAAATGTAAATGAAATCACTTCTAAGCGAGCGCATTGATGGTTAAGAGAGGAATCAGAAGAAATGGATGATTTTTATTTTCTTGATGCAATGGGGCAAGCCGAATTAGTACAAAATAAAGAAGTTCAGGCTATTGAACTTGTTGAAGCTGCTATCAGACGAATTGAACTCCTGAACCCCAAACTGAACGCTGTCATCACTCCAATGTTCGATTTAGCGATAGAAACAGCATGCCATAAACTTCCTCAGAGCCATTTGGCTGGTGTGCCATTTCTTCTGAAAGATCTAATTGCAACTGTAGGTGGAATCCGACAGACAGAAGGCTCACGGTTTCTAAAGGATTATATCGCTCAACATGACAGTGAGTTAGTAAAAAGGTACAAACAGGCGGGACTAATCATAGTGGGCAAGACCAACACGCCCGAGTTTGGGAATACAGCTACTGTCGAGCCTGAATTGTTTGGGCCAAGCTATAACCCATGGAATGTGAATTACACAACAGGTGGATCAAGTGGTGGTTCAGCAGCAGCCGTGGCTGTGGGCATGACTCCAATGGCCCATGGTAATGATGGTGGTGGTTCGCTGAGAACTCCATCATCCTGTTGTGGCGTATTTGGGCTCAAGCCGACCCGTGGGCGGAATCCATTAGGACCGGAGTATGGTGATCTGTTCTGCGGTTTGATTGCCGAGCATGCTCTCACCCGCTCAGTACGTGACAGCGCCGCTTTACTTGACCTAACATCTGGAGCGGAACTTGGGGATCCTTACATCATTCAACCGCCTGTGCGCCCTTTTCTTGAAGAAGTCGGTGCTGATCCGGGTAGTCTGTTGATAGCTTTCACCACCGACTCACCAGATGGAAAACCTGTCCATACTGAGTGCAAACGTGCAGTTGATGAAGCGGCAAAACTATGTGCTGAATTGGGTCATGAAATGATAGAGATTTCTCCGAAATTCGACGTAGGAAAACTCGGAAATGCGTTCACAAATCTCTGGACAACTTGTAATGCATGGCAGATTGATCTTTGGTCGTATCGCACAGGAAAGATACCTACTCCACTAGAATTTGAGCCTCTGACATGGGCACTTCAAGAATTTGGTCGCAAAAACAGCGCTATTGATCTCTTAATGGCCATCAAAGATATCCAACAAGTGTCTCGTGAGATTGGCTGTTTTTTTAAGAAATATGATGTTTGGATGACACCTACGCTTCCGGAGCCTCCGGTGTTACTCGGACACTTTGATGCGCCGCCAGACAATCCGATGGAAGCATTCGACAAGATCGGCCAATATGAAACTTTTTTAGAATTGGTGAATGCGACCGGACAACCTGCGATGTCGATACCCCTGTATTGGACTCCAGACAATCTTCCGATAGGTGTACAATTTATCGGCCGCTTTGGGGATGAGGCAAATTTGTTTCGTTTGGCTGCTCAATTGGAGCAAGCCCGTCCCTGGTTTAATCGACATCCGCCTATTTTATAAGGGTCGATTTGTAAAAGAACATTAAGGAGCTAAAAAAGGTTTTGTTTGTGATTTAGTAAAGCAAAACATAACTACAATATAGTCAGCAGTGAAGGGAAAGTTCAAAATGAGAGCTTCAAGAAAGATGTTTTTGGGGAATACTTTTCTGCATTACAGTTATTTTTTAAATAATTTATTGCAGTCTGTACATTCGAGTTAGATATACCACCAATAAAGGATTCCAGCGGGAATCTCAGAAAAAGGAGGAAAAATGATATCTTTCAAGAAGCTAATGTTGGTAGGAGTGATGACTCTGGCAATAGGAGCCATAGGCGTCGGACATGGCATATCTGAAGCTACGGAAGTGAAACCAATAAAAGTAGGCGGGGCTCAGCCTATGACTGGGTATATGGCTTCGGACGGAGCTGAGATGATTGATGGCTTAAAAATGGCCGTAAAAGAGATAAATGAACAAGGAGGAGTGTTAGGCCGGCCATTGGAACTTGTTTTATATGACACAGAAGAATTATTGTCTGAAACTTTTGCAGCCGCCGCAGAACAACTAATCTATAAAGACAAGGTGGATGTAATTATTTCAGGATATTCTGGTGAGGCTGGACCTGACACCTTTGGAAAATATGACGTTCCTTTTTTATACGCAGAAGGGTCTCTTGCGTGCGTAGAAATCCATCAAGCTAATCCCGATGAATATTGGAATGTTTTTATGACCTGTGGCCATTCTCTTCAGTTTGGAGAAATATATTTTAATACTATCCAAGCCTTATCTGCTGATGCTGGGTACAGGTTTCCAAACAAAAAGCTATTAGTAGTATGGGGAGGATGGAACTGTGATGAAATGTATGCTAAAGGATTCGCTAAAGGCGCTGAAAAAGCTGGGTGGAAAGTCGTTTTGGACAGAGAGGCTGCGGTCGAAACTACAGAGTGGGGAGGGATACTGGCAAAAGTGAGAACCCATGAACCGGCTATAATCTTTTTCGCGGTCTATGGCTCTGCTTCACCAGCAACATTCATCCGTCAATTTAACCAAAACCCAACAAACTCCTTTATTGTCTGCGGTGCAAACACAATGAATCCAGAATTTCTGGAATCAATGGGCAAAGAAGCAGACGGGGTAATAGACCAAGGTGAAGCCGGTGTTCTACCAGGCCCCGATGGTGATGCGTGGAGAAAAAGATACAAAGCAATGTTCGGTAAAGAATTTCAAGGACGCATGACCGTGACTACTTATGATCAACTTATGGCATGGGCTGCAGCTGTTAAAAGGGTTGGCAAAGCGGATGATTATCGTGCAGTAGCTAATGCTTTACAGAACTTCCCGCATGAAGGAACATGCGGGGTGTTCAAATTTAATGAGGATAGGTATGTACCTGCTTCACAGAAACGGCCTCTGTTTACCTATCAGTACCAAAACGGTAATCGTGTTATGGTGGGTTTAGGCTCGGATGAACCGGTAATATTTAAAGGAAAATTTATGGTGCCTCCGTGGATAAAAAAATAACGGCAACGAAGGATAGGTTCGGAGGAAAACGCTCGAGGGTGTTTTCCTCCAATGACAATAAGATCTTAGAGACGATCAAGGTCGGTAAATCTTTTGGAAAGATGAGCGCTCTTGCTGATGTAAGTTTTGAAGTCACTATGGGAGAGGTGCTTGGTATAGCTGGCCCAAATGGAGCAGGAAAGACCACTTTATTTAATGTTATTGCTGGTAAATTGGATAACTCTGGTGATATCGTGTTTAATGGTAAGAATATCAGCAAGTTTGGCCCACACCAAATCTGCAAAGAAGGAATCGCTAGGACATTTCAAATTCCGCTTCTGTTCTCGACATTAAGTATCTTTGAACACGCAAAAATTGGTACAAAATTTGGATTATCTATCCCTGCAGGCAAAGATACGGACGATGAGATCATGGAGTTATTAGATTTTATTGGATTGTCTTCAAAAAAGCATGAAATTGCAGACAATTTAGATCTTTTTGATAAGAAATTGACTATGCTGGCAGCGGCCGTAAGCACTAAACCAAAGTTATTGCTACTCGATGAACCTGTAGGAGGTTTGAGCCCACGCGAAATCAATGATTATATAAGTCTAATTGAAAAACTTAAAGAGAATTTAGGCTTAACAATAATAGTTATTGAACATTTGATGCCAATCCTTACACGGATAGCCGATCGACTCATGATTCTTGAAAGTGGGCGACAAATCTGCATTGGAACCCCTAACGAGGTTCGAAATGATCCTTACGTGAGGGAAGTCTATTTGGGGGAGAATGCCTATGCTTGAAGTAAAAGGAATAGACAGTTACTATGGCCATTTCCGTGTATTAAAAAATGTCTTTCTTAAAGTTGAAAAAGGCGAATTTGTTGTACTTTTAGGCGCAAATGGTCATGGCAAGAGTACTTTACTGAAGACGATATGTGGCATAATGAATCCTACTGCAGGGCATATCATTTTTGATGGACAGGAAATACATAATCTAATAATCGAACAAATTGTCGAAATGGGTTTAGTCTACATTCCCGAAGAAAGAAATCTTTTTCCAGAAATGACTGTAATGGAAAACCTTATATTAGGTGCTCATAATTCCAATGCCCGTAAGGAAGAGGCAAAAAATCTTGATTACGTCTTTGAGTTGTTTCCACAGTTAAAGCTCTTAGAGAAACAACTTTGTTCCGGATTAAGTGGGGGAGAGCAAAGAATGGTAGCCATTGGAAGAGGGTTAATGTCTTCTGCCAAATTCCTTGCTGTAGATGAACCTTCAATGGGATTGGCGCCTAATCTTACGGATCAGGTTTTCAAAACTCTCAGTGAAGTTAATAAAACCGGTGTGGGAGTTCTTTTGGTTGAACAGAGCATTAACAAAGTTTTGGAATATGCAGACAGAGTCTATGTTTTGGATGATGGAAAGATAGTTTTTGAGGGTGGAAAAGAAGATGTTTTGAATAATGAGCAAATTAAAGATATACTTTTAGGTGTATATGAATAGTCTGTCGAAGTGATCTTCTGAAGCATTCAATAGTAATTGATTTGGAATGGAAAGGGATTAATAATGAGTCCTGTAATAAGAGAGTTGATTGAAGTTTTAATAAATTCAGTAACAATTAGCTCTGCATATGCTCTTTTGGCTATAGGTTTATCTCTTATTTATGGTGTGTCGAAAATATTTAATTATGCTTATGGCTCGTTGCTTACTGTTGGCGCCTATTTCGCCTGGCTGATGTTTGCCACATTTGCCTGGGCTAACTATTTGTTTGTTTTTGTAACTCTTTTTGTATTCATGCTTTTGTTAGGTCTGATAATTGAAGCTGCAATTCCGCGTACTCTTCGTAAGAAGCCAAATTGGGAAATTACAACGCTTATTGCCACTTTAGGTTTAGGTATAGTGCTTAGTAATCTTATGCTTTTAATTTTCGGACCTCGCATGAAAACGCTCCCTCATCTTGCACAAGGTATGATTGATCTAGGCGGTATCAAAATCAGTGTTGAACGAATCGTAATGCTTGCTACAGCTGTATCCATAGTGTTTGGTATTAAATTTTTCCTCTCTAAAACTAGAATAGGACTGTCTATGCGAGCTGTTTCTCAAGACATGTTGGGAGCCAGAGTGGTTGGACTTTCTGTAAGCAAGATATTTGCTACTACTTTTGGGATATCTACAGTTCTTGCAGGAATTAGTGGCGTGTTTCTTGGAAGTATATACTTTGTGTCTCCCCAGGGGGGATGGAATCTTTTCATTAAGGCTTTTGTAATAGTTGCCTTAGGTGGAGCCGGGAGTATAGAAGGAGCTCTCTATGCTGCTTTTATCCTTGGGACAAGCGAGGGCTTGATACAATGGGGATTCGGGCCCTTATGGGTAATGCCCTTTTGGACGCTGGTTATGATCGGTGTTTTGGCAATACGACCGAAGGGACTTCTTGGAATCAGGTAGAAAGGAACTTATTGTGGAGACTAAGAAATATTACAAGCGACTTTTAATTTGTCTTGTTATGATGTTATTCCTTCCGGTTCTTGTACATGGTCGTTCAGACATTATGCATATCCTTATTATCAGCCTTATTTGGAGCGTGGTCGTTGTGAATTGGGATCTTCTAATGGGATATGCTGGAATATGGTCCTTTGGACAAATTGCATTTTTCACCATTGGTGGTTACGTGTCAGCGATGACAGCGAAGTATTTAGGAATACCAGTTTTTTTGGGAATTTTAGTAGGAGCCGTGTTAACAGCTACCATCGCTACCGTAATTGCTTTACCTTGCCTGAGACTTGTAGGCGTATATGTTGCTCTCGTTACTTTCGCCGTTCATGAGTCTTTACTTTCTCTCATTAGGGTCGGAAGAGTAATTGGAACTGGTGGAGCAACTAGTCTAACAAGCATACCTCCCCTTTCGCTATTTGGATATGTTTTGCCATTTAAGGATAGACTTTTTTGGTATTATGTCGCTCTTGTTTTTGCATTTTTGACATACTTCGTAATAATGAAAATTATTTACTCTCAGATGGGAAAGTCCTTTGTTGCTTTGCGAGACTCAAAAGATTTGGCACAAAGCCTTGGAATCAATGAATTTAAGTCTAAGCTCATAGTTTTTGCTATTTCTGGTTTTTTTACTGGCATGGCAGGTGCTTTTTATGTTCATTACATGCGTTTAGCATCAATCCGGATATTGGGGCTGGATACCTTTGTTTTGCTTTTAGTTATTCTGATTGTAGGAGGGTTAGGAAAGTTTCCTGGAGTTATTATATCGACTTTTTTCTTTATTTTTTTAAACGAACACTTACGGCCATTAACAGTATATCGTCCGATTATTTTAGGAATGGTAGTTATATTTGCAACTATTTACGTTCCCCAAGGGATAGGGGGGCTTTTAGAGAACTTTGATCAGTTTTATGGTCAATTTAAGAAAAAGCTCATGTCGGCAGCAAAAAATTAATAAAACCTCCTGCTGATTTAAGGGCACCTCTAAAAATCACTTTATTTGAAAAGGTTTATTTTTTGATGCCAACTTGATTATGATTTAACAGTATAATGGAAAAAGTATTAAATTTGACTCGCTTTTTTAATAAAATTTTTGGACAATTTACCGACATGACATCGGCATTCGCCCTGTTCGGGCGATGCCTATCAAGTTTGAACCAATATTTTATATCGGTTAAGGTTATAAGCCAAATTCCTCAACACAAGTTTAACTTTAGCCCTTATAATGCCTATTGTCCGAAGTATCAAATCTCCGGCCATCATGACCTGAACCCCAAAAACATGTTCGACCCGAGATCGTTTCTTCGATCGCGTTCGATTGCCACGCTTTTCCCATTCGGTCAACTTTTTGTTTCGACACCCCTTTCGCTGCAAATGCGCCCGGTATCCACTGTTTTTAAGGCGTTCAACAGATTCTTCAGATCGATATGCAGAATCCGCATAGACATCACGGCTGCTATTGGATTCATCAAGAAGATCATCAAATATGTTGCTGTCATGTACAGCCGCATCAGTCACATCGAAATTGCGAATAAGTTTATGCTTTACATCAATACATATATGATTCTTGTATCCATAATGGTTGCTGCCATTCTTTTTAACCCACCTGGCATCGGTATCTTTTTGTCTTTTTTTAGACTCGCTCCAGTCTTCAGGTGTGCGGCCTTCTTTGATCTCTTTGTTTTCATCACGACTGTTTCTTTGTTTGGGTGCCGCTATAATACTCGCATCTACAATCTGCCCCTTTTGTGCAGAGAAACCGTTTTCCCGCAGAAAAGTATCAAACTGTTCAAACAATGGTTCAGCCAAGCCCGCGCTGGTGATTTGTTCACGAAACAGCCAGATGGTCTTTGCATCCGGCACACGGTCACCAAGGCTGAGATTCAAAAAGCGCATAAAGGATATTCGATCAAGTATTTGATATTCAACCCCATCATCAGAGAGGTTGTACAACGATTGAATAATAAGGATCTTAAACATCAAAATAACATCATACGGCTTGGCACCGGCATTGTTTTTTCTTTTTTTATCACGAATTGTTTCAAGAGCTGGTCTAAAAATATCCCAATCAATCACCTCATTCAGCTTAAGGAGAGGATCTCCGGTTTTGTTGAGTTTTTGAAATCGATCATGCCAGTCGAAAAGCCCGGTTTGCATCATGTTTGTTTAACTCCTCAGTTCGATAATTTGATTATGAATTGAGAGTAATTATACCAGATTTATGACTACTTTTATATAATGAAATGGCAATTATTAGAGAAACCCTTAAATATACATCAGCAGGAGGTTTTGAAACAGACGACAGATTTTACAACTTAGCACACCTTTGAAGTGCCCGATGCTGGCCATCATTATATCTGCCAGGGTACTTAAGCTATAGGCCATCCACAATTATTACAACTTCCTTTATCTGTCCAGCATAATTCATGACCTTCCGGACAATTTTCTTGAAGCGCGCCAGATTTGTAAGCGTCAAATCAACTCCATCTTCACAAGCCTCTAAGAATATGCCAAGGTATCTCCAAACATAATAAGGCGATTTCATCATGGTAGCCGTGAACTTAAAAATCAGAAGGACAAGAACCGCGTGGCGTAATTATATTAAATCATGGGAACAGAGCGGCTTGTCCCAGACAAAATTTTGTCGTATTCACCACCTGCCTCCAGTCGGTTAAGTCGAGAATGGCATATCGCTTACACTGCTAATGAGCTTGATTTGATATTCCCTAACAAAAAGGGGAAACCGATATGTCAGGCCAATATGGTTAACAGGCATTTTCATCCGGCATTAACGAATGCAGGAATCGATTTAATCAGGTTTCACGATCTGAGGCATACCTATGCAAGCCTTTTGATTGAACAGGGTGAAAACATCAAATACATTCAGTCTCAATTAGGACATTCAAGCCCTACCCTCACTTTGGATATCTATGCCCATTTAATGAAACCTGTAAACCAGAAGGCAGCTTGTAGGCTTGAAAAAACAGTTTTTAAACCGACCGGTCACAAAATGGTCACAAAAACTAAAAAAGGGCTTAGCTAATTTAGCTAAACCCTTGAGATTTATGGTACGCCTGGCAGGATTCGAACCTGCGACCTACGGATTCGTAGTCCGGCACTCTATCCAGCTGAGCTACAGGCGCATGATAAAATCATTTGAAATTTGTCAGCTTCTTAAGCTATGTTAGGCATCATGTCAATGATAAGTTTTGATTTTCACTAAATTGTCAAAAGAATGAATACCATGTCACACGAATTGCATATGAAAACAGCCCTTGAAGAGGCTGTAAAAGCAGGTGAAAAAGAAGAGGTACCCATTGGGGCCGTTCTTGTTTCCGATAGTGGTGAAATCATATCAAAAAAGCATAACCTTACGGTTTCATTGAATGATCCCACCGCTCATGCTGAAATTTTGACTCTGCGTGATGCTGCGTCAAAAATACGCAATTACAGGTTGTTAAACACAACGCTCTATGTTACGGTCGAGCCCTGCATTATGTGTATGGGCGCAATTATCCATGCCCGTATTGCAAAAGTTGTTTTTGGACCATGTGATTCTAAGTGGGGTGCGGTTAAATCATTATATAACCTGGCTGAGGACAAACGGCTTAATCATCAGCCGGAAATAGTCTCAGGCATAATGGAAAATGAATGCAGGGCGCTGATGCAAGATTTTTTCAGAGCTCGGCGTTGATTTAATATATAATTATCAAAGGAGTCGATTGTGTCAAATATCGTCATTGTTGGAACTCAGTGGGGAGATGAAGGTAAGGGAAAAATTGTAGATCAGCTGGCAGAGAATGCCGATATGGTCGTACGTTTTCAGGGTGGAAACAATGCCGGACATACCATGGTTGTTAAGGGTGAGCAGATTATCTGTCACCTGATCCCATCCGGGATAATACAGGGTAAAACCTGTATGATCGGAAATGGTGTTGTTGTAGATCCGGCCGTACTTATCTCAGAAATGGACAATCTGGCATCCAAGGGAATAAATGCCGGTCCGGAAAACCTGCTCATCAGTGAAAGAGCACAGATTATCATGCCCTGGCACAAGAGCATTGATAACGCCCGTGAAACCATGAAGGGTATCAAAAAGATTGGAACAACAGGGCGTGGTATCGGCCCCTGTTATGAAGATAAAATGAACCGATCCGGTATCAGATTTGTAGAGCTTCTTGATACTGAAGAATTTGAAGAAAACGTCCGTGAAGTCCTGAAAGAAAAAAACTTTTACCTTGAAAAATATCTTAATGCGGAACCGCTTGATCCTGAAACCGTCATTAAAGAATACCTGGGATATGCAAAACGTCTTGCGGCCCACGTTAAAAATATTTCCGTTATTATTAATAACGGTATCAAGGCTGGAAAGAAAGTCATGTTTGAAGGCGCACAGGGCACACATCTTGATATTGATCATGGAACCTACCCCTTTGTTACATCTTCAAATACTGTTGCCGGAAATGCCTGCTGCGGTGCCGGAGTCGGCCCTAAAGAGCTGGGTGAAGTTCTGGGTATTGTTAAAGCATACACAACGCGAGTTGGTGCAGGTCCTTTCCCGTCTGAACTATTTGATGATGTTGGCAATAAAATCCAGGAAGTCGGTGCCGAATTTGGTGCAACTACCGGCAGAAAACGGCGCTGCGGATGGCTGGATATGGTTATCCTGAAAAATGCGGCAATTTTGAATGGCCTGACAGGTATCACCATAACCAAACTGGATGTTCTGGGCGGTCTTGATACTTTAAAAATTTGTACCGGTTATGATTGTAAAGGTGAGATCATGGACACCTTTCCTGCAAGTCTGAAAAAACTGGCAAAGTGTAAACCGATTTATGAAAACCTGCCCGGTTGGACAGAAGATATTTCAGGTGTTCGCAATTATGATGATCTGCCGGAAAATGCCAAAAACTATCTGAAACGCATTGAAGAATTGCTTGAAATTCCGATAAAAATCATATCAGTCGGACCGGACCGTGAGGAAACAATGGTCATAGATAATCCGTTTGTTTAATTCGTTAATTTTAACAGATAGTTTTAAAATATTTTAATTGACAATTTAAACTTGTTAACATATTACAGGCTCCAAAAGTCGGGAAGTGGCTCAGCCTGGTAGAGCACAGCGTTCGGGACGCTGGGGTCGCTGGTTCAAATCCAGTCTTCCCGACCAATACTTTAATAATAATATCGGGGACTTAACTTGTTTTGTCCCCGTTTTTTATGCCCAAACGGTGGCCCACCCGTGGCCCACCCTCTGAAAATTTAACAACCCCAGATCCTATGTTAAAAATCCCTAAGACCAATCCATAAAATAAGATACCAAAAAAAATGTTTGAACGATTTGTGAATTATGATTTGTAGATATAGTATACACCAGAGGCATAAGAGGCATTAAAAGCATGAGGTTTTGTATCCGCTCTTGTGTCCAGACCCTTACCGAAATAATTTTTAAATTCAGAAATTGTGATTGTCAGATCATGCCTACACTTTTCCTGAAGTCCACAATGGCAAGGTCAAGATTGCCGGAACAATTATACACTAAAATCGATTCCATGACGAGGGAAGGTGCTGGCAAGTAAGCTGTCCTTTATTAGATTTTAAGATCCACCATTCCCCAACCCCTTTTCGGGAAAATTATTACACATGCTCATTAACACTCCAACAAGAAACGTGAAATGCTACTTTTTGGTGTAATATCTTTGCATGGATTTTAACAAAGTGCCTTTAAGTATCTAATTTTAAAATATATTTACATAGTTATGAGTTTTGTGTAATAATATAAAAAGCTATTTTTACTTCAAATTAGAGTAAGAATTCCCCGAGTTTTGATTTATGAATTAAAATAAAGTCCTTCGCAATAAAGGGAACCAACTGAATGCTCAAGGAATATGACCCAACGTGGATCATGAAAAATCAAGTACGGTTAGTGGAAGTACTGGACAATACGCTTCACCGGAGTGTAAACAGATTGCACTTTTTCATCTCAGCATTGGCCTCCCGGTGAGCTTAACGTTATCCCATTGAATTTCTATAGGCTTTTTTCATAAGAGTTTAAGTGTTTTTAAGAAAAATTAGAAAAATATATTCTTTTTAGTTGACATTTTGAGAATATTTAGTATTCTTTGGGAAAATATACAACTAATTACTCTCAAAGGAGGTTAAAATGGTTCAAGTAGAGACTAAAATAGAAGAATTAAAAGAAAATCTAGAAAAAATTGCTTTTCTCGTAAGCAAGGGGGGAGCAGAGAGAGAGGCTCATGGAAAAGTTGTAGAAAGTTTAGTGATTCTTTCTCAACTTGAGACTGTAATTCTAAATGGTTCTTCTAATCAGTCAAATAGCAATAATACCAAAACTTATAATGAAAAAGAAAAGATTGATTATGAGGTTGAAAAAGTAACAAGAAAACTCCCGCGGTGGTTTAAAAATCCAAGCCAGAATAATAGTACAATTCTCTTTAACTATTTGAAATTATCAGAACAAAGCCAGGACGCTAACGTTAGTCTTCAAGCATTAAAAAGAACGTGCAACTCTGTTAGAGATTTCTATAACAACTATAGCCAAATGAAAAATTTTGGGGAAAAGAATCATGGTAAGGTTTTTGAAGAGAGCGATGGCTATGTAACGCTTTGGGGCCCTGTTAGAGAATTCATTCTCCAATTATATAATAAAAACAAGGTATAACAAGTCATCCAACCGGACCCGAAAACAACACTGGCCGGTTAATTCAACTTTATGCATAAAAAGGAAAAGGCCATGGCTATTGAAATAGAAGCTCCAAGAATTAGGTCTGAGGAAACCCCAAGAGAAATCATTACAATGGACTTTAAGTTGCTTAAAGGAGAACTTCCAATTTCAGGTGGCTGGGGTTACAGCAAAGAAGATGCGGTCATCATAGATAAAAATGACCCAGTAGTACCAACAGGCATGCCCTTTGATGGTGTTGGCATTGAGTATATATTTGTTGAGAAGAGAATATATGAGGAATTGATAATCTTTAGGTCGGGCAGTAATCAATTTTCTGGTATTAAATGGAATCGAATAAAGCAGGAGCTTATAAGTGATGGTGACAGAAAGTTTGATGTCTTGTTCTTCGATGTTACAGCAATTCCTGATACCGATTGGGAACAACTGAAAAGTGAATGGAAAAGCAATAATGGATTTCAAGAGTCTCAATCAGCTCTTGATGCTCATATTGAAAAACGAAATTCAAAAACTGTACATTACCAAACAGAATACTGGTTTGATATTACGAGCTTTTTTGGAAAAAAACTCATATCGGAGAAAATGAAGAACAAATACGATTTGATTGATAAGTTTTTCTCAAACCCAGAAGACGCCGTAAAATTTTTTGTTCAGTTAAAGGTGTTGAAATTTGCTAATGATGACGGAAGTTGCATAGCTTCACTTGAAAAGGAGGCTGTTGATAAATGGACTTATTTGCTGGAATGGAAAGATGGCGAGTATGTTGGTGAGCATATAAAACCGTTCAAACCATCAAAAGAAAATATCGACAAATTTAACAACGGTTGTGCGGGTTTAGCAAGACTCCTAGAAGAATATATCGATAAAAATGATATCTCAGTTGTAACAAACGGACATAGCCCCTTTGGGGATATGGTGTACGAAGGCTCGCATACCCCGTAGGTAGAGAGAAAAGGGGAAAGACGAAAAAAGGTCTGGCTCAATTACGAACATAGTTAAAAAAGGGAAGCTTGCTGCTATAAGTATTCACCTGCTATGTATCCACCAAAAGTTGTGACTGACAGATCATATCTTCACTTTCCCCAAAGTATAACCTCCCATCATAATAGGACCACACCCTATATAATTAAATGAAAATGAAGAAATAGCAAGATTGGCAAATTTTGAAATTGAATATTTGATCAAAAACAAATGGGAAGAAATGTTTGATTCCCTCAGAATCGGCCAAGCAGATCTGATTGCAAATCAAGGAATTACGGACAGGCGGTCTGAGCTATTTGGCTTTACCCGTCCCGTAGAAACATTTCCCGTTTCTATTTTTACCCGGAAACATGAAAACGCAATCTCAACAATTCAAAGCCTCAGTGGGAAAACCGTTGCTGTAGTTAAGCTGAATATTGGAGAAATAATAGTCAAGGACCATTCGGATATTATTGTTCATAAATATGAGCATGTTGAAGAAGCCCTATTGGGGTTGTTGTCCGGCAATTCCGATGCCCTGATCTATCCTGAACCTGTTTTGTGGAATTTGGCCAGACAGGCAAGAATAGAAGATAAGATTAAAGTGGTTGGAGAACCTATAATAGAAATAAGTCGCGCTATATCCGTACTGAAAAAAAATCAAACACTTTTAAAAAGACTTGATACCGCTGTTGAAAAACTTGTAGGCTCCGAAAAATTCAAAACTATTTATACACGTTGGTATGGAAGCCCTACACCCTTCTGGACGGTTGATAAGGCTGTTGCTTTCATGACAGGGCTCCTGGTTATTGTTTTTATTTGCATGGGTTTTTGGCGCTACCGTTCTACCATGAGTTTGAATAAAAGTTTGCGAAAGCATATAGCTAAACGAAAAACGGCTGAGCAAAATCTTAAACAAGCCTATGAAACTTTAGAGGAAAAGGTTGATGAACGAACCCGTCATCTTCAGGATGCGCTTGAAAAGGTTAAAACATTAAGCGGCATGCTGCCGATTTGCTCTTCTTGCAAAAAGATTCGTGATGATAAGGGTTATTGGAATCAAATTGAAGTCTATATTGAGAAACATTCTGAGGCGGAGTTCAGCCATGGCATGTGTCAAGAGTGCTCAGACAAACTTTATGGTGATGAAGATTGGTATAAAGCGTATAAAAACAAATCCAATAATAAAGGTATATAAAAGGACACTTCAACTTCCATTCGAGACGTTTACCTCATCCAAAATTTTTCTTATCATCTTAGCCATTTCAGACTTTACTATCGGCTTCATAAGAAAGCCATTCACCCCGATCTCCTCAGCGTTTTCCTTATTGGCCTGTTCACTGAAGCCAGTACAGATAATGATCGGCATTTCCGGCCTTATCTGTCTTACCTTATGAGCCAGCTGATCTCCTGTCATATGGGGCATGGACATATCAGAAATGATCATAGCAAACTTATCCGGATTCTTTTTAAATACTTCCAAAGCTTCAATACTGCTTACACGTGCAGTGACGGTATAACCGAGTCGTTCTAGTATCAACGTAACAAGCCGGGTTATGGAAGGCTCATCATCCACCAAAAGAATATGTTCATATCCGGCCTGAATTTCAGGTTTTAAACTTCTGAATTCCACATCATCGGTTTTTTTAATCAATGGCAGATAAATATTGAATGTTGTTCCTGATCCCGCTTCACTGCAAACTTCCGTATCACCGCCAATTTCTTTAACAATCCCATAGACGACAGCCAGTCCCAGGCCGGTTCCTTTCCCTTTTTTTTTGGTCGTAAAGTAAGGTTCAAATATTTTACTTTTAATCTCTTCCGAAATGCCGCTACCGTTATCGGAAACTGATAACACAGTATATTTTCCAGGACCGACGGAAAGGGTAGCTAAATTGTTTTTTTTGAGAATAACTTCTTTAAGTCCAATTGTGATTTTTCCATTTTTTCCCTGCACGGCATGGTATGCATTGGTGATAAGGTTCATAGCGATCTGATGAAGCTGCGTGGCATTTGCACATATTGATCCACAATCATGCTGAATTTCCTGTTCAATTTCAATATTTGTCGGGATAGTTGACCGGCAAAGTTTTAGTACTTCTTTTAAAACTTCCTGGAATTTTACCGGCATCCTTTCTTGTTCAGTCTGATGACTGAATGAAAGGATTTGCGACACCAACTCTTTTGCCCGCTGTCCTGCATTATTTATTTCATGAGCATGCTCATAACTTACACTGCTCGCAGGCAAATCTTCTATCATCATTTCTGACAAGCCAAGGATCGGGTATAAAATATTATTAAAATCGTGGGCAATTCCGCCGGCAAGGTTGCCGATAGCTTCCATTTTTTGTACTTGCTGAATGCGATTTTGTAAATTTAGAAATTCCGTAGTATCTCTGAACACGGATAATTTGGACATTGCGCCATTTTCATTTTTAAAAACAGAGCTTGAAACACTATAAGAACGATTGTCTTTAGGGCTGAAGATATTTTTTTCCGTATGACCATTTTCAAGCATATCGCTATATTTGCACCAAGGACATTTGTGACCGAACCCATGAAGGGCTTCATAACATAAATCACCGGTAGCATCATACCCGATTCTGTCACGCATCGCTTGATTCATATATTGGATTCGATAATCTTCTGAACAGATATAAATAGGGTCCTTTATTGTCTCCATCATGATTCTGTATCTGGCTTCGCTTTTTTTTAATTTGTTCTCAGTTCGTTTCCGCTCGGTAAGATCAACACCCAGAGAAGTAACATCAATCACATCTCCTTTTGTATTCTTTGTTAATACATTGGACCATGCTATATTATATATTTCGCCGGATTTCCCAACAATCTCATTTTCAAAAGTCGAAAATCCGAGTGTGGTTTTTTGCCTCACCACCGAGTGGAATATGTTTTTGACTTTTTCTCGAATATTTTCGGGAATGAACATGTCAAACCAATTTTGACCGACAACTTCATGTTTTTCCCAGCCGGTAATGGTCAAAAATCGTTCATTTGCGAAAGTAATTTCAGCATTGATGTTTAGTGAAATACCTATTTGAGGTGTATTTATAAGAATATTTCGCCATTTTTTTTCAGAACGTTTTAAAGCATTTTCAACTTCTTTTCGCTCAGTAATATCACGGGTAATCGAAAGAATAACGGCTTCATTTTTTAAATTTATCTTTCGGGCGGACATCAGACCATGTCTGATCCGGCCATCCTTTCCCACAAATTGTGCTTCAAGATTGTGCACAAAGCCATTTTTTCTCAAACCTTCGGTCAATTTTTTCCGGTCTTCAGGGTCCTTCCAGATATTCAACGATAAAGACGTTTTTCCAATCACTTCTTCACGGGTATATCCCAATATATGAGTGAAGCCGTCGTTGATATCAAGGTACACCCCGTCTTCAAGCCGATTTAAATTGATCGAATCCGGGCTTGTCATAAATGCTATCCGAAATTTCTCTTCGCTTTCTTTTAGTTCAATTTCAGTTTTTTTCTGTTGGGTGATGTCATCGTTGATTCCAATCATATTAGTTGGGTCCCCTCGTCATCTCTCAATTAAAATGTTTTCAATGATTCCTGGAATTTATCGTAAAAAAGTGAAATGGCAGCTAAATCTCCTAAGATTTTTGTTATATGAATATCCCATTTATTGGTATCACCATTCACCTTCATAAAAGCCGGGACATCTCAAGAATAAGCATTTATGATGTTAGTATTTATAATTGTATTTATAAAAACAATATCTTATAGTATAGTCAAGCAATAAACTAGGAAACACATGTAAGGGCAGCGGATTCTGATCAGGGCATGATTGAATGAGATTTCAAATATTCCAAAAGGCTCTGAATTCCATTCCCATCAACATATTCAAGAACTTCCCTAAATCCGTCACCATAGACATCATCAGGATCTTCCTGCAAATTCTGTAAAAAAAATTCAGCCAATTCATCATAATGATTTGAGTAAACAAGATACGCAGCATAATTTGCCATACCTTCATTTAGTTTGAGTTCCAACTCTTTGTCACAATTGAGATTCATCCAGACATGCATCATTTCATGGGCAAGAACGCCTTCGAAATATCGTTCGGGCATACCAGTTAACATATAAATCGTATTACTTTGGGTTATGATCATGTTACCGACTTTCCTGTATTGATATAAGCAAAACCCTTTTTCACTATTGCCCGGGTTTCCGGAAAGTTCCATCAGCGTATCAAGATCAACAAGATTAATCGGCACATCAGACATATCAATTATAATGCCATTTGCAGACAGAACAGCTTTTATATGTTGAACGATTGCTTCTATCTCTTCATGATTCATTTCGGCTTCATTGTAGCAGATATTGCACACTGCTCTGCCATCGTCATATACCTGTCCGCCGCCGGTTGAAAATTCACTTATTAGCCGCCGGCAATACTCGCAGGCCTTATGCGTTTTCTCATGTTCCGGGTGATATTGCAGCCCCCAGAAATCTTCGCTGTATTGACCGGCTATCGGTTCATTACAGACAGAACAGCGCGGTGCCATAATTTCCATAAAGCAGTTTTTATGATAGCTCTCATTATCTGACACAATATAGGCACCATCAAGAATACGACCGCAAACACCGCATCGCGGTGCAACTTCATTATAACAATCTTTATGATAAGCTTTGCCACCTGATGTTACACACTGTCCTGATATTGCTTCCCCGCATACACTGCACTCAAGACCTGTGTTTCCGGCAAAAGCAAATCGGTTAGCAAGTATCAGTAAGATTATGAACACCGGAA
Organism: Desulfobacterales bacterium; assembly: GCA_021737275.1. Classification (GTDB taxonomy): domain Bacteria; phylum Desulfobacterota; class Desulfobacteria; order Desulfobacterales; family JAIPEE01; genus JAIPEE01. The sequence continues at coordinate 67,506 of JAIPEE010000003.1, forward strand.
TGCAGATTGTTTTTAACATCAGTATTGATATCTTCTTTTGCTTAATCATTATGAATGTATTACCTTAAGGGCACCTCTAAAAATTGTTTTTCACTCTGATTTCTGCGTTATACTAAAACTTTAAATCCTCGAAATACTTCAGTATTCCTCCGGTTGAAATTTTTAGTATGCCTTGAACTCATAGCGAAATCCTAATTTTTAGAGATACCCTTAAATGACAATTTTTACCACACAAATAAAATTCAGGATTACTATTTTCTGCTACAATCTGCCACCTATATCAGTAATAGTTTCTGCGGCGGCCTCTTTTAGTTCATCAGAAGAAAGCCTGGTAAGCAACCCTTTAATGTATTGAATTGTTTCCCGGTTTCCGCAAAGCCCAAAAAGATACAACAGATCACCTTGGGCCCGATCATTTATTTCCATAAAATTATCCAATAAAGAGTTGAGCCCGGCAAGAGCAAGCGCCATATCATATTCAATGATACTTTCCATAGTAACCATAGCGCCCAGACGGGTTGACCACTTTTCATCAATTAAAAGCTTAAGAAATCCCGGAAAAACAGCTTTACGCTCTATCATCATTTGAGCAACATCTACTGCCCTGCCCTCTTTTATCAGACTTCCTATTGAATCGGCACTCAGGGCAAACGGATCCCTGCCCACCATAATACCGACTATTTCGGAAGTCGAAACATTGCCGGTCCATCTGAAATCGTTGTCCAGAAGAAGCGTCGGCACTGATTGAATGGCACTTTCCTGAGAATGTGTCTGAAACATCATGGCATCAATAACAGACAGACGGGTATTTTCCGAAATAAAGGTCAAAGGGATAAGCTTTAACGCCATTTGAGGGCAGAATGGGCAATGGGATGAAACAAACAACCTCAATATACAGGGTGTATCAACTTTCTCGAGTTGATATTGCTCATCATCAGACAAGCCTGCAGCCTTACCATCTGACAGGCGAATAGCTTCAAGAAAAGGCTCAAATTCGGTTCCGGTTGGTGCAGTATTGAATATCAAACGATCATGGATTTTAATGCCGGGTAATAATGCGGTTTCATCTTTTTTTCTATTTACCGTTATACCGGATCCATCTTCAGTGATCTGATCACAAAAGGCTTGTATTTCATCAGGTGGCCCATCATCAGAAAAAACAAGATCAAGCGTAATATCGGTTTCAAGCTGAGCAGCAAGTTTTTTAAATAACTCAAGTTCGTGATTCGTCATAATTTTTAACAAATATGTTCATATTATTTTTGGAAAATTATCTTTATTATCTTGTGCTTCTATACAATAAAAGTCACCAAATAAAAAGATCGGCTTTATTTTTTACCAAAACCTATCTCAAAATAGTGTCTGAGGTTTAATATCATTTGATTGCATATGATGATTTTGATAGATGAATTAAATTAATCTTAAAAACATATAGTAACGATATAGACAAACTAATAAGGAGCGTCAATATGACATCCAGATTTCATTCCCGGTTAAAAATTCGTTCCAATCCTGATCATCCGGTTATCTCTAATGATATTGTTCCATATGCATTGTTGTTGATCTTATTTTTATTTTCCGCGTGTGCTTCATCATATAATTCCATGTACGATGCGGCAAAAGGCGGCGATACTGAAAAGGTATACAAACTTCTCTTAAGGGGTATTGATGTTGATGAACAATATAATGGCCTCTACACACCGCTTATGCTGGCCGCTTCCAATGGACATACCGAAACAGTCACGCTCCTTATCAAAAGTGGTGCTGAGATTGATGCAAAAGATGAAAATGGAACGACGTCTTTTATGCTGGCAGCGGTTGGCGGTCATGTTGAAACAATGAAACTCCTGAAATATTACAAGGCGGATTATAAAGCCTTAGATTTCCTTGACCGTACGCCGTTAATGTATGCAGCGGCAGGCAACCGGCCCGATGCAATAATATATTTGCTTGCGCTTGGATTTGATACAAATGCTTCTGACAAGACAGATCTGTCCTCACACCTCATTGCATCACAGGCCTCTGCAATGGATGCAGCAAGAAGTCTCGAGACTTATGGAAATCCCCGCATAAAAACTTTTGCCATGTCTGTAAATGATTTTTTTCATAACTGGCGAATTTTGAACGGCATCCGGCAACAGGTATCACCGCTTAATAACCATGGACATATTTTTGATGAACTGCTGACACCGGCCATTCAGCTTGAAGCAGGCTCTCATAACCGAAGTGTTTACTGGGCTAAACTTAGTTTTACCAAAGAAAAAGCAGATGAAAATACTATGGCCATATTTACATCTACAATTGAAAATTTTATCTCCCTGACAAATCCACTTCTTGATCCACATCAGAGAAAAAAGCTTTATGAAAACCTGAGACTATCCGGCACCTTTGCCGACTTCACTGAAAGAGGCGAAAGTATCAGGCTTGGAAGCGTAAGGTATAATCTTCAGATTATCGGAGACGGTGGTCAGAAAATTATATTAAGCGCCTACCCGATTCAAAATTAATTTCCAATAAAATTATGACACTTAAAAAATTACAAACATATCTACTCAATAAAAAAGGGTGATCAGGTCCATGATTAAACGAAAGCCTATTTTAACTTCATCTGAGAAAAATCATATCCAATGAAATCTGCTGCGATAAACAAATTCAGGCCGGCTCTGATCAACTGGTATAATAATAACTTGCGAAAACTGCCCTGGCGTGACACCGATAACCCCTATTACATTTGGGTTTCTGAGGTTATGCTCCAGCAAACCCAGGTTAATACTGTTATCCCCTATTATCAACGTTTTATAACTCTTTTCCCCGACATAAAAACGCTCGCAAAATCGCGCCGGCAAAGTGTCCTTAAAGCATGGGAAGGGATGGGATATTATGCACGGGCAAGAAATCTTCATAAGGCCGCCCAACAGGTTGTATCGGAACTTAATGGTTCTGTGCCGGATGATCCCGAACAGTTTCATACCCTTCCGGGTGTTGGTGATTATATCATGGCCGCAGTTCAAAGCATTGCATTTAAACAACCGCTTGCGGTCGTTGATGGTAATGTCAAGCGGGTAATCGCCCGTCTGTTTGAAGATGATACACCCGTCAATAAACCCGGAAGCCATAAAAGTTTTCAGATAATTGCCGACAGTCTGCTTGATCATAAATACCCTGATATTTTTAATCAGGCCATGATGGAACTTGGTGCTATTATCTGCAAAATTAAAAATCCGGATTGCCGATATTGCCCTGTTATCAAGTTTTGTAGTTCTTATAAACACAAGACAACAAACACTTTTCCCAAACGCATAAAAAGTCAAATAGTTCCTGAGATTCATACTGCTGTTGCCGTTATCCATAAAAAAGGGCGAATTCTGATTACAAAGCGTAAACAGGATGGTCTGCTTGGCGGGTTATGGGAGTTTCCCGGAGGCAAAATCGAAAAGAGTGAAACGCCGGATACAGCCTGCATCAGAGAGATCCGGGAAGAGATAAATCTTGATATTGAAATTATATCTCACATGGCGCATGTAAAACATGCATATACACATTTTAAGCTTAAAATGGATGTTTATAAATGCAGATATCTTTCAGGAAGGGTTCGCTTAAACGGGCCGGTAGATTTTTGCTGGATTAAACCGAATGAAACGGATCTTTACCCTTTTCCAAAAGCCAACCATAAGTTTATGCATTTAATTTAATCCGATCACAAAAAAACCGGGCATCCGTTTCCATGGATGCCCGGTTCAATTGATGATAAAAAATAATTAAGCAAATCTTGATTCTTCGTACATATCAACCGTAATGTCCAGTTTTGCAGCTTCTTTCAGGTAGTAGGCTCGCTCTTCCGCATCAAAAACCTCTGCCGGAAACATACCTTTCTTTTTAATTTTGTCATTAACAAACATTTTTGTAAAAAGAGATGCACTCTGACCGGTAAGATATGTTTCATGTGTCAAACCGGATTTTTCAAAAGCCTCTTCAAGGCTGGGTGCACCAACATAGCTGTCAATTCTTACTTTTTTACCATCTTTTACACCCTCAACACGAATAAGAAATGCGCCCTCATCCTTTTCAAGACCTTCTTCAATAATGGCCTTGATCTCATCAGGATATTTAGGTGCCGGTGGTGCAAGCTTAAGAATGATATCCATCGGTGCAACTTTTTTTCCTTTTACTTCAATTTCTTCTCTGGAAAGAAGACCCATTTTAGAAAGCGGTTCTGAAAATTCAATTCCGCCGCCGCCGTATTTAAAATAAATATTTTTTGCGCCTTTAAGTTCCTGATCAGCCAGAAGTCCCATGGTTACAGGCTCATCGTGTGCATGTTCAACCATACGAATTTCATTTTCTATACCACGGTACTTTACCATCATTGGCCGGCTGAAAGGCCTGGTCTCAACGATTTCGCCATTTTCATAACAGTAGGCCTCATCTTCCATGTCGTTGAATGCAACTTGCGGTGACCACCAGAAAGGAATGAATCTTTTTGACCACAGTCCTTCATAAACACAAACCCAGATATTTTCACATGAATCAAGTCCGGATACGGCTTCCTTGGTAATAACATTGGCAAGTCCGGGTGCTGAACCGGTACTCATTAATGCCGTAAGACCGGCTGCTTTAAATTTCTCACTTACTTCAGTAAGCATATATTTAATGCCTTCAACCCACTCTTTATCCGGATATTGAAATGCAGCCATATCCTGATAATTTGCCTTAACGGTAAGTGCAGCTTCTATCAGATTTGGCCCAAACTCAAGCGGAAGACCGTTTACAATAAGATCAACTCCCTGAGCAGCTTCAATAACGTTCTCAAGCTTGCTTGCATCCAGTTGTAACGCTCTGGCTTTTTCAAGTGTGTTTTCAAGCTCTTTAGCTGCTTTGTCGTCATAATCTGCACAAATAATTTCGGAAACATTAGGCTCGTCATTCATTCTTTTTGCAATTGTACTGCCCTGTGCGCCAACGCCAATAATTAAAATCTTTTTCATTTAGTCCCCCTTGATAAATTAATGATAAGGTAAAAATATATTTATTTTTTATACAAGTCAACAGCCCTTTAACTGTTTTATAGATATATTTATTTATATTTGTACTTTTTATGTTATTCTTTATCGTTTTTAACAAATTAATTTTCAGTTTCCGTAAATTATTTTGTTAACATATAATTTCATAACATACGATTGCATCCGAAAATCAATAGCCGGATCATAAAACCCCATAAACATATATACCATTGCATTTATTCAGTATTTGAGATACACAAGAAATCATTATTATTAATTAATAAATATGGACTTGAATTTGAGATGGTTCTCGAATGTCATAATATCTCTTTTAAATATCCCCAATCGGAAAATGATGTTTTTCACAATCTTTCGTATAAAATATCAGAACCGGGATTTAATGCACTTTTTGGCCCGTCCGGCATAGGTAAAACATCGTTTGCTAAAATAATTACAGGGATGATTAGAGATTATAAAGGTACGATAAATGATGAAGGACTCTCTACCCTGCTCTACACCTACAATCTCGAACGCCTTCCGGATTGGTCGAGCATTGGAACACACCTGAAAAAAATCATACCTTCTGACAAAAACAATCAAAAAGAAAAACTTATTGACCTGTTCGGTATCAATGAGATTATGGGACAACGATTTTCACAGCTTTCTTTGGGGCAAAAAAACAGAATAAATCTGATTCGTTATCTTCTCCAGGATTTTGATCTTCTGATAATGGATGAGAGCCTTGCAAATGTAGATGAAATCACCCGTGAAAAAATAATTCTGAACATCAAGAAAATGTTCCCGGAAAAATTCTTTTTGTATATATCGCATAATATAATTGAAGTTTCAAAATTCTGTAAGGAAATTCTGGTCTTTAGAAGTACGCATAAAAAACCGCAAACGGTTTCTGTAAACGGTCAGAATCTTCAACTTGATGAAAAGATAGAAAAAGAACTGCTCGAAAAGACCATGCTGGAGATCATGAATGTTTCTTAGAAGAATATACCAGTTTCTGATGATATATTTTATAGGACTTGGCGTTTTACTGCTTCTGAAATATGGATTGAATCTTTCCAATTATGTTATCCCCGGCCTTTCTGAAATATATTCTACCGGCACCACTGAGTTTGCCCGTTATTTTAATGATGTCGTTAACACACTGTCAGTAGCCATTATCGGACAGATTGTCGCGGTCTGTATGGCGCTTTTTGTCGGTATTATAGGCCGTCAGGCCACATGGTTCGGCTCATTTGTAAAAGTTGCCGCATATAATATTCAGGCATATCCAATTGTTGCACTTGCACCCATTATCTTTATACTGCTGGGCGACGGCTTTATTTCAAGACTTCTGATTGCGGCTATGATATGTTATTTCCCGCTTCTTTTATCTATAATCGGCATTATGTCTGAACCGATTACTGATGTTGAGCATTTTTATAATGTTACAGGCAAGATGCGATGGCAGCTTGAGGTAAAAATCCGATCATTTGAAAATCTGAATAAACTCACAACCGTTATAACCGGAAGTGCGACCCTTGCAATGGCCGGCACCATTGTTGCCGAGTTTATTGCTGCCAACGCCGGTATTGGATACAGTATTCGCATTGCTCTTTACCAGAGCAGCCTGTCGAAAATTCTGGCCGCCCTTTTTGTTATCGGCATTACACTTTCTGTATACCAGGGGTTACTTGAATGGAGCGGCGCAGTTATAAAGAAGGGATGGGCTTCAAGTGGAGGGCCGACCTGATGCACACAAGACATTTTATTTTACAATTTGTAATATCCTTTTTTAGTATTGTCATCATTTCAAGTGTTGTTTCTGCAACCGACAATATGACTGAAGTCACATATCGCCTGAAATGGCTCTTTAATACCAGTGTCGTTGGTGATCTTTATACGGATACACAGGGTATCTTTAAGGCACATGGCCTTGATGTTACGGTAAAAGCAGGTGGGCCTGAGCGTGATGCGATCCGTGAACTTGAACTCGGCCATGCCCAGTTTGGTGTTGCTTCGGCAGACCAGGTTATCAGGGCGCTGGCCAAGGGTTCACCGGTTGTTGTTATTGCCCAGCTTTTTCAGGTTAATCCACTACAATGGATATACCGGGATACGGGCACAACTATAAATAATTTATCCGATCTTAAGGGTAAAACAATTGGTATTACATACGGCGGCAATGATGAAACTATTATGCGTTCCCTTCTCGCAAAAGCCGAACTCAGAGAAAAAGATGTAAACCTGTACAGTGTCCGTTATGATTACACTCAGTTTTACCAGGGCAAAGTTGATATCTGGCCGGTTTATGTTAATGCACAGGGTATCATTTTAAGTGAAAAGCTTAATGATGCCGGAGAATCTGTCCAATTTTTTAATCCTGCAGATTTTGGTATTCAGTTTGTTGCAAACTCTGTGGTCACTTCAGAAAAAATGATTAAAGAACATCCTGAAACTGTACAAATGTTTATAACGGCACTTTTAAAGGGATGGGAAGCGTCACTGCTGTTGTCGAATAAAGATCTGGCGATTCAGACCATACGGCAATTCGATAAGGACACGGTACTTAATATTTTAGAACAGCAGCTTGAAATAACAAGAAAGCTGATCAAGCCAAACGACCGTACTTTAGTTGGCCAATTTAACATTGAGGCATGGAAACAGACAGAAGCTATCATGCTTGAGCAAAAACAGATCAAAAAACCGGTTCATGTTGAAAATGTTTTAAAACAGATTACGAGATGACAAAAGGCTTACAAATGAAAATTGTTTTAATATCCGTTGTCCTTATTGCGGCCATATTTATAGCTGTTTTAGCATATTACGGCACGTTTACATCACCGATAATTTCACAAAAACATATCAACCCTGTCGCACTGGTATATGATAAACATATTGGTGCATTTAAAAATACCGGCCCGGTACTGGATAAAATATATTACCGGCTTCTTAATGAAGATAATATTCAGACAACAAAAGCTTTCGGCATCTATTATGATGACCCGAAAACAACTGAGAAAAAAAACTTGAGAAGCATTGTCGGCTGGGTCATCGAAGATAAAGATAAAATCCGGGTTGCCGAACTGGGAAACAAGTATAATTTTGCTGAATTTCCCGCTTCAGATTGCATTGTTGCCGAATACCCCTATAAGGGAAAATTATCTGTTTTTTTAGGCGCATTGAAAGTCTATCCCAAACTGACCGATTATTTAAGCTCAAACAATCTACCCATGGTTCCGGTTATGGAAATCTATGATCAGCCCGGCAAAAAGATAATCTATATTGCTGCTGTTCATCAGAAAATACATGTATTTGACTGGTTTCTGGATAATGCGAGGTAATTGCCGGCACGCATAGCAATGAAAACCGTCAAAATTTTTCCTGTTATTTTTTCATAATCCGGTTTTTAAACTCAACGATTATGATTAAGTACGACTACGAGTTTAAAGGATCGAAATGTATATCGACAGCCACACACATCTTGATCATGTTTATAATAAACACCCTGAACGAATTGAATGGCTTAAAATCAGGGAGTGCGTACCCATATCCTGGTCATTCGGACTGAACATCAAGGATAAAAATGATCTGAAAAAATATCTTGAGAAACAATCAGAAACGATTCAAGATCTCAATAGCCGGAAATTAGAGTGTTATCATCTTTCCGGAATTCATCCACGAAACATAACCCCCGATCTAAAACCTGAAGATATTGAAGCCTTATTGCTGCCATTTCTTGATAATCCTGCCTGTCTTGGACTTGGGGAGGTTGGTCTTGAATACGGAGATGAGAGGGAAATGGAAATTTTAAGTGCACAGCTTGCTCTTGGCAATCAAATTTGTTCCATGGGTAAAATTATAGGCATTCATACACCCCGCAATAGTAAATATGATGTGACGCAACAGCTCTTTACGCTTTTGGATGGTTTCCCGGATATAAATGAAATAACTGTCATTGACCATTGTACCTCAGAAATCATCGGAGATATTTTAAAGAGAGGATATCATGCCGGTATTACCGTCAGCCCCATTAAATCATCTCTTGGTGAACTCAATGATATGATACAATGTTACTCGGAATCGACCGACAAAATAATGTGCAATACGGATTCAGGCACATCCTTTTATGAAACGCTTTATGAATTCGTTATATCAAAAGATTTTCCAGATGAGATAAAAAGAAAGATCTCTTTTGAAAATGCACAATCTTTTTATCTGAAAAGATAACTAAATCAAGTTTGTTTTAAATAATCCTTAAAATTTTAAAAAATGCATTAATCTCAATAAAAATCGTTAATTAAGCTTGACTTTATCACTAAACATGGTATTAGATCGAAAACCCGCTGGATTTGGTGGTGAAGGTTTCGTGCTAAAGGTAGAATCCATTTTCCAAAGTGGCAATCTGCAGTCTGGAACCATATGAAAAAATTTTTAAAAGGAGAGTGTCACAATGGCTAATGGGATCGTAAAATGGTTTAATGGTAGTAAAGGTTATGGTTTTATCGAACAAGAAGATGGTGGACCGGATGTATTCGTACATTTCTCAGGAATCAATTCTTCAGGTTTCAAATCGCTTGATGAAGGCGACCGCGTAACATTTGATATTGAACAGGGCCAGAAAGGTCCTTCAGCAGTTAATGTAACTGTCGTATAAGTTACAATATTCGAATTTAAAAAGGCATCCGTCAGTTATGATGGATGCCTTTTTTATATTTTTCCATAATGATGACTTATGAAATTATCAAGATGATTATTTCATAAAAACAAGACCTGTCCATTCTTTTTCTATACGCATCCATTCTAAATCAAACCCGGCAGCGCCATACACTTTAAGTACATTGTTTACTTCCTCTTCTTTTATACCGGAAACAACAATGGCACCATTGGAAGCCATACAATCGGATAGCTGTCTGCAAAGAGAAATAATGGTTGGAAATCTCAGGTTGGCAAGTACAACATCGAACTGGCAGTCAAAACTTTCTGGTGAATCATTAAAAACAGTTATTTTATCTGCCAGACTATTTATCCTGATATTTTCTTTTGCTTCATGGCATGCACAAGGATCAATATCTATTCCAACAGCCGTTCCAAACCCCAACTTCACAACACCAATAGCAAGAACACCTGAACCGGTACCAATATCAAGTGCACACTTTTCTGAAGAATTGTTAAATACAGTGGTTTTTTCTTTCAGATACTCAATTCCCTGCAAAGCCAATCGGGTTGTCGGATGATGGCCGGTCCCAAAAGCATCTCCAAACATAAGCTCTATAACAATATCATTAACACCCTGCCGCATATCCTTCACTCCTGTCGGCTTTAAAATAATATGATCTGTCACCCTGACCGGACGGCTATATGAAATCTCGATAAATGTGCGGCCGTGAATATTAGTATAAGAAAGTTTTCCGGTAGATACCAGTCCTTTAATCAAAGCTCTGATCTTTTTTGGTGTTGCTTGGTATTGTGCGGCAATCACAGATTCCAGATCATGCTGGGTTCTCTTATTTATACTGTTTTCAATTATTTCAATTATCTGTTTTTCAATCTCAACTGTATCGGTCACATTCAATACCTTTTTTACATCACCATCAAAAAATCATTTCGGCAGTTTGAGCGCAGCAATATTATCGATTACAGGGCGTTTAACCTTGTAAACTTAGCTCGTTCGACTCCGTACAAGCAGATCGAAAATTTCATATTTGCCGCCATTTTTCATTACAGAAGTTTTAAAGCGTGCAACTTTGGAAGATCGGCCGCAATCATTTTATCATAGACTTTTTGAAAATCATATTTCACAAAACGTGGTTCAACCACACTTCTTCCAGAATCCCAGATGACATACTTGGCACGATTATCCGCATCACGGGGCTGGCCGACACTGCCGACATTGATAAAGTATTTTTTATCCGGATCAATTATAACTGTTTCCTTGAACGTATCCTTTTTAACTTCATCTCCATTAAAACTGACAATGCCGAGTTTGTGTGTATGGCCATGGAAACATATTCGGCTGTCCATCATTTTTATTGCATTTTTTAATTCAAATTCAGAAACTTCAAATATGTAAGTCGTCTTTGATTCCGGCGGAAAGCCATGAACAAACCAGCAGTCAAACAAGTTTAAAAAATCGGGCAGTGCGCCAAGCTTACCAACGGTTACACGAGGCATTTTATCGAGTGTCATCTCAATTGAAATACGTGCAAACGGATTAAACCACGACAAATAGTCCGGATCTGTTAATGCCAGCTCATGGTTGCCCTTTACAGAGGGTATGTTCTTGTTAAAAAGAAGATTAACAACTTCATTTGGCTCAGGCCCATACCCTACGTTATCACCAAGGCAGACAATACTGTCTACATTCGCCTGATCAATATCTTCTAGCACCTGAACAAAGGCATCATAATTACTATGTATATCTGAAATTACGGCAAGCCGCATCTATTCAACCCTGATCTTTGTTAAGAAAACACCTTTATTTATAGTGCTCAAATTCATTTACATAAGACTCAAAATCATTTTCGAGAAGGAAACGGGTTATCATTTCACTGACCTTGTCTGCAGTATCAACCCGATAAACACCTTTCTCATCACGTCCTGCCGCTTTTTTTGCATTTTCAACTATAGCCTGCAATGATTGCGTTGTTATTGAAACATTGGCATGAACGGTGATCAAATTATCTCTATCAGTCATTTTATCTCCATAATTATCTCTGAGTTGCAGAGATACTTTTTAAGTTTGTCTCCACAGTACATTTTAACTCAAGATCTTTTTGTAAGAGCAACGGTTTTAAATAAACTTTTAGCCATCAGCAGACCTGACATGGTCTTGGCATCCTGAATATCGCCATTATAGATCATGTCAATGGCGGTATCAAATTCAATTTCATGGACATCAAGCACCTCATCGGAATCAAGCTGCTGCTTTGCCGGAACAAGGCCTGTCGCAAGAAAAATATGAATTACCTCATCCGCATAACCGGGCCCGGGAATCAACGCACTGAGTTTTTTAAAGTTTTTCCCGGCATAGCCGGTCTCTTCTATCAACTCACGTTTTGCACACAACTCCGGTGATTCACCCTGTTCGAGGACACCTGCCGGAATCTCCCATATAAAGCCACCTGCGGCATATCTGAATTGTTTAATCAAAACAACTTTTCCATCATCCGTCACCGGCACAACAGCAGACGCACCCGGATGGCGAATAATATCAAGATCAATGATTTCACCATTTGGCAGCGTCACATTTTCAGTGAAAAAATCAAATATCCTGCCTTTGTGTATCAATTTTCGTTTATTATAGCCCATTTTCATCCTTATATATAATTTTATATTATGAGCTTTACAAAAAAATACTTTTTTTCTCAAGAAAAGGTTTTTGAAATGAATTAACTTAACACCTCAGATATAATAATTAAAAATTATTGACATCTTTAAAATATAGTTGCATATTCAACTAATATGATACAGACAAAAGATGAAATTAAAAATAATCTGGGTCGGTTAGTCTACCTGTCATTTCGATCATTAACCAATCGCCTGAACAAAAATCTTTCTGATGCCGGCTATGACATAACAGCTGAACAGATGCGGATGCTTCTAATTTTATGGCTGAAAGACGGTTTGAGCCATCAGGAAATAGCAACGATTTTAAATAGGGAAAAAACCGGTATTACACGCCTCATCAACGGGCTGGAAAAGCGAAATCTTGTTGTCAGAATACCGGATAAAAGTGACCGTCGACAAAAACTTGTCTACCTGACCCCCAAAGGAAAAAAACTGGAAAGCACGTTACTGACCATTGCCAGAAAAACCCGGGTTGAGGCTTCCTTTGGAATTAATGAAAAAGAGATGGACATATGCAAACAGGTTTTAAGAAAAATACGTTATAATCTTTCTGAATAGCAAATTAGTTGCATAGACAATATATTTTGATGAACCACTATTATGAAAGAACAGGACTAAATTCAAACAATGCATCATCACTATAAACACAAAATATTATTATATTTTTTTACAGCTTTAATGTGCATCGGTTTTTCCGGTTGTTTCAAAATAGGACCGGAATACCACCGCCCTGAATTTGAATTTGAAACACCTGAAGCTTATAAACAGGACACATTTGATGATGCCGTATCTTCGGAACTATCTCAATGGTGGAATGTTTTTGATGATGCTGAAATAAACCGGCTTGTATCAGATATCATCAACAATAATATGGACATAAAAAATGCATCAGCAAGGATTCTTGAGCTTCAATCACAGTTTACACAAACCCGAGCCGACAGGTTTCCGACAGTTGGTTTACAAGGCCAGGCACAGCGTCAAAAACAGGCGGTTACCGGAATATCATCCAGCGGAGCCATTGACAGAGAATACAGCACCTACAATCTCTCGATGCCGGCCGGTTTTGAACTTGACCTGTGGGGGAAACTGGCCAGTGCTGAAGACTCGGCCCGGGCAAAACTTTTTCAGGCTGAAGAAAATCGACGTACAATTATACAGGGTTTAATTTCAGAAGGTATTTCACTTTATTTTGAAATGGTTTCATTTGAACGGAAAATCAGAATATTACAAGACCGTATAGATATTGAAAAAAAACTTTTTGAAATAATAAAGCGCCGTTACGAACTCGGCCTCTCCTCCCTTCTGGATCTAAAACAGGTGGAACAGACACTTTCTCTGGCTGAGGCTGCCATGCCCAACCTTCGTAGAAATCTTGGGATTATCCAGCAGCAGATTCATGTTCTGTCCGGAACCTATCCTGAAATATCATCTGTAAGAGCTGAAAATATTGATTATTTCCAAAAGCTTAAACCGGTCAAACCGGGCATCCCTTCAGAATTATTGCTTAACCGGCCTGATGTCGTCGCTGCTGAGCAGGCACTATTATCGTTAAATGCCCAGATTGGCGTTGCAAAAGCCGGCAGGTTTCCCAAGATCTCCCTGACCGGAAGTTTTGGTTATGCCAGCAGAGAGCTCGAAGATCTTTTTAAACCTGAAGCGGAACTCTGGAATATTGCCATGGGTCTCACACAGCCCGTATTTGATGCCGGCAAACTCAAGGCCGGCCAAAAGGCGGCAGAAGCTCGTTATGAACAGGGTGTTTATGAATATTCAAAAACAGTATTAAACGCCTTTGCAGAGGTTGAAAATTCTTTACTCACACGCAAAGAAGGGCTTATCAGGCGGGAAAAAGTGATTCAACATAACAAAAATACACAGGTTACCTATGACATTGCACGAAATCAATATTTACGGGGAACGACAACATTCCTGAATGTGCTGCAATCGTGGGAAGCACTTCTTAAATCCGAAGAAAGCAGGATTGATACTGATCTAATGCTTCTGACAAATCGTGTTGCACTTCACCGTGCCCTGGGAAATGGTTTTTTGAATATAGATAAAAAAGATCAAACAGAATAATTTTTAAAAGTCCGGAGATGTTTTAAATGGAAAAATCCCTTGAAGAAAAAAATACCAGAACGATAATTCTCTCAATTATCTTTGTCGTTGTTTTATTAATTATCGGCTTCACAGGCATGAAATTGCTGATAAAACATAAAAATCTGATTTCACCGGATGAGCGCCCGAAAATAACACCAAAAGTTCATATTCAGCCTGTAGAAACCGGCCCTGTACAGGTAACCATATCAGCCGAGGGGACCGCCCACCCCATACAGTCAATAAACATTATCCCCCAGATCAGTGGAAAAACAATTTATATTTCACCGGTATTGGTAAATGGCGGTATCATTAAAAAAGGGGAACTGCTTTTTAAGATTGACCCGGCCGATTATCAGATAGCTGTTACAACTGCGCAAGCCCGTGTAAAGGACGCCGAAAGCGCCCTGGAACTTGTTCGTGCTGAAGCTACTGCCGCCGCCGAAGAATGGTCCTGGCATATCGGTGATAATGCAGAAGCTAAAATGCCGCCCGATCTTGTTTTGAAAAAACCTCAGTTAATGGCGTCCCAGGCAAAACTTGATGCTGAACGTGCAGGCCTTGAAAAGGCAATGCTTAATCTTTCAAGAACAGAAATCTCAGCACCTTTCCCGGGGCGGGTAATGCAAAAAAATATCGGCCTGGGTCAGTATGTTGTTGCCGGTGTAAATGTTGCTGAAATATATTCAACTGAAGCTTCTGAGATTGTCCTGCCACTTGATGATGCGGACCTCAAATGGATTGAAGTTCCCGGTTTTACTTCCGACAACATGAAAGGATCTATGGCAACGATCACGGCTGAAGTTGCCGGAGAGCCAATATCATGGCAAGGGTCTGTTACGCGTTCCGAAGGTTTTTTTAATGAAAAGACAAGAATGATAAACATTATTGTCAGGATAGATGATCCTTTTGAAAAAATACCGCCCCTGGCACCAGGCCTGTTTGTTGAAGCTCAAATCAAGGGCCGAACAATTCAGGATGCTGCGGTTATTCCAAAAACAGCCCTTCATGAAAATAATACGGTATGGATACTTGAAGATGAAAACCGCCTCTCCTTCAGAAATGTCGTTGTTGCAAAAAAATCGGGCAACCGGGTTATTCTTTCCTCCGGCCTTAAAAATGACGAAAAACTTATCATATCTCAGCTAAAGGCTGTCGCAGACGGCATGAGTGTTCGACTCTTTTCAGATGAGGATAACCTAGATGAATAATATAATTTCCTGGTTTGCCAAAAACCATGTTGCTGCAAATCTGCTGATGTTCTTTTTGATACTGGCAGGCATACTGAGTATAATGACCATAAAAGTTGAAGTCTTTCCCGAGTTTTCACTGGATAGTGTCTCAATTTCCGCAGTTTACCCGGGTGCATCACCCGCCGAAGTTGAAGAAGGCGTTATCAGGCGAATTGAAGAAAACATCTCCGGTGTTTCCGGTATCAAACGAATTGACTCGACAGCCCTTGAAGGCGTTGCCTCAGTCACTGTTGAGGCCATAAAGGACTGGGATATACAAAAGCTCGTCGATGATATTAAAGCAGAAGTAGATCGCATCACAACCTTTCCCGAAGAAATGGAACAACCTGTTGTCAGCGAGATTTCGCGCCAGACCAAGGTGCTTGATATTGCTATTTATGGAGATGCGCCGGAATCAACATTAAAACATCTGGCTGAAACCATCAAGGATGATCTTACCACTTTGCCGGGTATTACCCTTGCAGATCTTTTTGCCGTCCGCGAGGGTGAAATTCACATTGAAATTCCCGAAAAAACCCTGCGACAGTATGATCTGACGCTGGGCATGGTTTCTGAGATCGTAAGGAAATCAAGTCTTGATCTACCGGCCGGCAGTGTCAAAACATCCGATGGGGAAGTTCTTATCCGGACCAAGGGTCGCCGCTATTTTGCGACTGAATATGCAGACATTGCAGTGGTCACCAAATCGGACGGCACGAAATTAACCCTTGGCCGGATTGCAGACATTAAAGAGGATTTTGAAGATTTTGATCTGATTACCAGATTTATGGGAAAACCGGCTGTCATGATATTTATCTATCGTGTTGCCAACCAGAATGCCCTGGATGTTGTCAAAACAGCACGCCAATATCTTGATAATATTTCCAGAGATCTTCCGGAAGGCATTTCTATCGGTTATTCCAACGATCGGTCAGAGATACTTAAAAGCAGAATGGATCTTCTCCTGAAAAACATGGCGATCGGCCTTCTGCTTGTCAGTATAATGCTGGGACTTTTTTTGAATATCCGTCTTGCATTCTGGGTGACGCTCGGCATACCTGTATCTTTTCTGATGGGTATGTGGCTCCTGCCCTATTTTGATGTATCCATTAACATGATTTCCCTTTTTGCCTTTATCATGGTTCTGGGTATTGTTGTTGATGATGCAATTGTTGTAGGGGAAAATATTTTCCGAAAACAGGAACAGGGATTCGGGCCGATAAAAGGATCCATTGAAGGCTGTATACAGGTGGGACGCCCGGTTGTCTTTTCAGTACTGACAACTATTGCCGCCTTTTACCCGCTTTTATTAAGTACCGGATCAATGGGAAAAATGATGAGAAACATTCCTGTTGTCGTCATTCTGGTACTGATCGGTTCACTTGTTGAATCTCTCTTTATTCTGCCTTCACACCTGGCCGGCGCAAAACCAACTAAACCTAAACGTAGTAAAGAACCTAAAGGAATGCCCAAACTCCTTGCCCGATTAACGACCGGGCCATATTTCCGGTCCGTGTCATTCTGCCTGAAATGGCGTTATGCCACTTTTGCAACCGGTATTGTCTTTCTCCTTCTTTCAATCGGCATTATTAAAGGCGGCTGGCTCAAGTTTACTTTTATGCCGAAAGTAGAAAGCGATAATCTGGTCTGCTCGGTGACACTACCGTCGGGAACACCTTTTGAAAATACTATTCAGATAGCAAAATTCCTTGAAGAAACCGGCAGGGAGATTCTTGATGAAACGGACAGTAAAAGGCCTGATGGTGCCCCTTCTCTTTTTAAACACAGCCTGACATTAATTGGCAAGCATATGCGAAGCCATGGTCCCATGGCGGCAGGCCCATCGACCGGCAGCAATTTGGCCCAGGTAAACATACAACTGCTTGAAGGAGAACATCGCGATGTCAGTGCAATGGATCTGGTTGCCATGTGGCGTAAAAAAGTAGGTGAAATAGAAGGCGCAGAATCCATTAATTTTCAGAGCGAGCTTTTCTCTGTTGGCAGCCCTGTGGAAATCCATCTTTCCCTTAATGACCATAATAAACTCCTGGCTGCGGCTGAATTACTCAAGACGGAACTGATCAGTTATCCGGGTGTATTTGATGTAATGGATAGTTTTATTGCGGGAAAACCTGAATTTCAGCTCAAATTAAAACCGGCAGCTCGTAATCTGGGCCTTACCCTGAGCGATCTTGCCCTGCAGGTAAGACATGCTTTTTACGGTGCGGAAGCACTCAGAATTCAACGCGGACAAGATGAAGTGAAGGTCTTTGTCCGTTACCCTGAATCCGAAAGAAAATCTGTTGATAATATTGAAAATATGCGTATTCGCCTGAGTGACGGCACTGAAATCCCCTTTCGGCATGTTGCCGAAGTAACAATCAGCCGGGGATATGCATCAATCGAAAGAGCCCAGAGAAGACGTGTCATAAAGGTTTATGCCGATGTTGATGAAACGGTGGCAAATGCCAATGAAGTAAGAATGTTTTTGGCTGATAATTTTTTGCCCAAACTGAATGAAGATTTTCCAGGCCTCCGGTATACCATTGAGGGGGCAGGAAAAGAACAAGCTGAATCCATGTCGGATATTTTTAAGGGATTTATCATTGCCCTTTTTGCCATTTATGCCCTGCTCGCGATCCCCTTCCGGTCATTTTCGCAACCGTTGATTGTTATGTCTGCCATTCCGTTCGGCATTGTCGGCGCTTTTGCCGGACATCTGATTATGGGATATAACCTGAGTATTCTCAGCATGTTTGGAATTCTGGGTCTTACCGGTGTTGTGGTCAACGACTCACTTGTATTAGTCGATGCTGCCAACAGAATACGCAGCCAGGGTAATAATGATGCCCACGATTCCATTGTAAAAGCCGGTATGTTGCGCTTCAGGGCCATTATACTGACATCCCTTACAACCTTTGCAGGGTTGAGTCCGATGATTATTGAACGAAGTGTTCAGGCAAAGTTTTTGATACCCATGGCGATAAGCCTGGGCTTTGGTGTACTGTTTGCAACCGGTATTACACTGGTTCTTGTACCATGCTCCTATCTTATTCTCGAAGATATCGGCAATATTCTGAATAGTGTCAAAAGTATTATATTTGGAAAACAAGAGCAGGAAAGTACGTAATCTGAAATGATTCAACCAAACAAAACCTCATCTTTTAAAACAGGATGAGGTTTTGTACTTTTATAACAGCTTTTCAATCCTGAAAATATCTTCAGGAAGATCCACCTCCGGCGAATCATAGTCAGTCACTGCGACCATTATCTTGCAACCGTACTCTAAAACACGAAGCTGTTCAAGTTTTTCAATCTTTTCCAGTTTCCCTTCAGGAAGCGAACAAAATTTATCCAGAAAGCGTTTGGTATAAGCATAAAAACCCAGGTGCTTAAAAGTATCAAAGACCGTTCCTTCATCTCGGGCAAAAGGAATTGTCGCCCGTGAAAAGTACAATGCATAACCGTTATTATCAAATGTAACTTTTACATCCTTCGGGTTGGTGATTTCATCCTTATTTACAATTTTAAATGCGAGTGTGCTCATTTCCAACTCAGGATTATTATCAAACGGCTTTATCAGGTCATCAATACACCGTGGATCCATCAGCGGCTGATCGCCCTGAACATTTATAACAATATCATCTTCCTGAAGTCCGATTTTTTTTGCAACTTCTGCGACCCGGTCCGTACCCGAACGATTTTTTTTAGATGTCATCACAGCCTTGCCGCCAAAAGCTTCAACTGCTACGATTATTCTCTCGTCGTCCGTTGCAACATAAACATCTTCTACACACTCAGCATTACCGGCACTTTCATATACCCGCTGGATCATCGTTTTGTCTGATATCTTTGCCAGCGGTTTTCCTTCAAATCTGGTTGAGCCGTATCGTGATGGAATAACAACTGTCGCCTTTGCCATATTTAAGGACTCCCTTTAAAAATTTATGAACATATGAAAGTTGACCAAAGTCCGCATTTTGATTATAGATACCATTTATGGACATAAACACATTACATCAAATCCTGAGTACTGTCGCAAATGGTTCAACATCCATTAATGACGCTGTCGAAAAACTCAAACATCTATCCTGTGAGGATGTCGGTTATGCACATATAGACCATCAACGCTCTATGCGCAAGGGTTTTCCGGAAGTCATCTTTGGTGAAGGAAAAACAGCAGAACACATTTCCGGAATCATGAATAAAATGAAAGTCCAGGAAAAAATAATCCTTGTAACACGACTTGACCAAGATAAAGCCGACATTATTCTTCCTGAATTTCCGGAAGCGGAATATCATCAAGACGCCAGGATGCTTATCTGGAAAAAAGAGGAAATTATCAAACTTGGGAAAGGCACCATTGCAGTCCTTTCTGCGGGGACATCCGATATTCCTGTGGCAAAAGAAGCTTTTTTAACAGCCGAATCAATGGGCAACAACGTAAAATCAATTTTCGATGTCGGTGTTGCCGGTATCCACAGGCTTTTTAAGCATAAGCATATCCTTGATCAGGCTTCGGTAATAATTGTTGTCGCAGGTATGGAAGGCGCTCTTCCAAGTGTTGTTGCAGGTATGGTATCCATACCGGTAATCGCCGTACCAACCAGTATTGGATATGGTGCAAGCTTTGGCGGCCTGACGGCTCTTTTCGCCATGCTGAACAGCTGCAGCTCAAATGTTGCCGTTGTGAATATTGATAATGGTTTTGGCGCCGGGTATATGGCGGCAACAATAAACCGATCATAACCTCTTATTGTTATTTTCTTAATTTGTATAATATCCGGTATTACAAAAGTAATAATACCATTTTTTATTTATCCCATCCGCCAATAAGATGAAGATGGATATGAAAAATTTCCTGTCCACCGCCCTTTTCAACATGAAAAATCAGCTTATAGCCTGATTTATCAATTGAAAGTTCTTTTGCTTTATCGCGTGCACACAAAATCATTTCAGAAACAATACCGGTATCTTCATCTTCCAGATCGTTAATGCTCCGAATATGCTTTCTGGGTACAATTAAAACATGAACAGGCGCTTTGGGGTTGATATCATTAAACATGACCAGCGTCTCATTTTCAAAAATAAATGTTGAAGGAATCTCCCCATTGATAATTTTACAAAACAGACAATCGTTTTCCATTCTTTTACCCTTCTGGTTTAATACTACATCTAAGAGTTAAAACTTCCATTTCCCAATTATATCCGGTTTACAAAGTGATTTTCCCATCTTTTCCAGAAATTCTTTTCGTGAAATTTCCTGTGCCCCCATACTGATCAGATGCGACGAGGTGACTTGACAATCTATCATATCAAATTCATTTTTTTCAAGATGATTTGCCAGCTTAGCTAGTGCTACTTTGGATGCATTTGATACCATAGAGAACATGGATTCGCCAAAAAAACATTTGCCAAGAGACAATCCATATAATCCACCCACCAGTTTGTCATCCTTCCACACCTCTACAGAATGGGCATAGCCGGATCGATGAAGGTTGCAATAGGCCGGTATCATCTCTTTTACAATCCAGGTTACATCACGCTTTTTTGTCTTTATGGTTGCACATCCCCGCATAACATCTTCAAAAGCCTGATCTATGGTAATATTAAAAATATTTTTTTCCATCACCTTGTTAAGACTTTTACTGATTTTGATCTTATCCGGATACAAAATAAGACGAGGATCGGGGGACCACCACAAAACAGGCTCGTCCTCAAGATACCAGGGAAATATCCCCATACGATATGCAAGCAGCAATCGCTCTTCAGACAAATCACCCCCCACAGCAAGAAGGCCGTCAGGCCTTGCATAATCTGCGGGTGGAAACATGATATCATCTATAAGTTGATAAACAGGCATTCAATTTTCCATAAGAAACGCCCTTTCTTGTGGTCTCTGTTAAATGAGGCAAAAAAGGGCGTTTATAACGATAAAGAGTTGTCAATCAATAGTTAAAAACAAGTTCATCATTTTCTAATGATATTTCCACATTACCACCGTTTTCAAGTTTGCCGAAAAGAATCTCGCCGGAAAGGACATCTTTAACTTCCTTTTGAAGCACTCTTGCAAGCGGTCTTGCACCATAATTTGAGTCATACCCTTTCTTTGCAAGCCAACATCTTACCTCATCAGTAATGCCAAGTTTCACTTTTTTCTCAGCAAGCTGATGATTTATCTCATCCATGAATTTATCAACAATTTTTTCCATAATATCAGGATCAAGAGAATTAAAGGTGATGGTAGCATCCAAACGGTTTCTGAATTCAGGGCTAAACATTTTCTCCAGCGCCTTTTTCCCTTTTCCCGCAGTATTTTTTCCGGTATCACCAAAACCTATGACCTGGGCGCTGATCTCTCTTGAGCCGACATTTGATGTCATCATCAGTATAACATTTCTGAAATCCGCTTTTTTCCCGTTGTTATCCGTCAATGATGCATGATCCATCACCTGAAGAAGAATATTAAAAAGATCCGGGTGAGCTTTTTCGATTTCATCCAGGAGCAATACGCTGTAAGGATGTTTCCGAATCACGTCGGTCAGGAGACCGCTCTGTTCAAAGCCGACATATCCGGGCGGCGCACCGATCAGACGGGCGACAGCATGCTTTTCCATATATTCACTCATGTCAAAACGTGAAAAGTGAACGCCAAGAATATCGGCCACCTGTTTTGCAACCTCTGTCTTACCAACACCTGTCGGCCCTGTAAAAAAAAATGATCCGATCGGTTTTCCTGGTGTGCCAAGTCCCGCACGTGAACGTTTTATTGCTGTAACCAGCGATGCAATCGCCTCATCCTGGCCAAAAACAACTGTTTTCAATTGTTCATCCAGAGTTTCCAGCTTTGATTTATCAGATGTAGAGATATTCCTCGATGGTATTCGTGCAATTTTTGCAACAATTTTCTCAATATCGGACACATGAATCTTTTTCCGGCGGTGAGAGCCTGAGAGTTTGATATAAGCGCCTGCTTCATCAATTACATCAATGGCCTTATCAGGCAGGAAACGATCATTAACATATTTAGCAGACAGATCTACTGCAGCCTTAAGAGAAGCATCTGTATACGCTAAACCGTGATGATCCTCATAATAAGATTTCAGGCCTTTCAGTATCTTAAAAGACTCTTTGGGGGTCGGCTCAGGAACCTCAATTTTTTCAAATCTTCTGGACAGTGCACGATCTTTTTCAAAGTGTTTCTGATACTCATCATATGTAGTTGATCCCAGGCATCTGAAAGATCCGAGAGAAAGAGCCGGTTTTAAAATATTTGATGCATCCATGGAACCACCGCTGGTGGCTCCCGCGCCAACGATTGTATGGATCTCATCAATAAATAAAACTGCATTTTTCTTTTTTTGCAGCTCCTTCAAAACACCCTTAAGTCGTTGCTCAAAATCTCCCCTGTATTTTGTGCCGGCCAGAAGTGCCCCTAAATCCAGTGAATAAATTTGAACATCCTTTAGCATATCCGGCACAGCGCCTGCTTCTATTTTTATGGCCAATCCTTCAGCCAATGCTGTTTTTCCAACACCCGGTTCACCGACAAAAACAGGATTATTCTTACGTCGTCTGCATAATACCTGAATAGTCCTTTCTATTTCCAGATCACGCCCTATTAAAGGATCAAGCGCATTCTCTGCGGCACGACTAACCAGGTTAACCGTATAGTCATCTAGCGGGCTTACCGTAACCTTTTTCTGACGTTTTTCGGTTTGTATAAATCCGCCTTGCGGTTGCTCCTGAAAAGAGGGTGTTGAAATATCGTGGGAAATATAATTTAAAACATCCAGACGGCTGATACCTTCAACACTCATAAAATATGCAGCATGGGACTCTTCCTCCTGAAATATGGATGCAAGGATATCTCCTATTTCAACCTCAGGCTTTTCAGATGAACGTGCATGGGTAACAGCCCGCTGAATTACGCGCTGGAAACCAACCGTCTGCTGCAGAACATACTCCTTCTCGTCACCAATACGGGTCATCCGTTCACCAAAAAACTTCTCAAGTGCAATATTAAGATTATTAATACTTCCACCGCATTTTTCAACGATTTCAACGCCTGACTCATTATTTAAAATAGCGAAAAGAATATGCTCAACGCTGACATACTCATGGCGCCTCTTTTGCGCTTCCCTTACTGCAAAACCCAGAGCCTCACTAAGTTCTTTACTTATCATCACTATACCCTTTCATAAGAACATTTTAAGGGGAACCCGTGCTCTCTTGACAAATTGTGCACAGTATCAACTTTTGTTTCAGCAACTTCACAGGTAAAAATACCGCATTCACCGATGCCTTCCCTGTGAACATTCATCATAATCTGTGTGGCCGTATAAACCGGTTTCTGAAAAACCGTCACCAGTATTTCCACTACAAACTCCATGGAAGTATAATCATCATTATGCAGCAACACGCGATACATCGAAGGCTCTTCAACCTTATCATCTGTATCGGGTGATATTTTTTTAATTATGCCTGGACATTGCTGACTCACGAAAGCACCTTTTATTTAAAATTTTTACATTAGAATAATAATATTCATTTAATATAAAAGAACAACCCTTGTAACCAACTTTATACAGCAGCAAACCATTTTAAGGGTTAAATGATTGAAAAATATTATTGAACAGAGCATAAAACTTAAATTAACGCAACACCGGGAAGACGACTTATTCCTGACACTAAGAGTTTTGAATTAAAGAGTTAGAAGAAACCGGGGAATTAAAACTTGTTTTTAATATAAGCATAAAATGCCGGTTTTGTAAAGATTTTAATGTACTTTATAGCGTTTGTATCATAAATATTTTTGTTTTATAACTATTTAATACCACAGCATTTTTTGTATTTTTTACCGCTGCCGCACGGGCAAGGTGAATTGCGGCCAACCTTTGCATCCTTCCTGACAACAGGTCTTTTACTATCAGATCCGTCCCCATGGGAAAACGTCATATTCTGCTCACTTTTTTGACCGGCATGTTCAAGGTCATCCATAGTCCGCACCTGAATTCTGAAAAGAATTCCAACCGTTTCTTCCTTAACACGGGAAATCATCTCCCGGAACATCTCAAAACCCTCTTTTTTATATATAATCAGCGGATTTTGCTGGGCATATCCCCTAAGCCCGATTCCCTCTTTAAGGTGATCCATTGCAAGCAGATGATCTTTCCAATGACTATCGACCGTCTGCAGCATAATATAACGTTCAAGTTGTCTGAATTCACTCTCTCCGATGGCAGCTTCTTTTTCTTTATAAAGCTGAATCGCATCATCATATATCATTTGAATCAGACCTTCTTTTTCAGAGTCTTCAAACTTTTCAGGATCAATTGTCGGGCGATAATTAAACTGTTTATAAACAGCATCAGATATCCCTTTAAGATCCCAATCTTCGATGTGACTCCTGTCATCTGCATAAGCTTCGACAATATCTTCAGACATATCAAGCATCATCTCAAGAATTAACGGCCTCAGATTTTCACCTGTCAGCGCTTCACGGCGGTGTTTATAAACGACTTCGCGCTGTTGATTCATGACATCATCAAATTCAAGCAGATGTTTTCTGATTTCAAAATTCTGCCCTTCAACTTTTCGCTGAGCATTTTCAATTGCACGGCTTATCAGGTTATGTTCAATGGGCTCACCCTCTTCCATACCCAACTTTCCCATGACACCGGAAATTCGTTCACCGCCGAAAATACGCAGCAAATCATCTTCCAATGCCAGATAAAAACGTGAAGAACCCGGGTCTCCCTGCCTGCCTGATCGTCCTCTGAGCTGATTATCGATTCGGCGGCTTTCATGCCGCTCCGTACCCATAATATGGAGCCCGCCAAGTTCTTTTACACCGTCACCAAGAACAATATCCGTTCCGCGACCGGCCATATTGGTCGATATGGTTACAGAACCCATTTGGCCTGCCATTGCGATAATCTCGGCCTCTTTACCATGATTTTTGGCATTTAATACGGTGTGTTTAACACCACGTTTGGTGAGTTTTTTACTCAAATCCTCGGAAACATCAATGGAAATAGTACCCACTAAAACCGGCTGGCCTTTTTCATGAAGCACCTTAATATCATCTATTACCGCATCATATTTCTCTTTTTTGGTTTTATAGATTGCATCGGGATAATCATGACGAATCATTTTCATATTTGTTGGAATTACAGATACATCAAGATTATAAATATTTTTGAATTCCGCAGCTTCAGTATCCGCAGTCCCTGTCATACCGGATAATTTATCGTACATCCTGAAATAATTCTGGAATGTAATTGATGCAAGTGTCTGATTTTCATTTTCAATTTTTACGTTTTCTTTTGCCTCCAGTGCCTGGTGAAGCCCTTCACTGAAACGTCTGCCCGGCATAAGGCGTCCGGTAAATTCATCTACAATAATAACTTCATTGTTCTTAACAATGTAATCAACGTCGCGCTTGAAAAGTGTATGGGCCTTGAGCGCCTGATTAAGGTGATGAAGCAGTTCAATGCATTTTGGATCATATATATTATCAACCTTGAGTAACGATTCAGAACGGGCTACACCGGCTTCAGTCAAAACAACGGAACGGGCCTTTTCATCAATGGTAAAATCTACATCCCGTTTAAAATTAGGTATAATACTGTTTACCTGAAAATAAAGTGTTGTTGATTTGTCACCCGGTCCGGAAATAATTAATGGTGTACGAGCCTCATCAATCAGAATGCTGTCCACCTCATCAACAATTGCAAAATTCAAAAACCCCTGAGCAAGGCCATCTCGTGTAAACTTCATATTGTCGCGCAGGTAATCAAATCCAAACTCATTGTTAGTACCATAGGTTATATCAGACCCGTAAGCGACCTTGCGCTCATTATCATCCAGTCCATGAAGAATTGCGCCTACACTCATACCAAGAAAGTTATAAATATTGCCCATCCACTCGGTATCACGTCTTGCAAGATAATCATTTACCGTCACAACATGCACACCCTTGCCTGTCAGCGCATTCAGGTATACCGGAAGAGTTGCAGCCAGGGTCTTACCTTCACCGGTTTTCATTTCCGCAATTTTGCCCTGATGAAGCACCATACCGCCGATTAACTGGCAGTCGTAATGCCGCATTTTCAGGGTACGGACTGAAGCTTCCCTTACAGTTGCAAACGCTTCCGGAAGAATATCATCAAGTGTTTCACCGCTATCAAGCCGTTTTTTCAAAAGAGCTGTCTGGGCTTTAAGCTGATCATCACTTTTTGCCTGCATTTCAGGCTCAAGCGAATTGATTATTTCAACAACAGGTTTCAGGCATTTCAGCTCGCGTTCATTTTTACTACCAAAAACCCTGGTCAATAGTTTTGTAATCATCTGATAAATGTTCTCCCGGAAATATCAACTCAAAATTATATTTTCTGAGTCTCCTGTCGTGGATCAAATAATAACGCCTTACCGGATTATGAAACCGGCAAGGCGATTTGTTTATTTAAATGAAATTTAATCTTTTTTGCACGTTAATCCAGAATATATTTCTCAGGATTAACTGACACACCATTTAAGTTTACACTATAGTGAAGATGTGAACCTGTACTTCTACCGGTATTTCCAACTTTACCAACCGTATCCCCTCGTTTTACAGCATCTCCGGCATTTACAAGTGTTTTATCAAGATGAGCATAAACAGTGGTAAATCCGTACCCGTGATCAACCTTCACAACTTTTCCAAGTAATCCTTTGTTGCCTGCAAAGGTCACTACGCCGTCTGCAACTGAAATAACGGGTGTCCCTTTATGGGCAGCTATATCAAGGCCGCGATGAAACTCTCTTTTGCCTGTAAATGGAGAAACTCTGTAACCAAACTTTGATGAAATCCAGCCGATTGAATTTAAAGGATGAATTGAGGGTGTTGCGGCAAGCATGTTGCGCTGCTCTTCAAGAACAGACATAAGTTTATCAAAATGATCTGCCTGATTTATTGATGCAAGCTCAAGCTGGTCAACCCGTTCATGCATTTCACGAATCAGGCTGTTATGCTTTTCAGACAGAGACAGCGTTGTGTCCAGATCTTCAGGTGATGAACCGCCAACACCAAACAGGCTTTCATTCTTATCAGGTTTTTCGATATTGGCAATCATAAGGATCTTGTTTTCAAAATCATTCAGCTCAATCAGCCGATTCTGAAGGCCATTAATTTCTTCAGCAAAACGGCTAATCTGTCTTCTCTGGATTTCGATCTCTTCAGACTGACTTTCCATCCTGGCCTGAAGGTTTTGATTTTGAATGGAACCGCTTTTAAGATTAAAATAATCGTATCCGATATAACATGATGCTCCCATTATAAGGAGGATCGCAATACATGATATGCAAATAATTTTTCTGGATGTTGAAAACTGCTTAACCGGTGTACGACCATCACTTAAAATGAGAAAGGATATGTTATTCTGCATAATCTGTTTTCTATCCCCTTGTTTGTGTCTTGCTAACATATTTCCAATCTTATCCGTACATTGCTCCTAAAAACACCTTAATTTGAATATCGTTGAATAATATACATAAACACATGAGGGTTGTCAATAATAGAGCGCTTTCTTTCATTTATATAGTGTTTTTTGATAATAACTACAACACTATGTAGTAGCTGCCCGATTAATTTGACAGATATAAAAAAGGGAAGGCTTAAGACCTCCCCCCTTTTAGATCAGCAATATATCTTAATTTTACATCAACCCAAGTTTAAACTTGAGAGACTTCAATGTATTGAGCATCAGCATTGTAATGGTCATCGGACCAACACCACCCGGAACAGGTGTGATAGAACCGGCAACCTCTTTTGCAGCATCAAAATCAACATCACCTTTAAGAATGGCAATCTTCTTTCCGGTCTTTTCGCTGATCTTTTCACCAACACGGTTAACACCTACATCAATTACACAAGCGCCTTTTTTGATCCATTCAGGTTTTACAAGGTCAGGAACGCCGGCAGCTACAATAAGGATATCAGCGCGTTTACAATGACCGGCAAGATCCTTTGTTCCGGTATGAACGATAGTCACAGTAGCGTTGGCGCCTCTACCCTTCTGAACCATCATATTTGCAATCGGCTTGCCAACAATGTTTGAACGACCGACAACAACAACCTCGGCACCTTTGGTCTCAACACCGGCGCGTACAATCATTTCCTGGATACCGGCCGGGGTACAGGGTGGAAACTTCACTTCATCACCGCCAATCATCAAACGGCCGACATTTACAGGATGAAAGCCATCAACATCCTTATCGGGATCAATGGCATTGAGCACTTTTTTGTCATCAATATGCTTGGGCAGCGGAAGCTGGACAAGGATACCATTGATGGAATCATCATTATTATACTTTTCAATAAGGGCCAGCAGGTCTGCTTCTGAAATATCTTCAGGCTGATCATCCTGAATCTCATGAAAACCAACACGATGTGCAGTTTTGATCTTCAGGGTTACATAAGAAATTGAAGCCGGACTTGCACCTACCAGAATTGTAACCAGACCGGGCACCTTACCGTGCTTCTCCTTGATTTCTGCAACCTCTGCAGTTATCTCTTCGAGAATCTCTTCCCGGATCTCGGTTCCTGAAATTAACTTTGCGGACATTATCGATCTCCTTTCGTGTTTATAATTCAGCATGTTCCGCTATAAAAAATAGCGCTCGCTGCTGATAAAATTTAGCGCATTAGTGCTGATAAAATTCCCAACGCCTCACAGCAGAGAATTTTATTGGTCGCATTTATTACATTAATTGCGATATCATGTCAATGAATCACTTTTTGTTGCGATTTCATAAAAAAATATGAAGCGTCAAAACTGACAAAGTTTAATAATCACTTTTAAACGGGATAGGGCACATTATTGAGACCGGCTTTTTCGTCAAGCCCGAGCATAATATTCATATTCTGGACAGACTGACCGGCTGCGCCCTTAACAACATTATCAATAGCAGAAACGAGGATCATTCTGTTATTGGTTTCATCTATTTTGACACCAATATCACAAAAATTGGCTCCTCTTACATTCCGGGTGTCCGGCATAGTGCCCTCATCGCAAATCCTTACAAAGTATCTTCCCTTATAAAACTTTTTCAGAATATTCCTTACGGAAACCTCGTCAACCGGCTTTTCCAGTGTTGAATATGATGTTGTCAGCATTCCCCTGATCATGGGTACAAGATGAGGCACAAACGTAATAGTAATATCTTTTCCTGCTTCTCGGCTGAGCACCATATTCATCTCAGGGTTATGCCGGTGATCCGCCACCTTGTATGCCTTAAAGGACTCGTTTACTTCACAAAAATGGGTTGCCAGTGAAGTGGAACGCCCTGCCCCGCTCACACCGGACTTGGAATCCGCTATAATTGATTTTATATCCACAAGCCCCTCTTTCAACAAGGGAATCAGCGGCAACAGCACACTTGTCGGATAACATCCCGGATTACCAATCAGCTGGGCATTCTTAATCTGCTCCGTATAGATCTCGCTAAGACCGTAAACTGATTTTTCCAGAAGATCCTTTGCCATATGCGGTTGATAGCAGGATTCATAAAGATCGGCATCGTTAAACCTGAAATCCGCAGAAAGATCGATCACCCTTTTACCATTATCAATCAGTTCAGGTATAATCGACATCGAAACTTTGTGCGGCAACGCTGTAAAGATAATATCAGCCGCATCACAAACTTCTTTCGCATCATATACGGCACATTCCATATCAACCATGCCGGCCATTGAAGGATAAACCTTTGAAAATGGCTGTCCGCCATATTGACGGGATGTGATCATGGACAATTCAACATCCGGGTGTCCTGCAAGAATACGAACAAGATCTGCACCGGCATACCCGGTTGCACCAATGACTGCTGCCCTGAACATATTTTGCCTCCTTACTTTAATTCCTGTTAAAAAATCAGTTTTTATTACATATACGAATAATAACAGCTTCCGTAAGATGTTTGGAATCCTGTCCCGACGTCTTTATCCGGAAATCCGTCTCAGCCAGAAAATTAACAGCGGATTTAAGTTCATAGTCTGAAAAACCATCAGCCTTTGAAATAAGCTGATAAATGGGATAAGCATTTTTAGGATTTTTGGCTATTATCAAATCAGAAGTGACTGCAGACTTTTTCTTTTTCCCTTTTTGAGATTTTTCTTTTATATTATCAGGTTCAGACAGCGATGCATCCCGGCTTTTCAAACAGGTAAGCAATGCAGTATCATAATCCTGTATGGCTGAAATTACTGTGCGAACAAATTCATTATAAGACATACCTGTTCGCCAGGCCCGGCCATACTCGCTATCTATAAACGATCTTGCCAGCACCAGCTTTCTGACCTGATTTATAACGGCGGCTAAAGCCTGCAAAGGATGTATCCCATCATCGGCAAGGGATGCCAGATAAAAAAGCGCCTGCCCGGCATTTCGGCTTGCCACGGCATTTGTCAATTCATAGATGGGGTCCTGCCTCGTTCGGCTTAATGCTGAAGAGACATCTTCAGTCGTAATTTTTTCACGATCACCGGTAAAATCAATCAGTTTTTCAATGTTTGTCAGAAAAGTCCGCAGGTTAAAACCGGTCATTTCAAAAAGTGACTCGTAGGCGGCCCTGTCCATAGATTTTCCATGTTTTGCCAGGACCGACTTCATTTTTTCATTCAAAACGGCTTCCTGTTCCGCTCTGTCTGCCTTTCGATCACCTGTTGGTACCGAACAATCTATAATGAGACCTGCGCTCTTGATGGCTTTAAAAAGTGTTCTGCGCTTGTCTATATTTTCAGTCGTAATAACAAGATAGTTTCCTGAAGGAATTCCTCTCTCAATGGTCCGTTGTAAACTGCCGGCATAATCACTTGCCGGCGGGATGGAAAGATCATGATCCCGGCAATAGGTGATAATCTTGTCAATCCACTTTGTATCTCCGGCCTGAACAGGGTCAGGTTTTAATACTTTTTTTCTGCCCTCTGCAGATACTATATCTTCGAAAGCAATATTGAGCATACCCAGGAGATTTAAAAAATATCGAGATGCTTTTCGAACATCATCGTCATCAAATGCTTGCCTGGCCTTTTCAAGAATTTTTCCCTCATCTTTTGAGGACTGAAAAATTTGTGAATCATTCACAACAATTATTTTTTGCCCGGAAAGCAGTGAATAGGTACTCACTTTTTCGATTACATCCGGAATGTTTGAATTAGCGCCGTCAAAAGACTCAACATTCAAATCCGTTGATGATTCCGGCAGCAGCACTTTCAATACGGAATCATATGCCGACTTATATAACACCTCTTCCCCGTATATCAGGAAAATAGCCGGCATACCTTTTTTTTTAAGGCCCGGAAGACAGGTATCAAGTTCTTTATAATTGATTTCAGACATTACTAATCAGTTGTTTTTTTACCAAGACGAATAAACATGACCACTGCAAATAAAGCCAGCACCAGACCGATAAGTTGTGAAACAGACAGAATTCCAAAAAATATATGACCCCTGAAATCGTCACGTAGCAGTTCTATCATTGACCGGCTCACACCGTATAGCAAAATATACAGACAGAAAACCTGACCATCCGTCTGTTTCCGGTTACGATAAAACCATAATATTGCAAATATGATGATATTGTTCAGGGCCGAATAAAGTTGGGTTGGATGAAGAAAAATACCGGTCGGTGCCAGTGACTCCGGATGGGTAAACTTGACAGCCCAGGGCAGTTCACACACCTTTCCGTAACAGCATCCTGCAAAAAAGCATCCGATACGCCCGAAGAAATGTCCTATGGCGATAGCCGGCGCAAGGATATCAGCGGTTTTCCCCAGCGGCATTTTAAAATGCCGGATATAAAAGAAAATAACAATGGCGGCACCGAGAAATCCGCCATAAAAAACAAGACCGCCCTCCCATATCTTAAAAATCTCCATCGGGGCTGCTTTAAACATTCCGGGGTTTGTTATAACATAGAAAAGTCGTGCACCGATGATGGACGCAACCAGCCCGTAAAATGAAAGATCCATAATCCTGTTGGGATCTTCACCAATTCTTCGAGCCTCTCTTTTGGCAATGGTAATACCGGTAATAAAACCTATGGCCACAAACAGACCATACGTATAAATTACAACTTTACCCAAATTAAATAATACCGGATACATGGCGCCCCTGTAATAATCCGACTGTTGTTAATCAGATCAGATTGTCAGGCATCTTTTTAAAAAGCAGATGCCAGATTAATATAAAGATTCCGATAGTAATACCGCTGTCAGCAATATTGAATGCCGGCCAGTGCATTGATCCCAGGTAAAAATCCAGAAAATCAATTACGCTTCCAAAACGAAACCGGTCAATCAGGTTACCGGTTGCACCGCCGATAATCAGTGCAAAGGAAATCGACAACAGCGGATGTGTTTTGGGAATCTTTCGATATGTATAAATCAGCATAACGACAACCGCTATTGATACGACTTTAAAAAAAACAAGCCTTAAAAATGAACTCTGCCCTGCAAAAAAGCTGAATGCACCTCCGGGATTCCGGACATGTACAAGATTAAAAAAACCCGGAATCATTTCAATGGAATGATAAAGCGGCATTTTTATTAAAACTGCCGCTTTTGTTACCTGGTCCAGTACTATGAGCAGGCCGGCAATTCCGGCCAGTTTTAGATATTTATCTTTCATTATGAAGACAGAATTTCCGAAAGCGCCTCAGCACATTTACCGCATATGGTCGGGTGCTCCGTATTTTTGCCAACAGCCGGATCATGGATCCAGCAGCGTTCACACTTTTCACCATCTGCAACGGCAACGCCAATTTTCAAGCCCTCAACT
The DNA here is from genome assembly GCA_021737275.1 of Desulfobacterales bacterium. Taxonomy (GTDB): domain Bacteria; phylum Desulfobacterota; class Desulfobacteria; order Desulfobacterales; family JAIPEE01; genus JAIPEE01. Next base: position 100,998 of record JAIPEE010000003.1, read on the forward strand.
TCTGTTTCAGTAAAGGCATCACCATCTGCTTCAGATAATTTTTTCAGCGATGCACTGGAAACAATAAGAATGGTATGCAGATCATTCTCGTAAGGTTTCAGGATTTCAAACATGTCATCATCAACACAAATAGTCACCGCTGCATCCAGGGAATGGCCGATTATCTTCTCTGCCCTTGCAGATTCAAGTACCCGTGTAGCCTCACCGCGCATATCCAGAATACAGTCCCACTTTTCTGCAAGCGCCTCATCAACCATGTTCTCATTGACTTCAGGAAATGCCGCAAGATGAATACTGGACTCCTTGTCGGTTTTTTCCGGCATATATTTCCAGATCTCATCAGCGGTAAATGCCAGAATCGGTGCCATCAGTTTCGCCAGTGTATCCATAATAATATAGATGGCGGACTGGGCGCTTCTTCTGGCCACAGATGCCGGCGGTGACGTATAAAGTCGATCCTTGAGAATATCCAGATAGAAAGCGGACAGATCAAGCACACAATATTTATAAAGGCTGTGATAAATTACATGAAATTCATATGTATCAAAAGCATTTCGAGCCTTTTTAATTAAATCCTGAAGTGTATGCAGTGCAAACCGGTCAATCTCCATCATTGAGTCATAAACTACCGCATCTTTTTCAGGATCGAAATCATAAAGATTGCTGAGCATGAACTTGCCGGTATTTCTTATTTTTTTGTAAGCATCGCTGAGCTGCTTTATAATATTATCTGAAATCCGTACATCATCACGGTAATCGGAAGCAGAAACCCAGAGCCTGAGAATCTCGGCACCATGTACATCAATAACTTTTTTAGGCGCTACAACATTACCAATGGATTTGGACATCTTTTTGCCGGCGGCATCCACAACAAAGCCATGCGTCAAAACAGACTTATATGGCGCCTGTCCCCTTGTACCCACTGCTGTCAAAAGAGAACTGTGGAACCAGCCCCTGTGCTGATCTGTCCCTTCAAGATAAAGATCAGCGGGCCAGCTTAACTGCTCACGCTGTTCAAGTACGGCGGCATGACTGACTCCCGAATCAAACCATACATCCAGAATATCCATCTCTTTACCAAAAGATTTACTGCCGCACTTTTCACAAACCGTATTGGCCGGCAAAAGTTCTTCAGCCGTTTTTTCAAACCAGATATCAGCACCATTCGCTTTAAACTCCTCATACAGATGTTCAATGATTTCAGGGCTGATATGGGTTGCATCACACTCTTTACAGTGGAAAATCGCAATGGGCACACCCCATGACCGCTGACGGGACACACACCAGTCCGGCCTGTTTTCAATCATGCTGTAGATTCGATCACGGCCCCAGTGCGGAATCCATTTAACCGTATCAATAGCCTCAAGGGCTTTTTTGCGAAGATCCGTTTTTTCCATGGATATAAACCACTGTGGTGTTGCACGGAAAATAACCGGCTTTTTACATCGCCAGCAGTGCGGGTATGAATGGCTGATTTTTTTTCGGGCAACCAGTGCACCGCGTTCATCCAGCTTTTCAATAATCTCATGGTCTGCCTTGAAGACAAACTGCCCTTCAAACATACCGACATCTTTTGTAAAAACACCCCGATTATTAACAGGTGAATAGACCTCCAAATCATATTGCAGGCCGACCTCATAATCCTCACGACCATGTCCGGGTGCCGTATGAACGCAACCGGTTCCTGCTTCAAGCGTTACATGATTTCCGAGAATAATTTTGGAATTTCTTTCATATAACGGGTGACGGCAATTTTTATTTTCCAGCATTCCGGCATCAATTTCAGCAACAATGCCATAATCCGAAATACCAAAGATCTCCATACAATTTTCAACCAGATCTTTTGCCAGAATCAGGATATCATTGTTTCCAACATCCACTGCGGCGTATTTAAAATCAGGATGAAGTGCGACACCCATATTTGCGGGTAATGTCCAGGGTGTTGTTGTCCAGATCACAACAAAAATATTCTTACCTGCTAGCGCCGGAACATCATTGCCGATATCGTCTAAAAGCGGAAATTTTACATAAACAGACGGTGATGTTTCATCACCATATTCTATTTCCGCCTCAGCAAGGGCCGTCTGGCAACTGCAGCACCAGTGAATGGGTTTTTTGCTTTTAAAAAGGCTGCCATCCAGTGCAAACTTCCCGCACTCTTTTGCAATAATAGCCTCATACTCATACTTCATTGTCAAATAGGGGTTTTCCCACTCACCCATAACGCCCAGGCGTTTAAATTCTTCCCGCTGGATATCAATCCAGCTGTCGGCATATTCACGGCATTTTTTCCGGATTTCAACCTTAGTCATATCCAGTTTTTTCTTGCCGAGCTTCTTGTCAACATTGTGTTCAATGGGCAAACCGTGGCAATCCCATCCGGGAACATAAACCGCATCATATCCGGCCATCTGTTTTGACCGGATAATAATATCCTTCAAAATCTTGTTCATGGCTGTACCAATATGAATATTGCCATTTGCATATGGCGGGCCGTCATGAAGGATAAACCGCTTACGGCCTTCTGATTTTGCCCTGATTTCATGATAAAGGCGGCTTTCATCCCATGCCTTGAGCTGGTTCGGCTCACGATTGGCAAGGTTGGCTTTCATGGGAAATTTGGTTGAGGGAAGATTAAGTGTTTTTTTATATTCCATTATATGCTCCGGCGTCGAATTTATTTATCAAAATAAATTTATTTATTACCAAAGCGTAAAAGTGTCAAGATATTACATAAAGATTTGATATTACAAAATTCTTGAATACGGAATCTTCGAAAAAAGAATGAGAGATAAGCCCAAAGCATATATCTAACAAAGAAGATATTTTAAACTTTGAGCCCTTTACTTTCTCAAAAACGGCGGGTGAACGGTAAAGGTTTCAGGTATTTATTTTTTAAAAATTCCATTGACAAGTAATTCCACTTTTATTAAAAAGTTATTTTTCAAGCAGTAAAATAATAGTTTTCCCATGTAGTACCCGTCTTGCAGAAGTTCCTGATGTAAAAAAATAAAAGTTTTGTTGTGCCGAATTTTGCATATTCAGTTTATGGAGAATTGGTTCGTGGATAACAGATCAAAATCAGGATTTACAATAATTGAACTGATGATAACAATCAGCATTATTTCGATTTTAGCAGCAATTTCCATTCCCGGATTTTATGCTTACAGACCTCTTCACAGGGCAAGAGGTACTGCACGGTTAATTTTTTCTGACATGCACTATGCAAAAATGCAATCTGCCACTCAGAATATCAGATATATCGTTGATTTTAAAGCCGGCACCGATGAATATAGGATTTATGCCGACAAAAATAAGAGCGGACCGGAACTTGAAGCTGATGAACTTGTTAAATCCGTATGTTTGAAAGAAATTTTCCCCGGCATAGGGATTATGTATGACAGACAAATTAATTTTCTTCCTAAAGGAACAGCTACGAGCGGAACGGTTTCCATCAGGCCTTTATCAGATAGTGGTTTCAAGAGAAGGTTTAAAATTATAGTTTCCGGTACAACCGGAAGAATTCGAAGTGAACAGTCATGAGCAGAGAAAATAATCAGATGAATCAGGATGGATTTACATTAATAGAGGTGATGATAACGTTATTTGTTTTAACATTTACTATCGGGGGAATGGCGACTTTCAACATCACCATGGCAAAGTATAACCAAACGGCCACCGATTCAACAACGGTTTCTTTAATTGCTCAGCAAAAACTGGAAGCGCTTATTAATATCGGATACGAATCACTTGACAGCGGTTCATTCGGGCCTGAAGCGTATATTTCAAAAAACAATAAAAGTTTTGACGTTGAATGGAACGTTTCAGCTTCAGGAACTCATAAAGAAATTAATGTAACGGTATTCTATAGACCCACCGGGCAAAAAAAAATCAGAAACATCAAATTAAAAACAACCCTATCATCCTGATTTAGTTACTATGCTACTACCAGCCTCCTCCAGAAAAGGATTCACACTGATTGAACTTTTAATTTCAATGGCAATAACGTCAATTGTGATGTCCGGAATTATACTGTCTGTTTCCATTCAGCAGAAATTACACGGCAAACAATCAGGTCTTCTTGAACTACAATCCAATATGCGATCATGCCTCGATATGATTGCCCTCGAAATCATGATGGCCGGATTTGACAAAAAAAAGACCGCCAATTCCGGTATAGAGAATGCTTCTGCTGACATTTTTTCTTTTACCAGTGATTTAAATATAAATGGTTTTATTGATGAGCCTAATGAAACCGTCAAATTCTATGTCAAAAATAATAAGCTGATCAAGGCAACAACAAATAAAACGAAACCGCCGCCTTACATGCCGGTAAATCTCACGGTTTCAGATAATATTACAGGCATCTCTTTCAGATACTTTGAGAGGGATAAAACAACTCCTATGGCGGATCCCGATAGCAACCGAAGTATTATCCGAAATGTAGAGATCAGCATAACCGGCAGAATTCCTGACCGGATAGTTTACGGCGGCGGCCGGACGAAAACGCTGACCACTGAAGTAAGAATAAGAAATATGGCCGAATTTTGAACACGGTAAATACGCTTATGGGCATTCTCAATTTATTTAAAAATGAAAAGGGATTTGTATTTGTAGTCAGCATGATGCTGCTTGGGATTCTGATTATTCTGGCTACAACCGGCTATTATATGACCAGATCAGAACAATATACGTCAAGAAATTTTCTAGTTTCAAAAATGGCATTTTATGATGCTGAAGCAGGCATACAATATGTTCGTGAAATGGTTGAAACTGATTTAAAAGGATGTGGGCCAGGCGTATTTAGCTTGCCTTCAAACATTGATGATATTGTCTCTTTTCCCTACAGTACGCCATCAGGAAATAATTTTAAAATAAGTAATATTAGAAAAACAGGTCCGAATGAGTATGAATTCAAAAGCACCGGTTTCAGTCACAAAGAAAACAGTCTGCCATTTTCTAGAGGAAAGGCGGAAATTACGGTTACAATGAAAAGGACCGGCGGTATGAATTATGCCGTTTTCGGCAATACCGAAGTTAAAATCAAATCGGCAATGGATATTTTTTCCTACAACTCTGCCGATTCCTTAGCGCCTCCCCTGCCAAATCCATATGATGCAATTACTTTTGACAAATCATTATCAACCGGCAGGGCCGATATCGCTTCAAACGGCACTATCACAGTCAAGCAAAATTCATATATCGATGGTGATATCCATGTATATTATGTAAGTGCTGATAATAATGCTGATGCTTTTACCTCAGATCCCAAAAATAAAACATTGCACATTCAGGGTAACACAAATCTTGAGCATGACCGGATAAACCCCGATCCTTTTAATATCAGTGGCATAACAGACTTTTCCTCTAATTCGGATGCGATTATGGTAACATCGCATTATAATGCTTCCAACGAATTAACACTTAATGCTTCTCAAAACTATTTTAACAGTGACCTTGTTGTTGAAAACAACCAGAAAATTATTATTGATACCGGAAGTAGTGGAAACAACTTTCATACCTATTTTGAAGGAATCGTAGAATTCAAAGCAGGGTCAACTCTTGAAATAATTGGTGATGGCCATTTAACCATTCACCATACAAAAGGTGATTTTAGGATAAAAAACGGCTGTAATTTCATACAGCCGCCATCTGTTGAATTTGATTCGACCCGACTGATCATCCTTTCAAGCTCAACAGACAAAATTGAACTGATGCACTCAGGCACATTTACAGGCCTGATTTATTCGCCTGATGCATCTTTGCAGATACACTACAGTAAAGGATTATACGGTGCCATATGGTCAAATACCGCTTTTTTGCAGGTTGATGACGTCATATTTTATGATACCGGGCTTGCTGAAAAATATCCGGGAAATGAAATTGTATTTACAAGTTGGTTTAATCATCGTCTTGAATAAAACCATCTTGTTTATCAACTCCGAATAAAATTGATTTTTTACTTGATAAAAAAGCAAGTAAAACCAACTCAAATACTGTTTCCATTCGTTCTAAAAAGTTTTGGCCTTGCCGATCTTGATGAAGCCGGCTCACCATTTTTCGATACAAATACATCTGATAACAACCAAATTGACATGAGAAACAGTTCAGATATTTATGGGGCTGAATGGGGGAAAGAAGTCATTATACATCATAGCGGCAACCTGTATTATGATGAAGTGATTAGGAAACTAAAAGCTAAAAGTGACATTTCATACCTGTCGTGGCTGAATAAAAAATCTTAAAGTGATGGCGGTTGCAAACGATTAAGTTCTTTTAAACCATCTTCACTATTTCCGGTCATCTTCTCACCAGGTTTAAGGATCGTAGTCTTAACTGTCTGGTTTTTTTGATCTTTTGATCCTTCAGGCTCTTCATCTGTCCAGTAAATACCTGAAATCAGAGATTGATCCAGACCAATGACACCGCCATACCGGATAATCTTGATAAGGCCACTCTCTTCCCAGTAGCTTTCTGTGACAAAACTATAACCATTTTTCAGATCAATTCTATACGCTGAAAAAGAGATGGACGGAAAGATAATTAACAAAACTATTGTTAAGGCGGAAATTAGCCTTTTCATTCATGTCTCCGTTTCATATAAGCAGTTTTATTATTATCGATTTGAAGGCTTGAGTAAGACGGTTAAAAAAACCTTCAAGAAGTATAATTTGTATAATCACCATATTTTAATATATTTTGCAAGAAAAGTTTTCGTAATACTCATATGTATTGAAGGAATATCTTGATCTTTCAGCGGTAACGCTTCGTTAACCTTTGGAAAGTATATTATGTGTCTACCCTATTCCACAATCCAGATGCAAATTAATTTTCCAAGAAACAGACTTATTAATTTCTATTTCAGAATTGAAATAGCTATGAAAATGCAAAAAAAATTATTGAAATTCTAAAAAAAATGATATGCGGTCTCCGGACTGCATAATTTTTTTTAAATGTAGCTTTAGTAATTGCCCCATTTCATATTTATGAAATGGGGCAATTACAGATTATAACAATTCTTTTGTCAGGAAAAAACGATTTTGAAGCTGCCTGCTAAACGGCAACCTCAATAGTTTTATAAACTGCAGTTCGGTATATTCGGATCCGTCATGCCCTGGTCCGCGAGAATATCAAACAAACCGTCCTCACGAGTTTTCCCGATAAGGCTGTTCGTACGCATATGATTGTTGCAGGCCATAATACTGACCGGGCCCTGTGGCGCATCAAATTGAATCTGGCTGATCGCTTTAACCACCTTTTCATTATCCGTACTGCCGGCTTTAGCTACAGCCTTTGCATACAACCATGTGCCGCAATACATCGCTTCGGCCAATGCGGGAATTAATCCGTTTTCAACGCCGAATTTATCCTGATACGCTTTAACAAAGACACTGTTGGCCGAACTGTTCCGAGTCATAAAGTATGACTGATCGGAGATGATTCCCGTCAGATCTTCCTTGGGCATGAATGTTGCCCACATTTCATCTACGGCATTGGAAACAAGTTGGGGTTTAAGATTAAAACTTCTGTACTGTTTAATCACGGTTGATGTATCACTTCCAACGACCATAGTCCATACCATATCAGGGTTTACATCTTTAACTTTTAAGAGTGCCGGTGCAAAATCATAGGTGCCGAACGGGAAATATTCAACCCCCACAATTTTTCCGCCACTGGCTTTAACAGCTTTTTCAATATGCTCCGTGCATGTCCGGGGCCAGAGATAGTCAGAACCCAGAATGTAAACCGTTTTACCTACATTTTGCATCAGCCATGGTACAAATTTATCTATGGACTGGTTGGGTATCTGACCGGTGCAGATCAGGTTCCGGTTACACTCATCACCTTCATAAAATGTAGGATATACTAACAACTTATTATTGGGGATGGAAACAGTTAGTGCCGCCTTTCTTTCCATGCTGTAAATCAGACCCATCAAAACATCCACTTTGTTACGACCGATCAGCATACGTGTTTTTTCAATGGTCCCTTTTGTGGATGATTGCGTATCTTCGGTAACAAATTCCAGTTTACGTCCTCCGGCCCCGCCCTGGGCATTGATTTGTTCTACTGCCAGCTCAAAAGGCCTCTGAATGTAAGGGGCTGCAAGGGCACCAAACCCGGTAAGAGGGGCCATAAAACCTATTTTTATGGTATCCGCGGCTTTTAAAAGAGTTGGTACACCGAATGAAGTTGCTGAAATGGCTACAGCCGCACCAATAGTTTTTAATGCCTCACGTCTGTTGATCTTTTTACTCATAATAACCTCCTTTTAGATGGTTAAAAACGCTCCAATTTTTTTTTCATCTTTAAGTTCTTCGGGTCCGCCTGCATGAAGAATTGTTCCCTTTTCCATAACCAGGTACCTGCTTGCAGTTTGTAATATGAGATCCAGATTTTGTTCTACCAGCAGAACCGCAAGGTCGGTTTCTTTTACAATCTGGAGTAAAATACGGCCTAACAGTTGAACCAGATTGGGTTGAATGCCTTCTGAAGGTTCATCCAGAAGTAAAATACGCGGATTGCCGCACAGGGCCCTGGCAATTGCCAGTTGCTGTTGCTGGCCTCCTGAAAGGGTGCCGCCAAGTTGGCCTTGACGATCATGTAAAATGGGAAAGTATGACCACACCTCTTCCGGGATTTCAGTTTTGCCGTCCACCCTGGATCGTGTACCCACGATCAGATTCTCTTTAACAGTCAATTTTGGAAAAATCCTTCTGCCCTGGGGAACATAAGCTATTCCAGCGCGTGCGATTTCAAACGATTGTAATCGGGTCAACTCCTGATCATCAATACAAACTCTACCTGCCGTGATATTACATGACCCCATGATGGTTCGCATCAAGGTTGTTTTACCCATGCCGTTGCGGCCCAATATTACTAGGATCTCTTTTTTATCCATGGATAAAGCCACCTGATTAAGAACTTGTACATGACCGTATCCGGCACACAGGTTTGAAACTTTAAATTGCATTATTTTCGCCCCATATAAATTTCTTTGACTTCGGGATCAGATTCAATTTGCGAAAAGGATCCTTCCCTGAAGTTTGTTCCTTTGTGTAATATAATGGTATAACTGTTCAGCGCTCGTACGAAATGCATATCATGTTCAATGACAATGATGGCATACTGACCTCGCAGTGAATTGATAAGACTTGCGGTTTTTGCTGTTTCGTCTGCGGTCATACCTGCGGTGGGTTCATCCAGAAGAAGTAATTTCGGATCTGTAATTATGGCTAGTCCGATTTCCAGCCACTGTTTTTGCCCGTGAGCCAGATTTCCTGCCTCAGTATCAATAAATGTTTTAAGCCCGATAATATCAATTACTTCCATGATACGATCATTTGAAGGCGCACTGTTACGATTGGCGATCATGGCTACAGCAAGATTTTCACGTACGGAAAGATCATCAAAAATACTTGGAACCTGGAACTTTCTCATAATCCCCATCCGTGCATATTTATGAATGGGTAATCCGGCAATATTTTTACCTTCGAAAACGACCTTGCCTCCCGTAGGCTTGAACGTACCGCTGATAACGTTAAAGAAAGTGGTTTTCCCGGCACCGTTAGGACCAAGTATGCATAACAGTTCCCCGTAGTCCAGTGAAATATTTACGTCCTGCAGAACTTTCAGCCCTCCAAAATATTTCTTTATATTACTTGTTTCCAGTAGTTTAGCGGCCATGTTTAACTCCGGATTTTTCAAATAATAGTTTGAATCTGACGACGAATTTACGAATGAAAGGCAGAATGCCGTCGGGGAAAACAAAAACAATGATAATGAAAATGGCACCAATTACAAGGGGCCACAAGCCGGTGGAAATGCTGCTGACAACTTGTTGAAGCCGCATAATAATAAAAGCACCGATAAACGGTCCGAGAAGCGTTCCACGTCCGCCTACGGCTACCCATACGAAAATTTCAGTGGACAGCATCAGGCTTAACAGGTCCGGTGCAACAAAACCGGTGCAGGAAGCGTAGAGTCCTCCTGCCAGACCTGCCAGCATGGCGGAAGAAATCATGACAATCAGCAAATGGAGAGATGTATTATGTCCCAGACTCTGGGCTCTTTTTTCGTTATTTTCAATGCCTTTCAGCAGGTTTCCGTACAGACCTCTTGATAATTGCCAGAGAAAAAGAAGTGATAGCAGGGCAACGGTCAGCACCACATAATATAACGACAGGCTGTTGTCCAACTGGAAGCGGTGATCTCCCAGTGTGAATCCCAGGGGCGGTATGCCCAGCAGCCCGGAATCACCGCCGGTGACACTGACCCAGCTGATGGCGGCCTGTTGAGATACAATACCTATCGCCAGCGTTACAATAACAAAATAGGCGCCCCGGACTCCTGCGAAAATCAGAAAATATCCTATCAGTAAGGCGATAATCCCGGGAATTGCTACGGAAGCAAAAAGACCCAGAAGCGAAGAGAAACCCCAATCAAGATTGATGCTGGTTATTGCCATGGAATAAGCGCCTATGCCGAAAAAAGCGGCGTGGCCGAAACTGAGCATACCGCCTTTACCCCATAACCAGTCCAGGCTCAGGGCGACTATCCCGAATATCAGCATATCCCGCACAAGATTCAACGAATAACCATCTGCCCATAAAGGATAAGCCAGCAGGAGGCCGGCCAAACCAATAAAGGCTACCAACCATATACGTTCGTCAACGAGCTGTTTTAAAGTTGGTGGTAATTTGAAGCGAAAAATAATCGGATTCCATTTCATTTAGGAATAATTCCTTGAGGACGATATCGTACAATGACGATTGCCAGGATTAATACAAGCGCTTGTGAAAGAGATACAGGTATATGATAGTTGAAAAAGGTTTCCAGACCGCCAATTAGGCAACTACCGGCAGCTACGCCCGCAATGTTGCCGACACCACCTACAATGACAACAAAAAATGATTTGGCCAGATATCCAAGCCCCAAGTGAGGTAAAACATTACCCAGAGGGGCTATCAATACGCCACCGATGGCCGCCAAAGCAGAACCGGCAGAAAATGCCATCAGGTTAATCCGTCGGGTATTGATGCCCATGCAGGCGGCCATTTCACGATCCTGAATGACAGTACGTACATCCAGCCCAAAGCGGGTGTAGCGAATTATCAAATAACAGGTAGCCATAATTGAAAGAGCGGTAACGATAAGAAAGAGGCGATAAACCGGATATTCAACGCCAACAATTGACATGGTACCCACAAGAGGATCACTGACACCGAAGCCCTTGGCTCCGAACGTTAGCTGAATGCCCTGACGAATAATCAGGCTTACCCCCCAAGTAGCCAGTATGACCGCTAATGGACGATCATACAGATAGCGGATCAGAACCCGTTCCATTAAAATTCCAAACAGAGCGCCCACAATCGGTGCGCACAGCAAAGCCATCCAGAAACTTCCACCCAGAAGGTCAGCGGCAACTAGTGTATAGGCCCCAATGGTAACAAATTCGCCGTGGGCAAAGTTAATTAATTCCATCAGGCCGTAAATGATTGCCAGTCCTAAGCCGACTACCATCAAAATACTAGCCACGGTCATGGCATTCAAAAAAAGATATGTGATCCCTTCCATATTTACCTTTCGTTGTTTTTTGTTTGCTCCGAAAACCATTCAAGCACCGCTATTTCGGATTATTCAGCAAACAATTTCACCCATCGGTGATAGCTATGACCTGAGTTTACAAGTTCTCAAGGCTCAATATGAATGATGTTACCATTATGAATTTTTGAGTGTACTTGAAATACCTTTGTTGTTAAAGTGTTCGTAAGGTAAATTTAGATGTATAATTATTTATAGTTCAAGCACTTTTCCCGCTACTGATCCCGTCCAGCGTCATCAGCCTGTGATAACATTCCGGGCGTCGATCACGGAATGCGCCCCAGTAGGATCGCAGTTTTTTAATTTCTTCCCTGTTGATATCCTGAACAAGAACCGCATCACCGGTTTTATCGGCTTCCTGTCGAATTGCGCCTGTATAGTCACAAATAAACGATGTGCCGTAAAAGGAAACACTGCAGGTTTCCCCTTCTTCCAGGCCATACCGGTTGGCAGCTACTATCGGCAGCAGGTTGGCGGCGGCATGGCCCTGCATTACGCGCTGCCAGTGTCGACTGGAGTCCCAGTCCGAGTATCCTGGATGACTGCCAATTGCCGTAGGATAAAATATTATCTCAGCACCCTGTAAAAGCATGTCCCGGGCCGCTTCCGGAAACCACTGATCCCAGCAGATTCCTGCTCCAACACATCCGTAGCGGGTATCCCACACTTTAAAACCGGTATCTCCGGGTGAAAAATAGTATTTTTCATCATATCCCGGGGCATCCGGAATATGGGTCTTACGGTATACACCCATTACGGTGCCGTCAGCATCGATCATGGCAATTGAATTAAACCGGACAGGCCCTGACTTTTCGTAAAAACTGACCGGGAGAACCACCTCAAGCTCTTTTGCCAGTTTTCGCATCCTTTTTACCGGCGGGCTTTCATCTATGTGATATGCCAGTTTAAAATGCTTTACATCCTTATCTTTACAGAAATAGGGTGAGTGGAAAAGTTCCGGGAGTAAAATGATGTTTGCATCCTGGCTTGCGGCTTGACGAACCAATCGCTCGGCAGTGTCAAGATTTTTTTCAAGATTCCAGGTGCATGAAAATTGAAGAGCTGCAATTCGTATTTTTTTCATAGTTTTTTTATTCTATTTTTGATTTTGTCTTGAGTTATTGTAATTGCACTATTTTTATATAGTGTGAAATGAATAATAATAATTATGAAATCAATTTTATAACTTGAGACTTCGATCAAGATCAATTGATGGCCTTTTTTTTGTTGACCATAAAATTAATATTACTGTATCTATACTAAAAGTATTTGTAAAATGAATATTTATAATTTTAAAATGAATAATACTAATAAAGTTTATTATGAAAATTAACCTTGAAAACTTTGATTTGAATCTTCTGGTGGCTTTTGATGCCCTGATGCTTGAACGTAATGTGTCCAAAGCGGCAGATCGAGTTTATTTGACCCAGTCAGCGATGAGCCATGCGTTAAAACGGCTGCGTATCCTCCTGGATGATCCTGTTCTGGTACGTTCGGAAAAAGGAATGATGCCAACACCCCGAGCAAAAGCTATGGAGATTCCTGTGCGGGAGGTGTTGACCGAAACCCAGAATATCCTGTATGCACCGGAGCCGTTCAATTTTTCTACGAGCCAGAGAATCTTCAATATTTATCCACCGGAATTTTTCGAAGTCGTTTGTTTACCGTTGTTGGTTCGGCGATTGCAATATCAAGCCCCCAAAATTCAACTGGCAATAAATGTAATGACTGAAAAAAATCCTGTAAAACTACTTGCCAGCGGTAAAATAGATGTTGCCATTGGAATCAAGGGTATTACCCAAACAGATAAAAGGGTGCGTGTCCTGGACTGGATAGAAAACCCCCTGGTTTGTCTGGTCAGTTCAGATAATTCGATTGTCGGAGATCGGATTTCCCTCGAGCAGTTCCAGAAAGTCCGGCATATTTATCACAGTATGGCGGGAACGCCCTTTACCCAGACTTTCCTGGATATCTGGCTCAAAAAAAATGGAATCAAACGAAAAATCGCAGCCTCCATTGCAGGTTTTTTCGGAGCAGTTTTTTCAATTATTGGTACTGATTTTGTGATGACGGTGCCCTTACAAATGGCGCGGGTTCTGGTCAAACAGCTGCCGGTTCGAATTGTGACAGCGCCTGATAACTTTCCCAGGTATTCTCTTACCCTGGTCTGGCATCCTTTATACGACAAAGATCCTGCCAATATCTGGATTCGGGATCAGCTGTTGCGGCTTGTAAAGGAAAATCCGGATTAAGCCACGGGAATAATAAATATTATTTTTTAGCAGAATGGCAGAAACCACAGACTCTGACATTTTGTTTTTAATTTGGTTTCCTTTGTTTTATGACTGATCCAAAAGCCGGTTATATACCTCTTTTCCGTGAACTATGGTCAGTTCCACCTGAAAATCTTTTATTTCAGCAGGCTCATCAAAAGGATTTCGGTCCAGAACCACAAGATCGGCCAGCTTGCCGGCCTCAATTGAGCCCTTTTGCAATTCTTCTTTCCCTACCCATGCGCCATTACGCGTATACATTTTCAGGGCATCTGTAACAGATACGCGTCTGGATTGCCGGGGCATATTGACCGCTGCATGGATACCCATCAGGGGATTGATAGAGGTGACAGGGCTATCCGAACTGCCAACAACAGGAAGGCCGCAAGATAGTAATCGTGGAAAAGGTTCCATTCGTTCGGCCCGTTTTCGTCCTACTAAAGGTTCATAATCGCTATGTTGCGGATCATCCCATAAATAGGGGAACACCGGCTGCATGACCGGCACCAGCCCCAATTCAATTGCTGTATCAATAGCATGGTCAGATGGTGTTATGAAATGTTCAACCCGATGGCGGCAGTCCGACCGCGGATAATCGGACATCACCTTTTTGTAAGTATTTACCAGGATATCCACTGCCCGGTCTCCGATGGCATGCATACCGATCTGCATTCCGGCGTTATGAGCAGTGGTAACAAAAGACTCAATCTGTTCTGTGCTGAAGTACATTTTCCCACAAGTATCCGGGCAATCGGAATATGGCTGATAATATAATGCGGTATGTTCAAACGCCGTACCATCGATACAAAGACATCCGCCGATTCGTGAAATACCCAGATCCAGTGCTTTATCAACATCCATTGTCTGGTAGAATAACAGGGTGTCAATAGGCAGTTCGGATTTGATTTTCCTGTGAGCCAACACGTCACGATCGTTTTCAAAAAACTGTCCGTCGAGACAGTGCATAGTGGTTACACCTCGGGAAACCGCAAGATGACAGACTTTTTCGTACAAGCCTGCGATATCGGAATCCGACAGTGTGCCCAGTGCACGACGGGTGGCAAAAAAGTGCGCATCATCCGTCAGAAACGACCCTGTAGGCTTGCCGGTTATCGGATCTTTTTCTACACCGGGAAGATCCGGCGGTGGTTGGATATATTTAAATGCGGCCGAGCTGGCAGCACCGGAGTGCATTGTGGGAGAAAAGATATAAACCGGCCGGTTATGGGTGGCCCGGTCCAGTTCTTCCATATGGGGAAAGCGGTTTTCGTTTAATAACCACGGAGAACAACCCATACCGAAAATCCATTTTCCGGGAGGCACCGAGTCGGCGTGTTCGGCAATAATTTTACAGGCCTCTTTTACAGAAGTTGCTGTGGATAAATTTGCAGCGCCAAACGTCAGTCCGGTAAGAGATGCATGGACATGAGCATCAATGAAGCCCGGCAAGATTGTGCGCCCGTTTAAATCAATAAGCTTTGTGTCAGGTGTTTTGAGTGCCAGAATTAATTTGTCGGTTCCAACGGCCTTGATCCGTTCACCTTCGATAACCATTGCCTGAGCTCGCGAGTTATCAGGGTTCAATCTGATAATGTTGCCGTTATAGAATATTGTATGCATTAGAATTCCTTCCTGGAGGTTTTGGTATGGTAAATATCATATTTTTATCCTTACTATTTGTAAAATGAATATTTATAATTTTAAAATGAATTTAAATAATAGTTGCTGCGCGCCGGAATTATTTTTATAAACGGCGGTTTGTATCTGTCAGGAGTTTTTGATGGAAATGGTCTGACCCTCCAAAACAGATTCAGATTTTATATTAGAGATATGATTCGATCATCCAAGAAAAAGATACTGATATCATCAAGCATAGCTGCTAGTTCAGCAAGAATTACTTATACCAAGTTTGTCGTAGAACATGTAAGAAATTAGGTATCATACAGCGTCAACACTGAATTCATATTATTTTATCAAGGCTATATATATGAAATTACAAACCAATTATTTCCTATTGCAATAATAGACAAAGTATTATAATGAAAATCCTTATCAATTCTAACAACATATTAAAAATGTGGAGGACGTAAGGATACTATTCTGAAAATATAGAATATATTTCCGTACTTAGAATGGATTCAAAAAAGATTTTAATTGTTGATGACAGCCCTGTGATGCTTAAAGCCCTTTCTCACTCTTTAAAACAACAGGGCGCAGTGATTTCTCAAGCAGAAGATGGACGGACCGCTCTTGAAATTGCCCGGGAAAATCCTTTTGATCTTATCATCACCGATGTTGCCATGCCGGTACTCAACGGCCTTGAACTTTGCCGCTCCCTCAAAGATGACCATCGGACAAGAACAACCCCGGTCATTATTCTGAGTTCTCTTGATGAAGAAGAAGATATTAACAAGGGATTTCACGCCGGTGCATCCGCTTATGTCAGAAAATCAGATGCGTCTAATGTTCTTCTCAGCACTATTGATAAAATCTTAAAAAAATCCTCTTTCCAGCAAAACAAACTTATCCTGGTTGTTGATGATTCCGAAACCACACTAAAACTTGTGCAGAGAAGCCTGGAACAGGCCGGGTTTCAGGTCATGACGGCCAAGGACGGACAGCAGGCCTATAACCTGATCTCCGAAATCCGTCCGGACCTTATTATAAGCGATATTGATATGCCGGTCATGAACGGAGTTGAGTTTTGCAAAAAAGTACGTGCCAATTCTGATTTTGCACTTATTCCTTTTGTTATTATGAGTGCAAACAGTGACCGTGCAATTGTCCGCAGGATGTTGAACCGTGGTGCAAACGGTTATCTTGTTAAACCGTTTAATCTCGAACAGCTTGTGGTCACCATTGAAAAGATGCTTTCTGATCAGTATCTGCTCCTGATGAAAGAGACGGAAAACCTCAATATTGAACGTCGGATGATGCTGGCGAGTATCACCAGCCTGATTGAAGCGCTTGAAGCACGTGACCGCTATACCCGCGGCCATTCTGATGATGTTTCAAGAATGCTTACAAATATGGCCGCCCATATGAACATGCCGCAGGATGAAATCGACATTCTCAGTATTGCCGGTAAGCTTCATGACCTTGGTAAAATCGGTGTACCGGATGCCATTTTACTCAAACCGGGTAGTTTAACCGCAGAAGAATTTAATATGATTAAGGAACATCCGGTTATCGGTGCCAACATTCTCGGGCCGATTCCCACATTAAAACCGGTTATTCCTGTTATTTTACATCACCATGAAAGAATGAACGGCAAGGGTTACCCGGATGCCCTTAAAGGTTCTCAGATACCTCTCTGGTCCAGGATGACGGCTGTGGCAGACACTTACGATGCACTGACCAGCGACAGACCCTATCGTGCCGGAATGCCTGATGAAAAAGCGTTTCAGATAATTGAAGATGTCAAGGGATCGGAACTTTGCCCGGACTGTGTAGAGCTTTTCTTTTCCGTTATGCAGCTTTCCGATAAAGATGCTGAAGTTTCAGTCAGGGAATCGTCTGAAATCAGCTATAACAAATCAGTATAAACACTTAAAATCAATAATAACTATATTTCTTTCATCCCCGATGAAAGGAAGGTATATTTTTTTTACGTCCAGCGTATATTTTGTGTTTTTAAAGAAATCTTCATATTCCGGTTTTTTCATAGATTCTTGAAAATCTTCAATCTCTTTTTCTGCACCACTTCCCTTTAATGCGATAATCCTGCCCCTTTTAGCAATAAGCGGTATGGCAAGACGGACATACTTATCAAGTGCGGTTAGCGCCCTGCAGATGACAACATCAAAGCCGCCATCCGGCATCCGGCCCTCTTTGTTAAGAGATTCCGCCCTTATATGGAGCGCATCGATATTATCAAGTTTAAGCATTCTGATAATATATTTTAAAAAACTAACCCTTTTTTGAGCCGCATCAATAAGTAAAACAGAAATTGAAGGCAGAAGTATTTTAAGCGGTATGCCCGGAAATCCTCCCCCGGTTCCGATATCTAGTACAAAAGCCTCTTTTGGAATAAAGGAAAAGGGAGTAATCGCATCCAGAAAATGCTTGATTGCAACTTCATCCGGATCCGTAATACGGGTAAGGTTTGTTTTTCGATTCCAGCGAAGAAGCTCTTCGGCATGAACGGCAAACCGGTCTGATACGGAACGATTCAGTTCAACACCCAGCTCACCGGCACCGTCTTTTAATAATTTGTGCCACTGGTCAGAACCAAATTCCATACGTGCTTTCATTTATTCTCTTCAGGAGAATTATCTGCAACCACCGGCTTTTCATCAAAATCCATTGTAATCAAAACATCACCACCCCGGCGCGGCACAATGTGAGCATTGGGATAAGCTTTTTTAAACACATGGATCATTGATGTATTATCTTTAAGGGTCGTTGCAGAAAAGCCTTTAAAGTTATTTTCCTTTGCAATTTCCTCCAAAATTTTAAGCATATAAGATGCAATACCCAGGCCTTGAAAATCCTCTCTTACAACAAATGCCACTTCAGCCCTGTCATTTTCTCCCATGGCATATGAAGCAATTGCCATAATTTCCTTGTGGCCGCCCTTTTGAGCCAAACCGATTATTGACATGTTTTTACGATAATCAACATCAGCCCACTGCTTCTGTACAACTTCGTGTGAAAAGTTTTTCATCGTATAAAAAAAGCGGTAAAAAATTGTTTTTTCCTGCAGCGAGTAAAAAAAGTTTCTGTACTCAAATTCATCTGATGGATAAAGTGCCCTGAATTCAATTGTACGCCCTTTATCAAGTTCCATCGTGTAGTGATATTTTTTAATAAAGAAAAGATCCTGGTTTGAAGGCGGCAGCTGATCTGCAAATATATACCGATGTTTTTTCGCCTCTTCAATCAGGTAATCCCGGAATTTAGGGTGGGCCACCTGTGCAAGTTCCATAACGCGCTGGTAAATACTTTTTCCCTGTAATTCGGCATAGCCATATTCGGTAACAACATAGTTAACATCACCACGTGTATTGGCCACACCTGCCCCTTCACTCAAATGAGGAACAATCCGTGATATGGTATCATTTTTTGCTGTTGAGGGCAGAACCACAATGGAATACCCCCCGGACGACATGGAACATCCACGAAGAAAATCAACCTGATCACCGATCCCGCTAAAAAACATCTTACCCAGTGAATCTGAACAAACCTGGCCGGTCAGATCAATTTCAAGTGCGGTTGAAATCGATACCATATTGTCATTTCTGGCAATCTGGCTCGGATCATTTACAAATTCTGCTGACCGAAAGCCGAAAATCGGATTACCATCAATGTAATCATACATCTCTTTTGAACCCATGCACATGGACGCCATAACACGGCCGGGTGTTACATTTTTTTCATCGTTAGTAATAATGTCCTTTTCGATCAGATTAATCAACCCGTCAGATATTACATGGGTATGAACACCCAGGGCTTTTTTCTTGTCCAGATATTGTAAAATGGCATTGGGTAGTTCACCAAAACCGATATGAAGCGTATCACCGTCTTCGATAATCCGGGCAACCGACAGACCTATTCGTCTGACCACTTCCTTATCTTTTACCCTGGGAGAATATTCAATCAGGGGTTCATCATGAATAACCAGATAATCAATATCTTCAACATGAATAATCCCATCACCCCAGGTTCTGGGCATTCGGGGATTAACCTGGGCAACCACGACATTGGCATGATCTACACCTGAACGGGTAATATCAACTGAAACGCCGAGACTGCAATAACCAAATCGATCCGGCGGGCTAACTTGAACAATTGCCACATCAAGGCCGATTCGTTGGCTTTTAAATAATCTGGGAATCTGTGAAAGATAGGTCGGAATATAGTCAATCTTTCCTTCAAAAGCCGCCTTACGCATACCGGGGCTTACAAAAAAGAGCTTCAGGGAAAATCGCCTGAGAAAATCCGGATTTTCAACAAACTCAACAAGGGTATGGGGAAGCATCTGGTAAACCATAATATCCTGCATTTGAGGATCGTTTGCCATGGTTCTGATCAGATGCTGCGGTTCACCACAACCGGTTCCTAAAAACACGCGGCTGCCCCGGTAAATTTTTGATATAGCTGTTGATGCGTCTACAATTTTTTCAGGGCAGTAATCTTCAAGCCAGGCCTTGTAGTCCATGTTTTCTCCTTTGGATTTAATTAGCTGATCCACTTACCTCTTCTTTTCACAAAAAAAGCATCATGAAATAGCTGAATTAATAATACATTTCAACCTAAATCGATCATTAAGTCAACAAAGAGATTTTTCTTTGCCTGTTTTTATATATTTACTCAAAGATATTCATCACTTTATTGACTTTTTAATTATTGTGTTAAATTATCCGGAAAAACAATAGTTCCTATTTTTATAATTTCAGGAGGTTCAATGAAAAAAATTGGAGTTTTACTTGCCGGCTGCGGTAAAAACGACGGTTCGGAAATTCATGAATCCGTTCTGACGCTTCTAAGTATTGATCGTGCCAATGCAAAAGCCGTATGTATGGCCCCTGATATGGATCAGCTTCATGTAATCAATCACCTGACCGGTATGGAAACAGAAGAGAAACGAAACGTATTGGTTGAATCCGCCAGAATTGCCCGGGGAGAGATCACAGACATCAAAAATATTACGGCAGAAGATATTGATGCGCTGGTTATTCCCGGTGGTGCAGGATCCATAAAAAATCTGAGCAATTACGCTATTAAAGGAACAGGTGCTTCCGTAAATCATGAGGTACTTCGCCTGATCAATGAAATGTCAGACAAGGCCAAACCAATCGGTGCCATCTGTATTGCTCCGGCCACCCTGACAAAGGCGCTTTCCAGTAAAAATCCCGAAGTAACTGTTGGTAATGATATTTCTTCAGCTGAAAAAATTGAGGCCATGGGCGGCCGGCACAAAATCTGTACAGTCGATAATATTCATATTGATAAAAATAACAGATTAGTCAGCACACCGGCGTATATGCTCGGACCTGGTATAAAGGATATATCAATTGGCATTGAAAAGCTCATAAATCAGATAATTGATATGATTTGAAACAATAGTGTAACGCTAATCAAAAAGTGATGGTTTAATATTTACTGTATTATTAAATACTTAAGGACGTTGATTTAAATTGAGCAATAAAACTGATGAACGACAGCCTGTTGGAACATTTCCGCCAATGAAAACCAGTACATTTAAACGATTCAGTGACTTCATCTATAATGAACTGGGTATCAAAATGCCTGAATCTAAAATGACCCTGCTCCAGTCCCGATTCCAGAAACGGTTGCGTCTTCTGGGCCTCAAAAGCTATGACGCATACTGTGATTATGTATTCAGCCCTGAAGGTATGCAGGATGAACTGGATATTATGATCGATCGGGTTACAACCAACAAAACCGATTTTTTTCGTGAACCCAAACATTTCACCATACTGACTGACGAAGTGTTGCCAAAACTTATCCGGAAAACCCAGGCAGGGTATGGAAACAAACTCATGGTCTGGAGCTCTGCTTCTTCAACAGGAGAAGAGCCTTACACCCTTGCAATGGTTCTGGATGATTTTGCAAAGAAAAACAAGGGATTCAAATTTTCCATATTAGCCACAGATATTTCAAACGAGGTCCTTCAGCACGCTGTAAACGGTGTTTATGAAATGGAAAAAGTATATCCTGTCCCAACTGATTTTAAAAAACGGTACTTGCTCAGAAGTAAAAAACCGGAAAGAAAAGTGGTCAGAGTTGTCCCCGAATTACGATCCCTGGTTCATTTTCAACGGCTCAACCTGATGGATAACCAATTTGATATTCGGGACAAGATGGATATCATTTTTTGCAGGAATGTAATTATTTATTTTGATAAACCAACTCAAAACAAAGTTATCAACAGTCTTTGCCGTCATCTAAAGCCTGGTGGTTATATGTTTATGGGACATTCGGAAACGCTGAGCGGTCTCAACGTACCGCTGAAATTATGCGGCTCAACAGTTTATCGAAAAATCTCTGATGGATGATGATCTTCCTGTTATTTGAACGCTATATAACGCATTCTCTCCTTGACAAGTATACAATATATAGGTATTTATGAACCATTCATTCTTGAGAAAAATTCTTTTTCAAGGATTTGAATTCCCGAAGTTGAACATTGAACTTCTTTTTTGGGTGACAGATTGACAACTGCATTATCCACCACTGAAATTTTTGATGCCTGCAGCCTTCTCTTTGGCTCTCAAATAAATATTTCACTTGATTTTGTAAAATATTTACAACCATCCGGCGTAAAGGCAGCATACTGGCAAAAAGCACTTGAAACCCATCCGGACCGTGCAAAATATCTTGGTAAGGATGCAGCTGAAATGGGTGAGTGCTTTAAAAAAATTACTGCAGCATATAAAATGCTTAGCTCAATTGTCACAACCGGCAACACGATTTTATATACGCCCCCCAATATCCCCAAACAGGCCGCACCAAAAAATGAAAAAAGCAGGCCCCGTACATATAAAAAATATCAAAAACAAAGTGAACAGTTTTATCAGGGCAATATTCCCGCCAGAAAACTGCTTTTCGGGCAATATATTTACTACTCAGGCTTTGTTTC
The DNA here is from genome assembly GCA_021737275.1 of Desulfobacterales bacterium. Lineage (GTDB taxonomy): Bacteria > Desulfobacterota > Desulfobacteria > Desulfobacterales > JAIPEE01 > JAIPEE01. Next base: position 123,480 of record JAIPEE010000003.1, read on the forward strand.
CTGGCGGATAATGATAAAAGCAATTATCTGGCAGCGAAAACAGCGTCCACTGATCGGTAAATTAGCCTGTGAGTGGGGAATGCTTTCAGATGACAGCATACAAAATATTCTGAGAAACAAGCAGTTCCTGGAAAAATTTGGAGAGTGTGCGATAAGAAAAGGTTATTTATCATCATATGCGCTAATGGCACTCTTGGGAAAGCAGCGCAGACTTCAGAAACCGATGGGGCACTATCTTGTAAAAAATGGTATTCTCCTTCCAAACACAGTCTTAAGGCTGGTTAAACAACAGCAACTTCACAACAGGAACTATAAAACCTGAAAAACCTGTTATTGTTGTACGACTTCCCGAATAGGAGGTTTTTTTGAATAACATCATTTCTGAACGGCTTTCAAAACTTCGTAATTCTTTTGACAAACACAATATTGATACCCTCATGGTTCTCATAGAGGAAAACCGTCGGTTTCTTAGCGGCTATACCGGTGAGGACACCCAGTTTGATGAATCTGCAGGGGCTCTTTTTATTTCAAAAACAAAACTTGTCCTGGCAACTGACGGAAGATTTGATATTCAGGCCAGATCAGAAGCACCTGATTATGATGTTGTAATCTACAGAGAGGGTCTCCACAAAAGCATCAGTAATATTCTGAAAAATCTTGAGACAAACCGGATAGGCTTTGAAGGTGCCCGCCTTTCATTTATGCAGCACAAAAAAATTAACGAACAGCTCAAAGAAGAAAATTTTGATATCACATTCGTTGAGCTTGACGGTATTGTTGAACAACTTCGAATGATCAAATCACCTGATGAAATAGAATCCATCAGAAAGGCATTGCTTTTAGCTGAAGAGTCTTTCATTCTTTTTCAGGAAACATTTGAGCCCGGTATGACCGAAAAAGAAGCAGCGTGGGAACTGGAAAAGATAATGCGGGAAAATGGCGCTGACCGTCTTTCATTTCCAACCATTGTTGCCTCCGGCCCTAACAGTGCCCTGCCTCATGCCGTTCCCGGCAACAGAAAAATCAGGGAAAGCGAACCTGTTCTTTTTGACTGGGGAATTAAGTTGAACGGCTATTGTTCAGATATTTCCAGAACAACCGTTATCGGAAAACCTGATGATATGTTTAGAAAAGTTTATCAGACTGTTTTTGATGCCCAGTATATGGCCATAGACGCGATTAAACCCGGCTCAAGCGCTAAAGCGGTTGATGCGGTTGCCAGAAATTATATCCATAAAAAAGGATTCAAGGGAAAATTCGACCATAGTCTCGGCCATGGTGTAGGACTGGCTATCCATGAACTCCCCAGGTTAAGCCCGATTTCCGACGCTACCCTGGAACCGGGTATGGTCACCACTGTTGAACCGGGCATCTATATTGAAGGTTGGGGCGGCGTTAGAATTGAAAATATGGTTGCGGTCACTGATGATGGTGCCGACGTATTAAATGCATTTGAACCGGCCGGGCTTTTCTGATGCCAACAAAGAGTGATTCGGATTTAAAAGTAACGCCTCTGGACAGACTTGCAGACCGTTATTATAACTACATTCTTGTTGAAAAAGGGTTATCAAAAAAAACCCTCTCTTCCTACAGCCGGGATCTTTCCCGGTATTTTGATTATCTGAGACAACAACACATCTCCAACGTGTCAAGTGAAGATACGCCGGTTATCATGAAACACCTGATTAAACTTAGGTCGGAAGGTTTAAACGCCAAATCAAGATCAAGACACCTTGTAACACTCAGGGGGTTTTATAGATTTCTTGTACAGGAAAAAGTGATTGATCATGACCCGGCACGAATTATTGATTTGCCCAAAAGCGGACTTAAACTTCCGGATGTTTTTTCAGTAGAAGAGATCAATTCATTATTGAGTGTACCCGATACAGACAAACCACTTGGTAATCGGGATGCCGCCATGATGGAACTGCTTTATGCCGCCGGACTCCGGGTGTCTGAGCTGATTAATGTAAAGCTGCAGGATGTTAACCTTGAAGCCTGTTTTGTAAGAGTCCTCGGTAAGGGCTCAAAGGAGAGAATTGTTCCCATCGGCCTCCATGCCCGTGAGAAGATTGATGATTTCATTAAATCGGGCAGACCTTTATTGTTAAAGAAACATATCAGTAAATTTCTTTTCGTGGCCAGAGCCGGAAAACCCATGACCAGACAGGGCTTCTGGAAACGCCTGAAAGAATATGCGCTCAGGGCCGGTATCAAAAAGAAAATTACGCCCCATAGCTTACGGCACTCTTTTGCCAGCCACCTGCTGGAAGGTGGCGCCGATCTGAGGTCCGTTCAGATCATGCTGGGACATGTTGATATTTCAACAACCCAGATTTATACACATGTTGCCCGGGAACACTTGAGACAAATGCATACTAAATTTCATCCAAGGGGTTGATTTTATTAAAACGCTATTAATTGCACTCTCTTACCTTATCTTTCTTGACACTTAGAATCATTTTGTTTAAAATTATAAATTTAAAAATTAATATAGTCTATCTTTCTGATTTTTAAGAGGATTTTTAACTTCCGGCTTGCTGTTATCACTTAATAACAATGCCGGTTGGAATTTTTAGGCTTAAAAGAGATAAACGCGAGATAATCATAAATGCTTCAGGCAATTAACAATAATCGTCCAGGCTGGTGGAAAAGGGGAAACAGTAATCCCGAGTTTGGCAATAAAGCTATCAGGGATGCTATTTTAAATGTTTCTCAACCTGTTTTCCTGCTTGATATGGGTGGAGATTTTGCGGTAGGTCATGGCGGCTCTATTACCATAGGAAGTGATCTGCCATTTGATACCGAAGGGCATCCATTATGTGCTTACGTGCCGCCACTTACGCCTGAAGATCTTGGTGACAATGATTTTAAACGGTTTTATGGCATCCGGTATGCTTATATTGCCGGTGCGATGGCAAAAGGCATCACATCTGTCGAAATGGTTCAGGCAGCCGGGAAAGCCGGTATGCTGGGTTTTTTTGGTGCAGGCGGCCTCTCTGTCAGTGAGATCGAAAAGGCGATAGACCGTCTCCGGAATCCGGATAATGACTTTCCTTTTGGCTTCAATCTGATCCACAATCCCAGCGAACCGGATCAGGAGATGGCCGTTGTTAAACTCTATCTCGACAGAGGCATTGCCCTTGTCAGTGCTTCAGCATATCTGGACCTGACGCTCCCACTTGTTTTATACCGGGTAAAGGGCATTCACCGATCGTCTGACAATCGAATCGTCTGCCCCAACAAAGTAATTGCAAAGGTTTCCAGAATTGAGGTTGCCAGAAAGTTTCTTTCACCACCTCCTGAAAAACTTCTTGCTCAGCTTGTTGAAAACAATCTGATTTCCGAAGAGGAAGCTGAACTGGCCGTATCAATTCCTATGGCAGATGATATTACAGCCGAGGCGGATTCCGGCGGACACACTGACAACAGACCCGCCATGTCTCTTCTTCCAACGCTGCTGGCATTGAGAGATGAGATGGTTGGCCAATACACATATCAGAGAATACCATGTATCGGTTTAGGCGGTGGAATAGCGACACCCGATTCTACAGCCGCAGCCTTTGCTATGGGTGCCGCCTATGTACTGACCGGCTCAGTTAATCAGGCGTGTATTGAGTCCGGCACATCGGAAACCGTTCGAAAAATGCTTTGTGATGCAAAACAGGCCGATGTTACAATGGCTCCTGCCGCCGATATGTTTGAAATGGGTGTAAAAGTTCAGGTATTAAAACGCGGTACAATGTTTCCATTTCGCGCATCCAGACTATATGATCTGTATAAAAAATATGACAGCCTTGAAAGTCTGCCTGAAAAAGAGATTTTAACGCTTGAACGGGATTATTTCCGCTCCGGCCTCGAAAATGTATGGAGCCGGACGAAGGCTTTCTTTCTTGAACGGGACCCGAATATGGTGACACGCGCCGAGCAGGACCCGAAATTCAGGATGGCGCTTGTTTTCAGGTCATATCTCGGCCAGGCTACAGCCTGGGCAAACTGCGGTGAACCATCGCGTAAAATTGATTATCAGATCTGGTGTGGACCGGCTATCGGTGCTTTTAATGAATGGGTAAAGGGTTCTTTTCTTGAGAAATCCGAGAATCGCAAATTTGTGTCTGTCGCCATGAATCTTCTTTTTGGCGCAGCCTTTGCTACACGTATGAACTGGTTAAAATCTCAGAAGGTCTCGCTGCCTCCCGGGGTTGGAAAGTTCTCACCACTTGATCTTGATCAGATAAATAATTTCATGGAGGAACAGCAGCCTGTTTTGTAATTGGAACTGCTGAGAAAATTTTATAATGAAGTCGAATGATCACATAGATAATACAAATATACCCATTGCCATTATCGGCATGGAAAGTTTTTTCTCTAATGCTTCCGGCCTCAGGGAATTCTGGCGCCTGCTCTATCGCGGTGAAGATGGTATAACAGATGTGCCTGAAACCCATTGGTCCCCGGAAGACTATTTCGATGAAAATCCCGATCGGCCGGACCATGTATATTGTAAGCGGGGTGGTTTTCTGTCACCCATCTCTTTTGATCCTCTTGAATTCGGGATACCACCGACAGCATTTGAAGCAACCGACACATCTCAACTACTCGGACTTGTTGCAGCCAAAAAAGCCCTTGATGATTCAGGATATGGAAACGGAAAAAAATTCAACCGTGATAAAACAAGTGTGATATTGGGTGTAACCGGTACTCAGGAACTTGTTATTCCGCTTGGCGCAAGGCTTGGGCATCCCAAATGGCGAAAAGCCCTGGAAGAATCCGGCATATCAAAAGAAAAGACTGAAGAGGTCGTTGAAAGAATTGCAAACTCTTATGTCTCCTGGCATGAAAATTCTTTTCCCGGACTTCTTGGCAATGTTGTTGCCGGACGTATCTGTAACCGACTTGACCTGGGTGGAACCAACTGTGTTGTTGATGCAGCATGCGCCAGCTCAATGAGCGCTATTCATCTTTCCCTGCTTGAACTGGTTTCCAAAAAAAGTGACATGGTCATCACCGGCGGTGTTGACATGCTTAATGATATTTTCATGCATATGTGTTTTTCGCGAACACAAATACTTTCTCCGACCGGCGACATCAGGCCTTTTTCAAAAGATGCAGACGGCACGGTACTGGGTGAAGGTATCGGCATGGTTGTCATAAAACGCCTTGAAGATGCTGAAAGAGACGGTGACAAGATTTATGCCGTCATCAAGGGTATGGGATCTTCCAGTGACGGAAAATCACAAAGTATTTATTCCCCGAGAGCTGATGGACAGGCAAAAGCGCTCAGGACGGCATATAAAAATGCCGGAATTTCACCTGAAACGGTTGAACTGATTGAGGCCCATGGTACCGGTACACGTGTCGGAGATATGGTGGAGTTTAATTCCTTATGTGATGTTTATGGTGAAATTAACCCCAATGGTAACAGATGTGCTCTTGGTTCCGTGAAATCCATGATTGGCCACACAAAAGCGGCAGCAGGTTCAGCAGGCCTTATCAAAACCGCACTTTCTCTTTATCACAAGGCTTTGCCCCCTACCCTGAAGGCGAATGATCCTGACCCACGCCTGGGTATTGAAAATAGTCCATTTTATCTAAGCACACAAACCAGGCCCTGGCTTTCAAACAAAGAACACCCCAGGAGAGCCGGCGTAAGTGCTTTTGGCTTTGGCGGCAGTAACTTCCACATCGTTCTGGAAGAGTACTCGCCCCAAAAACAGGAGATTTCATGGGACGGCTCTGTTGAAATTTTTGCTTTTTCTGCACAATCAAAAACAGATCTGACAATGGCTGTTAAAGCCGTTCAGGATAATTTAAAAAAGAATGCGTCTGACAGTGAGATAGCCATATCAGCGTTTAATACCCGTTCTTCATTTTCCCATGGAGATAACATCAGGCTCCTGTTTATTCATGAACGAGGTCAGTCCATTGGTGATCTTTTTGAAAAAGCACTCTCTTCTCTAACTGAAAATTCAGACAAAAAAAACTGGAATGTCGGAAATATTTTTTATGGTGAATCCGGACAACCCGGTAAAACTGCTTTTATTTTTCCCGGTCAGGGAAGCCAATACGTCGGTATGGCTCGTGACTATGTCTGTACATTTCCCGGGTCATCGTCCGCAGCGGAAACAGCCAACACTGTTTTTGGCGATAAAAATCGACTGAGTGATTTTATCTATCCCAAACCCGTTAATTCCGCTGAAGATAAGAAAGCCCAGGAATCTTCCCTTAGAAACACTGATATTGCTCAACCGGCTATCGGGCTTGCCAGCATGGCCATGCTTAAGGCATTAAACAGGTTTGGCCTGAAACCGGATGCAGCTTGCGGCCACAGTTTTGGTGAGCTGACAGCACTTTGCGCTGCCGGATGGATTGATATTGAAACCTTTTATACGCTTGCCTGTGAACGGGGTCGATTGATGGCTAAAGCCGGTGATGACAGCAAAAAAGGGGCAGGAACAATGCTGGCTGTCAAAGCACCGCTGGATGAGATTGATGCCATCGTTCAGTCCCTTGGCACCGATGATATTGTTCTGGCCAACAGAAACAGTTATGATCAGGGTGTCCTGTCAGGAACGGAAGATGCTATTTCAAATGCGCAAAAAGTTATTAAAGAAAAGGGATATAAAACTGTAAAATTGCCGGTTGCAGCTGCTTTTCATAGCAAGCTTGTAGAAAATGCCAAAAAACCATTTAACAAAACGCTGGCCCGGGTTACCTTTACCCCAACGGATATTCCCGTTTATGCCAATATAACGGGTGAACCCTATCCTGTTGATGAAAAAGCCGCTAAAAAACTTCTTGGAGAGCAGATTGTCTCTCCTGTAAATTTCGTAGGTGAAATCAACACGCTTTATGAACAAGGCGTTAGAACCTTTGTGGAAGTCGGACCGAAAACCGTTTTAACGGGCCTTGTTAAAAGTATATTAAAAGATAAAGATATACATTCGATCGCTATGGACAGCTCTTCAGGTAAACAATTCGGAATTACAGATCTTGCAAAAACAATATGCGGCATGGCTTCGCTTTCATATCCGGCAGATATCAAACGCTGGAATGACACTTCAATCCCTGAAGTGAGTAAACAAAAAATGAGTGTGCCGGTAACCGGCGCCAATTTTCTACCAACTGCCAAACCGCTCAAAAGCAAAACATCTGATAAAGAGCCTGTTTCCATAGAAAAAGAAAACAGGCCTGTTTCAACGGTCGCAAAAAAAGAGATATTAAAAAGTGTTCAGTCACAAACAACAATCTCTGCGCCGGAGCAACCTTTACAACAATCGGTAAGCCATAAAATGAAAAAGGACAGCACAACAAACTCAAATTTTATTTCCGAAGCGTTAAGTACCGTTCAGCAGGGGCTGAAGACCATGCAGGCCCTTCAGGCACAAACAGTCGATGCTCACAAGAAATTCCTTGATTCACAGACCGAAGCAAGCCGTGTGCTTCAGCAAATGATGGAAAGCACAAAACGCCTCGCCGAAGCATCTATGGGAATCGCAGCAGCATCGCCAACAGCGCCTGAACATACCGCATATGTAACACCGCAAGTTCCGGATGCTATACAATCCGAGCCTGTTGCCACTGAAATGATTCAAAAAAATATCCAGGTAGATTCTGTTGAAACGCCTCAACAGGAACCTGCCCCTTCAGGAGCCGGCAATAATGAGATAAGTAATAATATTCTTGACGTGGTCAGTGCACTTACCGGTTACCCGTCGGATATGATCGGCCTTGATATGGATATTGAAGCCGACCTGGGTATTGATTCAATTAAGCGTGTTGAAATTTTCTCCGCACTTGAAGAGAAAATGCCCGGACTGCCGCCTGTTTCTCCCGAACAGATGGGTACCATGAGATCCCTTGGTGAGATTGTCGAATACCTGTCCGGCGTGCAGCAGACAAGTGCACCCGTTCAGGATAACAAAACAATTCAAAACACAACTGCACCGGACAATGGTGACAGCGGCCTGATCAAAGAGAATATTCTTGACGTGGTCAGTGCACTTACCGGTTACCCGTCGGATATGATCGGCCTTGATATGGATATTGAAGCCGACCTGGGTATTGATTCAATTAAGCGTGTTGAAATTTTCTCCGCACTTGAAGAGAAAATGCCGGACCTCCCAACCGTTTCACCTGAACAAATGGGAACTATGAAAACACTTGAAGAGATTATTACGTTACTTTCAAAAGAGACTTCAAACAATATTTTAGAAACTATATATAATGAAAATTCAAATTCTTGTAATATTTTAAATAAAGTAACACATGATAATTCAAAATCATCCCGGATAGAAAGAAAAACGGTACGTGTAGCTGAAAAACCACTAAGCTCAGGCAAAAAAATATTGCTCCCAAAAGACACCGCTTTTTATGTGACAGGGGCACAAAATGAACTTTCTGAAGTGATCACAGAATCTCTTTTATCACAAAACATTAATGCAATATTTTTGTCATTTAGTGAACTGAAATCAAAAAAGAATCGCCAAAGCGCTGCCGGCCTTATCATTGTCTCAGGCAAGGTTGCGGGCAACGAGTTCCTTAAAACATCCTTCAGGATTTCTAAAAAACTTGCACCGGAACTTATTGAAAATGCCGCAATAGGCAATTCTGTTTTTGCCACACTGACCTGTTTGGATGGTGCATTTGGATTTTCAGGAAATGCCATTGATAACCCGATACAGGGCGGGCTGGCAGGATTAACCAAAACGGCCGGGCTCGAATGGAAAAATGTTATTTGCCGTGCCATTGACACCGCACCGGACAGTAACATTCAGGATATTGCGGATGCCGTTGTCAGTGAACTGATAACACCCGATATGAATGCGCCGGTTGAAATCGGTTTGAATGGAAATAAAAGACAGATTCTTGAACTTGAACATACTGATATTGATAATCAGACAGATGTCAATCTTGAAAAAAATGATGTTGTTGTTATCACCGGGGGAGCACGAGGTGTTACGGCTGAAGCAGCAAAAAGGCTTGCGGTTCAGTCAAAACCGGCTATCGCCTTGATAGGCCGATCCCAACTACCGGAAGCGGAACCGATCTGGCTTAATGGTATAAAAGATCCGTCTGCTGTTAAAAAAGCGATTCTTGACAATGAATTTTCAGGCAGAAAAGCAACACCTGCTCAGGTTGATCCGGCTTACAGAAAATACATAACTGCACGGGAGATCAAAGACAATCTGGATGCACTGAGAGCCGCCGGATCAACTGTCGCTTATTATGCTGCAGACATCAGATCAGCGCCGGATATCAAAACGGTTTTAAATAAAATCCATAATGAGTTGGGCCCTGTAAAAGCCCTGATTCATGGTGCGGGCGTTCTGGAAGACCGGCTGATCGTTGATAAAACCGTAAAACAGTATGAAACCGTTTTTGATACAAAAGTTAAAGGTCTGGAAGTTCTCCTGGAAGCACTCAAAAATGACGATCTGAAATATATTGTCTTCTTCTCTTCTGTAAGTGCCCGTTTCGGTAACCAGGGCCAGGTTGATTATGCCATGGCCAATGAGGTTTTAAACAAGGTTGCCTGCAAGGAGGCTTCTACCCGTAAGTCTTGCAAGGTGATTTCCATTAACTGGGGTCCCTGGGACGGCGGCATGGTTACACCTGCGCTGAAACGAGAATTTATAAACAGAGGCATCGGATTGATTCCGATAAAAGCAGGTGCTGAAAGTATGATCAGGGAGATGGCATCTAATCCCGGCAACCAGCCGGAAGTGGTAATTGGAGCAAGTCTTAGCCCTGACGCACCCAATGTGCAAACACAAATAATACCCGTAAAGGAAAGGGCACCGCAAAGTAAGCTTTCCCTTGCCGCATCACGAGAAATTGATACCAAGCGTTTTCCCATACTTAAATCTCATGTGTTGAAAAAGACGCCTGTTGTACCCTTTGCCCTGATTACGGAGTGGCTTGGACATGGTGCGCTCCATGAAAATCCGGGATTGTCTCTTATCGGGCTTGATAATATGCGCATTCTCAACGGTATCAAGCTTAATGAAGAAAAAAAGGTACTTCGACTCATGGCTGGAAAAGCCAGAAAAACAGGTAAAACATTTGAAGTAGATGTTGAAATTAGAAATGGTGTTAAAAACGACAAAGAGATTATTCATTCGAAAGCAAAGGCGATTCTGGCCGGAAAACCATCATCTCCGCCTGACTTTATATCAAAACCATTGCTTGCCTCAAGCTCAGGGCTTGATGTTAAATATTTTTATGACAACATTCTCTTCCATGGCACTGATCTTCATGGAATAAGAGAAATAACAAACTATTCTGCAGAAGGAATGATCGCAAAGCTTATTTCTGCCCCATCTCCGGACGTGTGGATGAAAGATCCCCTGAGAAGCAGATGGATCGGTGACCCGCTGGCGCTTGATGCCGCATACCAGATGGCGATCATCTGGAGTTATGAAACGATGGGCATTTTATCATTACCCAGCTACACGGCCTCCTATCGACAGTACAGAGACAAGTTCCCGGCAGAGGGCATCACTGCGGTACTTGAAACTTTAGCGGCAACAGACCATAAGTTTACCGGCAACTTCACATTTCTGGATAGTGATAATATTGTGATAGCAACGATAAGCGGATATGAGGCTGTAATGGATGAATCTCTTGCCGAGGCATTCAGACCGTTTCAGTCGGCCATATGATAAGCGGAATAATTCAATCAGGTTTTAACCTTTTCACTACTGAATATTTAAAAAAATATGATCCAACGTATTCTTACACGCAATAAAAGAACGTACATCAAATATAACAATTTCAGAAAAAAGATCTTTGCAGAGCTTGCACCTAAAGACAGCGAAGCCATTCTGTATATGTTACCGTGGCTTCTGAGCGTAAACCATCCTTCATGTCCCGGTTACATCGAAAAACTGCAAACGCCTTTCAGGGTTTTCAATATTGACAATGATACGGAAATCCGGCACCGGGAATCGGCATTCAAAAGACATTTTGGCGTAAAACAGAAGAGTTCACTGCTTATCCCTCCTGAAGAATATTGTGTAATCAGCGGATTATATACCATCGGCAGTATCGGCACCATCAGCCAGACGTCCGGTTCCGACTGTGATATATGGGTCTGTTTCGATAAAAATGAGTTTGATCAGGGAACGTGGGATCAGCTAAATCAGAAGCTGTATCTTATTAAAGACTGGATCGACACATATCTTAAAATGCCGGTCTTCTTTTTCCTGTCCGATATTAATGATATCAAACAGGGACATTATGGCAGCGTAGATGCTGAAAGTTCGGGCAGCACACAAAAAAATGTTCTCAAGGAAGAATTTTATCGAACCTGCATGTTGATATGCGGCAAGATTCCTTTGTGGTGGCTCTGTTTTGATCCTACCCATCCGGTCGATTATGACAAGGCTGTTTCACTTGTAAATGCCAAAACCTTTGAAACTTTTGATATAATTGATTTTGGGAACCTTGAAAAAATTGAGAATAACGAGTATTTCGGCGCTGCCCTCTGGCAGCTGCACAAGTCACTCACCCGCCCGCTGAAATCCATCATTAAGATGGTTCTTTTAAAAATGCTTCTTGATGCGCCCCAGGAAAGGCTTATCTGCCACCAGTTCCGAAATAATGTACTATCCAGTGGTAATGCCGCAAATTTTCAGGATTTCAGCGCCTTTACCATGGCGGCCATCTTTGATTATTATAAAAATAATGACAAAAGTGTGCTGGAATTTTTCAAGCAATGCTGTTACCTGCGATGTGAAATTCACCCTTACGATTCTACTGTTACAATCAAGAAAAAACTCTCCGATGATCTATTTAAGGCATATCCCATAGATCGAAAAACAAAATTACGGTTAAGCAAATTCTCCGAATGGAACTTTGAGGACCAGATTGACCTTGGCAACCAGTTGTTCAAATTCTTATTGCATATCTACACTGAAATATCCGCCTCGCAAGCCGGCGTGGCAACCGAAATTGACAAACAGGATATGACGATCATCGGCAGAAAAATTTCAGCCTGCTATCAACCCAAACCGGACAAAATAACCGTTATCAAAAAACCGACCGGCTCTCTGAATCTGACCAATCTGACGCTTATGCTTGAGAATTCCGTCTGGAATGTCTATTCAGGTACAGACCGAAAAACCCCGCTGGTATCAAGTCCGAATATAGTCTACAATATTACATTTATTGTGTGGAATAACCTCTTTATTCCAAACAATATCCAGATGGAACCCAACGCCTCCAAAGTAACACTTCAGGAGATTATTAATATCGGCAATAAGATAAGAGATTTTATCGGTACATATGATGTTTCAGGTATAGATTATCCCCATTATCTTAAAAAAGAACGCATCTCAAAAATACTTATTTCCGTAAGCTTTGAAAAATCCCCATGGAATAAGGATATCAATGATTTCTGCATCGTCTACACAAACACCTGGGGTGAAGTTTTTGTAAAACGTTTTAATTCTCCCGGAAAGCTGAAGAAATTCATCAGGGAAGCCGATACCAATCTGCTCAGCATTGCCACAACCTATTATGTGCAAAGAAGTTGTACCTCGTATGAGAAAATAATTGAACGGACAAAAAAAGTGCTTTTCCCCACAACCGGCTTTGGACCGGTTTGATAACATTCCACAGCACGACCAAACAAAACTTTACAAAGACAGGAAAAAAGCTACGTCTTATAAACACCCTGCCGTGACCTGGCGGCTACCTTCAGCACATCAACATTTACATCAACATAATCATACACTCTGGCTTTTTCTTTACCCGGAGCCGGTCTCAACACCCGTCCAAGATATTGCAAAACTCTACCGTTAAACCGTATGGGCGTTGCCAAAAATAAAGTGGTAAGGTGCTTACAATCAAACCCCTCCCCTATCAGTTGCCCGGTTGCCAAGAGCACTTTTATCTTTTCATTGTTAAGTCCCTGAAAAATTTCCTTGCGCTCATTTACCGGAACATCCCCTGTCAGCAAAACCGCATCAATCTTATGTTTGAATTTTAAAAGGGACTGAATCACCTCGCAATGCTTTTTTCTGTCTGACAGAACGACACATATGCCGCTCTCTTCTCTGCCGGCCTCTTTGGCAACATCATCAGCAATAAGATGATTTCTGGCTTCATCCGCTGTTAATTCTGAAAGCATTTTTGTATATTCATTTACCGGATCAAAATACGGTGTAAAATCAGTTTCCCTGTAAACGATATCAGCGGTTAATACATCACCGCTTTCAACCAGGTCAGATTTTTTCATTTCATGAACCGTATCTCCCAGGTGCCAGAAAATCAGTTTTGATAATTTGTCCCGTCGCCAGGGTGTTGCACTGAGACCGGTCATATATTTTGAATCAAACTCCGTGACGGCATCCGTAAATGTCCGGCTGGGAATTCGATGGCACTCATCAACAATTACATAACCGATATGATCGGAGACCTCTTCAGCACATTTGTAAAGGCTCTGGACAAGTGCAATTGTAATTTTCTCTCCTATTTTCTTTTTACCGCTGCCAATAAATCCGACCTCATCTTCCGGTATACCCAGAAAATCGGAAACCCTCTCAATCCACTGAATCCCGAGATCTTTGGTATGCACAACAATCAGTGCCGGCTGCTTTCTCATAGCAACCATATAAAGCGCCATCACCGTTTTGCCGCAGCCGGTTGGCGCGCTCAGTGTCCCGAACTCTCTTTCCAGCATGATATCAACCGCTTCCTGCTGAAATAGTTTGAGCCTGCCTGAAAACTCAAACGCAACTTCCGGCAAAACTCTCCGGCCGTCTTTTATTTCAAACAGAATACCATTTTTTCTGAACAGGTATATTAACTGACGTACATATCCCCTTGGAACAAGGAGGCCGTCCGAAGTGGTTTTAAAATAAAACCGAAGAACCTTGGGCGTTTTCCGGTTCCATCGCCCCATACGTTCATTTTCAAACCATTTTGGGTTATCCAGTGTCAGACGCTCTACAAGATCCTGTCTGAGATCAGAAGAGAGCCCGGACAGCCGAAGATGTTTTGTAACTGTAATTTTAACTAATTTGTCTGTTTTATTCATATAGTCAGGATATGTTATTTTGAAAATAAATATATCAACGCTGCCTGAAAAAAATGGGCAAATTCATAATCTGCCCTTAGTTAATCCATACCGGCCTTTGCCTTAACCCTTAAAAGTCCCGGGCTTTTGTTTAAGTGCATCAGGGAAGAGTCGTACCCGGCTTTTATAAAAATCTTTTCCAGATGGTCAAACAAAACCGGCCTGTCCGGCCATTTAAACAACTTTTCCCGTTGTCTGAGTGCTTTCCATATTTTTACAGTCTCAGGGTGTGCCTTAAAAACGAGGTCTGTTGCCTCATCACATAAAAACATTTTACAGACAATGGGTTTTATTTTCCAGATACAGCCCTCTTTTCCTAAAAAAACACACTTAAAGGTGTTGTTTTCCCTTTTCAATGCAACTCGTATCTTTTCAATATCTTCGATGCCGGATAAAATTGCATTAATAACAACATCTGCAAAAAAGATAATAATGCCGTCTTTGGAACAGCATGCACTATGATTGTTTTCATAACATTTTCTTGTGCAAATATCACTGCAGTATCTGACAAGAAAATCATCAACATCCTCTCTAAAATCCTGATAAGGCTTTATCTGCTCAACAAGCACATCCTTTTCTTCTTTTTTTATCCCTGCCAGGTAGCTTATAGCGATATCGAGCGTATCAAGCTGCTCGGTCTGATATTCATTCGGCATTAATTCCTCCGATAATGTTTTTAAAATTTTTACGAAAATACCACAATACCATCATGTTTAAAACATTTAATTTCGGATCACATTTTACTTAAACGATTCCTCACTATCCGGAATATATTTCATTGTTTTCAAGAGATTACTTGACATCTACAGCAATTTTACCTAATTTCAAATTACTAACCTTGTTAATATTATAAGTTAAATAATTCATTATACAGGAGAACATAATGGCAGGGAAAAAAACTAAATCGGTCAGTTTTGATGCGATGGTCAAATTTTTTATGAATTCTTATAATATTCCCACCAAAAAGGATATAGATAAATTAATAATACGTTTGGACCGACTTGAAAAATTGATCAAATCCAAGGGTGCAGTTGTTCAAGACACACCACGCCCCGTCAAAAAACGCGCCGGCATTCGAGGGGCAATGACGGCTTCAGACACGGTCATGGACGCAATAAAGCGATCAAAAAAAAGTGTGACATTTACAGACCTTCAGGCAAAAACAGGTTTTGAAGATAAAAAACTCCGCAATATTATATTCCGGCTTAGTAAGCTTGGAAAAATCAAACGAAAAAGCCGTGGTGAGTATATTTTAGCTTAACGTTGGTTTTCTCCTTGCTGCATATGATTTAATGTCTAACTGATCGAACATTGATTAAAACAGGCTTCACGCTATAGTTGAGATGTGGTTTATTAAAATCTGATCTAAAAACTCATAAAAGAGTTTGATTCGGCAATCGGACCATGTAAAAATATCAGATTCAGATTAATTGAAGACAAACCGGAGATAATTTATACTTTAAGGGTATCTCTAAAAATTAGGATTTCGCTATGAGTTCAAGGCATACTAAAAATTTCAACCGGAGGAATACTGAAGTATTTCGAGGATTTAAAGTTTTAGCATAACGCAGAAATCAGAGTGAAAAACAATTTTTAGAGGTGCCCTTAAGAATTAATGGAGAAACAAGATGCCTTCAATCTTTAAAAATATTATCAATAACTTCCTGGAATTTCATTCTGATGAAGCATCACCGGACCGATACAAAAAGCTTCGGCGAAACATAACAATCCTGATGATTATCATTACAACAGTACCGCTGCTTGTAATGGCATCCGTCAACTATCATCAGTATAATACCAGACTGACAGACGAAATCGTAAATCCGCTTCGTGCAATCTCAAACAAATCAAAACATTCTATTGAGCTGTTTCTTAACGAACGTCTCTCCACAATACGTTTCATTGAATCACTTTTTTCATTTGAACAGTTGTCTGACAAGAAAGCACTGAACAGCATTTTCCGGGTACTGAGTCTCGAGTTCAAAGGGTTTATCGATATATCACTCATTGATAAAACGGGTAAGCTCCGTAATTATGCCGGGCACTATGTTTTACCGACCGGTGATTATTCACAGGAAAAATGGTTCCACGAGGTCAGCATTCGAGGAACCTATGTCAGCGAAGTATTTACAGGGTACCGTGGTTACCCTCATATATCCATGGCTGTACAGCATATGACAAAAAACGAAGAGATATGGATTCTTCGGGCCACCATTGATATCAAACAGTTTGAAAGCATTATCAGGGCCATGGGCCTGGAAGCCGAAAGCGATGCTTTTCTTGTAAGAAATAATATTCTGCAGACACACTCAAAATACTACGGAAAAGTTCTCGAAAAGTGCCCTATTCCCATTCCCGAAAGAGGTTTCGGCACGACCATCACAGAGATTACAGACCCGGATGGCCGGAATATATTCATGTCTTCCATATATTTTGAGGAGAGCGACTATGTCCTTGTAATCATCAAACCCCGATCTGTTTTGTTCAAATCATGGTACACACTTAAAACCGATCTCTTCGCCATAACAATTATCAGCATTATCATGATTATCATAATCGCATTTAAACTTTCGGAGGCGCTTGTCAAAAATATTCAGGAGGCGGATGAAAAAAGAGAAATGGCCTTCCGTGAAGTTCAGCACAGCCAGAAGCTTTCTTCAATAGGCCGGCTGGCGGCAGGTGTGGCTCATGAAATCAACAACCCAATGGCCATCATCAATGAAAAGGCCGGCCTGATGAACGATCTTATTGATTTTTCACCTGATTTCGAAAACAAGGAAAAGTTTCTAAACCTTACCGGTTCCATCATACAATCTGTGGAACGGTGTAAAAAAATCACTCACCGTCTTCTGGGCTTTGCAAAACGCCTGGAGGTCGTTTTTGAAAACCTTGATCTCAACAATGTAATTACTGAAGGTCTGGGGTTTCTCGAAAGCGAAGCAAAACACAGAAATATTGAAATCCGTACCAATTTTTCTGAAAACCTTCCCCGGATTTCTGCAGATAAAGGCCAGTTACACCAGGTATTTTTAAATATTATAACCAATGGCATGGTTGCCCTGGATGATGGCGGCACTATCACCATTGCAACCTGGGACCAGGATAAAGATACGGTCGGTGTTTCAATAACAGATAATGGTTGCGGTATGTCAAAAGAAACCATGAAACATATATTCGAACCTTTTTTCACAACAAAAAAGGACTATGGAACAGGGCTCGGCCTCCCAATTACATACGGTATTATCCAGAAGATCGGCGGCACTATCAAGGTGGAAAGCGAAGAAAATAAAGGCACAACTTTTTATATTTACCTGAAGAAAAATTTCGACAACCCGAATATTTGATGGAGAATCATGGATAACTTGAAAATTCTGCTGGTTGATGACGAAGATGATTTTATCAACACCCTTGCCGAACGCCTTGAGCTCAGGGGGCTGAAAAGCCTGACCGTTCATGATGGCGAATCAGCAATCAGGTTACTTGATACAGAGCAGTTTGATATTATGCTGCTGGATGTGATGATGCCCGGAATGAGCGGTCTTGAAACGCTAAAACACGTAAAGATCGATCACCCTGATCTCCCTGTTATCCTGCTTACCGGCCACGGCTCAACCAAAGACGGCATGGAAGGGATGCGTATGGGTGCATTTGATTATCTTGTTAAACCGGTTAATATCAAAGATCTTCTGAAAAAAATTGAAGCGGCATTAAAATAAGGAAAACCACTGTTTGGATTCGCATTTAACGGAGAACGCCAGTCAGTAGCGCCCGTTATTGATTAAAACCTGATAAAGGATAAGCCATGAAGCAGCTACAAGACAGTAAACTTGTTTTTTTCGGTAAAATGACCGCCAGTACTACGCATGAAATGAAAAATGTTTTTGCCATTATCAAGGAGTCTTCCGGACTGATGGAAGATATTATGTCTTTTACGGATGATATTCCGGAAACAGCAAAAATTAAACTTGCGAAAATAATCGATAAAATCAAAGGCCAGGTTGAACGGGGTAATAATCTGACACAACGGATCAACCGTTTTGCGCACAGCTCTGACGCCTTGATTGCAGATACGGATTTGAATGAAATTGTCTCACGGCTTGTAAATATGTCCGAACGCCTTGCTAAAATGAAAAACATCTCCCTTGAGTTGGTACCGGCAGCCGATCCGATAATGATCACAACCAAGCCGGTTGAACTTTTAATGGCACAGTTCTACTGCCTTGAGTACCTGTTTTACTTTTTGCCCGACGGGGGCAAGGTTTCAGCAACCATAAAAAATCCGGAATCAAAACCAACCATCCGTTTTCAAATAGAATCTTTACCATCAAACCCCGGTGGTAAAATAGATGATGCCACCTTATCTGGAAAATGGTCTGAGCTTGAAGAAATATGTAAGTGTCTGAATGCAAATGCAACCGTTGATGATAAGTTATGCATCACCATTACATTACCTGTAAAACCGACCGGCTGAATGCATTAAAGACAGCTGGTCAGACAGTTAAAACTGCATAATATATCACCTGGAGCAATAAATGGACAAAATAAAGATACTTTTAGTAGATGATGAGGAAGACTTTGTAGAGACGCTGTCTGAGCGGATTCAGATGCGAAATTTTGACGCTGAAATAGCATTTAACGGCCAGGAAGCGCTTCAACTGATCAAAAATAAAACCCCGGATGTAATGGTGCTCGATCTTAAAATGCCGGGTATGGAGGGCATGGAAGTTCTGCGTCGGGTAAAAAAGGATTTTCAGAATGTTCAGGTTGTCGTCCTTACAGGCCATGGATCTGAAAAAGATGAGGAGGAGGCCCGAAATCTGGGCGCATTTGAATACCACCAGAAGCCGGTTGATTTCAATATCCTTGTCAAAACCATAAAAAACGCATACAAAAACAAAATTGATAACACCATGATATCATCGGCCCTTTAATTAATAAAGATAGGTTTGGATATTATGGATAAAAATATTAACAGCCTGAAAAGAGGTGATGGTAATGGGAATAAAAGTTTTACTGGTAGATGATGAAGTTGAGTTTATTGATACACTTGCACAACGCCTTGAAGTTCGGGATTTTGAGGTAACCACTGCAAATGATGGCGATACGGCTATCAAACTGGTCAGCGATCAGGATTTTGATGTTATCGTTCTTGACGTCCTGATGCCGGGAAAAGACGGTATTGAAACCTTAAAGGAAATCAAAACCATAGAACCGCTTATTCATGTCATCATGCTTACAGGAAATGCAACGGTGGAAACCGCTATCAACGGCATGAAACTCGGTGCTTACGATTATCTCATGAAACCGACTGAAACTGAGGATCTTGTTGAAAAAATTACAAATGCATACAAAATCAAAAATGAGCACGCGGAACGAATTCGCCAGGCCGAAATTTCCAGCCTGATTACACGACGCGGCTGGTAATTTTTTTTAGAAGTGAATTTTTCTTGCATTTTTTGATTTACAATAATAGTTTTCCTTTTCCAATACTAGGATAATCTATCCTGGTTTTTTAATATGAGGAGGCAGGATTTGGACACGATTACGGTAAAAGACCTGATGATCCCCCTTTCAGAGTATGCCACTACTTCTGAAGATGCATCTCTTGTTGATGCTATTCATTCCCTGGAGGCCGCTCAAAACGAGTTAAAAAAAGCTTACAAACACCGGGGTATTCTGGTTTATGATAATCATAATAGTAAAAAAATAGTCGGCAAAATAAGTCAATGGGATGTGCTCAAAGCCCTTGAACCAAAATATCGACAAATTGGTGATGGGCAACCGATGTCCCGTTATGGACTTAGTAAAAGCTTTATAAATTCCATGTTTGCCAACTTCAGCATACTTGATGAACCGTTTGTGGACGTCTGTAAAAAAGCAGCAAAAATAAAGGTAAAAGATGTCATGTGCACCCCCACGGAGGGTGAGTATGTTGATGAAAATGCAACGCTGACGGAAGCCATACATCAGCTTGTAATGGGACACCATATGTCTCTGCTGGTCACAAGGGACAGCGATATCGTAGGAATTGTAAGATTAACCGATGTATTCTTGGAAGTTTGTAAAACGATCAAGGATTAACCTGAACCTAAACCGATTTTAATTTCTAACAGATGTCAGATTTTTGAGTTTGCACCAGGAGTCTAAAAAATGAGCAGCGACACCTTATCCGATGCCGCTTCGGCGAAATTCAATATAAAACGTTTTATTTTTCTTTCTATTGGTATTGTTCTTTTCTGCATTGTTAACTGGTCACCACCCTGGCCGGATGCCATTGATCCTGCAGGACAACATTTTCTTCTTTCAAAAGAGGCAAAAGGCGCACTGGCCGTTTTTCTGCTGGCCGGCACCTGGTGGGTTTTTGAAGTTGTCCCCATTGGCGTCACCAGTATTATGATTGGCGTACTCCAGACACTTTTCCTCATTCGCCCGGCAAGAGCCGCTTTTACCGATTTTATGGTTCCGTCGGTAATGTTTATTTTTGCATCTCTTATGATCGGTATGGTATTTACCAAAACGGGCCTGACAAAACGACTGGCTTATAAGATGCTGGTTATTGTGGGTGAAAAAACCAGTATGATATACCTCGGGTGCTTTGTCGTTACAGCCGCCCTTGCCCATATAATGGCCCATACGGCTGTTGCCGCAACTATTTATCCCCTCCTCCTTTCAATTTATGCACTTTATGGCGAAGGAGATAAAAAAACCAAATTCGGCAAAGGTCTTTTTATGGGTATGGCTTATGTGGCCGGTGCAGGCAGTATTGTTACCCTGCTTGGTGCCGCCCGCGGTGCTGTAGCCATTGGTTTTTATAAGGATGTAATCGGTGCGGATGTCAGCTTTTTTCAGCTTACATATTATATGTTCCCCATTGGATGGTTAATGACCTTCCTCCTCTGGGGCTTTTTCATGATTTATTACAAGCCTGAAAAAAAGGTTATTCCGGGCCTGAGAGAAAAGGCAAGGCAGCTTTATTCCGAGATGGGGGGTATTACCAAAAAAGAAATTTTAGCTTCCGTTATTGTTTTCGGATGTATCCTTATCATGTCCCTGAGATCATTTGTTCCTGCCCTTCAGGCTGTTGACAAAACCGGTATTATTCTGGTTTCGACCATTTTGTTTTTTGTGACCGGCATTATGGATATTGATGATCTGGAAGCCATTCCATGGAATATCATTTTGCTGTTCGGCGGTGCCATGAGTATCGGATTCTGTCTGTGGGAAACCGGCGCAGCCAAATGGCTGGCGGTTAACTGGCTGGTCATGTTCCAGAATGCCCATTGGTTCATCTTTGTAATGAGCATTGCATTCTTTGTCCTGATGATGACAAACTTTATTATGAATGTTGCAGCCATTGCGATATCGTTACCGGTAGCACTTGTTATTGCACCATACCTCGGTGTTGCGCCCGATGTAATTCTTTTTGCATCCCTGGTAACGGCCGGTATGCCATTCCTCCTTCTTGTCGGAGCGGCCCCCAATGCCATTGCCTATGATTCAAAACAGTTCTCTGTGGGTGAGTTTTTTATTGCCGGTATACCTGCAAGTATACTTCTGATGGTTGTGGTGGCTTTTGCCGTATTTATATTATGGCCGATAATGGGTATGCCCATTACCTTACCTTAACCGGACAAAATGATCAGAAGTTCACGACAGGCTTTTGGTGAAATATCCATACGATTTTGAGGTAAAAAAAATGAAAAGTGTATTAAAACTTATTGACAGGATTGCGAACAGGGTAAATATCTCTCTTGCAGATCTGGAATTTGAAGCCAGACCCATTATCTACAACATGACCAAACCGAATAAGTTTCTGAAATTTTATGCTTTTTACGGAGTTACGGATCATCACCCGCTATATTTTCATTTCAGTAATTCAAGTCTGGCCGGCAGTTATTTTTTTGGAAAGTGCCGTGTTGACAACTCAGTCCTCTATAAATCCGATATCAGGGGCGATGAACTGAAGGAAAAGGGAGACCGGTTTCATTTTCACGGTATCGATTTCATGATAGAGCACGATGAATCCATCCACATCAAAGACAGCTACCTCAACAAAACACTTGTCCACAGCAGTTCGCATGATCCTGAATACCCGGAACTGTTTTTAATCAAAAACACAGCCGCAAGCCCGTATTCAAACATTCACGGCTCCCCGTGCAGAGGTGTCTATATGGGGCATTTTTCAACCGCGGATTTTACGGTGATACATGACTGTATCCTTGACCGGTTTGCTTATGTACAATCGGGAACGCTTTCCCATAAACATATTGAACCCGGCAGGATATGGGTCAAATCCGGTGATGATTTTGATTTCAGTTATAATTTTCCGACAGAAGTTATTGATAAATATATCTCTTTTGAGCCGGGACATAAACCTGAAGGCATCTTCATGGATTTTATCACAGAAAAGAGAAAGGCTTTCCAGAGGATATTTGACGTCATCCATATCAAACCACATGAAAATGTTCCTTCAGGAACTGCTATCAGCAGATATTCCGTTATCAGGGGCAAGTGCCACTTTGAAGACAATGTGCTGGTTGCCCAGCGGGCCTATCTTGAAAATGCCTGGCTTGGCAAAGGTGCCAATGCCCAGGAGAACTGTTTCATTGTTAAATCCCGGCTTGAAGGATACAATGTGACAGCCCACGGCGCCAAAATCATTTACACCCAACTGGGCAAAAATGTTTTTGTCGGTTTCAACTCGTTTCTGCGCGGCAAATTCGATACATTTGTTGAAGGCAAACTGGCATGCCCGCTGGTTATAGGAGAAAGCTCCATTGTTATGCCTCATACCATAATCGATCTTGAAGAGCCCGTCACAATACCGCCAAAACATCTGGTTTGGGGCTATATAACAAACAAAAGAGATCTTAAAAAGCACAGCATACCACTTGAAAAGCTTGCCGATATATCTGACGGCATTTCTCTTGGCGCAATGAAGTTTAGTGGCTCCGGGAAATTATTTGTAGATACTTTCAAAAACAGAATTACCAAAATTCTGGAACAAAACGGCGCTCATTTTAAGGACAAAAAACTTAAAGGACATGCGCAAAAGGGAAGAAATATCTCCTATAATATTATTCAACCATATTCAAAGGGACCGCGAAAAGGGCTGTATCCAACCATGGATATCAGCGTTTGATGAAACCACAGATAAATGAGATGTCACTGTTTCTCGGTCTTCTTGTAGCCGGATACGGCATCGTAATGTTTATCATCAGGCAGTATTTCCCGCAAAAATCAGGCAAACTGAATAAAATGAAACAGTTTTATGGCGATAAAAAAGGATATTGGCTCCATCTGGTAAGCTATACCATTCTTCCAGTCGTTATCGGTCTTTTCTGGATTTTAAGAGGTTTAAAACCTGTTTTTTAGAAATCTTATGCCAGACATTCTTCTTATTCAGCCCCCCATACGTGACTTTTATTTCACTGCAAAACGAACAATCCCCTACGGGTTAACCTGTATTGCGGCCGCCCTTTCAAGATCA
The DNA here is from genome assembly GCA_021737275.1 of Desulfobacterales bacterium. GTDB lineage: Bacteria > Desulfobacterota > Desulfobacteria > Desulfobacterales > JAIPEE01 > JAIPEE01. The sequence continues at coordinate 147,053 of JAIPEE010000003.1, forward strand.
GGCTTTACCGTTGATATTTTTGACGGCCTTGCCACTTCAAAATCAAAGGCAATTGATATACCGGATGAAATGGCGTATCTGTCACCTTATTATGCCAAACCGGATGTTTCACCATTTGCTCTTTTTCATAAATATAAACACTACGGTTACAGCTTTGAGCATATCGGACACATGGCAAAGGCGTCCGGCGCCGCTCTTATCGGCATATCATCACTTTTCACTGCATATAGTGAAGAGGCTCTCAAAACGGCTGAAACGGTAAAAAAGTTCAACCCGTCATGTAAAGTAATCATGGGCGGCCACCACCCTACCGAGCTGCCGGAACAGGTGATGAATTGCTCCGCCGTTGATTATATTATCCGGGGTGAAGGTGAGTTATCGCTGCCGATGCTGGTAAATGCTTTAAACAAAGGTGAAAAGGTTGATCATATCCCCGGCATTGTTTTCCGCAAGGCTGATCATACGCTTCATATAAATGAACCTGCTGTGATGGATAACCTGGATAAGTACCCGTTACCGTCTGCCCATCTCGTTAAACATCAGTTTTACAAAAGAAATAAAAAAGGTAGCACCGTTATCGTTTCGACCCGTGGCTGCCCGCTTAAATGCTCATACTGCTGCATCGGTTCGGGTTCCTGTTCAACATATCGCAGAAGAAGCATTTCACAAGTTATCAGCGAAATTGATTTGGCGGTAAACAATCATGATGCCGGTTTTATTGATTTTGAAGATGAAAATATCTCTTATGACCGAACCTGGTTTCTTGAGCTGATGAGTCAAATTGAACGACGATATATTTCACATGATCTTGAACTCAGGGCGATGAACGGCCTCTTCCCGCCAACTCTGGATGATGCTGTTATAACCGCTATGAAGCGGGCCGGTTTCAAAACGCTGAATCTCGCCCTTGGATCCATATCAAAAGAGCAATTGAAAAGATTCAGGCGGCCGGATGTCAGAAAATCATTTGAAACTGCCGTGGCTTTCGCAAAAGAAAATGGTCTTGACTGTGTATCCTATATCATCGTCAGTGCACCGGGACAGGATGCCATAGAATCTGTTAATGATTTGATGTACTTATTTAAAAAAGAGGTACTGGCAGGTGTTTCGGTTTTTTATCCGGCGCCCGGAAGCCCTGATTATAAATTATGCGAAACCCTTGGCATTCTTCCAGACACATTCTCCCTGATGCGTTCAAGTGCCCTGCCCCTTTCACATAAAACCTCACGGCTTGAAAGTGTAACACTTCTCAGGCTTGGCAGGATTTTAAATTTCATTAAATCGCTTATTGATAATAGCCACAAAATTCCATCGCCGGCACCTTGTGAAATATCATCTTTTGACAAACTTGCTGACCGAAAAGAGATGGGCACCCGCCTTCTTAAATGGTTATTTTTTGATGGAAAGATTCGGGGCGTAACTCCGGACGGAATAATTTACGACCATTATTCGGATAAAAATTTAGTTAACCATTTCCTTAAACTTCTGCCTCACCAACAATCCTGAAATGATGTTGAAAAGGCTTACCCCAATAACCCATGAATTATCGGTTATGGCTAATTTTGGGATTTTCTAAAATTTACAGGGCCTGCAGGATCGGGGCCATTGAAAGACACAAAATAAATCTGTTGACTAAAAAATGCTATAACTGCTAATTAATCCACTTAATTTTATAGATGCATTCAAATCGGCCTTTGGAAACTAATTAAACTGGTATGAATTTGCAAATACTGGCTATCGATTTTTTGGATAAACTTTTAAAAGGTGATGTATGAATCATTTTTTTCTGGCAATACTGATAATCGCTTCCGGTGGTGCTTTAACCCTGATCCTGCAGAAACAGTTTACCTTTATGAAGGCTGTTGGTGTTCTGGGTATAAGTACCGGATGTCTCATTGGATTGATTGATGCCCTGTTCAAGCTTTTTAATCCGGTATCCCACCACCTCTCTTTCAACTACCTGAATTCATTATCCCTTACATTTCAAATTGATGGTCTTTCGGCATTTTTCCTGGTTGCCATTTTTGCTGTTTCCCTGCTTGCTTCAATTTTCAGCTTTCATTACATGAGCAAACCGGAAAAATCTCTGCGAACAGCCGTAAATTACCTTTTTTTCAGCCTCCTGATTGCTTCAATGGCACTGGTTGTAACGGCAAGCAACATACTTGCCTTTATGCTTTCATGGGAGATTATGTCACTGTCATCCTTCTTCCTGGTGATATATGATTATCAATCACCGGAAAACAGAAGAGCCGGTTATCTCTATTTTATTTTTTCACATGTCGGTGCCATGTTCATATTTGCGGCATTTGGTCTTATTTATGGCTATACCGGCAGTTTAGGGTTTAACATTACGGCTGAAATCCCTGAAACAGTAAAAATCCTGGTTTTTATTTTCTCTTTTATCGGATTTGGGTCAAAGGCCGGTGTTTTTCCTTTTCACATCTGGCTGCCCCATGCACATCCGGCAGCACCCAGCCATATTTCTGCTGTCATGTCCGGCGTTATGATTAAAACGGGTATTTACGGTATTTTAAGAATATACACGCTTCTTGACCTGAGTACACCGCTGTTCGGTCAAATTGTTGTGATTGCCGGAATGGTTTCCGGGATACTCGGCATCGTTTATGCCCTGGGCCAAAATGACCTCAAACGCCTGCTGGCCTATTGCAGTGTTGAAAACATCGGCATTATTCTCATTGGACTTGGTATCGGAATGATCGGTGTGTCTTCCGGTAACCCGTCCATGGCTGTACTTGGCTTTACCGGTGGACTGCTCCATGTTCTGAATCATTCTATTTTCAAGTCACTTCTGTTTATGGGCGCCGGCATTGTGATTCAGAAAACCGGAAGCCGTTCCATCAATGTACTTGGCGGCCTTCTGAAATCCATGAAAATTACAGGCACTACTTTCATTATCGGATCAATTGCCATTTCAGGGCTCCCACCCTTTAATGGTTTTGTAAGTGAATTTTTTATTTATCTGGGCGGATTCCAGGGTGTTGCACTTGATAAAGCATCATTTGTGCTGAGTATTCTTGCCATCGTCAGCCTTGCCGTAATAGGAGGCCTTGCCCTGGCCTGCTTTACGAAAGTTGTGGGCGTGGCTTTTCAGGGCGAACCAAGAAGTAATGCTGCAGCGGATGTAGATGAAAAAGGACCGTCAATGCTTCTTCCGTTGATTATTCTTTCCGGTGCTTGTCTGGTTATCGGTGTATTGCCGGGAGTTTTTATTAATATGGCCGTTAATGCGCTGTCATCTGTTGGCCTGGCCTTTACGCCTGATACCATTGAACCGTTTACAAAGATTACCGGTAATATCTCAATGGCGGCATTGATATTCTTTATCTTTCTGCTTTCGGTTCTGGCACTACGGACAATTCTATACAAAGGAAAAACCATTAGCCGATCCGGCACGTGGGGCTGCGGTTTTACACAGCCTACAGTCAAAATGCAATATACGGGAACATCCTACGCGTCTTTTATTCTTGAGTTTTTTAAACCGATTGCACCAAACCACGAAGTACTTAAGTCGGTGCAGGGACGATTTCCGGAGAAAACAAAATACAGCAGCCGAATCAATGACATTGCCGAGCTGCACATGGAAAATGTAATTGTTCGCCCGGTACTATGGCTGTTTGATAAATTGCGATGGATTCAGCATGGCGATATCCATCTTTATATTGGTTATATTCTACTGGCCATCATTGTATTGTTGTTTTTTGTATAAATAATGCCTTTTGTTAAACCCGGCCTTGAGGGTTTCAACCGGCTCAGTATTAATTTAAAAAAAGAGAAGATGTTATGATTAAATCCATTATTCTGTGGGCACTTGCGATTCTTCTGGCACCGTTTTTCTCTGCTGTCATTCTTAAGGTGAAAGCATTCTTTGGCGGACGAAAAGGCTCTCCTCTGCTGATTAACTATTATACACTGATCAAGCTTTTCAAAAAGGGATCGGTATACAGTACGAGTACGACACCTGTTTTTAAAATGGGGCCGATTGTCTCCATGGCTGCTTCCGCCATCATATTGCTGTTTATTCCCATTGCAGGTCAAAACCCGGTCATTTCATTTAATGGTGATATTATCTTCATTCTCTACCTGCTGGGGCTGGCGCGCTTTTTTACCATTGCTGCCGCCATGGATACGGCATCACCTTTTGAAGGAATGGGTGCAGCAAGGGAAGCATATTTCCCCATCATTTGTGAAGCCACCATGTTCATGATCCTGATTCTGTTTTACAGACTCTCCGGGGAATTGACGCTTTCCGCTTATTTGTCAGGCGACCAACCTTTATCACTCTGGCATGGTGCAGGCTCACCGCTGCTGTTCGTTATATTCGCCCTTTTCATTGTCCTGCTAACTGAAAATTCCAGGGTACCGGTAGATGATCCCGCTACACATCTGGAACTGACCATGATCCATGAAGTCATGGTGCTGGATCACAGCGGACCTGATTTAGGGCTCATCGAACTGGGATCATTCTGCAAACTGTTTTTCTACTCTACTTTTATTGCCGGGCTGATTTCACCTTTTGATCTCGGTCATCCGTTAATGAATGCGGCGCTGTTTGGTGCAGCACTTTTTGTTATTTATATTTCTGTCGGCATCACTGAATCTGTCATGGCCCGTTACAGAATGGACAGGGTTCCCAAATTCGTACTGACATCTTTTGCTCTGGCCCTTTTTGCAACCATCATAACATTGGAGTTTATGAAATGATCCATCCGGTTGATACATTGTTATCTCTTGTGCTGCTGTCAATTCTGTTCTCTTTTGGTTCCAGCCGTCTTCCCGGACTTATCAAGGCGCTGGCCTTTCAGGGTATCATCGTGTCTGTTGTACCGTTATTTATAGGTCATGGTGTTACCGGCGAGGGTGTCCTGTTTACTTCAGTCACCTTAATTATTCGGGGTATTGCCATTCCGCTTTGCATCTATCTGGCTATCAAAAAAGTCGGTATTAAAAGAGAAGTTGAGCCGATCATCGGTTACAATGCGTCCATGCTGATCGGGCTGTTCCTGATTCTGGCTTCAATTTTTGCCGGAAAAAAATTCAATATAAATGCAATCGGTGACGTCTCTCTACTGGTACCAACTGCCATTACAGTGCTCATCGGCGGAATCTACCTGCTCATCGCCCGCAGAAACGCGATTGCAATGGTTCTGGGATATATCATGATGGAAAACGGTATTTACCTTGTGGGCACATCATTTTCGGTGCGTGTCCGGCATATTGTGGAGTTTGGTATCCTTCTTGACGTTCTTGCAGGCGTTATGATCATGGCTGTAATCCTGCAGAACATCAAACAGGAATTTGATGATGTGGATACGGCTTTACTCAGAACATTAAAGGAATAGGTGATTTTTCATGGTTGAAATTATTATTCTAATCCCGCTGCTGACAGGAATCCTCGCTTTTTTCCTTCCCCGGAGTCCCGGACGTCAGCTGCTGGTGCTTACCGGTGTACTTCACCTGCTGCTCTCAATTTTTTTGTGGGCCAAACAACCGGAAGCGCTGTTGCCTGATTATTTTGCGATAACATCGGAAGGCCTTTTATCTCTGATTGTGATATCGTTATTATTTTTCATGATCTCCATTTACACAACGACCTACCTTAAAATATCCAATTATAAATCTGAAAAAATGTTTACCGGCTCAATGCTGATGTTTCTGGCCACCATGACGATGGTAACACTCTCTGATCACATTATGGTGATGTGGATCGCCATTGAAGCAACAACACTGGCCAGCGCACCGTTGATATTTACCCATAAAACACCGTCATCTCTTGAAGCCACCTGGAAATATGTACTGGTCTGTTCCGTGGGCATTGCCATGGCGCTGCTGGGTTCCGTACTGATTACGGTTTCCATGGAAGTGGCCAATATTGATGCACCGCTCTCTTTTTCTGCGCTGAGCAATGTTGCAAAGGGGCTTGATCCCATGTGGCTCAAAACCGGATTTATTTTCATTCTTGTCGGATACGGCACAAAAATGGGCCTGGCGCCCATGCACACATGGCTTCCGGATGCCCATAGTGAAGCTCCCAGCCCGGCATCAGCCCTTTTATCAGGTGTGTTGCTCAACTGTGCTTATCTTGGCATTTTTAAAACCAACAAAATAATGATGGCCGCAGGCCTTGGTGATTTTTCCGGAGCAATCCTGATGGTATTCGGCCTGATTTCCATTCTGGCCGCTGCCACCTTTATTTTAAAGCAGACTGAATACAAAAGACTGCTGGCATACTCCAGTATTGAGAATATGGGGATTATCGCCTTTGGAACCGGAATCGGCGGCATAGGCGCTTACGGCGCTGTTTTATGTCTGATCCATCACAGTCTGATCAAGTCATCGCTGTTCCTGACGTCAGGTAATATCTTGCTGGGTTACGGCAGCAAACTGATTGATAAAACCGGTGGCCTGGTAAAACGCATGCCCAAATCCTTTGTCGCATTTTTTGCCGGGTTTGCCGCTATATCAGGATTTCCGCCCTTTGGTATATTTATCGGTGAACTGTTTATCATCATTGGTGCTTTCCGCTCAGGCCATTATACGGCTGCCACATTATTTATACTGAGCCTTTGCGTTATTTTTGCCGGATTTGCCAACCAGGCCATGAAGATTTCTTTTGGTGATTCAGCCGAAGCTGCCCGTATAGAAGAAAAAATAACAATGGTCTGGCCACAATATGCACTTCTCTTAACCTCACTGGTATTGACCTTCTGGATTCCGGATACACTCTACCAGACAATTGTTCATGCGGTAACTTCCATCAGTGGAGGATTTTAATGAAGAGTGATTTTTTAGAAATTTCAAATGGTGAAGCATTAATCAGGAGCAGGATCCCTCACCTTCCCTTTGATCTTTTTCGTAAGGAAGCATTGGATATTGTCGGAAACGGGGGCAAAGTGGTTCAGTTTTTTGCCTATCAGGATGGAGAAGCAGTCAAACTACTTACTGTTTTAAGAACAGATAAGCTGCTTGTCGCCGGCACGGATGCACCTGAGTCATACCCATCTTTAACGAACGAGTGTGAACCGTTTCATATGTTTGAGCGAGAGATTGCCGAACAGTTCGGTATTCGGCCCGAGGGCCACCCGTGGCTTAAAATGGTTCGCTATCATGCCAACTGTCAGGGCAAACCGGATGTATTTGGAAATGACTATAAAAAAGATATTCCCGGACAATATGACTACTATTCCGTGGAAGGTGATGCCATTCATGAAGTCGCTGTTGGTCCGGTCCATGCCGGTGTTATTGAGCCCGGACACTTTCGTTTCAACTGTATCGGTGAACGTGTCCTGAATCTTGAAATTCAGTTGGGATACCAGCACAGGGGTATTGAAAATCTCTTTTTAAATATTGATAACAAGCGTCTTCCGATTATCACCGAAGGCATTGCCGGGGATACAGCCGTCGGCAACAGTCTCTGTATGGCTCAGGCGCTGGAGGCCCTTTCCTCTGTTACTCCGGATAACGGTGCAAAGATTATCCGGACCATAGGTCTTGAATTTGAACGCATCGCCAACCATGTTGGGGATCTGGGTGCATTGAGCGGTGATGTTGCCTTTTTACCGCCTGCCAATTATTGCGGCAGAATGAGAGGTGATTTTCTCAATATGACCTTGTGGATGTGCGGAAACAGATTTGGTAAAGGGCTGGTTCGACCCGGCGGCGTCCGATTTGAGATGACCGATGATGACCGAAAAACACTGCAGGAACGTATCGATGTATTGAAACCGCAAGTCCGGCACACCATAGATCTTATTTTATCCACGTCCAGTGTTCGTTCCCGTTTTGAAGGCTGCGGTACCGTCAGCACATCGGATGCTGAAAAACTCGGCCTGGTCGGGCCTGCAGGTCGGGCCTGTACAATGCCTTATGATGTCAGGAGATGTTTTCCAACAGAACATTATGTGAATCTGGATATTCCTGAAAATGCAGAACCAACCGGTGATGTATATGCCCGTGCAAAAGTAAGGGGGGATGAAGTAATGCAATCCATCAGCATTATTGAATCTCTGCTCGCTGACCCTGTTGAGACAAATATCGTAGATACGGCCGAACTGAAACCGGCACCATCTTCATTTGTTGTGACGCTGAATGAAGCCTGGCGAGGTGAACTGTCTCACTGTATTCTGACAGATGAGAAAGGTAATATCCTCAGACATAAGGTTAAAGATCCTTCCTTTCATAACTGGAATGGACTGTCCATGTCTTTGAGGGATACCGGGATTTCCGATTTCCCGTTAAATAACAAAAGTTTTAATCTGTCCTATTGCGGATTCGACCTTTAAGTTTAGATGCTTTTGTTTTTTTGGATTTTTCTAAATGAATTAAAAGAGGAACCACAATGCTCAAAGTACTGAAAAACAGATTCGAACAGGGTTGCAAAACCAGCAGTTATCCCAAAAGTAAAGTTGAATTACCGCCGCGCTATCGCGGCATACCGAAAATAAATAAAGACGCGTCATCAGATATTGTTGCAGAATGTGTAGCGGCCTGCCCGCAGGATGCCATTGATGCAGACAGCAAAATGATTAACTTGGGGCGTTGTGTATTTTGTGGAACCTGTGAGCGTATATCTAAAGGTGATTTCATCACCTTTACCGGAGATTTCGAACTTTCCGTATCTGAAAAAGAACATCTGATAACAGACGGCAATCTTGCATCACTGGCCGACCATTCAAAGCAGCACTTTAAAAAACTTTTTGGCCGGTCACTTCAGTTAAGACAGGTATCCGCAGCAGGCTGCAATGCATGTGAAGCCGACCTGAATGTTCTGGCAACGCCCTTTTTTGATCTGGCACGATTCGGAATCAATTTTGTGGCATCTCCCCGCCATGCTGATGGTCTTGTCGTAACAGGCCCGATTTCAAGGAATATGAAAACAGCGCTCCTGCAAACTTATGAAGCCATCCCTGACCCCAAAGTTGTTATTGCTGTCGGAAGCTGTTCGATATCCGGCGGGCCTTTCAGGGGAAGTCCTGAAATTACAGAAGGCCTTGATACGCTGATTCCTGTGGATCTTTTTATTCCGGGGTGTCCACCTCACCCGATGACGAACCTGCATGCGTTGCTGACATATTTTAAATAAGGGCTACTTTGCCGCATATGTGCTTTTGAAGAGCAGTCGAAAGTCCGGATTCATAATAGGACTCATAACTTCCGATCTTTGTAGAACTGAATAAAAAAAAGGCAGGATCATTGATAATCCTGCCATAGTGCGCTTGATGTAAAATACCGGTTTATTTTTTATATTTTCGTCTGACAACTCCGGCAAATCCAACTAATCCAAGCCCTAAAAGGAGCATTGTTGCCGGTTCGGGTACAGGAGCCGGAGAATATGCACTTGCAGAATTATAAGTATGCATCTCTATGGAATATTGTGTATCGGTTGCAAAATCAGAAAATATAGAAAGCGACCCTTCACCGGTTGTCGGGTAGTTTATATCTCCGGATGTGATGACAAGCTCTTGAATTTTAGTCCAGGAAGTGGTGAAAGCACTTAGTATCAAACTACCGTGGTGATACCAGTCAGCCCACTCTGTCGACATATCATCCATAAAATAACTGTCGGAAAACAGATAATCGACATCAAAATTATACGTACCTGATGTCGAGACTTTAAAATTTCTCACCAGGTGCGATGTTCCGGACGCATTAAGAATAACCCCTGTATTATTATTTGCAACATCTGCCGAGGAATGTACACTATTGCCGGTAGTTGAAGCATACCCGACAATGTCACCACCATTATTAGCCGTTGAACTACGCTCAACATCATCAAGAGAATTTACCCAACCGCCATTATAATCACTGACGATTGAATTATATTCTCTTCCGCCACCTTCTAATTCAGTATAATTTTCAGTATCCCGGATGGCATCGGCACCATTCATCCCGAAAACAGGATATGTGCCGGTATTTGTATTCAACTCCCAGATAAAGGCATCACCGTTTTGATTCCAGTCAACAGTGAGTGTGCCGGAGCTTTGGGTTGTGACAAATGCGAATGAACTGTTGGTTACAAATAAAATAAAAAAAGAAGAAATAATAATAGTAAAACATAAAATACGCCGCATAAGTGACCTCCTGTTCCAGATAAATCTAATTTTATGATGTTACTTTTATCAAAATTATTTAAATACACAATCAGTCATAAGTATGAAAAAAGTCCTATTTTTCACCTGTTGTTCTCATACTAAAGTATGAGAATACATTACAAACCCTCTAATGCTACTCATCTGACTCTCCATTTTTTACTCTTTCCAGTGCAATCAAAACATTCCGATGGAATAGATTGTAAGGAATATCCGTATTCAGATGGCCAAGTTTTTCTCTGTAGCTTTCTTCTGACAAATTAACCAAATCCGGTAAATAAAAAAACGTCTCCCAGTCTTCAATTTTCTTTTGGAAAGATTCCGTCATATTTGTTGTTAAAGGGTGATCGATATGTTTTTTGTTCCACGGACAGGCCTCCTGGCATATTTCACAATCACCCACTCTGTTTTCCATTACTGCTTTAGCTTCCCTGGGCAGATGTTCAATCTGCAACATGTTCGAAAGGCAGCTGTTTCTGTTTAAAACATATGGTTGATCCAGGGCCCCCAAAGGGCATGCCTGTTGGCACTTGTCGCATTTATCACATTGATTGGATTCCTGTTCGGTGTTGTGTTCCAGGGGGGCATCGGTTATGATTCCTCCAAGTGCTAAAAAAGTTCCATACTTTTTTGATATGAGCAACGTATGCTTGCCTTGCCAACCTAAGCCTGCTCTTACTGCGGCAAGTTTCAGCGGAATGACGGATCCGTCTTCCTGAGCGCCGTCACAAACTATGGCTTGATAGCCTTGGTTTCGTAGTAAATTGACAATCGGTTCAAGCGGTTTTACAACATCAAGAAAAAACGCTGAAAGATAGAGCCTGCTTGTTCGGCCATACCGGGGATTCATCCAGGCGGGAAGAGTTAACCCGCCTATGTAGATGCCTGCCACAATAATTGTTTTTGCGCCCGATAACGATAGCTTTGGATCCCGTCGTTGCGAGTGGTTTAAGGCATAGTCTGAAAATTCGGCTGCTTCAGCAAATCCCAACGCATCTAAACCTGAGGAATCAGCAAGATTTCTGATCTTTTCCGAAAGCAAATCCATATCCATTTTTCTTGTCATGAACGCCTCCCCTGTAAAATTTTTTGTCAGCAGTTAATTCAAGAATGCAGTTAAACTCTTTCGGTATCAATCATTTTTCTGTTACGTTTTATCGAAAAAGAACGCAATTTAAAGGCGGATCTGATTTTTATCAAGAACTTCACGGATTTTTTTAGCAAGTCCACTCTTAATAGCGGGTTTCGTTATATAGGCAGCGATTCCCATTTCCCTTGCTGTCTCCTCATCTATTTGAGGGCTATAACCTGTGCAAATAAGAACAGGTATATCGGAACGAATTTTTTTTAACTTCTCAAACAACTTAACACCGGTCATCTGCGGCATGGTCATGTCGGTAATGACCAGATCGAATTGATCCGGTTTTGACCGAAACAGAGCCAGTGCTTCTTCGGGATCGGTTTTGGTTTCAACTTTATATCCCAGGCGTTCCAGAACCCTTTGTGTCATTTTCACAATAGATTTTTCATCATCTACAAAAAGTATTATTTCCGAACCAACAGGGATTTCATCGGGCGTTTCAATCTCAACGCCAGGCTTCTCCATCGTTGCAGGAATAAAAATACTGAAAGTTGAACCTTTTCCAGGCCGGCTGTCCACAGTAATGGTACCATTATGGTTTTTAACAATACCAAGAACAACAGATAATCCCAGGCCTGAACTTTTCCCAAATGCTTTGGTTGTAAAATAGGGGTCAAAAATCCGGTCGATGCACTCCGGGCTTATCCCCGATCCTGTATCTTTTATCATTATTTTGACATATTCACCCGGTGCCAGGTCATTATAAATATCAGCTGTTTCACCACCTGAGATTACACTTTCTACACTTACGTCCAATACACCGCCATCCGCCATTTCCTGGGAGGCATTGATAAAGAGATTCATTAGCACCTGGTTGATCTGGGTTGCATCAGCAAAGATATTTACTTCAGTGTCCGGAAGATGTTGACAAATTTCTATGGTGGCTGGAATCATCGATCGTAAAAATTTGAGCGTATCCTTAATAACAGCAATAACGTTGATGGCTACCAGCATCGGGTCTGTCTTGCAGCTGAATTTGAGTAACTGTTTTATAATGTCTGCCGCCCTGAGACTGGCATTTTGAATCTCTTTCAGATGGGTATGAGCGGGATGCAATTCCGGAATATCTTCAAGGGCAAGTTCCGTGTTTCCGACAATCATGTATAGTATATTATTAAAATCATGGGCAACGCCGCCTGCCAGAGTGCCGATTGACTCCATTTTATGCGCCTGGCGAAGCTGGGCCTCAGCCTTTCTTTTCCCCTCCTCAGCTCGTTTGAGCTCGGTGATGTCGATAGATACGACGATGATATATTCAATTCGGTCTTCATCATCTTTAACGGGTACGAGTGTTGAATAAGTCCATAATTCATTCCCGTTTATATCAATTACAGAACCTTCCTGTTTGATAATTTTACCGGTTTTTTTAACTTTTCCCAAATTTATCGTCATAAGATTTCGAAACGGCTCAGGATAAAAATCAAACGGATACGGTTGCCCATAAAACGGTGTAATATCGTCAGTGTTGAGACACTTTATGCCTGTAGCACTCATATATTGCAGATTGAAATCAAGATCAACCACCTTGGTACAAACCGGTGAATGTTCAAGGTAGGCGAAGCATTTTTTCTCTGAGTCCCTTAATTTCTTTTCCGTCTGTTTGAGGTCAATCTCTGCCTGTTTGCGTTCGGTAATATCCATTACCGCTAGTTGAAATTGTATGCAGTTTTTATCATCGTCTATTACGGAAGTACTTTCCAGACATGCATCAAATTGAGTGCTGTTTCTTTTTAAAGAAAGTTCACAAGTCTGTTGGGTTCCGGTTTCAATCAATTTCCGGCGGTGATGATAAAACACATCTTGTGTATCGCTTGTAATGAAATTGGAGAAAGGCTTTCCGGTCAATGCGCTTCGATCAACACCCAACATGCCTGCACCGGTCAGGTTTGCCTGAATAATTATATTTTTTTCGTTGAGCGTGAAAAATCCGACCGGGGCATAATCGTACAGATCAGAATATTTATTCCGCGACATTTCAAGTTCAAGCTGTGTTTTTCGCAGTTCCTCGTTTTGCAGTTCCAGTTCTATCTGGTGGACCTGAAGTTCTTGAACAAGCCGGTGTGTTTCATCTGGTGAACGTTTTGATGAGTCGGGATCTTCATCAGCTTGCCCCTGCAGTATCTTTTCAGCAAGGTTGCGCAGTTCGGAGTTTTTTTTATTTTTCATTGCAGCAGCATCTCCTGACTCTTCTTCAATTTTGTGACATCACGCTCAGTTGTGGCTATGGCCTCTATTTTCCCCTGGTCATCAACCAGTTTTGTCACTGTCAGCCACACATCCAGTATCCGACCGTCTTTGGTTATACGCCGGGTATAAAAAGAGTCCACTTCTTTATCTTCTTGCATTTTTTGTACAAAAGCCAATGCTTCTTTTCTCTTGTCATCCGGTACAATGTCTCGAATATTCATGGAAAGAGCCTCGGCCTCACTGTAGCCGAACATTTTTTCGGCACCTTTGTTCCAGGCAGTAATATTGCCTTCAAGATCCTGAACGGTGATTGCATCGTTTGAATCTTTCACTACCGCTGCCAGTCTTCGGTTTTCTTTAATTTTCGTGATTTCAATAAAAGTTATGACAATACCGTCAATCACATTTTCTATTGTCCGATATGGCGAAATTCGCATGGAAAACCAGTTACCATTATCGGCCTGCATCTCCATCTCTTTTGGCGTCAATGTCCTGAGAACTTCAGCGCCGTCTCTGTTTAGATTTTCGTTTCTGATTTTTGATGTAATATCGCTGATGGGTCGCCCAATATCTGAATTTATCAGATTAAAAATATTGGTCATGGCCGGAGTAAAACGCTTGATGGCAAGATTGGTATCTAAAAATACAGTACCTATATCCGTACTTGCAAGAAGATTGTTGATGTCATTATTTACTGTAGAAAGCTCATCTACCTTGTTTTGAAGCTCTGTGTTTACCGTAACCAGCTCCTCATTGGAAGATTGCAGTTCCTCTTTGGAAGTTTCCAGCTCCTCATTGCTGCTCTGCAGTTCCTCATTTACCGACTGCATCTCTTCATTGGTAGATTTAAGTTCTTCATTGGCGGTTTCCATCTCTTCAATAGTGGTCTGGAGGTGCTCCCTGGTGGACGCCAGCTCTTTTTCAAGGCTGGTTATTACCGGATCGGTATCACTTTTTGCCGTCTTTTTACCTTTTTTTTTCAAACCTTTATCTAAAGGTGTTTTATCATCAAACAGGATCAGTATATAATTTTGAGGCCTGTTTATCTCGAGGAGGGGCCTGACCGTCAAATTAACGGTTCGAAAACTATCATTATATTTAACCCGCAAATTTTCAATTACGGTCGTCTTTTTTTGCCGTAAGGCATTATGGAGTGCTGTGGTCAGTTTAAAGCGCAGGCCTTCACGTGCCATCTGCTGTATATTGAAGCTTGCTTTACCCACAGGGGTCTCCAGGTACTTATCTGTTTTACCCATAAACTGAACAATCTCATATTTCTCATTTACAAGAACACCCGGTGGCGCATAGCTCTCAAGGATAATCCTTTCCGCTGCATTTTGGATCTCAATCTCTGATGACGGTTGTTTTTCCTCACTACCTGATCGTGCAGATTCCTGATAGAATGGCGTGATGGGGTAGTCCACAGGCCTTTCAATATAAAAATCTTTCCGTTTGAAAATCTTCAATTTGTTATCAATGGGATGAAAAAGGTCTGTAAATTCTCCAATGCTTTCAGATGTGCCTAGGAAAAGGACACCTTCCGAATTAAGTGTGTAGTGAAAAAGAGGCAGTACTTTTTTCTGCAGCTCGGAATCCATATATATCAGGAGATTCCGACAGCTCACCATGTCTATTTTAGAAAAAGGTGGATCTTTAATTACGTTTTGAACGGCAAATATGATCATCTCCCGGATATGCTTCTTAACCCTGTAGGAATTATCCTCTTTTATAAAATATTTATTAAGAATCTCCGGCAAGATATCGGCAGCAATGCTGTCCGGATAAATACCCGAACGGGCATAATCAATAGCATTTTCGTCAATATCACTGGCAAAAATCTGAATTTCCATATTTTGTTTTAACTTTTCAATGGCTTCAGTAAAAAAAATTGCCAGAGAATATGCCTCTTCACCGGTTGAACATCCGATTATCCAGATACGGATTGTTGAATGTGTTAACCTTCTTTTCAGCAGGTCAGGTATTACCCGGTCTTTTAAAATTTTAAAAGCTTCGGGATCTCTGAAAAAATTAGTTACGCCGATGAGCATGTCTTTGAATAAAATATCTACTTCAGTCGAAGTTTTTTGGAGAAAATCCACATAGCCCGAAACTCTGTCAATCTGATGAACAGCCATACGCCGCTCGATTCTTCTTAGAATGGTTGTCTGCTTGTAATGGGAAAGGTCGTGACCGGTGGCGGTACGTATCAGGGCAAATATCTTTTGGATATAGTTTGTAAACTGATTATCCTTAACCCTGGTTTGTGAGGGAGTGCTTATATAGGGAGCTTTTACGAATTTTATGAGCTGCTCCGGAAGCTTCTCAACCGGCAGTATAAAATCTACAATACCAGTAGCCATTGCACTTCTTGGCATACCATCGTACCTGGCCGAATCCGGATCCTGAACCATGGCAATACCCCCTTCACCTTTAACCGCTCTTAAGCCCAACGTGCCGTCTGTTGCAGTACCGGAGAGGATAATACAGATGGCTTTTTCCCCTAAGTCTTCGGCCATGGACCTGAAAAAAAAATCAATAGGCAGGTTAATACCACTGGTCTTAACAGGCGTCATTAACTGGAACACACCGTTTATGATTACCACATTTTTATCCGGTGGATTGAGATACACTTGGTTGGGCTGAATCTTCATACCATCTTCCAGATCCAGAACCGCCATTTCAGTATATTTCGACAAAAGTGAGCTCATAATGCTTTTATGTTTAGGGCTGAGATGTTGTATGATGACAAAAGCAATGCCGCTGTCAGAAGGCGTGTGTGTGAAAAATGTTTCAAGTGCCTCAAGCCCTCCTGCTGATGCACCTAATCCTACTATTGGAAAACCGGTGCCATTTTTTAATGCGCGAATTGCCGTCTTTTTCTCTTCCACACTTTTTTTTACAGATAATGGGGTGCTTGGTTCGGTTTTGTTTTTTCCGACAGATCGTTTCTTTTTTTCAACCATTTTGGGAAATCCCTGTACAACTGATTGAGGTATGATGTGTTGATGGAATAATGCTTACATATGGGTATTTGGTTTATATTTTAAATTACACCTTTTTGATGGAAAATCAATACGTTTTGAATAAAGCCGGAAAGAGGCAGATATTGAGCCATATTCAACTCGACAAAAAGTGTAGCTTACTTGCCATAAAACGTAACAAGTTCTGATATTTTTACTCTTTGATATTTTTATAAGGATTAGAGTTTATCCCGCAGTTTCCCCGAACTTTTAAACGTAACAACTTTTCGCTCTCTAAGCATCAGATCATTACCTGGAGCCGGCATTTGGGCTCCTTATGGAAATGCCTTCAGCACTATCTAACTCATTACTCAGAATTCTCCTCAACCCCATCTCCCATTACCAGGTTTCATATCTTCAGGTTTAAGCTTAATGGGAAACGTCTCCCGGATACGTGCATCCGCCGCAGGGTCTATATGATCAGGATAATGGCTGGAAAGCATCTGTTTTACTTTTTCATGGGCCCGATCATAAATTGTTTTACTACCATCTTTTTGCCACTCTTCAGGTAAGCGTCGGTCAGCTATTTCAGGATAAGTGAACTCGCTTCTCATCAGTTTATAAGTCTGGGGATGATCAAGATAGTGGCCCTGGCCATAAACGGCCTCCTTGATGACGTCATATGATAATGTTTCATCGGTGACCTCAATGCCCCGGACAATCCGAAGCACATTGCCCAGCATATCATTATCAATAACCAACCCTTCAAACGACTGGGCTATCAGGCTGCCGACCATACCCGGGAAACAGCTGATAATATTACAGCCGGCTAACGCTGCGGTAGATGTTGTAATGCCTTTTTCATATCCGGCCTGGGCATCCATAGTTTTAGAATCTGTCATTCCCGACGGTCCACTAACAATCAATCCATAATAATTGCATAACTGTGCGGTTGCAGCAGTAACCAACGCCTCTTCACCGTTGCCGCCGGTAAAGTTTCCGGTTCGCAGATCCGTAATGAACGGCCACATGCTAAAAAGCATCGGCATACCCGGACGGACAAAGTTGACAGCGCACAGTCCAGCCAGTGTTTCTGCAAATGTTTGAACCATTGCACCGGCAAGAGCCGCAGGTGCTGTTGAACCGGCCTGGGGGGCAACACATGCGTCTGTCGGTAGGCCAAGCTGGGCGGTTTTAATCAATACCGCCAGGTTGTCTTTACTGAACGCAAGGGGAGACAGGATCGGGCATCCAAGCATATAGCAGAATGGACGCTCCAGAAACGCGCCCTCTTTTCCTAGAAAAGTATCAAACAAAGAGATAATGGGGTCAATATGTGTTGGCTCTGAAATGGACAGGGTAAACGGTTTCGTATTTCCTGCCAGCTGGGTATAAGCAATATTGATATCATGCAGAAACAGATCTTCACTATGTTCGGTAGCAATAAAAGGCTGCTCGAAGATATGAATATTATCCAGTTGATCAACCATGCGGGATGCATCATACAGGTCAAGCAGCGTAGATGGTCGATATGTCTGAGTTTCATAATCCAGTATACTGACAGCTTCACCGCCTGTACATGTATAAATATCTTCTCCACTTACTTCCAAATCATATTTTGAATCAACGCCATAATAAGAAATCTTTTTCCCGGCATTGGCTATAATATCTTCAACCAGCGCCCTGGGGAACTTAAGTCGGCCATCATCACCCATAATACATCCCTTGGGCAGTGCATATTCAAGCAACTCCGATGTAGGGTTTGCGATGCCAATATTTTCAAGCACATCAAGCGCTGTACTATGAATTCGCTCAATGTCTTTTCTGCTGAGTGGTTTAAAGGCACCGCCGGTCATTCCGGACCAAATTGGCTTATCGGTTGGTTTTTTTTGATTTACCATCGTTTTGTCCTCCTGAGATCTGCTTTGCAAAGGTTTAATATGCTATCAGATTATGCCTGATACGCAACTAATTTTCATTTTTTTAAAAAAGAATATAATGAGAATGGCTATTGTCTCAAGGGGTTGTCGGATAAATGGCGAGTCTTTTTTCGTGTGGGAAAGCAAGCTTGCTTGCCATAAGTATTTACTTTGGGGAAAGTACACATAAAATTATACAAATCACAACAAAATGCTTTGATTTTACCGGGTTTGTGCTAACGTAGCGGACCTAAGATAATTCTGAGGAATCTATAGGAAATAATTTATTTTCTGAATACAAGATTCACATCATTTTCAACTTCCTCCACACACCCGATAATCGCAGCATTCTCGATACCGGCATCATGAAGTTTCTCTACCAGCGATGCTCCCTGCTCGGCGGGAACGGCAGAAAGAAGACCACCGTTGGTTTGTGGATCAAAAACAATTTCGGTTTCCCATGATGGCAGAATTGTCTCAAAACGGGTATGCGGTTCGACCATTTTCCGGTTATGCATGTTAACGCCTGTGGTGACGCCCTTTTTATACATCTCCA
This sequence comes from Desulfobacterales bacterium, assembly GCA_021737275.1. Classification (GTDB taxonomy): domain Bacteria; phylum Desulfobacterota; class Desulfobacteria; order Desulfobacterales; family JAIPEE01; genus JAIPEE01. Next base: position 165,925 of record JAIPEE010000003.1, read on the forward strand.
CCGCTTCACGCATAATCGGTAGTGTACTTAAATTTATAACCAGTTTTTTTTCTGAAGCCCTGGCCATTTCGTAACAGTGCCCGGCTAATGCAAAACCGGTCACATCTGTAGCCGCATGGACGTCAAACGCAGCCATAATTTCTGCGGCTTTTCGGTTAAGCGTCGTCAGGCAGGAAGTACATTCATCCATCGCTGTTTTGGAAACATAGTTTTTAATATTGGCATTAAATAACACACCACTTCCAAGCGGCTTGGTTAAAATCAGGACATCCCCTGCCCTTGCCCCTGCATTGGTCCAAATTTTTTGAGGATGGACAATTCCGTTAACGGAAAGGCCAAACTTGGGTTCAGTATCTTCAATACTGTGGCCGCCGGCCAGCACTGCACCGGATTCCGTTATTTTACTCATTGCCCCGGCAATTATTTCATGCAAAACTTCAGGTGCCAGTTTTTTGGAAGGAAAGGCAACAAGGTTAAGACATGTAATCGGTTTGCCACCCATGGCGTAAACATCGCTGATGGCATTTGCTGCTGCAATCTGGCCGAATATATAGGGATCATTTACAGGCGGCGTAATAAAATCCGCAGTAGTGACAATCGCCATTTCATCATTCAGACGATATACACCTGCGTCATCACTTTTTCCAAATCCGACCAGCAGATCAGGATCAAGATTTTTGGGGAGACTTTTCAAAAGTTTGTCGAGCCCGACCGGGTCGATTTTAGCAGCTCAACCGCAGGTCTTTGACAAATTCATGAGCGTCGGTTTTTGAAAAAATTTCCAGATCAATATTTACCTCAGTTTAGTTTGCAATAAGAAATGTTCGGCTTTATTGAAAGAAGCCGGATGCTTTTTTAAAAAATGCTGAAACACGTGTATCTTTCCGATCAAGATATTCCAGATCGGCCGTTTTTACAAGATCCGGTTTTTTCTTAAGTATTATGACAGCTGCCATTTCCGCTGTTTTGCCGGTAAGCTCAGCACAAAACCTGAAATGCCTGTCCGGATCAGATATTACCTTTTTTGTCAGTACTCTGCAACAGGCAGACCCGAATCTTTTTTTAAACTCATCATGAAGCTGATTGGTTACAGTCAGCGCATTATTACCATTTCCAAAACCGCACCCGTTTCTGCCAAAAAATAAGCCGGCAGCAAGTACACTGCCATTGAGCGCACCGCAGATACAACCACTGCCGCCAAGGCCGTTTGGTAAACCGGTGGCAATCCGAATAGCCAAATCTTCCGGCATTCCACCGCGCAGTCCTCCGTTAAGTACCGTCAGCACTGATTCGGTACAAAGGAGCTGCCGGGTCAGAAAAAGATTCTCTGCACGATCTTTTATCTTAAGCAAAAGTTCTTGATATTTTTCTTCCTTCAAATGAAAACCTTATTCTACTTTCTCTACTGACAAATCTGCACCTTTTAAGGCATATACGCAGCCCGGGTAACTCATAACCTTGTATCGACAAAAACAAGATTCTTACCTGATTTTATAAGCACATCAAGTTTCGTAATCGTAATCACGTTATAGTTATCGTTTACGACTTCACATGTCAATTTAACACTAATGGTCTCATTATCCACTTCTTTTTCAAATTTATACTTTGCGAATACAGCACTTGTAAAAGAAAAAAATCAAAACCGGTAATAACATTGTATTTTTATTGAAACATCAGGCTGGTGCCGTCTTCTAACTGTTCCATGCACCTGATTATTGCTGAACGCTCAATACCGGCATTATGAAATTTCCTTATCAACCTTTCTCTCTGTGTATCATACAAAGAAATTATAAGCCCACCGCTGCTAAGGATAACAAAAATTCAGTTTCCCTTGTTCGATTGCGATCATCTTATTTAATCGGATTGTTTCCCTAAAAGATAAATACTATATATTAATCACCTTGTCAGCCAATTGCATTGCGGTGACGATGTCCAGCATATTAGTGGTCTCACCGACCTGCTTCTTCTCCAATATATTGAAGTGATCCAGGCATGTACCGCAGACCAGTATTTTAAGTCCTTCAGATTCATAGACTTTCAGGTCTTCAAGCACTTCAGAGCCATCGGTGGTGAGTTTTACACCATTGTTTACGAACACGAGCCGCCACAGTTCATCACCCATTTCCTTTAGAGTGCGCAGAAAATTTACCATAAGTTTTATACCCAGCACATCGTCGCCAAACCCAATCCGGTCTGTGGCGCACATGACCATGATCTTCCTGGCATCGCTGAAGGGCTTCGGAACAGGTCGGGATTGTTCCAAAGTCATCGAATCACAACTCCCGATGACAGCGTAGTCAGATCCGACATGTTCCAATGCCGTTTGAAAGCCCCGGGATTCCAAAAATCGCTGAACATTTTGCTGAGAAGCGGCATTGTCGATAATAACCTTCAGGGTTTTGTAGCTTTCTTCCTGCAGAGCAACCTTTGTTTGAAGTACGGGTAACGGGCATGCCAGGCCCCGAGCATCAATTTCTTTCATTTAAATACCTCCTGTTTGAGCCCATCGTGCTTTTCAGAATCACATGGCGCTATACAATCCGGATTCTCTCTTCCCGGCTGTCAATAATATCCCCAATTTGAGCGGCATCTGCGATACCCCCGGCTTTCAAGGCTGAAACCAGATCAGCGCAATGAACGTTACTGACGCTGATCAGCAGTCCACCGGACGTTTGAGGGTCGAAAAGCAGATCCTGTATAGTGCGCGGGACTGTTTCGGCAAACGTAATCATATGTTCACGAAATTCCCTGTTTTTGTAAGCACCGGCCGGAATGAGACCCATGGCGGCAAATTCTTCCGCTTCAGGAATGACCGGCACATTGCCGGAAACAATCCTGGCACTGCAATCCGATCCGCTTATCATTTCTGCAAGATGACCAAGAAGACCGAAACCCGTAACGTCCGTACAGGCGCTGATGTTAAAATCCGCCATTATTCGGGCAGCCTCACGATTGAGCGTGGCCATCAGGAGCGTCACTTTTTCGGATAATTGTTCAGAAACCATTGCCGCCTTTATGGCTGTATTGACGATACCGGTACCAAGCGGCTTGGTCAGGACCAGTCGGTCTCCCGGCCTCAAACTATTCTTGGCCAACACCCGCTCCGGATGAATGAAGCCGGTCACAGACAGTCCGTATTTGATTTCCTTGTCCTCAATACTGTGACCGCCAATAAGTACCACCCCGGCATCCCTGAGCTTGTCGATACCGCCCTGAATGATTTGCCGAAGAATACTCATATCCATTGTCCTGGCCGGAAAAGCCACAAGATTCAAGGCGGTTTTCGGTGTTCCGCCCATGGCATAAATATCGCTCAGGGCATTTGCAGCGGCAATCTGCCCAAACCAGTAGGGGTCATCCACAATAGGCGTAAAAAAATCAACTGTCTGAATCAGCGCCAGTTCATCAGATATTCGATAAACACCGGCATCATCGGCCTTGTCTAACCCGATAATGACATTTTCGTCGACAGGAAAAATTATACCGCTCAGAGCCTTCTCCAGGTCCCCCGGAGGTAGTTTAGAGGCTCAGCCGGAGCCGGTTACTGTTCTGGTCAGTCGGATTTTCTTGCTATCTTCCATTGTTATCCTCCCCGTTGCGTTCATTAAGCAGCTTAACCAAGGCCTGCGGAATTTTTTCAATCAGTTCGATAACCTGGGTGGCAGGTGTTGGATTGGCATAATAGCCGGTCCAGCGGTTAACCCTGGCAGCCAGAACCGCAGCCGCCGTCAGCTTGAAATCCGCGCCGCACAGGACGGAAAGCAATCCGGTTAAGGTATCACCCGTACCGCCGATCGCTTCCATTGCCTCAAAGGAAGGAGAATCCACTTTTCCGATCACCTGTTTTTCATCGGCAATGTAATCCGATTCACCTTTGACCAGCAGGTATTTAGCTGCGTTTTGGTGCTGATAGGCCTGCCGGATCAAGTCGGGCACATTGTTGTTGTGATGAAGAATAAATCCGCGCGTATAAAAAGGGTGAGGTGCCAGCTCATCTGCAAGAAACGCCAATTCACCGCCATCCGGTGTGAAAATATCATAGGATTTTGATTGGCCACTCATTTTAGCGGCGTACATAAAACCGGCATCGGCGATCAGGATAGGTCGCTTTCGCATCGTTTCGACGGCAAATAGGACCTTGTTGTGCCAGTCCACATCCGGTTGCAGGTAGTGAAAGGTCAGAACCTTAAAATCAAATTCGTGCAAATGCCGGGTGAGAAATTCATACAATTTACGACTACCGTCTCCCTTGCCGATATCACCGACCAGGAATGCATATATCTCCGGGCAGTCAAGGCACTCGGAAGCTTTCAGGGCAGCGCCGATGAGTGCCGGGGTGCATCGATTGACGGTGATGCGTCGTCCTTTAATTTCAATATGGTTGTCGACCAAACGGGCTTTGCCATGAATCAAGGGCAATTGAAGGTCCGGAACCGTACCGACAATACCTATCATCTTACAAGTAACTCTTCATATGCCAGCTCAAGGGCGTACCCACAAAGGGTGTGCCCCAAATCTCCGGGTCTGGGAGATTCAGCCAAAGTTTTGCCTACCATTTCCTGAGCTAAATAGGGAACATCCGGACACCCGCCGCCGGAAATGTTCACAATTATCATATCCCTTTTATCAATGGTAATTTTCATGTTGGCCGCCCGCACCATCAGGTAGTCTCCAAAGTCTTTTGTATGAAACAGGCTGACAGGTTTGAGAAGTGGTGCCGTCACCGGAACCACCTGCAGAGGTAAAACATTTATGTTGCCGAGTTCCCGCAGAATGTTCAGTTCTTCCATCAACGGAAATTCGATGACCAGATCGCACCCGGTTTGGATTTCCGGAGGCGGCCCCATGACCCGAACGGACCATCCTGCCTTTTTCAGATTTTTTTCCGCCTGGATCACTTCACTGGTATTTTCGAAAACCAGAATTCCGAGATCAGCGGATGCAAATCGTGCCTTTTTATCTGGCGTCCGCTTTTGCTTATTGAAGAATCCGAGCACTTTCAACCCTTTGTAAATATAATACGATAACCTTCTCCTTCCGGAGATACCTCATTGATCCTGCAACCCTGGCTTTCGGCGGCTCTGATCACGTTTTCTTTTGAGGTGTCGGTATCTACAAGGACAATGATTTCTTTTTCATTTCCCTTTTTGATTTCATCAAGTGTCATTATCACCGGCTGAGGGCACGAAAGTCCCCTTGCATCAACTGTAGCGGCCATTTTAACCCTCCTTATGCGCTTTTCTTTTTCATGGTAAATCCAATGAACAGACAAACCGGAAGACCAATAATCACTGCGGCAATACCGTGTGGTCCGACACCATTGGGTGAGCTGGCCAGACCAAAGTTATGGGCAAAACCGGCACCCACGATCATTCCAAGGACAAATACTGCTGCGTCTCCATCCCCCTCACCGGACAGAAAAAGTTGTCTGCCAGGGCAACCACCAGCCAAAGCAAATGCCAGACCGGCCAGCGTCATTCCGGCAAAATTCCAGATATGCTGAGTATGGGCCACCGGTTGGCCGGCAAAGCCAACCTTAAACTGACCGAGGATTAAATTGGTCAAAAATGCAAAAACGACCAGGCTGATAAACCCGCTCAGCAGGTGGGTCTGACCGAACAGTACGGTGTCACGAATCGCTCCCATGGTGCAGAACCGGCTTCGCTGGGCCAGGAAGCCGATACCTAAACCCACAGCTAGCGATAAAAGCAAAGGCGCATGCATAGCGCCGGGCCCTTTTAAACTATAGAACAGTTCGCCGCTTTTATCCTGACCTTCTACTTGGGGAAAAATAAGCATCAGTATGAATAAACCGATCATGATCAACGGCAACATCCAACCAACGGTCGTGTGTGTGGTTTGGGTGCGTCCCAGATTGAAGCCGTTTTTCAGAAAAAGCGTTCCGATCCAGATTCCGAAGGTCAGACCCACCAGGCCCAGGATGGCATTAGCGTCCCCACCGGCCAGACGAAGCACGGCCCGCCAGGGACACCCTAAAAAAACCAATGCACCGATCATGGCAAAAACACCTAAAACAAACCGGACGATGGGTGCCGATCCGACTCTTGGCCTGTACTCCTTAAACATATAGGCGGCAATCAGCGATCCGAGTACAAATCCGATAATCTCTGGACGAATGTATTGTACTACCCCCGCCCGATGCAGACCGAGTGCGCCGGCGATATCTCTTTCAAAACAGGCCACGCATATGCCCATGTTCCCCGGATTACCCAGTTTCTGCAACAGAGATGCCAGAATGCCGATACAGGCACCGACACCGATGATGCCCCATCTTGTCGCAAAAATGTTTTTTCCTTTCATCAAGATTCTCCTCCTTACCAATATCAGTATGATTTTATCATGCAAATGGGCACGGTAACTCGCTGGCATGGTACACATGCTTTTGGCCGCAGAACGGACAACGTTTTCCGAGGGCCACCTTTGCATCAAGGGTTTTGTTGCCGGCTTTGTCGGTGACGATACCCCTGTTATCGATTATTTTGAAATCTGAACTTTCAAAAATCTCGTTTTTACTCGGGCAGACAAATATAAATTTTACTTCCTTTGCATCCGTCATTATAAAAAAGATTCCTCTATCAAAAAAACAATGAAGCAAACAACGGATCAGGCACCATTAACGACAGTTCAACCGATCATCATTTTTTTCCTCATTATTTAGTGTGGCAAAATAAAAAAGTCCAATTGGTAATTTAAATAATATTCGCTCTGTTACATAGATAAAAACTATAGGATATCTCTCAAAATTAGATTTTAATTCGAGTACAAATCATGTAATAATAGAGATCAGACTTCAGGGCAAGACACATGGACCGATGCTGCCCTTCTGACAACGGGATGAGCATTTTGGGTCGACATGTAATCCCGCCATGGCGTGGCCATGTGGCCTTAAACATGTTTTTGAAATGACTTCTAATATTATTTCCTGTGAGCTTATTCTGGTTGCGACAACCCTTTCATTATGTATTATTCATAATTTTACTGGACACTTATGTCCTTATAAGCTATAAGTTTTCACAGAGTTTCTATTCATATTACTTGCATTAAATTATTTAAAGAGGTTGTCTGATGTGCGGTGATGATAAAAATTCGTCTGAAAAAAGAAAAGAAGACAGGCTTTTACCTGAAAAATATTCCAATATTGAGTTTTCTCTGAAAATTGATGACTTTCCGTCAACATACAAATTCAAACTGAGGGATCTTTCAGCAAACGGCATCGGCATGCTCATCAAGGAAGATTCCGACCTTGTGGAACTTATCCATGAAGAAGATGTACTTGATATGACCTACTTTTCAGATGATGTTGCCGAAGACCCCAAATCAATTAAAACAAAAATCAGACATATTAGTAAGGGGACAGCAGAATACTTCCAGGGACACTACCTGGTGGGATTTGAAACAATAGATGAATAGTTCTGACTTGGTTATTGGTGATTTGATAACTTTTAATATCTGTGTTCATGCTGCTCTGTTAATAATCCAGGAGGAAATAATGTTTATCACCAACGTTCAGTCAGTACCCGGTAAAACCATTGTTGATCATTTTGGTCTTGTGTCTGGTAGTACGGTCCGGGCAAAGCATATTGGCCGTGATATCATGGCCTCTTTTAAGAATATTGTCGGAGGAGAATTAAAAGGTTATAGTGAACTTTTAGATGAAGCCCGAAAACAGGCTACGGAAAGAATGACTGATCAGGCTAAATCACTCGGTGCCAATGCGGTTATCAATGTACGGTATTCAACGTCATCTGTTGCCCAGGGCGCCTCTGAAATATACGTTTACGGCACAGCTGTTCGTGTAGAATAACCTTTCCGGAGGAAACCATGGAACAACTCATACTATTTGTCGTTCTGGTTGTATCCGGCTACATGGTCGGCACCTTTCTTGAAAAGCGGCATTACCGGTCCATCGAAAAAAGGGAAACAGACCTAATCCGCCTTCCCGTTGTTACCCTTGAAGAAGATGTTATTGATGAAACAAAAAAGATACGCTATGCCGTCCTTGCCAAAGGCAATGCCGTTATTTCCATCGACTATTTCAAACGGTTTCTCTCCTCTCTTCAAAATATTTTTGGCGGAAACGTAACCGCCTATCAGACACTGGTTGATCGTGCCCGCAGGGAAGCGGTTTTGAGAATGATAGAACAAGCCCCGCCGTCAGATATTATTACCAATGCCAGGATAGAAACCTCCGCTATCGGCCAGTCTGCCAACAGGAGAAAATCCGTTGGCAGTGTTGAGGCCTTTGCATACGGAACTGCTGTTAAATATAAAGATGATTAAATTCACACCAAAAACGGTTACTGAAAATCTAAACATCGTAAAAACATCCCCTCTGAAGCAGTGTTTTATACTTTTAGCCGGACTTCTGGCAATTATCTTTGTCTTTTATTTTCTCCTTGGCCTTTCCGTTTCATGGATTGCGCCGCACATCTCTCCTGCCTTTGAAAAAAAAATAGGCCGCCTTTTTGAAGACAGATTTTACCAAAATGAAAATATGGATGAATCAAAAAGACTCCGGGCAATACTCAATAATCTGCTGAAAGGTGTTGATGAAGAAACTAAAGCGTTTGGCATTGAGGTTCGTGTTGAAAACAATCCCATGATTAACGCGGTTGCCCTGCCCGGCGGTACAATTGTCGTTTTTTCCGGTTTATTGAAAGAGATAAAATCAGACAACGAGGCCGCCTTTGTTTTAGCGCATGAGATAGGTCACTTCAAAAACAGAGACCACCTGAAAGGCTTGGGACGTGGGCTTGTTCTTCTGACAGCATCTGTCTTTTTAACCGGTAACGACAGCATCGCTACCAATTTTATTTTCAGTCAGATCGGCAACCTGGAAATGAAATTCAGCCGGAAACAGGAAAAAGAGGCGGACCTGTTTGCACTTCATCTTATTTATGATATGACCGGTCAAGCTGACGGTGCGGCATCTTTTATGAAAGTAATTGCATCGCAGGATAAACGGAGCAACCTGTCATACTATTTTGCATCTCATCCGCACCCTGAAACACGAATGGAATACATTAACGAAGAAATTGCCGGATTAAGGTAACCCGCATGTCAGATAAAAGTTTTGCAGGAGATAAAAAGGATTTATAACCCATAAGGAGGTTTAACATGGCTGCAGTTTCCAGGGAAAATCGTAAAAAAAAAGTAATTGATGTTCTTAACAATGCCCGTTCTATGGAACTCAGGGCGATTCACCAATACATGAACCAGCATTATAATCTTGATGATATGGATTATGGTGAGATGGCCGCCAAGGTCAAACTTATCGCCATTGATGAAATGCGTCATGCAGAGATGTTCGCAGAGCGAATCAAGGAGCTGGGTGGCGAACCGGTTGCTGCATATGATGGTAAGGTTGAAAAAGGGCAGGCAGTTGAATCTGTCTTCAAGTTTGATTCAGACCTTGAAGATGATGCAATAGATGCCTATAACCGATTTCTGCTGGTATGCAGAGATTGTGGTGACAGTGTCAGCGTGAAGCTTTTTGAAGGCATTATTGATGAAGAGCAGATTCACTATAACTATTTCGACAGCGTAAACGACCATATTAATAAACTTGGCGATGTTTATCTTGCACAGATTGCCGGAACTTCCGCCTCCACAGGCGGAACAACCAAAGGGTTTGTTATCGGTGGAGAGGCTTGAAAGACGCTTGCAACTCAAACATCTCAGTCATATATATAAACATGTTCAATTCTTACGCAGTTTTACTTGAAACCGGACAAATATGAATATCATATTTTTTGCGATTGTACTGATCGCCTTTCTTGTCGCAGGATGGTTTCAGATCAACTGGATTCCTGCTGAGGGTATCACCGCACCAATTGAAGCTCTTTCTAAAGCCATGGTGGACTCTGCTGCCGGATCTGTTGAACTGGCAATCGGTCTTGTCGGTATTATGACACTCTTTCTTGGACTGATGAAAGTTGCTGAAGCCGGTGGTATGCTGAAGATTTTATCCCGTCTGATCAGGCCTTTAATGGTAAAACTTTTTCCGGAAGTACCGCCCGATCATCCGGCTATGGGTGCTATGATTCTAAATATTTCAGCAAACGCGCTCGGGCTCGGCAATGCAGCGACACCTTTCGGCATTCGGGCAATGCAGGAATTGGATAAGCTTAATCCTACACCCGGTACGGCGACTGATCCTATGGTACTGTTTCTGGCGATTAATACCTCAAGTGTCACCCTTCTGCCGACCGGTGTTATTGCCATTCGTGCAGCAGCAGGTTCTGCCGATCCGGCCGGTATTCTGCCCACCACGCTTTTTGCAACTTTCTGTTCAACCATTATTGCCATTATTGCTGCAAAACTTTATTCCCGTTTTTTCCCGGTTAATGGGAAAGACAACCTCATCGAATCCGGCGAAACAAAACAGGGTCGTGAACATGAAGACGTTGAATCCGATCCTGCCGATAATACGGATAAACCCTATCCGCTCTGGGTAAGCTGGGCTGCGCTCGGCACACTGGTAAGCTTTATTCCGATTACCGTTACATATGGAAAAACAATATCGCCATGGATCATCCCCGGCCTGATGGTTTTCTTCCTGGGATTTGGAATGATTCGGCGGGTAAGAATTTATGAAGTTTTTGTTGAAGGTGCCAAAGAGGGTTTTCAGGTTGCCATCAAAATTATTCCATACCTGGTTGCCATTCTTGTATCGGTAGGCATGTTCAGGGCAAGCGGCGCAATGGGAATCCTCGTCAAATGGCTGGGTGCATTAACCGGCAGATTCGGCATGCCGGCAGAAGCGCTTCCCATGGCCCTGTTGCGACCGTTATCAGGTTCAGGTGCCTATGGTATTATGGCATCAATAATTAATGATCCATCCATAGGGCCGGATAGTTACACCGGGTACCTTGTCTCTACCCTGCAGGGGTCAACGGAAACAACCTTTTATGTATTGGCTGTATATTTTGGTGCTGTTCAGATCAAACGGATTCGGCATGGCATGGCAGCAGCACTGACGGCCGATGCTGCCGGAATTGCCGCTGCTGTTGCGGCCTGTCTTTTTCTTTATGGATAACATTGAAAATATTCATTAAGTTGTGTATTAAGAAACAACACTGTTAATACTCACCACATGCCTGAAATATGGGAGCAACCATGTATAAAAAGCTAAATTTATTTTTGATCTGTCTTATGACACTATCCATAGGCAGCTGTGCATCTCTTCAGCAGCTTATCCAGGAACCGGTTGTAGAGTTTGAAACAATGTCGGTAGAGGACATGACACTTTTTGACGGCACATTTCTCTTCAACTTCAAAATAACAAACCCAAACCCCCTTGGCATAAGTGTACGGCGGGTTAATTATGATCTGAAAATTAATGGAAAACCTTTTATTAAAAGCATATTGAGTGAAGGCATCAGGCTCCCTGCAGGTGGATCAGGCTTTATGGAACTGCCGGTTTCGATCAGCTATATGGATATTTTTGAAACAGTCTCTGACTTTATTAATAATGATACGGTAAAATATGATCTGGCCTGTGATTTTACAATTGGCTCTTTTACAATACCCTATCAAACATCCGGAGAAATAAATGTCCCTAAACTGCCCAAAGTTTCACTAAAGAATGTTGATCTTACCAGTATTTCATTTTCCGGCGCTTCCATGGTCTTTGCCCTTGAACTTATAAATAAAAACGATTTTACTGTTTTAATAAATAGCCTTGATTACAACATTAATCTGGCGGGCGCTGAATTTGTAAACGGTGCAACAAAAAGCATCTCACCCATAGATAGCAACGGCAAAACCCGGCTTGAAATACCCGTCAACATAAGCTTTCTGGAGCTTGGTATGTCTGCTTATAATATCTTAAAAGATAACAATACTGATTATGAACTGGGCGGAGACATGAAATTTCAAATTCCGGGTCTGGGAGAAAAGAGCTTTCCCTTCAACAGATCCGGAAATGTACGGCTAAATAAATAATCTATTTTAAATAGTTTCAGGGGGGGTTTTAAATGAAAAAATTATTGATCGTGATGGTTCTGGCCGCTTTGTTAATTACCGGTAACGCCTTTGCCCGGGAAAAAAAATTGGGACTGGGTATTATTATCGGTGAGCCCACCGGCTTTTCAGGAAAATACTGGCTTTCTGATACGACTGCAATAGATGGGGCCGTAGCATGGTCATTTGATGGAGAAGATAAAGTCCAGATCCATGCGGATTACCTGTGGCACAAGCCTGACCTGATCAAGGTAGGCAATCACCAACTTCCACTTTATTATGGTGTCGGCGGCAGGTTAAAGTTTGCCGATGACACAAAAGCCGGCCTTCGCATACCTGTCGGCCTGACCTATATGATACCGGACACGCAGCTTGATGTATTTGGTGAAGTGGCACCGATCATGGATGTTGCACCGGATACGGACCTTCATGTTAATGTTGCTGCCGGTGTCCGTTTTTATTTCTAAATATCCTGGCCCAAAGAGTCAGGCTTTGGGTTAAGTCTATAGGGCATGGAGCTGTAAAAACCTATAAATTGGAATAGTTGCAGATGGCACTCCTTGAGAGGTTAAGATTTTCCTGCGGCATTGGAAAGTGATAAGGCGCGCCGACTCTATGTCAGCGCGCCCTATCTCAGGATTGGAGAACTTATGAGAAAGTAAGCATTAGCTATGGAGCAAAAGCTTTCTCATATTTATGAAAATTCGGAACTCCTTGAGGCAGGAATATCCGTACTTTCTACTTCATTGTCGCCAATTACCAGCGCTTTGTCGAGAATATCAATTGCTTCATCGACCTGTTCTTTGGTGATAATCAACGGTGGTGCAATAACCAGTGTATCATACCAAGCATTCAGGAAAAGTCCGTTCGCCATCGCTTCACCGGATATTTTGGCGGTCATTAAAGGTTTGCCGGTAATTTTATCGGCTTTTACATTAAAAGGCTCTTTGGTTTTACGGTTTTTAACCAGTTCCAGTGCCCAGAAATGTCCGATACCCCTGACATCGCCAATACATTCATGCTTGTCAGCCAGCTCGTTAAGTTTCACTTTAAGATGATCGGAAACTTCCTTAAGAAGCCCTGATGCTTCCAGTCTCCTGTATTCAGAAACAGAAGGTTTAACGGCCGAAGCAGCCAGTGCATGGTATGCATATGTATGGCCGTGACAAAACATATTTTCTTCAAAATGGTCTGATACGCTGTCAGCAGCAGCCGTAACACCCAGTGGGGTATAAGCGGCTGTGGCGCCTTTAGCGGTTGTCATAATATCGGGCTTAACATTCCAGTGTTCCATTGCAAATGCTTTACCGGTTCTAAACCAGCCAGACATAACTTCATCTGCAATAAGGAAAACATCATTATCATCACAAATTTTTCTCAGCAGCGGGAAATATTCCGGTGGCGGAACAATACGACCGTTGGTACCAACAACTGGCTCAACAACCATTGCTGCAATATTACCCTCTTCTTTAAACATATAATCCAGGTAGCGGGCACACTGTATGTTGCAGGAAGGATATTCCATTGCAAAAGGACAGCGGTAACAGTAGCAGTCCGGTGCAAAACGAACGCCAGGTACAACGCAACGTGCCTGCTCTGAAGGCCCGCGTCTATGATCACCTGTAAGTGCCGCAGCAGTAGGTGTTGCGCCATGGTAAGAATGATATCTGGAAATCAGTTTATAGGCCGGCGCTTTTGCCTGGCGTACCAGTTTTGCAGCGGCTTCATTGGCCTCCGTACCACTGGAAGAGATAAAAAACTTATTCAGCCCTTCAGGCATAATTGAATTTAGTGCCTCAATCGCTTCCATCTGTGACTCTGTTGCAAAACCCGGTGCCATATAAGGCAGTTTTTCAGCCTGTTTTACAATTGCTTCAATAACCACCTTATTTTTATGACCCAGATTGGAACACATTAACTGGGAAGAAAAATCGATATAGGTTTTGCCCTTGTCATCATAAAAATAGATACCCTCAGCATCTGTAATCAGTTTCGGGCTTTTATATGCATTTTGTTTACTCCATGTGCCAAATGCATGGGCTGCCAACTCTTTAACTCTTTTTTCTGCGTCAGTCATAAGATTTCCTCCTGAAAATCTTTAAAATCCTGTTCCGGAATCACCATTCACAATGTAATTTAGAAAATATCTGAAAACAGGAAAATTAATAAATACTATTACATATTACCGGTTAAATCTCCCAAAGATTCGTTTCACATATAAAAACAAAATTTGATATGTGATATATCTAGCTGCATTATTAGAATTGATATGCCTTGTCAAGCGAAATATACAAATGCGCAAACATTGTAATGTTAGAAGCTTATAGGCCAATAAATATTTGATTTAATTATCTATTCTAAAAATATTATGAATAACCTAAAGGTTCGGGCTTATAAGAAAAACGATATTACAATTTGGCAAAATTTTTTATGATGATCTTTTTTTCCGAAAAGGATTAAGGTATGTACACATCTCCGAAATGATCACCGGTTCGGGAAAGAGATATAATTTTATCATCTGGTTTTCGCATTTTCATAACCAATATCGTTGTTATAAAAAAGAGTGTAACCCAGATTATTATCTCAGACACATAAAACCAGTAGGATTCATCCCAGCGCCCCCGGCTGACAAAAAAATATGCATAGCTGCATAATATGCCGCCATCCATCCTAAATAGACTTATTATGTCATTAAATCATATAATTACTTAATTCTATTTTTAAACATACCGTCATAAATACCGTCAATTAGTTTTCCTGACCTAAAAAATAACGGCTAAATCAGGCGGCGCGGCTGTTTGCGCTCGCTTGTATTTTTTTGTTCGGCGCAGCCGTTCATTTAATTATTTGCCCTGTCTTTCTTTAATTATTTGGATGACTTCTCTATTAAATGCGCATTCACAAAAAGCATCGCAACGATCTAATTGTTCTTCATCAAGACAATACCCAGGACATTCTTCCATACCTGTTCCACGTTCGGTGTATTTTTTCTCTGAATATAGACTTAGAAAAGACCCCATTCCAGTTTTTCAAAATCGGCTTTGTAACCATTTAATTTTAAAGATTGATCATCCAGAAATTGATCCCTTGTTTCCCATTCTTTAGAGCACATCGGGTATACCTTGAATTTTTCGTTTTCTGTCATATTGGCTTCATTCAACAATTTGTTAACTATTCTGACGGTCATAGAATGATCTATTTTTTACATGGATTGTAAGGGCGAACACAAGCTGTATCTATGGATATTATTATTGTTTATCAGTCGTACGTAAAGCTAAGCTTCGCCACACTAGGCTATCCGAAGCCGTCCGGACGTTCTCTTGGCGTCGGCTTAAGTGCATTGTTGGCAATCCTGATTCTGTAATTCCTGCCGCTTTGCCGGCAACTTTCGTGAACCAATGCAAAGGTAAAAAAGTAAGCATTGGCAAACCGGTCAGTGCATGTAGATGCCTGATCCTATATAGAGAGTTGTTCCTGGAATAGCTTCAACGTAACCGAGCTTTTTTTCTTCTTTCTTCGTCTCGGGGTTATTCCAATAGTAGATAAGGCTGGACCACTTACTGCGATAATAGGGGATCTGTCCATTTGAAAAATTGGTATCATTTCCATAGTACCTGATATATCGCTCTTTTATATCCCTGTCAGTAAAGTCAGTATACGGAAGCATGCGGACAAGAAGATGAAAATGGTTACCCATTACGCAAAAACCGATAACATCAGTAAAATACAGCTTTCCCGGCTTTTTCAGTAGCTTTACGAAAAAGTCCTTTTCAATATCTCCAAACGGCAGACCGTCCAGAGCCGTTCTGGACAACGCATGGTAAACTGCCTGCTCAACTGTTACCACCATATGGGATATTCGAGGCATAATTTACCTGTCCCCCTATTGTGGTCCTTAACAGATGACCGGACATGGAGCGCGGAGTGTGTGGCCGAAATCAAGCGGAATGTCCATGATGTTTAATAATCCACAAAACGATCGTCTTTCCAGCTGACAAACTTAATATCTTGTGTAAGTTCATCTTCTCCTAATTCCACAGGAAAAAAATGAGCTGCGCTATTTCCCATCTTAATTTCATCGGCCCAGATGGCGCCATAAAGGTCTCCTTGGGTATGGATATGAACATCTGTGTATGGGGCATAAATTGAACCGATAAAATGGCCTGAAGTACCGGCATAAATTGTTTCATCATCGTCAGTACTATTAGAGTTTATTTTAAAATTTAATGGATTTGTATACTCGGGAAATCCGCTTGTACCATGC
Organism: Desulfobacterales bacterium; assembly: GCA_021737275.1. Lineage (GTDB taxonomy): Bacteria > Desulfobacterota > Desulfobacteria > Desulfobacterales > JAIPEE01 > JAIPEE01. The sequence continues at coordinate 182,174 of JAIPEE010000003.1, forward strand.
AAATCTAAGTCCTCGTAAATATACTCACAATTGTCAGTTGTTGTAAATGTACTGTTGTCACCCCTTAGGTAAATATTTACGGCATGACCATTGTCATTTATAATTTGTAAATTTCCTTTTTTAAGGTCAAAATCTCCATCGTCAATAACTATATTAACGTCCCCATCATATCCATCAATTACAATTATTGAGTTATCCATAAACTCATTTTCAAAGGTATCGAAGTAATAAAAACCACCACTGGTTCCCTGGGAATGAAGAACATATATTTCGCCGTCATGATAATCGTAGGTTGAGTCAAGTGTAGTGTTATTTTTCATCTTTGTAGTAGGGTCTAATATTGCATCGTTAGCAATTTCAGAATAGGATGAATCAAGAATCCTAATTTCATTATCAGCACCATCATTAGCCTGAGATTTGATGTAATCACACATTTCGTCATATGTGTCCACGCCGGCAATATTATCGTTAGGATCCCACGGATCTTCAAAGTTAGCAGAAGCAATGCCCTTAGGGTCTCGCGGGATTTCCTCATTAATATATTCAACACCGTAATATTGTGCTCCAGGCGTGCCCAGATCTGTAAAAGAGGCATCTACTCCGGCTATCTGGCCTAAATAGACAAAGCCGTCAATAATGGTTTTATTATTAAGATAAACCAGCTCATTTGAGCCGACTCCGGCTAAGCCAACCTTAGCGTCTCTATACGTCTGGTAAGCCGCGGTAAAACTGTCGGATGACACCGTGCCATCATATGGATTTCCAAAAGGATGGGGCCCGGCGTTATGACTGTATGCGTAAATACCCATGTCATTTACACCTGTATAATTCTCATAAGCAAAAGCAGCATACGCTTTTTGTGGGATTCTTCTGAATTTTACAGTTAGTTTAGTGGTTGAACTCGCATATGCGCTCAAGGCGCCCGCATGGCTGTAACCTGTAACTGTATATTGGTAAAAATTGCCGCCAACAAGCTTTATTATTGGCCCAAGAATAAAATTGTACCCTGAAGGAACGGTGTGAGTTGGGAAATTTACTGTCGGGGTAGTATCATCCGGAAGGGCAAGCGTACTGTCAGATAATCCTTTTTCTATGAGAAAACGGCCAAAATGGACACCAGCAGAAGCATCATAATATGACATTTTTGAGGTTGCATAATTTCTGGCAACATGATGTTCACCGGTTGTCATAAGATAGCCGGTTGTTCCTAGTATGAGAAGGACACCTAACAGCATTACGCTGGCAACGAATACAATGCCCTGATTATTATTGATTATTGATATATATTTTTTCATTCTGGCTCCTTTACCCGATTATAAGGATTATGGAGAGCTTTTTAACTAAAACTCTAACATGTTTTTAATTGTCACATCAGTACTTAACGATCTGGAAGATCCACCACCATAGACAATATTATTATCAACCGTTGCCGTAATATTTATCCGGACCATGACAAGGTCACCGATAGCAGTAGCAGCGCTACCATCATTATCCAGATATTCAAATTCAAGATCAGTAATGTCATTTGCGAGTATTGTGGGAGATGAGGGGATATAAGATAAAGAAGTTATGTCCCAACTATACTCGGTTTTTTCAAGGTCCGTACCGTTTAATGCAAATTTGATCATGTGGCTGACGCCGGAATTAGTTGCTGCCCCTGTGTTGAGGTTGTACTGAATAATCATTTCGTTGGCATCACCGAAAGATGTAATTGTAGGTTCAGGAGCTAAAATGGTTGCGGCATCGTACCCTGCCATCCTGATCTCAGATGTCATGTAATACATTGCAGACCTTAATATTGACTGAAGCTGGAGCTGCTGAGATTGAGCCGCATTGGTTTTTTGCTGAGCATTAACTGACAGAATAACAGCTGCAAAAACAATTGATGCAATTGCCATGGCAATCAACAATTCAATCAGTGTAAAACCATTATTTGATTTAATTTGTTTCATTAGGGTTATCCTTTTGGAATTATTTAGCTGTTATTATTGTCCTGAGGACAATTTCTTTAGAACCGGCATTAACCGCATCCCATTCTATAGTAAATGTAACTAATTTAGTATCAGAAACAGCTCCGAGCGTAGGATCAACATAATTTTCGACGTCAAATTTGTAAGCATAAGACCTGTTACCGTCAGGAGATTCCGTAAAGGGGCCATGGGTGCCTGTAGACCACACTGTTAAAAAATTTTCATAACCATCAGCAATCAATTGCTCCAGTTTTTGTTCCGCAAAAGTCATAGCAACTGTAGACTCATTGGCAGTACGATTATACTTGGCATTTGTTGTTGCTAACAAACCCATGCCGGCAATACCCACGGCCAGTATTACGATGGTTATCATCACCTCTATAAGGGTAAAACCCTGTTGATTTGAATTTAACTGATTATATAACTTTCTCATTATAATCTCCTGAAAAGGGTTAATCTATAGAAACATGCCCTGTGATTGATACATTGATTGTTTGTCTGTGATCAGTTGTGTTTATTGGCTTAACTACAATTTCACCTGATTTTGGCCCATCTGTAAGTCCGGTTGGTAAAAAACTAATTACATTAGTTGGGGCGGTGCCGAAATCAACTGATTCAATTTCTGCTCCCGGAAAAGAGTTGCTAATATTAATAGTTTCTGTATTTGAGCCATCTGAAACGGTAAAGGTTTCATTGCCTGTATTAAAAGTTATTGTATATGTTGTATTTTCGGAAGCAGCTTTCATTTTTGCAAGATACAGTTTTGTAAAAACTTGCCGGGCTGCACCTTGCGCTCTATGTTTGGGTCTGGCGGAAAGGTAATTTGGTACGGCAATGGCCGACAGAATTCCAATAATGGCTATGACAATCATTAACTCTAGGAGTGTAAAGCCGGATTTGTTTTTCATTTTTTTAATCCTTGGTTGTTGTTTAAAAATGCTAAAACAAATAAATTATAACAGGTGCCCGGTTAAGACTTTAAAAATTTCTATAAAGTGTTAACATAATGATAAACAAATATTAAATTAAGAAGAATTAATTTAAAACTATCTATTTTTGCTTGATATAACTTTCGTAGGGATATTTTCTCGAGCTATCGTTCTTTTAAATGTTATGATCATTTTATGCCTTTCAGTGTTTCCATGGGCTAAGTTTCGAAGATCTAAGGAAGCTGTCAAACTGCACAAATTATTGGATTTCCGTGGAAACATTCTATCCTTTTATTACAGATCTCAATCGAAATTACAACCAAAAAGAACACACACTGACACCGGAATTTTACCCCCCTAAGACCACCTCTAAAAATTGCTCTTTGGTAGCGATTACGGCGTTATGTAAAAATTTGAACCCTCTAAATATATAATATATTCATAAAGATGCAATATCTGACAAAAGTCCGTGACGGCAGCAAGGATACGATTGGAAACGGATACCGGTTATGCGAAATTGTCGGTTGTGAAGTCGGATCCAATGAGATCACGCCGCCGGCGCAAGAACTATGGTCTCAGGATGCGCCTGATTTTATAAGCAATAATGATCAGAGCCTGTCCCTGGTTCAGCGTATTCGAAAAGCCACCGGTGGCCGGTGTATCATTGTGTATGACCGTGGCAGCGACCGTCGCAGACTTCTGGTTCCATGGGCTCAGGACAAAACCTGCCATTATCTGGTCCGGCAATGCGGGGATCGTCATCTGATTTACAAGCGAAAGATGAAAAGCGGCCTGGAGTTGGCTGCTTTACGTAATACGCCATATGCCGAAACAATAATCAAAGAGAAAGACGGCGAGGAAAAGGCCTGTTTTATTCAGTATGGTTTTTACCGGCCGGATTGCCTGAGTGTCCGGATCGTTCTTTGTGGCTTGTCGTTGTTAAAGGCCTGGGTAAAAAACCATTGATGCTTTTGGCCACCGAACCGATGCGTAGAAACCGAAAGGTATGATGGTGGGCTGTTGATGCATATTTAACCCGCTGGAGAGTGTAAGATACCATCCATTTTATTAAACAAAGCTATGATTTTGAAGATGTTCGGGTTTTAACTTACAGAAGGTTAAAAAAGAAGATATTAATAAATATATCAGTTGCTTAATAAAGACTCATGAAGATTGGCAGGTAAAGCAGGCTGAAGAGGCTATTCTAATATATTTATTCTTTATGCTTTTAATGCCTATTATACCTCTGGTGCAAGCTATAAGCATTTGAAAAGGAAGGTTACGCTGAATGAAATTGACGCTTTGCAGATGGTTAGTTCCGGACAGATAGCGTGGTTTTTTTGTCATTTCACAAAAAAACAGGGGAGCAGAAAAAAGTCCTGCTCTCCTGTCTCCTGTGTCAATTTTTTAATCTTCTTTTTTTTTCTTCAAAGCCTTCCGCCTGGTGGCAAGCCCCGCCCCCAAAATACCAAAACCCAAAAGTAAAAGACTTGTCGGTTCGGGTATAATTTGGATGGATGTTCCGGACCGGATGAACAACTGCTCAAATCCATTGGAAAGTCCAAGCAGGATTTGATCATTCGGTTCCCCCAGATAAAATGTAGTCTGCATTGCCACGGCATCGTCCGTACCATCCCAGATAGCCAGATATGCATTCAATTCCGGTGAGGTTATGGCAAAGGCCGCTTGATTGGCACCCAGATTATGGTTAATGTTTTCATCTACCTCACCATCGCCGTCATAATCAACCTCAAGACCACCAGGAGAGATAACATAAAACTCATCGGGTGGCACCGAAAGGTCAGGCGGCAAATGGGTATCCGAGTCTTCCGGCGCTGGAAGTCCATGGATTTGAGTCGGTGATGCATAGAAGTAATATGCATCCAATACGGAATCAGTCGCATCTACGATCTCGACTTTACCCCATGACTGAAGAATCTGACTTTCACCGGACTCAGCATTAACTTCGTTATTATTAAAGAAAAATATTAATTGATTGCCGTTCAGATAGTTGGTCATTGCCGTTAAAGATGTATCCCAGCTTGTACCCACATCACCTGAAAATTCACCTGGGCCACCGGGGTCATCAGTAGAAGGAGTACTGAAAAACGGCGTTTTTTTACTGTTGGGTGATGGATACGCATTATCCATACCGTCCGGGTTTGTCATAACCCCGGTACCTGAAGAACCCGTGTACAAAACGATATCATCCTTAATGGCTCCGGGTGTGGATGTCACATAATATGGATTACCGGGACCTGTCCCGCCACCGTTGGCCAAATCAAAATCTATCGCCAGAAATGGGAGCGAATAAGTATAGAAATCTCCATATTCATGATAGATAGGATAGGGGCTACCATATGGATCATAAAAGCTGAGGTCGCCATTCGTTTCCGGCAAAATGGTAAGCGCCAGTACCGAATTCGGAACACCAAAGAGAAAACATGCTGTTGAAAGCAATAAAAATATTTTTAATATTTTAAACATGGCTATCTCCTAATATTAAAACAATTATAAAGATTTTATTATTTGTTCAAAATTAACATGCTCTGAAAACAAATACAACAAGATAACACAAGCTAATAGTATGAAAAAAGCATTATTTTTGAATTATTGTTCTAATGAAAAAGTATTAAACAATTATTGGCTTTTCGTTGGTACCGGAAAATAAAAACCCTGCTGCAAGCCGTAGGAGATTAAATCCGGAAAGTATTCAAATCATGTCACACTTAGCAATAAATATTATTAGGGTTTTATAATGCCCCTATAAGAAAAAAACTCTACCCGCTCATTTTTTTAAACTATGAGTTACTGATATAATAGCTTGAGATAAATTTCGAAACACATTGTTATTTTTTTATACATTTGGACTATCTCGTTAATACTCCGAACTGGTGCTCCTTTGAATTCATTTTTTCTGTAGCCTTGCCTTTTAAATTTAGCATAAAGAGATTTGTCAATATTCGGTAGCATTTCAAGTATCCCCGTGACTATTTGCTGGGATAGCGTTCAAGCTAACCTGATTAGCGGGATTTATTTCATTATTTCAGCTGGATAGCTCTCTTTGTAGCTCCTGTTGATTTGCCTGGCGTTGTCGATAATTCTTTCTGACTTGCCAAGAACCACAAACATAAGTTGATGCCAGAAAATAGCCGTAACATGTACATTTGGGGCGATTGTCAAGATTCTTTCTTTGATTCGTGTAAAGTCGTCTCTGAATTTTTTTCTACGAAAATGTTGGAATACCGAGATTACGGAATTGTTTGAAATTTGATCCAAGATTATTGACAGTTTGGAATACCTAACATGTTTTTCGTTGTATTTTTTTCTGGCGCCATCCCATTATCTGGATCGAGGAATATTAACTGATCACAATGATTAGATATATCTAAGCAATATGAATTTATGGTACCGCTACAACCAGCTCCGTAATAAGGTTCTGGCCATAGACAGCATGCATCTGCATGCCAGCTGAGAGGTCAAATATCCAGTCATGGGAAACAGGAGCGTGTTGCCGGACAAATGTAAAAAGCGAAATAAATCCCAGGTAACATCCGGCCCCAAGCATAAAAACTACAAAAATCTTTAAAAATGTTTTTCCCATTTGATTGCCTGATCAATAAATGTTAATGATAATAATCTTTTAACTGTTTTTATAGATTCGCTCAAGTAAATAATGGCACAGAAACAAAAACGCATCTACTTCAGCCCGTTCATATGGATCTCATGGCTTCCCATCGGGACTCTGTTTGGTGTCCGCCGTTATATTCATGAATTCGGACTTAACGCATCCGATACCCCGGCCGCGCTTACGATGATTCCTTTGTTATTCAGCGCACTTATGTTTTTTGGCGGTCTTCTGGAATGCAATCGTGAACACCATGGCGGCGGTATTCGGATCAGAACAATTTTGGGTACATTACTGGCCGGATCTGTTCTGTTCTGGTTTTTTGTAATATTTTTTTTTCGTTGAAACGTATCTGAGCAAGTTACCGTTTATACGATCAGATAAAAGATAAATAACGGTGTATACATCAGTTTTTTTGTTCCACTCAAATAGCAGACGCTTTACATGTTAGAGACCAAGAATATTTATCTCCCGCTTGAATGGGACATCCCCCGGATCCGGCTCATCAAACTCACGGGCAAATTTATGCCCCGAATAGACGGCGTTGAGTATTGCACCCGGCGCAAGACAATCACCGATACGGACCAGAGATTTAATACCGGCACCGGATAATGCATCCGCCTTAGATGCCAGTTCATGATAGAGGCCATCGTTCGGAGCCCGGGCTGTTATCAAAACAAGGCCGTCAACCTGAAACTCTTCTTCACGCCCTGTGTAAACACATTCAAGCATAACCCTGTTACCATCAAATGCCGTCAGATTTCGTGAAGAAATAATGTTCACGCCCAAATCTATCATCCTTGCCTGAATCCTGAACTGCTCTACGGTATGCTGTGTCCAGGCAGAGACCTTACTGAAGGTTGTTACCAGATCAACCTGACATCCTTTCTCAACCAGTTTTTCAGCAATCACACTTCCCATGTAATAATGATCATCATCAAAAACCATTACTCTGCCGGCCGGGTAATGATCATTCATAATATCATCAGGTGTAAAAACCTTTTCTTTTGAAATTTCCGGATCTATAGGGTGGCTGTTCCACAAACCAAAACCATCCTTGCGCCAGAATGATCCGGTTGCAAAAACGACATGAGCAATTTCCGTTTCCAGAATGTTATCTGCTGTCATGTTGCTTTCACGGAACACATCGACATTATTCAGTTTCTGAAGCTGGATGAGTCGATATTCATAGATCCTGTTCCATTCGCTGAGCGTTGGAAGTCGCGACTCTCTGGAAACCCGGCCGCCCAGATCCCGTGTTGCTTCTGCCAGGGTAACATGATACCCGCGTTTCCCCAGTGAAACAGCCGCCTCCATACCGGCCGGCCCGGCACCGACGATTAAAATATCATCGTCTGATTTTTTAGGTGCTATTTTTTCAGGGTGCCATCCCCGACGCCACTCTTCACCAACTGTCGGGTTTTGTGAACATCGAATCGGTGCACCGCGGTTATCATTTGCATAACATAGATTACAGCCGATACACTCCCTGATTTCATCCTGGCGTCCCTCATTAATTTTATCGGGCAGAAACGGATCAGCAATGGAAGGGCGCGCGGCACCGATCAAATCCACAATACCGTTTTTTACCTGCGCCACCATTGTATTGGGTGATGTAAACCGCCCTACACATACGACAGGCTTTGAAGTGATGGTTTTGACATAAGAAACATAGTTTTCAAGTGCACCTTCCTTTACAAACCGGGAGGTACCCATTTCAAAAGAATAATCTCTAACCGTCAGATCCCAGAGATCCGGCAGTTCCGCCAGTATGCCCAGCATCTCTTTTTGTTCCTCAACCCGCACCAGCCCATCGGCATCACTCCCGTCATCGGCACAAAACCGAACAACAACAGCACACGTATCGCCAACCGCATTCTTTACCTCTTCAATCAGTTCACGAAGCAAACGCACTCTGTTTTCAACTGAACCGCCATATTCATCTGTCCGAAAATTCATGCTGGAAGATAAAAAACTGGAAACCAGGTAGGTGTGTGTGGCGTATACATAGATAATATCAAATCCGGCCGTTTTAGCGCGTCTTGCCGCCGCTACAAACCATCTCCGGATCTCTTTTATATCAGATTTTCCAAGCACACGGCTTTGGACCGGGTCATTATACATCGCCGGTCTGCTCTGTGCACCAACAGGCGCTTCACGAGAATACAAATTGGCAACCTTATCACCGCCATGCCATAATTGAATTCCTGCCAGTGCACCATATTCATGGACTTTTTCAACCATCAGGGCATTTGCAGCAATATCCGCATCATCCCAGATACTGGCATGAGGGTATGGCATATCATCTGATGTCGGATGAATGGAACAGTATTCCGTATTGACAACACCCCACCCGCCTTCTGCCTTCATACCCCTCATGGCCGCAAGTGTATTGGGCATTCTATAACCCATACCGGAGCAGTGAGGTACCTGGTAAAATCTGTTTTTTGTTGTAACCGGACCAATTTTAACGGGCTCGAACAAAATATCAAAATAGGGATCTCTGGCCATAAATACTCCTGTAATAAATAAGTTAAGGATACGTCTAAAAATAGATGATAGGAATATCGTAACGAATATAGGTCAAACAGGATTTAACCTGTTTATCCCGAATGATCTTCCGGATAATTTTTTCCGGATTAATTTTATGACAGGCCGTGTAAATAAACTAATAACATTCGCCTAATTTTTGACTAATTTTTTAAAAATGCTTACACTTTTCAAACCGGTTTGTATCTGATGATGTAAGTAATAAAATACGCTTTCAATCCGATTTCGCCAGGCCGACCTCAACCGTCACCGAATGCGTCCTTGATCCCATGCAGGGTTCTGTGGGTTCCGTCGAGGTAAGCATGTTGGCAGCACCGGCCCTATCAGTTCCATCGTCATCAATATCCGGCCAGAATCCCTGAATCAGACAGACAACGCCCGGCATAATATCTTCTGAAACACTTGCAGGAATCCGTATTTTCCCACAAGAATTCCAGACCGACACCACCTCGCCATTCGTTATCCCTCTTTTTTCAGCATCTGAAATATTCATCCACAAAGCCTGGGTTTCGCGGTCTTTAAACCATTGAATATTACAATATGAAGAGTTGATACGGTGCAGTGAACTGGGCGTAATCATTCTCAATGGGTATTTATCTTCGTCCGCCATTCCCCTGTATGTGGGAATAGCCGGGAAACCGGTTTTAGCATAGTTTTCAGAAGCCAGCTCAATTTTACCGGAAGGCGTTTTAAGGGGATTTTTTAAAGGGTCGGCAAAAAAATCTGACAAACCGATTCTCATCTGATCTTTTCCGCTGTAAACGCCTGTTTGCTTAAACTGCTCAACATCTGCAATTTCTGATTCAGCAATAAATTGCTCAATCCATTGTGATGATGTTTTTCCTTCTGAATATTTATCCGGAAATCCCAGACGGTCAGAAAGCTCGCAGAATATATCATAATCATCCTTCACACTGTCCGGCGGATCTATGGCTTTACCTGAATAAAAAAGATAGTTCATACCCGGGAAAAGGATATCTTCCCTTTCCAGAAAAAAAGATGCCGGCAGGATAACATCACAGTGTTTGGCTGTGGGCGTCATAAACTGTTCATGACAAACTGAGAACTCAACCTTATTAAAGGCCCGGATATTTTTATTGATATCACTTCCCTGTGAAAGATAGTTACCCCCCACATTATAGATTGCTTTTATATCAACAGGATGTCCGCCTTCCTTACCTTCAAGAATGGCATCGGGCCAGCGGTATTCGGGGATAAACAAATCTCCCGGTATATCCGCCGTATCCATTTCACCACATTCCGGAACCGGCAGACCATCCCAGAGGCAGCCACCGGATGCGCCACCCATCTTACCGATATTACCGGTTGCGGCCTGAAGTACCATGGCCATGCGCATCGCCTCTTCACCACCAATATTTCGCTGGATGGAGAGGCCGGGAATGAGTGCTGCCGGTTTGGCGTTGCCGTACATTTCAGCTAATTTTTTAATAATGCCGGCAGGTGTACCGCAAATTTGTTCTGCCCATTCGGGCGTTTTGGGCCGGTTATCATCTGAACCGAGAATGTAATTTTTTACCCGGTTAAATCCGATACAGTACTTTTCAAGGTACGGATAATCAACCTGATCATTTCCGATCAGTTCGTATAAAACGGCAGCCATCATCGCCGTATCAGTACCGGGGCGAATCTGAACCCATTGGGCATGGGGCAGTTTGACCGTATTGGATTTCCTGGGATCAATAACAATAACAGGAACACCCTTATTTGCGGCTTCCCTGATTCGAGTCGGATATTCGCACCCGAACCGTGTATCCATAATATTGGCGCCCCACAAAATAATCAGTTCGGAATGCTGTAATGTTCCGGCATCAATTCCCACTTCAAGTGTACCAAAGACAAAAGGTGTCACAAAATCAGATGCCGAAGAGCTGTAATTGCCATACAGTTTCACATTGCTGCCAAGCATATTTAAAAACCGGTTTGTCAAGCTGCTCGTGTTATGTAAAGCACCTCTGCATGATCCACTGCCGCCGAGAAATATTATTGAATCTCGCCCATACGTCTCTTTTATGAGGCGTAAACCTGATGCAGCATGGTCAAGTGCCTCATCCCATGACACCGTTTTAAAATCACCGGAACCTCTCGGGCCGGTCCTGATCATCGGTTTTAACAATCTGTCCGGCGCATATGCTGCCTGCATAGCCTGATACCCCTTGCTGCAACCTTTCATATAGGGTGTGCCGGCCGGATTATTAGTTATTTTTATAATCCTGCCGGCCCTTACATGTGCCAGCAGCGGGCACCCGGCACCACAATCTTTATTGCAACTGACAGGTATCGTTTGTGTGATACGTTGCAAAGGTTTATTCATTTTTCCCAATCCTGAAATGACATTTTTAAATTACTGCAGATTCAATATGAATATTATTAAATAGTAAATTTAAAGCTTGATCAAGCTTTCATTTTTTTCTGTTATTAACGTGAAACGCCTGTCTAAAAAAGACAGGCATTTCATCGTAAGCTCAATAAGGAGATTTGCTAAAACCGTTATCAAACTATTTCTCAGGATGAGTTAGCAAGGGTAACAGCGGTAAAAATTCAAACCGCTGCACAACCTGATACGGTTTATTCGGGTTAAGAAATAATTAATCCCCGGGTATAAGGCTTCTTGCCAGTTCAACAGCTCCCGGTGCATCGGCACTATAACCATCTGCGCTGATTTTATCTGCATACGCCTGGGTAACCGGGGCACCGCCAATAACCATTTTTGTTGGAAGACCGGCATCCTTGATAAGCTTTACCGCTTCTTCCATGGCCGGCATGGTTGTCGTCAAAAGCGCTGACATGGCAACCAGCTCTGCACTGTTTTCTTTTGCTGCATCAAAAAATGCCTGCGGTTCAACATCAACACCCAGATCAATAATTGTAAAACCGGCGCCTTCCAACATCATGGCAACAAGGTTCTTTCCAATATCGTGAAGGTCACCCTTTACGGTTCCTATAATAACCGTACCTCTCGGTTTTGTATCTGAATCGGCCAGAAGTGGCCGAATGACTTCGAGTCCGGCTTTCATGGTCTGGGCCGCCATCAGCATTTCAGGAACAAAAAGCAGGCCCTCACCAAATTTTTTACCGACTTCATCCATGGCCCCGATCAGGCCGTTATCTAAAATTTCCGAGATATCCGTACCGGCATCAACTTCAGCCTGAACCAGATTAACAATTTCCGTATCTCTAAATTCATTTATTGCATTAAAAATATCCTGTACTGACATACGCCCTCCTCATTATATATTATTTTTCAGCATCTGTTTCAGTTTTCTGAAACAGACACTTGTTTAAGAAATTTTAACCAACCGGGGTGGATTATGAATTTTGTTCCGCCCGCTTTTGTATCTTATCCAGCTCTCCGTTCTGATCATCCGTAAACGGCATCGGTTCATAATTATTTAAAAGATCCGCTACCTTTTCCGCTGCCTCTTCCATAAGGGGTTTTTTACCTGCAGCTATCCAGTTTTCGTAAGAATCATGCATGCCGAAATCACTGACATACCATTCTCCACTGCGAATTGCTTTTGCTGTAGACATCTCCATCAGATAATTGCCGCCGGGCCCGGTTTTAGCAATAACATCCTCAAGCCAGTTATCATCATCCGTTACAACACCCCGGCGCGCATGTTTGCTGAGTCTGAATATTTCGATATCAATTATCATCTGCTCAAGGCTCATTACCATGGAACCGCCCAGCAGCCCCGGCGCTATCATAATATCCGGCCAGGATAATGTGGGCAAAATACCATTTAATGCCCTTTCGTAACCGGCCTGAATTGAAGGTTCATATTGATCTGTATTATAGGCTGTGCCTTCAACAGGCAGCCCGTAATAACGCCCCATCTCAACCTGTGCCGAGCTCATGATCGAGTTTTCTATGGCACCGGCATATAAACGGCCTGTTCGCGGATCCATAATGGATAAAATGGGTGCATACAAAACCGGCAACCCCGGCGATGCAGCCTGCAACAGGCAGATCATGGCCATCACCTCACTGTTTCCCTGAACAATAGTAGAGACCATACTGCCCGGAGATGTTGCACCCATGAGCATCATGGGCATAATCGCAACCGGTATATCCCATCCCAAAAGCTCAAGATATGCATCTGTATATTGCTCATCAATCATCAGCGGTGACTGGGGACATAGCAGAAAGGAAAACGGATGATGCTTTTTAATTGCTTCCTTATCGCCAAATATAACCTGAAGCACTTCCAGCAGCCATAGCGCCTTATCGGCTGTATCAAACGGATCCTGAACATGTTTGGAAAAATTGCCAAACAGATACCGGAGATGATTTACATAATTTCCGACTGTGTCCTCTTTGTCTGTTGCCTCACACAAACCCCAGTACATACCAAAGTCATCAATGGCATCACCAATTCGGGTTCCTTCAAGCCAGTCATTAAACGTTGAAGGACGACGCTCACCGGTTTTCCGGTCAATAATCACTGAAGCCTCACCATCCATGCAAAGCACACAGTTACCGTTATTCATTTTAAGATCCGCACCGGATCTCCTGGCACCCAGCGTTAAATCTCTGGGAACCTGCTTTAAAGATGACTCAACCAGGTCCGGCGATATTTTTACGATATGTGTGTTTTCGTCAACATCGGCACCGGCTTTTTTCAAAAAAGCCCGCCCCTTTGCCGTATCCACCTTGACACCCACGTGGGATAACACGTAAAGCGTCCGCTCATGTATTTTGTCACACTCTTCTTTTGATAAAACCTGCAAATGTGTTTTCATGATTTTCCTTACTATATATTAATGAGACAATGCCTCATCAGCCTTTCTTTGAATTTCTTCCAGCTTGCCGATTACATCATCCGGCAGCGGGTTTTTCTGCGGCCCGGCAAGGATCTCTTTAACTTTTTCACGGGCCTTACCGTAGATGTTGGGATTTCCCAGCTCCGCCCACTGTTCAAAGGTATTTCTGTCGCACAGTTCCGGCTGGAAAAATTCATCACTGCGGCACTCTTTCATCGTGCTTGGCTGCATCAGGAAATGCCCGCCGGCACCTACCTGAGCTACATCATTATAGTAATCTTTTGCATCGGAAACATTAATGCCGTCTTTTATTCGCTTGCACATTAACGCAATCTCATTATCAACGATGATTTGCTCCAGTATCAGCAACTGGCTGGCATCCACTTCGCCAATGCCATTGATAACATCTACGCCGCTTAGTACTAATGGCAGGGTTCCAAGCGCCTTTTCCATAATAGCCTGCGGACCTGCGACCTTGGCATCGCTCAGACAACCTCCCTGTGTATTGGGAAGATTGTAAAAATGCGCCATTTCACCCAGTGCGCCATTGATCAGCGTCGTTTCAGGTGCACCCTCAATAAAGGTGCCCAGCCTGAAGTTGGTAATACCGGCGGCATGCCCATATATAATAGGCGTACCCGGTACGGCCATCTGAAACAGTACAAGAGCTGAAAGGCTTTCAGCATTGGCAACAGCGATATCACTGTATAAACTTGCCGGGCCGGTTGAACCGGCAGCCGGCATTGGATAAGGCAGAATCGGAACATGAAATTTCGCCAGTTCCAGATAGGTATCACACATTTCACCGTCATGGGTTAACGGCGGAATGGTACAATAACATACGGAAAATATTTTTCTCTCCTTAACCGCATCTTCACTTCCCAGAATTGCTGAAAGGCCCTCAATCATAAACGGTACCTCTTCAGGGCGGTGAAGTTCATTCTGAATATGTTTGGATGAGTTTATGAGTGAAACAAATGAAGGGCGAACTTCATTATAGTTTCCCTGATCCATATCATCACAATGGACGTTGGGCCATACCACTGTGCCGAGCGGCAGTTCTTCAAAAATCTTCAGACTGGCAATCATATCACTTGTCAGGGCATTTCGCCGCTCACCGGTTTCAAAATCGATTGCAAATGTTGCCGCACCATCCAATGTATAACCCGTATAGGAAGACGGCATCTGAAAATCAAATTCAGGATTTCGTGCGCCTAATACAAATGCGTTGGGTGCTGTTGAAAGCGCCTGTGTAACCATCTCCTCAGGTATCAGTGCCACACGGGAATCCTTATCAACTTTGGCACCATTATCAGCAAGAACCTTAAGCGCCTTGTCACTCATAAACTTGACGCCCACCTCTGATAAAATCTTGATACTGTCTTTATGAATTCTCTGTTTTTCATCTTCTGAAAGAAAGTTTAATCCTAATTTCATCATTATCTCCTTATATTTTTTATATAATATATTAACGTATTTTGAATCACTAAATCCTTACATGGCTGTGAGTCCCCCATCCACAGAAAGAAGTGTGCCGGTAATAAAGCTCGCATCATCAGAAGCCAGAAAGAGTACAGCCCGTGCTACCTCTTCCGGTTTACCGATTCTATTCATGGGATGATATTTAGCCATTTCATTTTTGTATTTATCAAGAGGCTTTCCATATACACCTGCTTCGTAAACCGTCATCTGTGTATCAATCTCTCCACAACAAATTGCATTGGCCCTGATATTTTCAGTAGCATAATCAATGGCAATTGATTTGGTAAGCAAGGCAACACCACCTTTTGAAGCACAGTATGAAGCGGCATCGATATCACCAACAATACCGGCGCATGACGAATTATTCACAATCACACCACCGCCCTGTTTTCTCATCTGACAAATGGCATATTTGGAACCTAAAAAAACACTTTTTAAATTAATACTGATGGTACGCTCCCACTCATCTATGGATACTTCATGAATTTTACCTTTAATAAAAATACCGGCATTGTTGAAAATGACATCCAGTTTTCCGAAATGAGATACGGTTTCACCAATCATATTTATTACATCTTTTTCAGAAGAGACATCGCCCTTAATAAACAGAACATCGTACCCGGCTTCTTTCATGAGTTTTAGAGCTTTACGTCCATTTTCTTCCGAAATATCAGAAAACATGACGTTTGCTCCTTCTTCAGCAAAAGCTTTCACAGATGCCAGACCAATTCCGGAAGCACCACCTGTTACGAGAACAGCTTTATCTTTAAATCTCATTTTCATCTCCTGTGCTTTCGTATCATCTGTTTAAACTGAACTTTAAGATATATCTTCAGGGTATTTATCAAAATACGCTTATGCGGCTACACCACCGCCATCTATGGTCAGCGCAGTCCCGGTAATAAATCGCGCATCTCCGGATGCAAGATAGGCAATAGCCGTAGCAATTTCTTCTGGTGTTGCCAATCGCTTTAAAGGCGCATAATTAACAAGCGCCTGTTCAGCAGCAACCGGATCAGGTGTATTTTCAATAAAATCTTTCCGGACCATATCCGTATCGACATAACCGGGGCAAACACAGTTCACACGTACATCAGGTGCCAGGTCCAGAGACATTGCGCGTGTCATATTCACTACGCCGCCTTTAGACGCACAGTAAGCGATCAGTGAAGGATCTCCGATAAGGCCGGCATCTGAAGCGATATTGACGATATTGCCCTTGCCGGCAAGGAGTGCATCCTGTGCTGCCCGTGAACAAAAGAATGTTCCTTTAAGATTAATGTTCAGTGTCTGATCCCAAATTTTTTCATCTGTTTCTTTTATATTTGCCTCAAACGCGACACCTGCTGAGTTAACTAAAATATCAAGCCCCCCCAGGTCGGCAATTGCAGCTTTTACAAGTGATTCACACCCTTGTACATGACTGACATCACCTGGTGCAGCTACAAGTTGTTCACTCCTACCAAGCTGATTTATTGCACGGTTTGTTGAGTCTTGTGTTCTGCCGTTTACGGCCACATGCGCACCTGCCTCTAAAAACAGTTTTGCCGTTGCATATCCAATACCGCGTGAAGAGCCTGTAATTAAAATCTTTTTTCCTGTAAAATTCATCTTATCACCTCTTATAATATTTTTTTACATCTCTGAAAAAATCTGTTTTTAAAGCTGACGGTATTGAAACTGTAAATAAACATGGCGCCCTCTATTTAGATATTTTGCTTAAAATAATCTTTATCGCAGCTAATAGTCTTTTTTATCTCGAATGTCAACTTATTTTTTCGAATAACAACGGTATAAAAATATTAAACTTCGATTATCAAATTTATGTTTATAGTCTTGTATAACAGATTCAACATCCGGCCATGCCCATATTCGATTATCGCAGTTCAGCACATTTTTTTCGTAGCGTTGTATTATACTTTATGTTATATGAATTATATTAAACAGATACATGGAGCTCCAGATGTTCCCAATTTAAAAAGCGGTGAGGTGTACATGAGCCATTCAATTGATTCAACAGATCATAAGATTATTGATTTACTTAAGGAAAACGGCAGAATGCCCAATACGGAAATTGCCAAAAAGGTTAATCTTTCCGAGGCAACAGTAAGAAACCGTTTAAAACACCTCATTGATGAAGAGTATATTCAGGTTGTGGCCATTACAAACCAGGCAAAAATGGG
This sequence comes from Desulfobacterales bacterium, assembly GCA_021737275.1. Taxonomy (GTDB): domain Bacteria; phylum Desulfobacterota; class Desulfobacteria; order Desulfobacterales; family JAIPEE01; genus JAIPEE01. The sequence continues at coordinate 199,698 of JAIPEE010000003.1, forward strand.
ACAGGGCATTGCCGGCAATATAAAGATGAAGGCAGATATAAAAAAGACGGACTCGATTATTGAAGAACTCAAAAAAATCAGGGAACTTGATTATATTGCCCTTACTACCGGCGCATTTGAATTTGAAGCGGACTTTACCGTAAAAGATATTATTGAACTGAACGAGCTGATTACGAATAAGATCAACCGGATTGACGGAATAGAATTTACGGAATCGACTATAATCCTGCAATATATCCGGGATAATTATAATTGGAAGGACTTAAGGACTTCCCCAAACAAACCGTAAGCTCCTTTTTTCATAAACAAATAAATTTAATTGAAATCTTTTCAATATTTATTATAAAGGTTTTTTAACTATTCAGGAGGCAGTTTATTCATGACCAGCGTTGAAAGAATTGAACCACATGGCGGCAAACTTAATAATCTGATTTGTACCACTGAGAAAATCAGTGAACTGAAAAAGGTTGCACTTGAACTTGTGGATATTGCGCTTAACGAAAGACAGCAGTGTGACCTTGAACTTCTTGCCACCGGTGTCTTCTCACCGCTTGATGGTTTTATGACGCAAAAGAATTACAATACCGTTATTGAAGATATGCGCCTTTCAAACGGTATATTATGGCCCGTACCCATCTGTCTGGATATATCTTCCACAATAGCTGAAAAACTGGAAATCGGCCGCCGGGTCGGCCTCCGCGACCAGGAGGGCTTTCTTCTGGCCATCATGACCATAGAAGACAAATGGAAAGTAGATAAAAAAAGAGAGGCTGAAAAACTATACGGGACCACTGACACCCATCACCCGGGTGTTTTTTACCTCTTTCACCAGTTGGGAGACTATTATATTGGTGGAAAAATTGATGTGTTGAGTGTACCGCTTCATTTTGACTTCAAACGATTCAGACAGACACCTGAAGACATAAGAAAAACCTACAAGAAAATGGGGTGGAAACGGGTTGTCGGATTTCAGACCCGAAATCCGATACATCGCCCCCAGTTTGAACTTACGATAAAGGCTATGCAGCAGGCAAAAGCAAACCTTTTGCTGCTGCCCAATACCGGTATGGCCAAACCGGGTGATTTTGACCATTATACCCGTGTAAGGTGTTACCGTGAAGTCACCAGGCATTATCCGCCGGACTCATTTATCCTGAACCTGTTACCGTTGTCCATGCGGATGGCCGGCCCCCGGGAAGCACTTCTCCATGCAATTATTGCCAAAAACTTCGGCTGCACCCATTTTATTATAGGTAATGATCATGCCAGCCCGGGAACGGATCAACATGGCAAACGATTTTATGGTACATATGACGCTCATAATCTTGCTGAAAAATTCAGCGAAGAACTGGCGCTGGAAATTATTACCTTTGATGAAATTGTCTATCTGCCGTTTGAAGATGAGCATAGGCCTAAAAATGCAGTACCCCCCGGAACACAAACCATTTCACTTACCGGCTCGGATATCAGGAAACGGATAAAGGCAGGAAAAAATGTTCCTGAATGGGCAACTTTTCCGGAGGTCGTTCGTGAACTTCGAAAGGGCTACCCCGCTCCGGACGGGCAGGGCTTTACCATCTTCTGCACAGGCCTTTCCGGTGCCGGTAAATCAACCGTTGCAAAGGTGCTTTACTCGCGCTTTCTTGAACTTGGGGACCGGCCGGTAACACTGCTTGATGGTGATATTGTCCGTCAGAACCTGTCAAGTGAACTGAATTTTTCAAAGGAACATCGCGATATCAATGTATTGCGTATCGGGTTTGTCGCCAGTGAAATTACAAAGAACCGCGGTATTGCAATCTGTGCACCAATTGCGCCTTATGAACGAACCAGAAGCGAAGTAAGAGATACAATAGAAGCATATGGCGGTTTCATTGAAGTGCATGTTGCAACGTCAATTGAAGAGTGTGAAAAAAGGGACCGGAAAGGAATGTATGCCAAGGCCAGGGCGGGTCAGATAAAAGGCTTTACCGGTATAGATGATCCATATGAAATCCCTGAAAATCCTGAAATCAGGATTGATACCACTGAAATGAGTCCGGACGAGGCTGCCCAGGAGATTCTTCTTTACCTTGGGCAAAAGGGATATATTTAAGTCATTTTTATAGCCGGAATCATGATACAGCGTGGTTCCGGTTATATTAACAAACCATTAAAGAAATTAAATAATGCCACCAGTTAAAACCGGACTTGAAATATTTTGTAGCGATCCTTTTAAACAGGTATCAAAAAACAACAGAATCGGCCTGTTGTGCAATCCTGCATCTGTTGATCATACCCTTCGTCATGCAAGTAAATTGTTCAGTAAAATATTTTCAGGAAAGCTAACGGCCCTCTTTTCTCCACAACATGGTTTTTTTTCTGAAAAACAGGATAACATGGTTGAGTCGGGCAGTATAACAGATCCGGCCACAGGGCTGCCTGTTTTCAGCCTTTATGGAGATACCCGTGTGCCCACAGAAGAGATGTTTGATTATATCGACACACTTGTTATTGATCTGCAGGATGTCGGCACACGTGTCTATACCTTTATCTATACACTCTCTTACTGCCTTGAGTCCGCAAAAAAATATAATAAAAAAATAATTATACTGGATCGTCCTAATCCGGTTAACGGCATAACGGTTGAAGGAAACTGTCTGAAACCGGAACTGACATCCTTTGTGGGCCGCTTCCCGATCCCCATGCGCCACGGGTTGACAATCGGCGAAATTGCAAAGCTGTTTAACACTCATTTCAACATTGGATGCAGCCTTGAAGTAATTCCCATGTCAGGATGGAAAAGAAAAATGGTTTTTTCTGACACAAAACTTCCATGGGTACTGCCGTCTCCCAATCTGCCGACCCCATCATCCGCGCTGGTTTATCCCGGTCAGGTAATATGGGAAGGTACGAACGTTTCCGAAGGACGCGGCACTACATTACCGTTTGAACAATTTGGCGCACCATTTATTGATCAGAATGCAATTTTAAAAGATATTCACCCTGAAACGCTTGAAGGTGTTACATTAAGAAAAACCGTTTTTGAGCCCACATCAAACAAATGGGCCGGGCACCCCTGCAATGGTTTTCAGATTCATATTAATAATTTTTCCAGATACGGACCTTACAAGCTTTCCCTTGAATTACTAAGCAGTATATACCGGCATCATAAAGACAGGTTTCAATGGAAACAGCCGCCCTATGAGTATGAGCTTGAAAAACTTCCAATAGATTTAATAACCGGGGATGCGGCTGTACGTGAATGTATTGAAGGCAGTGGCGATATAACCGGCTTAATCAAATCCTGGAATTGTGAATCGGAAAACTTTAAAGAATTAAGCAGCAGGTATTACTTATATGAGTGATCAGGAACAAAACTTCATACGCATGCGGTTTAATAAAAACAAGGTCTGGGTGGCAACCGGACCTGATGGGAAGCCGGACGTTCAAAACGGAAAGGTTCTTATCAAGTACCAGCTCAATCAGGACCATGAATACTGGATTCATGAAAAGAGTATAACGCCGCTGCCTGATGATAAAACCGAATCCGGTGTCGCTTCCGTTAAAGGAACAGCGCCAAAGGTGCCAAAAAAGAAAACGCCTCCGCCGGTTGAAACGGATGATGAACCTGTCCCCGATAATGCCGTGCTCATCTATACGGACGGGGCCTCTTCAGGGAACCCCGGCCCCTCAGGCATCGGCGTAATGCTTCGTTTTGGGGACAGGGAAAAGGAAATTTCAAAGTTTATTGGCGAGGCGACCAATAACATTGCAGAACTGGAAGCGATAAGAGAAGGTCTTCTTGCATTAAGAAAAAAAAATATTCCGGTCAGGGTTTATACGGACAGCAGTTATGCGTTTGGCGTCCTGACGCTTGGATGGAAAGCCCAAAAAAACCGGGCACTCATTTCTGACATAAAAAAACTGATTTCAAAATTTAAAGACATCAAATTCATAAAAGTAAAAGGCCATGCCGGTATTCCTGAAAACGAAAGGGCCGACAAATTGGCCACCGCTGCCATTTCTTATGGGATACCCCCAATCTGACATTGCAAATATATATTACTGCAAATGTGACTATAATGAATTAGTTCATTATAACCCTTTTGTCGCAATATTTTTTGGATTCCATACCTTATCTGCGGGACTTATCACCCCACCGCCGCCCCGATTTAATACATGCGTATAAATCATGGTGGTATTTACATCCTTATGTCCCAGAAGCTCCTGTACCGTTCTTATATCATATCCGGACTCAAGAAGATGTGTTGCAAAACTATGGCGAAAAGTATGGCAACTGGCCTGCTTTTTTATACCGGCCAAACGGACAGCTTTTTTTACTGCCTTTTGAAGACAGGTTTCATGAACATGGTGGCGTCTCATATCACCTGATCGAGGATCTTTTGAAATACTTTTGGAAGGAAAAATATATTGCCATATCCAATCCCGACCGGCATTAGGTAATTTCCGTTCAAGTGCATTCGGCAAAAAAACAGATCCGTAACCTTTATTTATATCCATATCATGTACTGCTTTTACGCGCTTAAGGTGTTCGCAAAGATCATTTTTGATTACATCCGGCAATATCGTTATTCTGTCCTTTGCCCCCTTACCATTGCGGACAATAATCTGGTTCATCCCGAAATCAATGTCTTTAACTCTTAGCCTGACGCATTCAATCAATCGTAATCCACTACCATAAAGGATCCACCCCATCAATTGATGTTCACCTGACAACATCCGGATAACGTTTATAGCCTCTTCCGGTGTCATAACAGTAGGAACCAAAATAGGTTTTTTAGCTCTCACGGCGTTTATTCTATCCGTCAGTTCCATATCAAGAACTTCTTTATACATAAAAAGCAATGCATTAAATGCCTGATTTTGAGTAGAGGCTGAAACATTGCATTCCTTCGCAAGATGGGTCAAAAATTTCTCAATTTCAGGAACACCCATAGTATTGGGATGCCTCTTATCATGAAACAGTATGAACCTTTTAACCCAGCCGGTATAGGCCTGCTCTGTTCTGATAGAGTAATGCTTTAGTCTAATTTT